>NZ_JAVKLQ010000006.1:0-31626 GCF_031539175.1 Limnohabitans sp. | reverse complement strand
TTGGTATCGTTCTTCTCGGCTGAGGTGCTTGTACATTGGGCAATTTCGATTTGGCGGTTAAAGCGGCCATGATGCTCTCGCATCCTCAGCCACCTATAACCAGTTCATCTTTGTTGCACTTCGTCCTTGAATCCGCCAAATGTGATGCTGCCGCTGCGAATGGGCACCGCCCCCATGAGTGACTTCAGCAACGAGGTTTTACCCACGCCGTTGCGCCCCAAAAGCACGGTGATCTTGCCGAGTTCGGCGGTGAAACTGACGTCACGCAAGATGTGCGAGCCGCCGTAGTACTGGTTGATGTTGTTGACTTCTAAGAGGGGCATGGTGTGTGTCTCGTTTTTTAGTTTGAGCCTCAACGGCCCAAATACACCTCGATCACGCGCTCGTCGGCTTGCACCTGTGCCAGCGTACCTTGCGCCAGCACAGAGCCGTCGCACAAGACGGTGACAATGTCTGAGATGGTGTTGATGAAGCTCATGTCATGCTCCACCACCATCAGCGAGTGCTTGCCTTTCAGCGTCAAAAACAACTCGGCTGTGCGCTCTGTTTCATAGTCGGTCATGCCGGCCACGGGCTCGTCGAGCAGCAACAACTTGGGGTCTTGCATGAGCAACATGCCGATCTCTAACCATTGCTTTTGGCCATGGCTCAAATTACCAGCTTGACGGCTCACGCTGTCTTCCAAATGAATGGTTTTCAGCACCTCGCCCAATCGATCACGTTGCGTGCCGTTGAGCTTGAAAAACATCGAAGCGGCAACCCCTTTGTGGGTTTTCAAAGCCAGCTCTAAGTTTTCAAAGACGGTCAGCTGTTCAAACACCGTGGGCTTTTGAAACTTACGACCAATGCCCAACTGCGCGATTTCAGGTTCGTTGTGACGCAGCAAATCAATGGTGCTGCCAAAAAATACTTGACCTGAATCGGGCTTGGTTTTGCCGGTGATGATGTCCATCATCGTGGTCTTGCCGGCGCCGTTCGGACCAATGATGCAACGCAACTCGCCAGGCGCGATGTCGAGCGACAAACCGTTGATGGCCTTGAAACCATCGAAGCTCACATGCACATCTTCCAAATACAAGATGCGACCGTGGGTCAAGTCCAACGAGCCGGGCTCGTGAATGCGGCCAAAGCTTGCACTGCGGTCACCCGAGGTCACCTCGGCCACCACACGGGCTTGGTGCGTGGCCAAGCGTTCTGCGCCTTGTTCAAACAGATCGGGGGTCATGCTTTCTCTCCTGCCTGTTTCTTGGCGCTCAGTTTTTGGACCAAGCCCACCACACCGTGCGGCATGTAAAGCGTCACGCCAATGAACAGTGCACCCAAGAAATACAACCAAAATTCAGGGGCCGTCACGGTCAACCAACTCTTCATGCCGTTGACCAAGAAAGCCCCCACGATGGGGCCAATCAGGGAGGCACGACCGCCCACTGCCGCCCACACGGCGATCTCAATCGAGTTGGCTGTGCTCATTTCGCTGGGGTTGATGATGCCCACTTGCGGCACATACAGCGCGCCTGCAATGCCGCACATCACAGCCGAGATCACCCAGATGGTCAATTTGTACGGCAGCGGTGAGTAGCCCGAAAACATCACGCGGCTCTCTGCATCACGAATGGCTTGCAACACACGGCCAAACTTGCTTTGCACCAACCAGCGGGCGAACACGTAGCAGCCCAAGAGGCAAGCGCTGGTCATGACAAACAACGTCATGCGCATGGCCGGCGTGGCAATGGGCAAGTCCAAGATGCGCTTGAAGTCGGTGAAGCCGTTGTTGCCACCAAAACCCGTTTCGTTGCGAAAGAACAGCAACATCGCAGCAAACGTCAACGCCTGCGTGATGATGGAGAAGTACACCCCTTTGATGCGTGAGCGAAACGCAAAGTAGCCAAACACCCAAGCCAGCACGCCAGGCACAGCGACAACCAAAATCAAAGTGGCGATGAAGCTGTCACTGAAGGTCCAGTGCCATGGCAAGGTTTTCCAATCGAGGAACACCATGAAGTCGGGCAAGTTACTTTTGTAATTGCCGTCGGTGCCGATCTGGCGCATGAGGTACATGCCCATCACATAACCGCCCAAGGCAAAAAACAAACCGTGGCCGAGCGACAAGATGCCGGTGTAGCCCCAAATCAAGTCCATGGCCAAGGCACAGATGGCGTAGCACATGATCTTGCCAACCAAGCCTACCGCGTAGTCACTCATGTGAAACAGGCTGCTCTCGGGTACCCACAGATTGAGCACCGGCACCACCGCGCACAGCGTGACGAGGGCCGCCAAGAAAGCCACCCACGCACGGCGACTCATCAGAGGGGCGGGTTGAGGGAGTTGCATCGCAGAAGTCATAGTCGTTGTTGTTGTGTGCATATCAAGCCTCGGCACTTCGGCCCTTCATCGCAAACAAACCTTGTGGGCGTTTTTGGATGAACACAATGATGAAAATCAACACGGCAATCTTGGCCAACACGGCACCCGCCACGCCTTCAAGCAATTTGTTCATCAACCCCAAGCCCATGGCGGCGTACACCGTGCCTGCGAGTTGGCCTACGCCACCCAACACCACCACCATGAAGGCGTCGACGATGTAGTTTTGCCCCAAGTCAGGACCCACGTTGCCAATCTGGCTCAACGCACAACCGGCCAAGCCCGCAATGCCACAACCGAGTGAAAACGCATAGGTGTCAATGCGGGCTGTGTTCACCCCCAAGGCGGAGGCCATGGGGCGGTTTTGGGTCACGCCGCGCACAAACAGGCCCAGACGTGTTTTGCTGATCAACAGGGTCATGCCGACCAACACGAACAAGGCAAAACCGATGATGACCAAGCGGTTGTAGGGCAAGGACAAATTGGCCAGCAGTTGCACGCCACCGCTCATCCATGAAGGGTTTTCAACCCCCACGTTTTGCGCGCCAAACAAGCTGCGCACACCTTGCATCAAACCCAAGCTGATGCCCCAAGTGGCCAACAGGGTTTCAAGGGGTCGGCCATACAAGTGACGCAGCACCAAACGTTCCAGCACCGCGCCCACCAAGGCGGCGGCCAAGAAGGAAGCAGGCACGGCCACCAACAAATACGCGTCAAACATGCCCGGCAAGTACTGGCGGAACAAGCCTTGCACCACGTAAGTGGCGTAAGCGCCAATCATCATCAACTCGCCGTGCGCCATGTTGATCACGCCCATCAAGCCGTAGGTGATGGCGAGGCCCAAGGCGACCAGCAGAAGAATAGAGCCCAAGCTGATACCGGTGAACAAAGCCCCCAGCTTTTCGCCCCAGTTGAGCGCCGCCTGAATGGTGCTGAGCGAAGCCTCTAATTGGCTACGCACTTGTTTGTCTTGCTCTTCGCTCAAACGTTGGTTCAGCAAGAGTTGGGTGTCGGGGGTTTGGCTGTCGGCCAAAGCTTTGGCAGCGGCTAAACGCGCTTGGGCGTCCGTGCTGTTGAGCATCACGGCGGCTCGGGCCAGCAACATGTGGGTTTTGACACCCGAATTCTGTTCAACGGCGAGTGCTTTTTCCAGCATGGCCAGCTTGGTCGGATCGGGCTCTTTCAGCATGGCTTTGGTCGCGGCCAGTCGCAGCGCGGCATCGGGGCTGAGCAGTTGCAACGCGGCCAAAGCGGCGTCAATCTCGCCGCGCATGCGGTTGTTGTTGATCACGTCTTCTGCACCCTCGGGCAGGGATTGCGCGTCACCTGTCACGGGGTCTGACGCTTTGCCATCGCGCACGATCAACACGTGTGTGCCGCTGACTTTGACAGCATCGTCCGCCATGGCTTGCATGAAGGCTGCAGTCTTTTCGTCAGGCGATGCGAGCGCTTGTTGCAGCGCTGTGATGCGGGCGTCTGTCTCACCGAGCGTCAAGGCACGGGTTTGCTCAGACGTCAGCGCCATCGCTGAGGAAGCAAACAACGCGGCACAGCTCAAGGTGACGGCAGCCAAAGAGAAAGAAGAAATTCGAGTCATCAGTGTTCCAAAAAGAAAGAGGGAGGGCATCAGCCCTCCCCCAAGTTCATCCCTTGGAGAGGGTTTACTTCTTCACAGGCTCATCAGACTTCTTGTCGTTGCCTTCGATGAATGGGCTCCATGGCTTGGCTTTCACAGGGCCGGGTGTCTTCCAGACCACGTTGAACTGGCCGTCAGCCTTGATCTCGCCAATGAACACCGACTTGTGCAAGTGGTGGTTTTTCTCGTCCATCTTCGAGGTGATGCCGCTTGGCGCCTTGAAGGTTTGGCCAGCCATGGCAGCGATCACTTTGTCGACGTCGGTGGACTTGGCTTTCTCCACCGCTTGTTTCCACATGTTCACGCCGATGTACGTCGCTTCCATGGGGTCGTTGGTCAAAGGCTTGTCTTTGTGGCCAGCGATGTTGTGTGCCTTGGCGTAAGCAGACCACTTCTTGATGAACTCATCGTTGGTGGGGTTCTTGATGGACATGAAGTAGTTCCATGCGGCCAAGTGACCGACCAAAGGCTTGGTGTCCACACCGCGCAACTCTTCTTCACCGACAGAGAAAGCCACCACGGGCACGTCTTTGGCTTTCAAGCCAGCGTTGCCGAGTTCTTTGTAGAAGGGCACGTTGGAGTCACCGTTGATGGTGGACACCACAGCGGTCTTGCCACCGGCCGAGAACTTCTTGATGTCAGCCACGATGGTTTGGTAATCGGAGTGACCAAATGGGGTGTACTTCTCATCGATGTCGCTGTCTTTCACGCCTTTGCTTTTCAGGTAAGCGCGCAAGATTTTGTTGGTGGTACGTGGGTACACATAGTCGGTGCCCAACAAGACCCAACGCTTGGCAGCGCCGCCGTCTTTGCTCATCAAGTAATCCACAGCAGGGATGGCTTGTTGGTTAGGGGCAGCACCGGTGTAGAACACGTTTTTGCTGAGTTCTTCACCTTCGTATTGCACGGGGTAGAACAACAAGCCGTTGAGCTCTTCAGCCACAGGCAACACGGACTTGCGAGACACAGAGGTCCAGCAACCAAAGATCACCGAAACTTTGTCTTGCGTCAGCAACTGCTTGGTTTTCTCAGCAAACAAAGGCCAGTTGGATGCGGGGTCGACCACCACGGGCTCGAGCTTCTTGCCCAATACGCCACCCTTGGCGTTGATTTCGTCAATGGCCATCAATACGGTGTCTTTCAACACGGTCTCAGAAATAGCCATGGTGCCCGACAAGCTGTGCAGCACGCCAACTTTGATGGTGTCTGCTGCAAAAGCCTGCGGCGCAATCACAAACGATCCGACCGACAGCGCTGCGGCGGCAGCCAGGGCCTTGAGGTTTCCTCGACGATTCATCATGGGGTTCACTCCAAAAAAATTAGGTTGCGGTGTTCAGCGGGCATCTCATTCACTCGCTTGTAAGACCTATTGCAAAGCTTGTGCCAACTTGTGGTTTGCCTAGATGCTAAAACGGGGATCTATAAGGAGCACGCCCATCACGAAACCACAGACCAAGCTGCGCACCAACTTTGATCATGAAGACAAGTGCGCACCACAATGGACGGCCTCAGCGCACCTTGGTGCACGCACCAAGAAGGCAGATACGCACCAAAGTTGTCACAACATGGCAGCATCTGGGCCCGATAAGAAGGCACACAAGTTGCATACTCTGAGGCACTATGGAACTCACCCCTCGCGAAAAAGACAAACTCTTGATCTTCACGGCCGCCTTGTTGGCCGAACGCCGACAAGCCCGAGGCTTGAAACTCAACTACCCCGAGGCCGTGGCCCTGATCAGCGCTGCGGTGATGGAGGGTGCACGCGACGGTCAAACCGTGGCGCAACTCATGAGTGCCGGACGCAGCGTGCTGACGCGCGCCGATGTGATGGACGGCGTGGCCGAGATGATTCCCGACATCCAAGTCGAAGCCACCTTTCCCGACGGCACCAAGCTCGTGACCGTCCATCAACCCATTCTTTGAAATTCTTTTGACCTTCTTTTGACCCACGTTTTGGGAAACCCCACCATGTCACGTCTTGCTTCTTGCATTCGCCTTCTTGCCGTATTGCCCTCTCTCGCTGTCGCCCACGAAGGCCACGGCATCGAAGGTGCCTCGCATTACCACGCCACCGATGTGTGGGGCTTTGTTTCTATGGCTGTTGCCGCTGCGCTTGTCTGGTGGTTCACCGGTCGCGGCAAATAACCACACGAGGCACGTATGACACCCGGTGAACTTTTGATTGACGAGGGCGAACACGCCCTCAACCCAGGACGGCGCACGCACACCCTCGTGGTGCAAAACGCCAGTGACCGCCCCATTCAAGTGGGCTCGCATTACCACTTTGCAGAAACCAATGCGGGCTTGCGCTTTGACCGCGCGGCCGCACACGGCATGCGCTTGAACATTGCATCGGGCACCGCCGTGCGTTTTGAACCCGGCCAACAACGCACCGTTGAGCTCGTCGACCTGAGTGGTGAGCGCAACGTCTTTGGCTTTCGCGGTTTGGTGAATGGCGCGGTAGATCAAGTCGCTGTCGATAAAGGACACACGTAATGGCAACCATCGGCAAACGCGCTTATGCAGAAATGTTTGGCCCCACCGTGGGCGATCGCCTTCGCTTGGCCGACACCAACTTGGTGGTTGAGGTTGAACAAGACTTCACGCTCAAAGCAGGCGGCTACGGGGAAGAAGTGAAGTTCGGCGGCGGCAAAACCATCCGCGATGGCATGGCGCAATCGCAGCGCACACGTGACGGAACAGGCGCGGGCCCACAAGCCGGCGGCGCGGTAGACACCGTGATGACCAACGCGCTCATCATCGATCACTGGGGCATCGTCAAAGCCGACATCGGTTTGAAAGCTGGCCGCATCGTGGCCATTGGCAAAGCGGGCAACCCAGACACACAACCCGGCGTAGACATCGTCATTGGCCCAGGCACTGAGGTGATCAGCTGCGAAGGCAACATCGTCACTGCGGGCGGTGTGGACACACACATCCACTTCATCGCACCACAGCAGATTGAAGAAGCCTTGACGAGTGGTGTGACCACCATGCTCGGCGGCGGCACAGGCCCTGCCACGGGCACCTTTGCGACCACTTGCACACCCGGCGCATGGAACATTGAACGCATGTTGCAAGCGGCGGATGCGTTTCCGATGAACCTCGGCTTCTTGGGCAAAGGCAATGCCGCATTGCCCGACTCCTTACACGAACAAATCAACGCAGGTGCCATTGGCCTGAAGCTGCACGAAGACTGGGGCACCACGCCCGCCGCGATTGACAACTGTTTGAACGTGGCCGAAGCCACCGACACGCAAGTGGCCATCCACACCGACACGCTCAATGAGAGTGGCTTTGTGGAAGACACCGTGGCCGCCTTCAAAGGCCGCACCATCCACACCTTCCACACCGAAGGTGCGGGCGGTGGTCACGCACCCGATATTTTGAAAGTGGTGGGCGAGGCCAATGTGTTGCCCAGCTCGACCAACCCCACGCGCCCCTACACGGTGAACACACTCGACGAGCATGTGGACATGCTCATGGTGTGCCACCACCTCGACCCTGCAATTGCCGAAGACTTGGCCTTTGCCGAGAGCCGCATTCGCCGCGAAACCATTGCAGCCGAAGACATCTTGCACGACCTCGGCGCCATCAGCATGATGAGCAGTGACAGCCAAGCCATGGGCCGTGTCGGCGAAGTGATCATCCGCACTTGGCAAACCGCGCACAAGATGAAAGCCCAGCGCGGCCAGTTGCCCGGCGATACCGACCGCCACGACAACTTTCGCGTCAAGCGCTACATCGCCAAGTACACCATCAACCCCGCCATCGCACACGGCATCAGCCACGAAGTGGGCAGTGTGGAAGTGGGCAAGTGGGCCGACTTGGTGGTGTGGAAGCCTGCGTTCTTTGGCATCAAGCCCAGCATCATTTTGAAAGGCGGCTTCATCGCCATGGCCGCGATGGGCGACCCCAATGCGTCTATCCCCACCCCGCAACCCGTGCACTACCGCCCCATGTTTGGCGCGTATGGCGGCGCGCTGCACCGTGGCTCGCTCACCTTTGTCTCGCAAGCGGGCTTGGCGGCGGGCATTGGGCAGAAGTTTGGGTTACACAAAACCCTCAGCGCCGTGAAAAACATTCGCAGCGTGGGCAAGCGTGACATGATTCACAACGACTACGCGCCGCGCATGGAAGTGGATGCCCAAACCTACGCTGTGCGCGCTGACGGTCATTTGCTCACCTGCGAACCGGCGGTGAGCTTGCCCATGACTCAACGCTACTTCTTATTTTGATGCTCACCTGTTCTAAATTAATTGCTGGCGGCCAAGGTTTGGCCGCTGCGTTGCTCAAACGCGCCGCCACGGTGGAACTCGATTGGGACGTGCGCCAAAAAAGCCGCTTCAATGCCACCGACTCCACCAGCCGAGCCTTAGGTGTCTTTTTGCCCCGCGGCACCTTGGTGCGTGGCGGCGATGTGTTGGTGGTGGAAGACGGCTCGCTCGTGCGCGTACTGGCTGCACCGCAAGAGGTGCTACGCATCACCGCATGCACAGACCATGGTTCGCCCTTTGATTTGACGCGTGCGGCCTACCACCTTGGCAACCGCCATGTGCCCATTGAACTCAAACCCGATCATTTGAAGATCGAGCCGGACCATGTGCTGGCTGATATGTTGCGCGCCATGCACATGACCGTGGTCACCGTGCATGAAGCCTTTGAGCCAGAAGGCGGTGCCTACAGCAGCCATGGCCATGCACACGGATCGCATGACCATGGCCATGTGCATGGCCCCGGTTGTTCACATGACCACTGAACGCATCGCAACGTCCGACACGCCACACGCAACGCCATCGCTGCTGCAACTCATTTGGCTTGCATCGCCTGCGTTGCCAATTGGCGGTTTTTCATACTCTGAGGGTTTAGAAGCTGCGATTGACAAAGGCTTTGTGCACGACGAGCACAGTGCCGGACAATGGCTGGTTGACCAGTTGCACCTCACCCAGTCGCGTGGCGACATGGCTGTGTTGGCGCAAATGGTGGTGGCTTGGCAAGCCAAAGACATCTCACGCCTTGCTACCTTGAGCCAATGGGTGCACGCCACCCGCGAAACCGCTGAACTGCGCTTGCAATCGGAGCAGATGGGACGCTCGATGCTGGAATGGCTGCGCAACCTGAATGCCATCGATGCTGACACCATCGCCCTGTGCAACGGCTGGGTGCCCACGTACCCGCTGATGTTCGCCTTGGCTCTGTCACGCACTGGCGCGCCATTAGACCAATGTTTGCAAGCCTATGCGTTTGGATGGGCAGAAAACATGGTGCAAGCAGCTCTCAAATCGGTGCCACTCGGTCAAAACTCGGGCCAGCGCATCTTGACGCAGCTTGCCCAAGAAATTGCCAGTGCGGTGCAGCACGCGATGCAAACCACTGACGACACACGTCAAGCCTTTTCCCCCATGCTGTCCATCCTCTCGGCACAGCACGAAACCCAATACTCAAGACTGTTTAGATCATGAAAAACTTGCACAACATCGCACACCGCACCAAGAAGCTTCCCCCTCTGCGTGTGGGCATCGGCGGCCCTGTCGGGTCTGGCAAAACCACCTTGCTCGAGATGCTATGCAAAGCCATGCGCGACAAATACGACCTCGTCGCCATCACCAACGACATTTACACCAAAGAAGACCAACGCTTGCTGACCGTGAGTGGCGCGTTGCCCGCTGAGCGCATCATGGGTGTGGAAACGGGTGGCTGTCCACACACCGCCATTCGTGAAGATGCATCCATCAACCTCGAAGCAATTGACCGCATGTTGGTCGACTTCCCCAATGCGGACGTGGTGTTCATTGAAAGCGGCGGCGACAACTTGGCCGCCACTTTCAGCCCAGAGCTGAGTGACCTCACCATCTATGTGATCGACGTCGCCGCAGGCGAAAAGATCCCGCGCAAAGGTGGCCCAGGCATCACAAAAAGCGATCTGTTTGTGATCAACAAAACTGACCTCGCCCCTTATGTGGGCGCTGACCTGTCCGTGATGGAAGCCGACACCATCCGCATGCGCACCAACGCGCAAGGGCTGAAGCCGTTTGTGATGACCAACTTGAGAACGCTAGACGGGTTGAATGCAGTCATTGCCTTTATTGAGAAAAAAGGCATGCTTTCGTAAATCGAGGAAGGACGATCAGCTCACTGCGTCCGCAAGGACGCAGGCTTGAAAGTGGCATCGATGGCCGATGTCGCCTGCGCCATCTTGCTGCCGCATTCGCCACGGCGCAGCGCCCAGCGCTCACACACCAAGCCGGAAGGCAGTTTGCAAAGCAAACGGTTGGAATGGCTGCTGCCGCCCATGCGCAGCGAGCCGCCTGCATCTAAA
The DNA here is from genome assembly GCF_031539175.1 of Limnohabitans sp. GTDB lineage: Bacteria > Pseudomonadota > Gammaproteobacteria > Burkholderiales > Burkholderiaceae_C > Limnohabitans. Next base: position 21,310 of record NZ_JAVKLQ010000006.1, on the reverse strand, counting down.
CAGGTTTGCGATGCGGGATTCAACGATGAACTGGCGTGCGCCTGCAACGGCGTACCCAACAACGCCACGGTGAGACAAACCATATACAAAGATAAAAATCGGACTGTCATAAACCATCATTAAGAATCAATTTATCCCTTATTTTAATACTTTGTAGCTCTTAATAATTTAAACCTTCCGTATTTTTGTGTGACAGTCAAAAAGACGAAATCGGTTTATCGTCAGTGCATGACGCATTTCTACGAACCCCGCCTCGGCCACGGCCTACCCCACGACCCCTTCAACGCCATCGTTGGCCCACGCCCCATTGGTTGGGTGTCCACCCGCAGCGCTCAAGGCGTGTTGAATTTGGCGCCCTACAGCTTCTTCACAGCGTTCAACTACATCCCACCCATCGTCGGTTTTTCAAGCATTGGCGCCAAAGACTCTCTGCGCAACGTGCAAGAAACAGGCAGCTTTGTGTGGAACTTGGTCACGCGTCCTTTGGCCGACGCCATGAACCAAACCTGCGCGCCCGTCGGACCCGAGGTGAACGAATTTGAATTGGCTGGCCTCACGCCAGCCCCCTCACGCGTGGTCGATGTACCGCGTGTTGCCGAGAGCCCTGTGTCCTTCGAGTGCCGTTGTACGCAGATCGTGCAACTCGAAGGCATCGACAAGCAAAAAGTAGAAACGTGGTTGGTGCTGGGCGAAGTGGTGGGCATCCACATTGCCGAACACTTGCTCAAAGACGGCGTGTACGACACCGCCAACGCCCACCATGTCTTGCGTGGCGGTGGGCCTGCCGACTACTTCACCGTCGGACCCGAGCAGTTATTTCGGATGTGGCGCCCCAAGGCTTAAAGCAGCGCTTGCGCTTCATGCTCAAAAGCGACGCAACGGCGTGAGTAAATCGCTCAAGCCGTTGTGATCGATCTCGTGCATCAGCGCTAAAAGTCGACCCACTTCACCTTTTGGAAATCCTTCGCGCGCAAACCAATTGAGGTAATTGCCCGGCAAGTCGGCCAACAACGTGCCTTGGTGCTTGCCAAAAGGCATGGTCATGGTGACGAGTTTTTGTAAATCCTCAGGTGTCATAGCGCTGTGTCTCGGCTTCATTGATCTTTCAGACTTTGGATCGTAGCGCGCCATTACTCCGAACCCTGATACGTGCGTTGGCTTGATTATTCGCAAACTGCCCCGAGCTAGATCTGAAATACTGATTCCATCCAACGCTCGGAGCCCTCATGCACACCCACCTTGTCTGCCCACACTGCAACAGCACCAACCGCGTGCCCACAGAAAAACTTGGCGCAGAGTTGTCGTGTGGCAAGTGTCACAAAGCCCTGTTTGACAAGCACCCCGCCGCACTCAGCACAGCAGGCTTGAACGCCCAAATCGCCAAAAGCGATGTACCGGTGGTGGTCGATTTTTGGGCCCCATGGTGTGGCCCCTGCCGCATGATGGCCCCCGAATATGAAAAAGCCTGCGCCTTGCTAGAACCCAAAGCCAGGCTGGTCAAAGTCGACACCGAAGCCCACCAAGATGCAGGCGCGCAGCACAACATTCGCAGCATCCCCACGCTGGCCATCTTCAAAGGTGGGCGCGAGGTGGCGCGCATGTCGGGTGCGCGATCAGCGGCTGATTTGGTGCAGTGGATCAACAGCCAAATCAGCTGAGTGGTGTTTAAGCGCCCGTGAAATCTTTCACCATCGTGCCGTACCACTGCAGGTCGGCTTGCCACAGTTCTTGGCGGCGGAAGTTGTCGTCGGTGACGGTTTGCAGCAAGTGGCCTTCTTCGCCCATCTTGTATTCAAACTTCACGTTGATGGCTTCAAGTGGTTCGGTGTTGACCAACATGTAGCAAAGGTTGTCGATGATGACGGGCTTCATCGGCTGGCCTTTGGACTGCTGCGCGATGTACGTGGAGACACTGCGGCCCATGCGGTTGGCGATGTGACCGCTCTTGGGGTAGTGGCCAAACTGCGGCGACACAGCGCCCACGCTGTCGCCAATCACAAACACATTCGGGTCGTCCTTCAAGTTGTAAAACTCGGGATGCACCGCCGCCCATGTGGTGGGCTTGCCTTCGGCGTTTTTGCCAATGGCACCCATCTTCCACACGAGGTCGGCCGCTTGGTGGTGACCCATGAAGATGGCGTCGTCAAACTTAAAGTCGCCCGCCATCGTCTTCACCACTTTGTTGTACGGGTCTAGCTCTTTCACGCCCGCGTTGGGCACGTAGGTGATGACGTCGTGGTACAGCTCGTCAAACGCCATGCGGTAACCGCCGCCAATCGGCATGATGCGTGGCTTGGGGTCGAGAATCAAAATCTTCGCAGGGATTTTGTTCTTCTGAAAATAGCTCGCCATCAAACACGCACGCTCGTACGGCGAGGGTGGGCAGCGGTGAGGCGGTGGAGGCAGCGTCATCACAAACGTGCCGCCTTTGAAGCCTTTGATTTTTTGCTTCAACGCCAGATGCTCTGAGCTTGGCACATACGCGCTAGAGAAATGCTTTTGTGTGTAGGCCGCTGCGGCGCGGTCGTTGCCAAACCAAGGCTCGTACGTCACGCGAATACCGGCAGACACCACCAACCAGTCGTAGTCCACAAAACCTTGCGCGGTATGCACGCGTTTTTTGTCGCGGTCAATGTCGGTGATTTCGGTTTGCACAAACGTGTAGCCCATGCGCTCGGCAGCAGCGGTGTACGAGTGCACGAGGAACGAGGTGTCCACCACATCCACCAACCACTTGTTGCTCAAAGGGCATGACCAAAAAATGGGGTTCTTCTCTAGCAACACCACTTCGAGGTCGGGTGCGTCTTCGCGCAAATGACGCGCCGTGGCTAAGCCACCCCAGCCGCCACCCAACACGACCACGCGGCGCTTTTTGCCCTTGGGCAACAACTCGGTGGAGGGAGAAAAAAGAAAAGGCTGAGCGATGACAGAACTAGACGCAGCAGACAACGCGCCCAATGCTGCCGCGCCCTTGATGAGGGTGCGACGTGCGGTGGTCATAAAGGACTCCGTGAATGTGAAGGAAAACCTGTCGGCGCATACGAGAAGCTGGGCTTCAATGCCTCGAAGGCAGGTTGGTCACCTGCGGGGCGGGTGAGTGAGGGAATGGTATGCGATGCGCACGTGTTTGTTAGACGAACTCACCACACGCGACCATGCGCACTTTTAGACTGAAAACCTCTTTTCCACCCATTTGATGACAGTCAAACCCAGAATATTTAACCTATAGGTTAAAATTGAAACTAAAAATTCTTAGCCAAGACATGTATCGCGTGCTCGCCATAAAAGAAGGCGAGCACTGCCCTGTTGAAGATTTCTTGACGCAAGGAGAAAAAACCACTGCAGCCCATAGGGCGGGACTGGTGAGGTTCATACAAGAAATTGCCCGACATGGCTTGCAGCACATCCCATCGGCTTGGTGGCATGAGGCCAACAAAGAACATGGCATCTATGAACTTATCAAAGGGCCGTTTCGGCTTTTCTTCTTCAAGGGCATAAGTGGCGACATCGCTATTTGCACAGATGGAACGAGAAAATCTGGACAAAAGGCCGACAAAGCCAAAGTACAAAAAGCGATTCAATACAAAAAAACATATCTGGCAGCCATTGAACAACAAACATGCGAGGTAGAACAAGATGACACTGAATAGAAATTTGCAGCAGTTTATGGAAGCTGCTCAACATGACAATGCTTATTGGATCGAGCAAGCCAAGATTGACTTTGCCTTGGCTCTTGACCTCCAACGTAAACGGCAAAACATGACACTTGGCGAACTGGCTCAAAAATTGGGAACCAGCCCTGCCTACATCACCAAAGTGTTCAGAGGCGACTGCAATTTCACCATTGAAACCATGGTTAAGATGGCAACCGCCACAGGCACGCAACTAGATATTCAACTTAAGACAGCCCCCACTGCTCACAAGCTTTGGCAAGTCACAGCAACCCGCCGCCCGCAATTGCGTTTGGTGGAACAACAAACCGTCACCACCGTTAGCACTGCGACTTGGGGCCACACAGACTGGGCGCCCAACAGGATGGCGGCATGAGCAACACACACCCCATCACCTTGCAACAGGTATTTTTTGTCCGCAGCGTTGTCGTGGCCAATACGGCACATACACCGAGCGAAACAGAAGTAACACTTGCGCCAGTGAATTCGCTGGACGTCAGAAAAATGCCCGACCAAGAGCGCATCTACCAAGCCCACATGCGCTGCACCATCAACGCAGAAAACGAACCATCACAACCCTACGTGATTGACATGGAATGTGTGGGTAACTTCGAAGTAGACGGCAAACTCAGCCCTGAAGAGGCAGAGCGCGGTGTGCTGATAACGGCCAACAGCGTGTTGTATGGCGCGATCCGCGAGGCGGTCTCATGGCTGACTGGGCGCCAGCCATTTGGCGCTCTGACGTTGGGATTGTCGGTATTGGCCACGAGTTCCAAATTAGAAATTGAGTCTTGACGAGCCAACGCTTCAACCTGACAGTTGCTGCTGATTGAGCGCTCGCTGTTGACTGATCTGCCTGACGGTTTCACGATCGTCGTAAACACCCAGTTTGACCAAGCGTGCAGAAATTCCGCCTTCATTGCGTGCAAATTTTTCAGCAACTTGCTTGAGCGTGGGTGATTCAAGACCATGCCACACATCGCGTAGCAACTGGTCGTCAGCCTCGGTCCAGCGCGCGCCTTGATTGATTGGTTTTTCTGTGGCTACTTCGCCAGTCACACCGCCAACCAGTGGGTTTGCATAGGCTTTTTGCAGCTTTGGCTCTTTGACTGAACGAGCCAATCTGCGCAAGATTTGAAGATAGGCTGCACGACGCTTATCCAGCATGGGGTCACGCGGACTGCTCAACAACTCACCCGTGCGAGGGTCTATGCCTTGGTAAATCTGCTCCATCAATTCATGTTCAAGCATTTCACTTCTCCTCATTCATGTTTTAAAAACACTCCCCCCGAAACAAAGCCCACTCCTCACACACCTTGCCCGAGGCCAATTGGCACATACCAACCTCACCTTGCGGTGTGCGCTGGATGGTCAGCTTGCCGCCTGCGTTGATGCAGTGCACCGACGCGGGGTTGGCCATTTCGGTGGCGGGCTGGGTGGCGGGTTCAGACGGGGTGCAGGCGCTGGTGGCTAGGGCGATGGCGCAGAGGGTGGCAATTTGCGTCAGATGCATGTCAATGAACCTTCATGTATTCGTTTTTAAAAATTAAGTTAATTCTATTGTGTCGATTTTTCGACGGTTGAAAGGTTCACGGTTTGCGCCTAGCCATCCAGTATGCTCACTGGCTCACGCAAATATTTAGCCCCTTTTTTCGCCCGTTCTGCCCCACATGTCTAGCCCCCACGCCACCGGTTTTATGGTGCTTCATAGCAACCAGCTAGAGGGCCTGCGCGAGTTGGCGGTGCAGTTCATCCGCAACCACCCGCTGCCCGTGCTCGCGCCCGAGGTGTTGCTGGTGCAAAGCAACGGCATGAAGCATTGGCTAGAGCTGGCTTTGGCCAAAGACCTTGGCATTTGCGCAGCCACGCAGGTGGAGCTGCCATCGACGAAGCTGTGGCAGATTTACCGCGCCGTGCTGGGCCCCAGCAACGTGCCCGCGCACATGCCGCTGGACAAGTCGCCACTGGTGTGGCGCATCATGCGTTTGCTCCCCAGTTTGTTGGCCAAGCCCAGCTTTGCGCCGCTAAAAAACTACCTAGGCCAAGCTGAAGACCAAGCCTCGCCCATGAACCGCCGCGCGTACCAACTGGCCGCGCAATTGGCCGACGTGCTGGACGGCTACCAAAACTACCGCGCCGATTGGCTAGAAGACTGGGCCAATGGCAAAGACCAATTGCGCACACAAGCAGGCACAAACGCTTCCGCATTCACCACACCCCTGCCCGCCGCACAAAGCTGGCAGCCCGAGCTGTGGCGCGATTTGCTAGACGACTTGGCGGCTGATGCCGAGGTGAAAGCCGAGCTTCAACACAGCTACAGCTCACGCGCCAAAGTGCACGAGGCCTTCATGGCCAAGATGGCCACTCTCCCCGAGGGCCAACACCCTGCGGGTGTGCCGCATCGCATCATGGTGTTTGGCGTGACGTCGCTGCCCATGCAAACCGTGCAGGCGTTGGCTGCTTTGGGCCGCGTGTGCCAAGTGCTCATGCTGGTGCAAAACCCCTGTCAGCACTACTGGGGCCATGTGGTGGAAAGTCGTGTGCCATTGGCTAAATTAAGCAAGCAACGCCAAGCGCACAAAGCCGGTTTGCCCGTGCCGCAAGACGATGGCTCGCTGTCCGAGGCCGACCAATACACCCTGCACACCGACACACACCCCCTGCTGGCCGCATGGGGCAAACATGGCCGCGACTACTTGCACTTGCTCGATGGCTTTGACGATGTAGACCAATACAAAGGCCAGTTCAACCGCGTGGATGTGTTTGTCGATCCCGCAGACACAGCCACCGACGAAGGCCGCGAGCCCAACATGCTGGAGCACTTGCAGTCGTCCTTGCTCAACCTTGCGCCACTGCCCGACCACTTAACCGACGTGCCCGCAGACGACACCAGCATTGCCTTTGTGCAAACGCATTCGGCGCAGCGCGAGGTGGAAGTGCTGCACGACCGCCTGCTGGCGTGGCTCGATTCCGACCCCACGCTCAAGCCCGCCGACATCATGGTGATGGTGCCCGACATGGCCAACTTTGCGCCGCACATCCATGCGGTGTTTGGCCGCTTCGCACACAGCGCCCAACACAACGACCCGCGCCACCTGCCCTACACCGTGGCCGACACCACACCGCGCACCGAGCCACTGGTACAAGCGCTAGACACGCTGCTGCAACTGCCCCAACTGCGCGTGACACGCTTGGAGTGGCAAAGCCTGTTTGAAGTAGTCGCCGTGCGCGAACGCTTCAACCTAGAAGAACACGACGTGGCCCAGCTCGACACCTGGCTGGCCGACGCCGGCGTGCGCTGGGGCCTTGACGCGCCACATCGCAAACCCTGGGGCATTGCGCCCGACATGGCCGACGCCAACCAAAACAGTTGGCTGTTTGGCATCGAGCGCTTGCTGCTGGGCTATGCCACAGGTGCAAGCGACGAGCTGGCCACGCCGTGGGCCGACGCCCTGCCGCAAGCAGGCGTGGGCGGGCTAGACGCACGCGTGATGGATGGCCTGTTGCAGTGGCTGCGCCACACACAAATTGCGCTGCTCAAACTGCGCCAAGACCACACGCCTACCGAATGGGTGGCGGTGTTACAGCAGCTGGTGGCTTTGTTCTTCAAGCCGAGCGATGAAGCGGATGAGCGGTTGATCGAACGCGTGATGGCCCCGCTAGAAACCTGGCTGGCCGAATGCCAACTGGCTCGCCTTGATACACCGCTGCCACTGGTGGTGGTGCGCGAGCACTGGATGGCCCAGCTGCAACAGCCCGCCATGCAACGCCGCTTCTTTGGGGGTGGTGTGCAGTTCGCCACGCTGATGCCCATGCGCTCTATCCCTTTCAAGTGCGTGTGCTTGCTGGGCATGAACGATGGCGACTACCCACGCAGCCAAACCCCACGCGACTTTGATTTGATGAGTGACGCCGCACACGCAGGCCGCTCGCAATCACACTGGCGTGCAGGCGACCGCTCGCGCCGCGAAGACGACCGCTATTTGTTTTTAGAAGCGTTGCTATCAGCCCGCGAAAAGCTCTACATCAGCTGGCAAGGCCGCCGCACGACTGACCACGAAATCAAACCACCGTCGGTGCTGGTGGCGCAACTCATGGACTACCTCAATGCGGTGTGGACACGCGGCAGCGACCTAGACAGCAGCCAAAAACACCCTGCATTTGATGCCCAACATCAGCTGCAACCGCTGCAAGCCTTTTCGCCCAAGTACTTCACACAGGGCACAGGGTTTGAAACCTATGCCGACGACTGGCAGCGGGCTCGCCCCTCAGACAACACCTCACAGGCCTCGTCAAACGAAGCATCGGCCGCATCGGACCATACCGCCCCGACTGAACTCTCGCTGCAACATCTGCAACGCTTGCTCAAGCAGCCGGTGGAAGTGTTCTTGTCTGACCGCTTGCGCCTGAGGCTAGACAAGCCCGAAGAGGCCGCTGAGCAAGAAGAGCCTTTCTCGCTGGATGGCTTGGAGAAATACAAACTCAACCAACGCATTGCCCAAGCCGACGATGCCCAGCAAGCCATCGCGCAATTGCGACTGAGTGGCCAATTGGCCTTGGCCGGCTTTGGTGAAGCGCAGCAGCACATGCTGCTCAAAGACCGCAGCACGCTGCGTGACCAGCTTGACGTGTTGCTGCCCAAATGGCCACACACGCTGGGCGTGCAATCGGCCCATTGGCAGCTGGGCCCAACCCGCCTGAGCGCCGAGTGGGCCAACGGCCAAACCCTGTGGCGCAGCAACACCGACGTGCCAGCCGCCAACACGCAATGGCTGCAAGTGGCCCTGCGCCCCGGCGCAGTGACCGAAGGCAAAAAAGAAAACCAACAAGCACGGCTCGACACCTTGGGCCACCTGTGGCTGCACCACTTGGCTGCCTGCGCCAGTGGCGTGCCCACCACCAGCGTGCAAATTGGTTTTGATGCCGCCATCGAGCTCCAACCCATTACGGCTGAGGCAGCCCAAGCGCAATTGCAAGACCTGTGCGACGCCTATCAAAACGCATGGGCACAGCCCTTGCCCATCGCGGCCAAGACAGCATGCGCCTATTGGATGGCGCTGAAAGGCGACGGCAAAGACCCCTTGGCCAAAGCGAAAACCGCGTTTGACGGAGCCCACCAAAAGCGCGGCGAATACCAAGACTCGCCCGCACTGCAACGCGTGTTCGCCCGCTTTGACGATGTGGCCGACGCGCTGCCCGCATGGGCCGAACGCTTGTACGCCCCCATGCACAACGCCGCCAAAGTGATACACCTCGACGCCAACGCCCCCGAGCAGGAGGGACCAGCGTGAAAGCCCTCAACCCACACACACTGCCACTGCTGGGCCGTCAAGTCATTGAGGCCAGCGCAGGCACCGGCAAAACGTGGACGCTCGCCGCCCTTTACCTGCGCTTGGTGCTGGGCCACGAACGCACCGAAGCGCTGTTGCCACCGCAAATTTTGGTGATGACCTTCACCGACGCCGCCACCGCCGAGCTGCGCGAGCGCATTCGCACACGGCTCAGCCAAGCCGCCACCTACTTTGACGTGAGCGCGCAAGGCCGCGTACTGCCCGCGCGCTTGAAAGTCGATGACTTTTTGGTTGAACTGCGCGACAGCTTTGATGACACGCAGTGGCCCCGCTGCGCGCTGCAGCTCAACTGCGCCGCCGAGTGGATGGACGATGCCGCCATCTACACCATCCATGGCTGGTCACGGCGCATGCTGACACAGCACGCGCTCGAAAGCCAAAACCTGTTTGAGCAAACGCGCCTAGACAATGCCGATGAACTCAAGCTCACGCTGGTGCAAGACTATTGGCGCGAATGGTTTTACCCATTGCCCGCCGACACCCTGCAGCACATCGCACCGCTCATCGGCCAAGACCCTAACAAACTGCTCAAAACCTTGAGCGAGATGTGGCGTGAGCAAGAGCGCACACCCCGTGCTGTGCCCGAGCCTACGACCACGCCCTCCGAGGCCGTCGCCGCACACATGGCATGGCAAGCGCAGGTCGAGGCCACCGCCCAAGCCGCACGCAACGCGTGGAGCGACGCGGTGCTGCAAGCCCTGCAAGAAGCAGGTGCACAGAAAAAAATCAAAGGGCTGCGCGCTGACTACTTTGCCAACTGGCTCAGCGTGTTGCAAGCGTGGGCCACGCAAGGCGAGAAAGCAGACCGCAAAGTGCTGGAGCGTTTCACCACCACCGCGCTGCAAGACAAAGGCTGGAGCGACGCGCAAGGTTTTGCCTTCTTCGCCGCCGTGGCCGACCACATCGACACACTAAGCGCCGAGCCCAGCACCACCAAACTGATTGCCCTGCACGCCGCACACGCCGTGGGCGAAGCCTACCAAGCGGCCAAAGCCCAGCGCGCCGCCTTTGACTTTTCGGACCTGTTGCAAAACCTGCACCATGCGGTCATGGCCGACGATGGCCGCTTGGCCAACGCCATTCGCCAGCAATATCCAGTGGCGTTGGTGGACGAATTTCAAGACACCGACCCTTGGCAGTACGGCACGCTCAACCGCATCTACGCACCCGAAGCCTGTACCGCCGCCAATGCGCTGGTGATGATTGGCGACCCCAAGCAAGCCATCTACAGTTTCCGTGGCGCAGACTTGGGCACGTACTTGCAAGCCCGTGCTGACGCACAAGCAAGCATGGCGCATGCGCATGACAACGACGCCTTGCACACCCTCACCGGCAATCACCGCTCCAGCGAGGGCTTGGTCAAAGCGGTGAACCATGTGTTCATGCAAACCGATCAACCGTTTGCTTCGGCACAAGGCGAGATTGCGTTTGTTGAGGTGACAGCCCAAGGCCAACAAGCGCCACTGATGGTCCATGGCGCAGAGCAACCGCCCTTCACCGTGTGGCAGATGCACCCCGACGGCGACAGCGACACGGTGTCCATCGGCAGCTACTTGCAGCACACCTCAGCCGTGTTTGCCGACCAAATGGCCAGCCTGCTGAATGCGCAAGCGGCCACCCCCAGCGATATGGCCGTGCTGGTGCGCAGCCAAGCGCAAGCCGATGCCGTGCGCCGTGCATTGCGTGAGCGCCGCATTCCGAGTGTGTATTTGTCTGACCACACCAGCGTGTACCAATCGCCCGAGGCCACAGACCTGTGGCGCTTGCTGCGTGCGGCGGCGTCACCCCGCCAAACGGCGTGGGTGCGTGCGGCCTTAGGCAGCCGTTTGTGGGCGCTCGATTTGCAAGAAGTACGGGCCATCACGCAAGACGAAGCGCCATGGGAGCGCTTGCTCGACCAGTTTCACCAATGGCACGCGCTGTGGCAACAACACGGCGTGTTGCCCATGCTGCACCAATGGCTGCACGGCCAACACGTGGCGCAACGTTTGCTGGCGCAGCCAGATGGCGAACGCCGCCTGAGTAACCTGCTGCACTTGGGCGAACTGTTGCAGCACGCCGAGCAAAGTTTGCAAGGCGAGCACGCGTTGGTGCGGTACTTGGGTGAGCAAATTCAATCGCCACACCATGACAGCGACACCCAACAAGCACGCCTCGAAACCGATGCGTCGTGCGTGAAGATCATCACCTACCACAAGAGCAAGGGCTTGCAATACCCGCTGGTGTTTGTGCCATTCGCGGGCGCGTTTGCCGTCGAGAAAAAAGCCAAAACCAACTACGCGCAAGACGACAAAAGCGACGAGTCGGACGACGACAGCGACGCAGAAGCATCCTCGGTCGAAGAAGACATGCGCTTGCTCTACGTGGCCCTCACGCGGGCCCAACGCGGTTTGTGGCTGGGCGTGGCAGAAACCAAAAGCGACTTGAGTGGCAACGCTGACAAAGGCACGCTCAAACGCAGCGCGCTGTCGCAATTGCTCAACCGCCAAGCGCGGGGCGACTTGGGCCAACAGCTGCACGAGATGTGGGGCCCGTGCCCACACATCCAAGTGTCTGCGCTGCCCGAGTTGACACACATCGCCTACCAAGCGCCAGCGGCAACCCACATCGCGCAAGACGCGCGCACCCCCACACGCACGCACCACAGTGTGTGGTGGACGGCGAGCTTCAGTGCCATCACGCGGGGCTTGGTGTCCGAATCCAAACGCGATGAAGCCGTGGCCGATGCGATGACAGATGCCATGAACGATGTGTTGCCGGACGGCTTGGCGAATCAACCCGCCATCCCCAGCACGCCTGCGCCGGACCCCGACAGCATCAGCCCATGGCAAAGCTTTCCCGCGGGTGCGCGCTACGGCACGCTGCTGCACGACGTGTTGGACTGGCTGTCGCAAAACGAATGGCCTGTGGCCGAAACCCAAGTCCCCACATGGGCGCAGCAAGCCTGGGCTGAGTTACTCGCACGCAAAGCCAGCTGGCTGCAACTGGACGAGGCACAAACCGCGCAGTTGACACCTTGGCTGCAAGCCGTGGTGCAAACGCCACTGCCTTTGGATGAACTCAACGCTCGGCCGCTGACCTTGGGCCAACTGACGCCCGAGCACATGTGGCCGGAGATGGAGTTCAACCTGGAGGTGAGCCACGTGCCCGCCACCGTGCTGGACCGACACATCCAAGCCCATGTGTTTGAAGGCACACCCCGCCCTGCCCTGCAAGCCCGCGTCATGCAAGGCATGCTCACCGGCTCGCTGGACTTGGTGCTTCAACACGACGGCCGCTATTGGGTGGTGGACTACAAATCCAACAAACTTCCCAGCTACGACCCCGCCACCTTGCAAGACGCTGTGCTGCACAAACGCTACGACGTGCAATACGTGCTCTACACCTTGACTCTGCACCGACTCCTCAAAGTACGTCTGCCCCACTATGACTACGCCCAGCACATGGGTGGCGCGGTCTATGTGTTTTTAAGAGGCATCAACGCGCAAGGCGCGGGGGTGCATTTACACCGACCACCGCAAGCCTTGATTGAGGCGTTGGATGCTTTATTTGCAGGCCACGACGTCTAACTTTCGACAAGCGTCATGCATGCTGTTCGAAAGCGACGCTAAGGCGCTCACTTTTTTTTACTTACCGCCGCCTTAAACGTTGCACCGGCAGAAAACTTAGGCACCGTCGCTGCGGCAATTTTGAGAGCTTCACCCGTTCGGGGGTTCTTGCCGGTGCGTGCTGCACGCTTCACGGCCTTGAAAGTGCCAAAGCCAATCAGCTGCACATCTTGTTTTTTTGCCACCGTTTTAACGATCGTGTCCAACAGCGCATTCAGCGCACGCGCGGCAGCCGCCTTGGACAGGTCAGTTTCCTTGGCGATGGCTTCAATCAATTCAGTCTTATTCATTGGTTTCTTCTGATTTATAAAATGGGCAGCTAATGGCGCACTGCGCCATTGCTGTTACTTGTTTGCGCTACAACCTTTCGAAGCATCCTGGCCGCAGGTCACCGAAACACCGCCTTGTGGCTCAGTGCTTGCTGCCCTGACTTGTGTAACCACAGCCAACTGCTCTGGTGACAAGTTTTGCAATTGAACAGGTGTCAATGCAAGTGCTTTGTCCGGCGTGAACGCCTGAAACTGCTGCAAACCGAGGCCTGACACCTGCGCTGGCGAAAGCGCCTGCACATGCGGAATGCTCAATGCCCCCACTTGTTCGATCGAAAGACGTCCCACATTGTCAACGGCCAGACCAGCGATCTGATTTGGCTGCATCACCGACAACTGCAAAGGCGTGATGACCTGAATCTGTGAGGCACTCAAGCGGCCCACCTGCGCCGGCGTGAGGCTGGCCGTCTGGCTAGGCGACGGCATAGTAACAACCACGGGAACAGTTGGCGCCACAGACACCGCATTGGTTTGCGCTGCCGGACTCACGGTCGACGTAAAGCTGCCACCTTGGGTATTGGCATTGCCTCCAGCGGCACTCTTGATCGACAAGAGGGCTTGCTGACTGAGCGACAAATTAGCCAATTGAGTTGGCGTCAAAGCCGCCACTTGCGCAGCCGTCACAGCACCCAGTTGAGTGTTAGACAACGATGCGAGCGTTGATGCTGACAATGCTGCGAGCTGCGCAGGCAACATGGCAATTAATTGGTTCACTGTCAGACTGCTCAGTTGAGACGCAGACAACACAGCCACTTGAGATGGTGTCATCGCAGCAACTTGAGTCAATGTCATCGCAGTCAACTCACTCGCCGTCAGCTGAGCCAGCTGCGCACTCGATAACGCTTGAATTTGTGCTGGCGTGGTCGAAGAACTCAAACCTGCATTCGCGCCACTTGTGTTGCTTGTGTTGCTTGTGTTGCTTGTGTTGCTTGTGTTGCTTGTGTTGCTAGAACTAGAAGTCACTGTCTGAATTGTTGCCAATTGCGTAGAGGACATAGTTGCTAGTTGGGCAGAAGTCAACGCAGACAATTGAACACTGCTCATTGAACTCAATTGCGTGGCAGTCAACCCACTCAGTTGATTTGCAGTTAATGCAGCCACTTGCGCTGGCGTCAAACTCGTCATCTGCGCTGAGGTCAATGCTTGTACTTGTGCCGAAGTCAACGACGATGAAACTGCAGCAACTTGGGCCGAGGTCAAACCCGTCATCTGCGCTGAAGTCAAAGCCTGCACTTGAGCTGATGACAACGACGATGCAACGGCAGCCACTTGGGCTGAAGTCAGGCCCGTCATCTGGGCTGAAGTCAAAGCTTGCACTTGTGCCGGTGACAACGACGAAGCAACTGCGGCCACTTGGACCGAGGTCAAACCTGTCATCTGGGCTGAGGTCAATGCTTGCACTTGTGCCGAAGTCAACGACGAAGCAACTGCGGCCACTTGGACCGAGGTCAAACCTGTCATCTGGGCTGAGGTCAATGCTTGCACTTGTGCCGAAGTCAACGACGATGAAACTGCAGCAACTTGGGCCGAGGTCAAACCCGTCATCTGCGCTGAAGTCAAAGCTTGCACTTGTGCCGAAGTCAACGACGATGAAACTGCAGCAACTTGTGCCGAGGTCAGACCCGTCATCTGGGCTGAAGTCAAAGCTTGCACTTGAGCTGATGACAACGACGATGAAACTGCAGCCACTTGAGCGGAAGTCAAACCCGTCATCTGCGCTGAGGTCAATGCTTGTACTTGAGCTGAGGTCAACGACGATGAAACGGCAGCCACTTGGGCTGAAGTCAGGCTCGTCATCTGGGCTGAAGTCAAAGCTTGCACTTGTGCCGGTGACAACGACGAAGCAACTGCGGCCACTTGGGCCGAGGTCAAACCCGTCATCTGCGCTGAGGTCAAAGCTTGCACTTGAGCCGAGGTCAACGACGAAGCAACTGCGGCCACTTGGGCCGAGGTCAAACCTGTCATCTGCGCTGAGGTCAACGCTTGTACTTGTGCCGAGGTCAACGACGAAGCGACTGCAGCCACTTGTGCCGAGGTCAAACCTGTCATCTGCGCTGAGGTCAACGCTTGTACTTGTGCCGAGGTCAACGACGAAGCGACTGCAGCCACTTGTGCCGAGGTCAAACCTGTCATCTGGGCTGAGGTCAATGCTTGCACTTGTGCCGGCGACAACGACGATGAAACTGCAGCCACTTGAGCGGAAGTCAAACCTGTCATCTGCGCTGAAGTCAATGCTTGCACTTGAGCCGAGGTCAATGACGATGAAACTGCAGCCACTTGGGCTGAAGTCAAACCTGTCATCTGTGCTGAAGTCAATGCTTGCACTTGTGCCGAAGTCAAAGCCGATCCCAACGCACCCACTTGAGCTGAGGTCAAGGACGACAGCACCACACCCACTTGCGTTGAAGTCAGTCCGGTCAACTGGCCAGAGCTCAAGGCCTGCACTTGCGATGAACTCAGAGATGAGGCGATCGCACCCAAGTTGGCTGAGGGCAATGTCGTGGTGTTCAACGCTTGAACTTGCGTTGGATTCAACAGCTGCAGTTGCGCTGTCGAAAAGTACCCCGCCTGCGTGGGTGTGAAATAACCAATTTGCGTGGTGGTCAGACCTTGAACCTCAGAGGCAGTGAGACCAAGTACCTGGACGCTGGTCACAGAAGCAATTTGTGCACTGGTCGTCATCGCGGAGATATTGAACGCAATCGGGTAACACGTGCCGCCGACACACAAATTGCCAGCGCCGGCATCTACGCTCGGTGTACTGCTGTTTGTGACGTTACCACTCAGCGTAACCACCCCAGTGCCCATTTGTCGCAACGCACCGGTCCCAGACACATTTCCCGCCAACGTCAGTGCACTGCTCACATTAAAAGCCAGTGTGCCGTTATCTACAAAGTTGACCGTTGAATCCACCGTAGCCGATCCGCCCGAACCAATTTGAAACGTTGCGCCACTGTCAATAGTGACAGTCAACGGCACAAACATGGAATCGGTCACTGTGTTGGCTATCAGCTTACCTTGGCTCACATTCACAGCAACTGAGCTGAATCGGCCACTGGCGGCGTTGGTGATGCTTCCAAGACCATTTGAGTCAGCAAAAGACCAAGTCCCTGTCCCTGACTTGGTCACGGAATAGGTCTCAGGCCCCGTGATGTTGCCAACGCCGTCAAAGATTTTCAGATTTTTGGATACTGTTCCATTACCCGCCCCAGTCAAATTGAGCGTGCTGCCATACACGGAAATGGACGACTGAGCAGTCGACAGCGTTGTCAAATTGATCGCCCCTGTGGCCGCCAAGACGGTCGGCGAATAGACCTCAATGACTCGGTCAAAGGTAGAGGTACTGCCCGCAACACTGTTGATGATCGTAGCCGGGCTGTCTGAAAGTGATGGTTGCGAGGCACTGCCGATTCTGAGTGTTCCAGCCCCCGATGCTGAGCTCACATTCTTACCATTCAAATCCAATGTTGTACCGGCACTCATGTAGATGTTGCTAGGCTTGCCCATTGCCCCAGCAAAGCCGTTGGTATTGGCGCCCAGGGTCAAAGTCCCCTCCTGGATGTACAAAATGCCTGCAAACATGTTGAAGCCAGACAGTGTCAGGTTGCCTGCACCCGCCTTGTAAACATTGCCCCCACTGGTGAACGGTCCGCCGCTCCCAGCACCCAACTGAATGCCCCCACTGAATGTGGCATCGGTTGCAAAATTGAAAGCAAGCTCTCCTGCAGCGGAGATGGCGCCTTGCGCCAAGCTGCTCAACGTGATGAGGCCATTGTTGCCGTTGCTCCCACCACCGGCGGTCGCGCTGCCCAAGGTCACACGGCCCGCATTAATTTGCAAACCATTGCCAAAGGTGTTGTTACCCGTGAGTGTCCAATTGCCAACACCGTCCTTGATCACCATACCTGCACCCGATATGTTGCCGCTGTAGGTCGAACTTCCCCCTTGCGAAACAGAGAGGATGGACATATTCTGGGTACCCAGATTGATGTTGCCTGTACCGCGAACACCACCGGCTGCAGTCAGAAAAAGACTCTTGGGCGAGCCAGATCCAAACGCCACGTTGTCATTGATGATGATGTCGCCTGCACCCGCTGCAGTGGTCGTGCTGGCGGCGATCTGCATACCGTTGGACGTCGCTTGGCCATTACTGGTCATGATGGAGATGTTCGAGCTGTTGAGGGCTGCACTGAGCGCTGCCCCTGTCATGTCCCCCCCCGATGCCGCAATCGTGAAGTCATAAGGATCCAACAACCATTCACCGCTGACACCAGCGGTCTTGGCCAGTGTCGACACGCTGGCTGTGCTGTCCACCTTCAGCGCATGCCCCGATGTTTCCACCTGGCCACCGTTGCCGCCCTGCACACCGCCTTCGGCCTTGATGTTGCCCGCCACGCGCGTCACGCTGTCGGCGCTGTGCACATCGCTCCACAGCACCACCTTGCCGCCGTCACCCTGCTGGGTGGCGCTGGCGTCGATGGTGGCACCTGCTTCCATGCTGACCTTGGTGGCTTGGCGCAGGTTGCCGCTGCCTTGCCAGTCGCCGCCCACCAGCACGTTGCCGCCGCCTGTGGCACCACTCGCGCTGATGCGGCTGGTGCTGGTCAGGGTGATGTCGTCACCTTCCAAGGTGATGACGCCACCTTTGTTGCTGATGCTGCTGGCTTCCAGGCTACCGCTGTTGCGGATCACGCCGGCCTGCAGCTTGTTCAGCGCAACGGCCGACAAAATGATCTGACCATCCGGCGCTTGAACGGCTTGTTGGTTTTCAATCAAGCTGGCAATGGTGCTGGGCGTGGTGGTGATGCCAGCCAAGCCGGTGCTGCCGTTGAAGTTGAGCGTGATGACCTCACCTGCCGCCAAGGCCACGGTGCCCGCTTGCGCCACGATGACGCCTGCATTGCGCACCTCAGGGGCCAGCAGTGCGATGTAGCCGCCCAGCGCCGTGTTCAGGTGGCCTTCGTTGACTACCGCGCCGGTGGCGCCGTTGCGGCTGAAGGCCAGGTTGCCGGACATGAAGTCGTTGTCCGTCACGCTGTGCGTGGTGGCAGTCAGCGCGCCCACGTTCGCTTGCGCGGTTGGCGAGAAGTAAATGCCGCTGGGGTTGCTCAAAAACACCTGTCCGTTGGCGTTGATCTGGCCAAAAATTTGGCTGGGGTTCTGGTCGGCAATGCGGTTGAGCGTGACGGCCTGTGCGTTGGGCTGGTTAAAGGTGACGCTGGCGTTTTGCCCGACGTTGAAGCTGCTCCAGTTGATGACGGCGCGTTGGCTGCTTTGGTTCACGGCCATTGCAGCGGCTTGCGCCGTGCTGGTTTGGCTGATGTTGGCAACGCCACGCGCCACCACACCGCCCATGGGCAATTGGGTGGCTGCAGGCGGTGCCTGTTGCGCGTGCGAAGACATGGCCATGCTGGCGAGCGCCACGCTGGCGAGTGCGCCCGAGACGGTGCCGCTAGAGCGACCACCTTTGGTTTTGCCACGGGTAATTTCTGACACCACATGCCAGCCTTGGGTGATGTGCGACCAGACCAAGCGGTAAAAACGATTGAGTGAAGCGTGTCCGTTCATGGTGTGCTGCCTTAGAAAGAGTAGGTGGCGTTGAGCCACAGGCGATTGAGCTTGAGGGTGCCGTCACCGTCTGTGCCGGTGCCAGTAGTAGCCAAGGGGTTGGTGCCGACACGGCGTGCCAGCGTAGCGCGCAGTTCGGTGTTGAGCTGTGGGGTCCAAGCCAACGAGACACCGTAGCCATTGAGCGTGATGTCGTTAGGTGCACTGCCCGAGTTCAAACTGCCCGAGCCATTGGCCCAAGCGTTGTTTTTGAAAGCTTTGACTTGGCCGTGGTCATAAAAACCAGTGAAGGTCAGGTTGGCGTCGAGTTGCTGACGCAGCTCAGCGGTGAACAGCTGGCCTTGCGCCCCACCCCCTTCGCTGGTGGGGTAAGCACGCACACCGCCTGCACCGCCCAAGTACAGACGTTCGCTGCTGTCGAGGTTTTTGTTGGCGCGCTGAACGTTCAAGGCCACATAAGCACTCAGGCTAGAAGTGAGGGCTTGCAGTCGGCTCAAGCCTGCACGCAGCTTGCTGAAGCTGCCTGCTGTGGCAGGACCGCTGGCATCGGCGCTCTGGTTGGCCGAGCCATCCAAATTGACTTTACCTTGGCTCAAGCCCACTGAGACATTATTAAGGCCACCGCCCTGCCAATCGTCGTTGTGACTGGCGTTCAAGGCCAAGTTCAACACGTCGAGTCCGTAGTGCGAGGCATTGGCCCCGTTGGCGTTGTTGTCAAAACGTTTGGTGTCGTAGCTGCTCGACAGCGAGACGTTGCTGCTCTGGCTGCGCAGCCAGGGGTAGCTCAAGTCCAAGCCGCTAGAAAATGCGGAGCCATGGCCATTGAGGCTGGCAAATTCACCCACCAAGGTGTAGGCCAATCGGGTCGCGTGCGCGCCAACGCGCAAGCCGTCATAGCCCACGGGCACGGTCCAAGCCAAACGTTCGAAGTCGCTGCCTTGGGATTTAAGGCCCGTGAGTTGCAGCTGGTCGCCCATGCGCAGCGGGCTGTTCACACTCAGGTTAGCCAGCACGCGATTGGCCCCCGTGGAGCGGGCACCTGTGTTGTCCAGGGCTACGTCGCCATTGAAGCCAGCGCGGTCGGCCACGCCCAACAGCAGATCGGTCTGGCCGGGTTGCTGGCCTTCCACCAAGTTACCCACCACATTCAAACCGGGAATGCCATCGAGCAGCAACAAAGCACGGTCAATACTTTGGGTCTGCACAGCCTGGCCAGTGGCTTGCGCGGCTTCGACCATCGCTTGCAGCGTGGCGGTGTCGACGCGGCTTTGGCTGCCTTGCACAAGGGTTTGACCAAAAGTGGCTTCAATGATCTGGAGTTTGACAACGCCGTCCTTGACCTCTTGCTTGGGCAAGCTCACACGCACCAGCCAGCCGGCATCGCGGTAAGCGTCGGCCACGATGTCGGCGATCTGACGCAGTTGGTCAAAGTCGTACTGACCGGCTGGATACGGGGCAACGATGGCGGCGAGTTGGTCGGCACTCAGTCGTGTGTTGCCTTCAAAGACAAAGCGATTGACGGCCAGGACAGCAGCCCCTTCGCGTGGGGCACTGAGCGCACGCGGCGCTTTGACTGTGGGTTGGGCACGTTGAACGGGCGAGGTTTTTAAGTCTTGCTCGATTTGTCGCTGTATCGAACCGGCGTCGGGCGCGGTTTGCGCCCAAGCTGCTGGACCCCACACCGATAGCAACAGGGCTGCGGCGAGCCCAGATTTTTGGTTTGCATGCATTGCGTCGCACCTCTGATTGAACTTGTATGGCGCGTACGATAGGGAATCGAACTTATCAAATCCAACAGAAACCAACAAAAGCAACTAAAACTCAAAAAACATCAGCGAAGCTCGATCTTGGCCTTGTTCACATCGGCCTGAATAGCAGCTTCCAGCTTGCGTTGAGCCAACGATTGCTGCAATTGCGGCTTGATTTGAGCCAGTGGTGGCAACGTGAATGGGCGTTCTCCCACCAACTCCAACACATGCCAGCCCGCCGCGGTCTTGACGGGGTCCGCCACCAACTGCCCGATCTTCGCTTTGACCACCACCTCGCCCAAAGGCGCAATCAGGGCAGCAGGGTTCACCCAAGCCACGAGCCCACCGTCTGCTTTGCTGGCTGCATCGATCGAATATGTGCGGGCCAACTCGTCAAGCTTTTTACCGCCCTTAAGTTGATCGAGCACCAAGCGCGCCGAGGTCTCATCGCGCAACACGACTTGGCGAATCTGATATTCCTTGTCGCCCGAACGGGTCACCAGCGCGGCGTACTCGGACTGAACCTCGGCATCGCTGACGGGGTTGTCCTGCAACCACTGCTGCTGCCATGCGGTAGCCAAGACCGATTTGCGTGCCAACTCTATGCGTAGCTGCACATCGCTGCCTTTGTCCAGCCGCTGCTTGAGCGCTTGCTGAGCCACAAAGGTTTGCAACACCAATTGAGTTCTGATGCTGTCACGCAAAGCCGCACTGTCTTGCGCACCGGCTTGTAATTGGTCTTTGAGCGCCAATTCAAACAAAGCCACCGACACTCCCTCGTCGTTGACACGCGCCACCTCTGTTGTCAATTTATCGGCGGCGCCCTTGGGGGCTGACCACACCGCTTGCGGACCAAACAAGCTCGCCAACATGACTACGATGACTTTGGTTTTTTTCATTTGGCGGATTCAAGGACGAAGTGCAACAAAGATGAACTGGTTATAGGTGGCTGAGGATGCGAGAGCATCATGGCCGCTTTAACCGCCAAATCGAAATTGCCCAATGTACAAGCACCTCAGCCGAGAAGAACGATAC
>NZ_JAVKLQ010000005.1:0-9447 GCF_031539175.1 Limnohabitans sp. | reverse complement strand
TGGTATCGTTCTTCTCGGCTGAGGTGCTTGTACATTGGGCAATTTCGATTTGGCGGTTAAAGCGGCCATGATGCTCTCGCATCCTCAGCCACCTATAACCAGTTCATCTTTGTTGCACTTCGTCCTTGAATCCGCCGGAGTCAGTATGAAATTAACGACATTCCACAAAGATGGAAAAGATCGATTGGGATTGGTAGATGGCGATCATGTGATTGACTTCAACCAAGCACAGCCACAAGTGGATGCCGATCTTCGTTTGGCATTGAAGTCGGGCGTGAATTTGGCGGTCGCTGCTAAAAATGCGCTGCTCTCCAAGGCAGAGCGTTTGCCCATATCTAGCTTGCAGCTCTCTGCCCTCATTCCAGAACCAGGGAAAATCATTTGTCTGGGTTTGAATTATTTTGACCATGCCAAAGAAGGCGGACGTGACAAGCCTGAATATCCTTGGTTTTTCTTACGCTCTGCGTCGTCATTACTTGCACCTAATGAAGATGCCATTCTTCCGAAAGTCTCTGAGCGTTTGGACTATGAAGCGGAGTTGGCCGTTGTGATCGGTAAGTCCGTGAAGCATGCAACGATGGACAACGCCTTGGACTGTGTGTTTGGCTACAGCTGCTTTAACGATATTTCAGTTCGCGACTACCAAAAGAAAACGCCACAGTGGACGATTGGCAAAAACTTTGACAAGACCGGTGGTTTTGGTCCTGTGCTGGTCACAGCCGATGAGTTGCCTGCGGGGGCCGAGGGTTTGAGTATTCAAGCCCGCCTCAATGGCCAGGTCATGCAAAGTGCGAACACACGCGACATGATTTGGGGCGTGGCTGAGACGATCAAGTTGTTGACTGAATGCCTGACGCTCGAGCCAGGTGACGTGATCATCATGGGGACGCCCGCCGGTGTTGGTCAGGCGCGCACACCGCCTGTCTGGATGAAGCACGACGACACTGTTGAAATTGAAATTGAAAACATCGGTGTCCTTCGCAACAAGATCAAGGCTGAGGTCAGTTGATCATGCGTTTAGAGATCAGTCTAGAAACATTCGACGTTGCGATCGTTGGATTTGGCCCAACTGGCGCGATCGCCGCAGGCTTGCTGGGAAAAAAAGGCATTCGCACTTTTGTGTGCGACAAATCACACGATGTGTATGACAAACCCAGAGCCATTGCTTTAGACCATGAGATTTCACGCGTCTTTCAACACATGGGCGTCGGCAAATCGATCAAACCATTTTTGGAGCCTTTTACTGACTCTGTGTATTACGGTGTAGACGGGCAAGTCATCAAACGCATGTCCACTGTTGCTGCGCCTTACCCTTTGTCGCACACCCCCTCGGTGGTATTTACGCAGCCGCCTGTTGAAAAAATTCTGCGTGAATATGCCAGTTCGCAAGCATCTGTGACGGTCGCGCTTGGTTTGAGTCTGACGGACTTAACGCAAGATGCAGAACACGCCACCTTGGTGCTCCAGCATGAGGATGGCCATACGTCACAGGTCAAGGCCAAATACGTGATCGGGTGTGATGGGGCTAGCAGTTCGGTACGCTCATTGGCGGATATTCAGCTTGAAGATTTGGGCTTTGACGAACCTTGGTTGGTTGTGGATGTGATGGTGAATGAGCGGGGCTTAGCAAAGTTGCCCGCGAACAGTGTGCAATATTGCAACCCCGAGCGGCCTGCTACTTATGTGATTGGTCCTGGCAACCACCGTCGCTGGGAAATCTCAATCAACCCAGGTGAAGATCCAAAAGATGTTGCGACGCCTGAAGGCACATGGAAGTTGTTAGCGCCTTGGCTGACAGAGGATGACGGAACGCTTTGGCGGCAAGCCAGCTATCGTTTTCATGCGCTGGTGGCTGAGACATGGCGCAAGAAACGTGTGTTTGTGGCCGGAGACGCTGCACACCAGCAGCCGCCGTTCTTGGGGCAGGGCATGTGTCAAGGTGTTCGCGATGCAGTGAATCTGTGTTGGCGCTTAGAAGCTGTGCTCAAAGATGGCGCTGCCGACACACTGTTGGATTCCTATGGCGTTGAACGTAAAGCCCATGTGACAGATCTGACCACCCGCATCAAAGGAATTGGGAAGATCATCACAGAGCGTGATGTGGAGAAAGCCCGTGCGCGCGATGCCAAGTTGTTGGCAGAGTGTGACGGCGTCGTGAAGCCGATGCCGCGTCAAGATGTTCAGCCTCCTTTGACTGTCGGTCTACTTGGGTCCATCGAGCATCCTGCAAGAGGCTCCATTTTTCCTCAGCCATTGTTGAATCAACCGGATGGCGAAAAAGCTCGTATGGATGATATTTACCCAGCCGGTTGGAAGGTTGTTTTACGCGCAACCGCAAGCGATGATTTCACGAGCGCTTCGACACATCATCACCTCACATCGCTCGCTGTTTTGAAACTTGGCTCATCGACATTTTCTGAGGCGGAGGGTGTGTTGGCTCAGTGGTTTGAAAAGCATCAAGTGCAAGCCGCCATTGTTCGACCCGATCACTACATCTATGGCATTTGCAACACCCCGCAAGAGCTGGCCACAGAACTCGACGCCTTGAAGTTGGCATAACGCGTTCAGTCAATAAAACTTTAGGAGACAAAAATGGAACGTAGACAATTCATGTATTCGTTGGTCGCTGCGACCTCTGCCGTGACAACCTCAGTTTGGGCTCAAGCAGAGGCCTGGCCCGATAAGCCCATCAAATTTGTATTGTCACAACCGCCTGGATCAGGTCCAGACAATGTGGCGCGATTGCTTGGGGATCGCTTGGGTAAATCACTGGGGCAGCCCATTGTGATTGACAACAAACCAGGTGGACAAAATGTGATTGGCGCACAAGCAGCGGCACGCTCAACACCAGACGGGTACACCTTTTACTTCGCCACGACAGCGGCTTTAATTACCAATACCTTGCTGTTCAAGCAATTGGCCTATGACGCGCAAAAAGACTTTGTCCCCGTCGCATTTGTGGCTCGAAGTCCATTTGCTATCTTGGTAGATGCCAATTCGCCGATTCAAAATTTGGATGATTTGATTGCTAAATCAAAAGCATCGAATGGCCAGTTTTCGATAGGCAATGAAGGTCCACGTACGTTCAGTGGAATGATTGCGAGACTTTTCAATGCGCGATCCAAATCCGCTGCAAATTTGGTTCCTTATGCCAACGTGGGTGTGGGGTCTCAAAATTTGATGGGGGGGCATGTCGATGCAATGGTGGCAGATTTGGCTTCCACAGCCCAATTGGCTAAGCAAGGCAAGCTTCGTGTCATCGCTACTACGGCGGCGAAGCGCGTGCCTGGTTGGGAAAACGTACCCGCGCTTTCTGAAAAGCTTGGAAACTTTGACATGGTCGGTTGGTTTGCTATCGTTGCACCCAAAGGTACGCCACCGCAAGCGATTGCAAAGATGAATCGCGAAGTGAACTTGTTGCTTGCAGACAAAGACTTGTCTTCACGCATTGCAAACATTGGACCATTGGCGGATGCAACGATGACAGAGGCTGATGTCGCCAAGTTCTTATCGGCGGAACTGGCCCGTTGGACCGATGTGACGAAGGAAATCGGTATATTGCCTGAGTAGCGTGTCATGTGATGCCACTTCGACGGCAAGAGGAGGACTTGTTAGTCGAGGCCATCACGCCCATGTAAAGAAAAAGCCTCTGCACGTGAATGCAGAGGCTTTACTTTTTTTGGCTCCTCGACCTGGGCTCGAACCAGGGACCTACGGATTAACAGTCCGGCGCTCTACCGACTGAGCTATCGAGGAATAGAAAAATTATAGCGCATTTTTTGCGCCATTTTCAGAGGTGCCATTGAACACTTGCACGAAATGTTCTGGGCGCCCCTGGGTTCAGGAAATATTGGCCATATTGCTTGGGTGACTCACGCCAATAGTGCTTGTTGGCGACGTTCTGGATGCCCCATGTCCAGCTGGTGTCCTGTTGATCGATGCGGGTGTCGTAGTGGGTGGTGAAATCCAAGGTGGTCCATGCGGGCAGCACAATTTCACCGTGTTCGGTCACATTGCGTTCACCTTCTCGGGACAGGCGCAGTCCGGTGCGCAATCCGGCCATAATCGTAAAGCGGTACTCGGCCAGCCCGCGCACGGTGTAGGCCGGCACATTGATGGGACGTTGACCGTTCAGGCTTGGATCGCTGGTGGCATTTTCTCGCCGTGCTCGCAGCCAAGTGGCTGAGCCATCCCACGTCCAACCCCGCAGCGCGGTGCGGGCGTTGAGTTCAAGACCGCGGTGATGTGCTTCGCCATCCATTTGACGGATGCAAGTTCCGCCGTTGTTACACCCCCATGCGTCGCCTGATACAGGGCGGGTGATGTCAAACCATGTGGCTTGCCAGCGCGTCAAAGACGAAGCACTCTTGATACCTATTTCGTGTTGGTGGCTGCGCAACGTGGTCAGGGCTTGGCCTGCATTGCGGTAACGCGTCGTGTCGGCAGAAGCGACCTCTGACTCAATGCCTTGCCCAGCGCTTGCGAACACCATGGGGCCTGCATCTAGTTGCTGGCTCATCGCCAACCATGGCGTGGTGAAGTTGCGCAGGTCTTGTGTGGCTTGTGAGCCATCGGTCATTGCGCTTTGGCGCTTGAGTTGTGTGTAGCGCAAGCCCAGCCAAGCGTCGGTGCGGGCGCTGAGTTTGATGCGATCTTTCACGGCCCATTCGGTCGAGGCATCTTGCGCGTTGCTCATCAAGCCATTGCGGTCCGAAGCTTGACTCGGCGGGATGAGTCCACCCGTGAGGCTGTTGGTGGTGCCTAACAATGGGCTGGTTTGCATGCGCGGCATGTCGTCGACCAAGCGCTGGCGCATCACACTGAAGGTGAGCCCATGTTCTAAGCCGCCTATTTGGGTTTGACCGCTCAAGCTGGTTTGTACCGCTTGGTTGTGTCGCCGTTCGTTTTCGGTGTTGTAGTCGTAAATTTGGAAATCGCCATTGGCACAAAAACGATCCGTCATCGTGGCGCTGCAACCCGAGGCATACACCAAACGATCATCCGCACGCAGCTGTTGTACGCCGTATTGCGTGGTCCAGAGCCAGTCGTTGTCGAGCTGGTGTTTGAAACGCACGCTGCCAGTCAGTCCATCAAACACACCAGGGCGTGAGTTGGGTTGGCGCGTGATGTTGCGCGTGCCGTCCACGGGGGCGGGCAGGGCTTTGGGGCCATTGCCCATCAGGCTGTAAAAGTTCACGCCAATTTGCGCAACGTGGCTTTGCTCAAATTCCCATTCCAAGCGATTGTTTGCATCTAGGCGCCAATCTAGGGCCAAAGCCACCAAGTCGCGTTGACCTCGGGTGTCGCGAATGGCGGGGTTCAAATCGGTGTGCGCCACATTGAAGCGATAGCCAAATTCTGCTTCTTCCCCCCATCGTTGCCCCAAGTCGAGGGCCACCGAGCGGTTGTCACCAGGGCCGTAACTCAGGGTCACGTTGCGAATGCTTTGGGTGTCACGCATCGGTGGACGTTTCACCACGTAATTCACCAAGCCACCCGGTGCACTGGTGCCCGCTTGCATGCCGCTGGTGCCTTTGAGCAGTTCTAAGCGTTCTTTGTTTTCGAGTCCGATGATGGTTTGCGCCGAAATCGGCAAGCCATCGCGCCGGAAGTTGTAGCGGTTGTCCAGTGTGAACCCGCGCACGCTGAGTTGGTCCCAATAGGCGGGCAAGTTATAGCTCTCGCTCACAGAGGCATCCAGCAACAAGGCATCGCTGATGCGTTGAGCGCCCACATCCTGCAAGTCGGTTTGAGAAAAGGTGCTGACGCTCAAAGGAAGCGCATAGGTGGGGACATCGTCAAACCCAGAAACACCCAACGGCGGTTGTGCAGTGACGGTGACTTCAGTCAGCGTCGGCTCCGCCCACGCTGCGCCTTGGCAGGCCAGCAGGGCAATCGCAACAACCGTGTGTGGGCGTGGGTTCAACGCATCAACTCCTGTAATTGGTGTGCGGCCGCTTCTGGGGCGTCCGCTCCTGTGATGGCACGAACCACCGCGATGGACCCCACGCCGCTGCGCATGACGGCTGAGATTGTCGCCTCATCGATCCCGCCAATCGCCACCAACGGGCTGTGCTGCATAAGTTGGGCGTAGGCATACAAACGGCCTGTGCCCTGCGGTGCCGTTTGCATGCGTTTGAGGGTGGTGGGAAACACCGCGCCCAAAGCGATGTAGCTGGGGCTGACCGCATCGGCGCGCAGCATTTCGGCGTAGCCGTGTGTGCTCAAGCCCAGCCGCAGACCCGCAGCCCGTATTTTTTCAAGGGGGGCGTCATCCATGTCTTCTTGGCCAAGGTGCACGCCGTAAGCGCCCTCGTCGATCGCGATTTGCCAATGGTCGTTGATGAACAGCAGGGCGTGGGTGCCTTGCACGGCTTGCACTGCTGCGCGGACTTCTTGGCGAATGGCCGCTGCATCGTCAGACTTGAAGCGTAGTTGCACCGTGGGCACACCGGCACGCGCCATGCGGCCCACCCATGGGGCGTCGGGCAGCACGGCGTACAAGCCCAGGTGCTGTGGGCAGGCAGGAAAGGCGTTGGCACGGGGCACGGCCGCGACGCCGAAGTCTTGCCGCGTGCAGGGCCAGTCATTCAGCGAAAACTGACCTGTGCGTTGCGTTTGAGCCTGCCACGCATGGGCGACGCATTGCGCGTCGTGCTCTAAAAACCCCAGCATGCGGCAGCCTTGCAGCACACCGGCCATGTCGGCGCTGAGCTGTGCATCGCTGTCGTGCACGGCCTGTGCATAGGACGAGGCATCGCCCGCCAGCATGACCGCATGTTGCGTGGCCAGTGCGTGGGCGATGTCTTGTGCTGTTGTCAATTGCAAGCTCATGCTTGGTGCCAAAACGGTGTGCCCAGCACGGGCGTGCTGGGTTGTGCGCTGTCTTGGGCTTGCATGGCCCCTGCGCGATAAGCGGCTCGCCCAGCGTTGACGGCATCGGCAAAGGCACCTGCCATGCCGATGGGGTCTTGTGCCAAGGCCACGGCGGTGTTGAGCAGCACGGCATCAAAGCCCCACTCCAGCACTTGGCAGGCGTGCGAAGGTAGGCCCAAGCCCGCGTCCACGATCATGGGCACATCCAAGCGGTCACGCAGCGTGCGCAAGGCATGTGGGTTGATGGGCCCTTTGCCTGTGCCAATCGGGGCCGCCCACGGCATCACGGCTTGGCAGCCCACATCGACAAGTCGCTGGCACAGCACCAAATCGTCGGTGGTGTAGGGCAGCACTTTGAAGCCCGCTTTGATCAAGCGGCTGGCCGCTTCGGGCAGGTTCAAGGTGTCGGGTTGCAGGGTGTAGTCGTCGCCAATGAGTTCGAGTTTGATCCAGTCGGTCTCAAACACCTCACGCGCCATCTCGGCCGTGGTGATGGCTTCTTGCACGCTGTGGCAACCCGCGGTGTTGGGCAGCACGGGCACTTTGGCTTCGCGCAGCAGGTTCCAAAAACTTTGCGAGGCTTCGCCACCGCTGCCGGTTTGGCGGCGCAGTGAGGCGGTCAGCATGGCCGGTTGCGAGCGCTCAATGGCTTGCAGCAAAACGCTGGGTGAGGGGTAGCGCGAGGTGCCCAGCATCAATCGGCTGTTGAATGTATCGCCGTAAAGCGTGAGCGGGTCGGCGTGAAGCGTGTGTGGGGTCATGGTCTATTTATCCGCCCGTGATGGGGGCAATCAATTCAATGTGGTCGTCTTGTTTCAGCGCATGCTGGGCGTATTGCCCGCGTGGCACAAATTGCAAATTGACAGCCGCCGCAAAGGGCGGCTGAATGCCTGCGAGTGCGACTGCATCGGCCAGCGTGGCGCCAGTCGGCAACGTGTGAGGTGCTTGGTTGATCAGCACTTGGAGAGTCGTGTCAGACATGTTCAAACTTCAAATGGAATTGTTCTGCCAAGGTGGTGGTGTGGTGTTGCACCCATTCCACCACCACGTCGAGCATGGCGGGTGAGATCAAAAAGCCGTGCCGGTACAAGCCGTTGATCTGCAAGGTGCGATCGCCCAAGCAACGAATGGCTGGCAAATTGTCGGTCAAGGTGGGGCGGGCTTGGGTGGCGACTTCTAAGATTCGGGCCTCGGCAAAACCGCTGTGCACCGTGTAGGCGGCGCTGAGCAACTCCAGCGTTGAGCGCACGCTGGCGGGCGACAGGTCTTCGGTTTCAATCTCTGTCGCGCCGATCACAAACACATGGTCTTCTTTGGGCGCAATGTAGATGGGGTAGCGCGGGTGGATCAAACGGGTGGGGCGTTGCAGTGTGACCTCGGGGGCATGCAGGCGAATCACCTCGCCGCGCACGCCGCGCAGCTGCGGCCACTCGGTGCGGGCGCCCAAGCCTCGGCAGTCGAACACCCAATCGGGTTGACCCATCTGGCCCGGCTGAAAATCGTCGGGTTGGCGCGGGCTGTTCCAGTGCAGTGCCACGCTTTGCTGCGCCAGGCTTTTGAGCAATGCGGCCAGCAGTTGGCGGTTGTCGAGTTGGCCTTCGCCCGGCAAGTACAGGGCTTGGTTGAAACGGTTTTCCAGCGCGGGCTCGCGCTCTTGCAAACCTTCGGCATTCAGCGTCTGCGCGGCGGGCAAGCTGGGCAGTTGTTGCTGCGTGCGGTGCAGCAGTTGCTCAAAGCGTTTGGCCTCTGCCGCGTCTTGACGGTGCCACAGCACCAGCGTGCCGTTTTGCTGAAAGAACACCGGCTCCGACAACGGTGCGATCAGTTCGGGCCAGCGCTTGAGCGCGTGCTGGCCCATCTGCACCACGGGCAATTCGGTGATCGCCGACTCGGCCAAAGGAGCCAGCATGGCTGCCGCCACACGCGCAGCCGCACCCTGTGCGTCTGAGCCTTGCGCTTCGTACACCGTCACTTGGTGGCCGAGCTGCGCCAAGGTGTGGGCCAACAAGCGGCCCATCAGGCCCGCGCCTAACACCACGCTTGAAAGTTGTGCGCTCATTGAATGAGGTCCTTTTTGATTTGCGGATAATGCCGCCCATGAACAATTCTTACCGCTACGCACGCGTCCTCACCATTGCTGGCTCTGACAGTGGTGGTGGTGCCGGCATTCAAGCCGACCTGAAAACTTTTGCCGCCTTGGGCTGCTACGGCATGAGCGCCATCACCGCCTTGACCGCGCAAAACACGGTGGGCGTGCAAGGCATTCATGCCGTGCCCGCCGAGTTTTTGAAAGCGCAAATCCAGTCGGTGGTCGAAGACATCGGTGTCGATGCCATCAAGATTGGTATGCTGCACGCCCCGGGTATTGTGGAGGTGGTGGCCTGGGCCATCGACCATTACCAGCTGAAGAATGTCGTGCTCGACCCCGTCATGGTGGCCACCAGCGGTGACCGCTTGATTGCCAACGACACCGTGCAGGTGTTGGTGCGCGAGTTGTTTCCCCGCGTGAGCGTCATCACCCCCAATTTGGACGAAGCCGCGTTGCTCTTGGGCCGCGACATTCCCAATGCC
>NZ_JAVKLQ010000004.1:0-40676 GCF_031539175.1 Limnohabitans sp. | reverse complement strand
TTTGGTATCGTTCTTCTCGGCTGAGGTGCTTGTACATTGGGCAATTTCGATTTGGCGGTTAAAGCGGCCATGATGCTCTCGCATCCTCAGCCACCTATAACCAGTTCATCTTTGTTGCACTTCGTCCTTGAATCCGCCTTCAATAAATTTATCTGTAGCTATAAAGTTAAATGACCAAACCATCAAATCACATTCCTTGGTTAGAGAATGACATGCCACTACCGCACGCGGAATCGGCTCAGCCCCAAGGGACAGAGCTCGCGGGTTTGGTCGCCGCAGGCGGTGGGCTGTCAACACAACGGTTATGTGAAGCTTATAGCCAAGGCATGTTTCCATGGTTCAGCGAAGGACAACCCGTGCTGTGGTGGTCACCCGATCCGCGGATGGTGCTCAAGCCCGGGGACTTCAAACTTCATCGCTCATTGCGTAAAACCATTCAAAAATTTATGGAATCGCCAGATGCTGAACTCAAAATTGACAGTGCTTTTTCCAAGGTCATCACACACTGTGCGCAGGCATCGCGCGCTGGCCAAGCTGGCACTTGGATCGTGCGCGACATGATCGATGCCTACGTGGCGCTTCACGAAGCAGGGTTTGCACACAGTGTCGAAACTTGGGTCAATGGCCAACTCACAGGCGGTTTGTACTGCATTGCAATTGGCCGAGCGGTATTTGGGGAATCCATGTTTGCATTGCAAACCGACGCTTCAAAAATAGCTTTAGCAGGCCTAGTTGCATTGGGCAAAGCGAACCACGTACCTTGGATCGATTGCCAACAAAACACACGTCATTTGGCATCTCTTGGCGCGAAAGAAATTGACAGATCCACGTTTCTAACAGGCATCACGACTGCTCAACATTTGCCCTCAATAAATTGGCAATTCGAGCCGATACACTGGCAAGAACTCCTAGCCACAGCAACCCACGAGCCATGACCCACCTCCAAGACTTGCCCCCACAAGCCTTGCAGTTTTACGCAACGGCACCCTACCCCTGCAGTTATTTGGCAGAGCACACGGCACGATCCCAAGTGGCGTCACCAAGCGAACAAGTCGACCACACTGCATATTCCGTATTGATTCGCCAAGGGTTTCGTCGCAGTGGCTTATTCACCTACAGGCCTTATTGCGACAGCTGCCGAGCCTGTATGGCCTTACGCGTCCAAGTCGCGCAATTTGCTCCCACTCGAAGTCAGAAACGCGCTTGGAAAAAACATGCGCACTTGGTCGCACGAGTCTTACCTTTGCATTTCCAAGCAGAGCATTACGCGTTTTACAAGCGTTACCAATCTGAACGCCACCCAGGCGGAGGCATGGACCAAGACAGTGTTGAGCAATACGCCCAGTTCTTGTTGCAAAGTCGCATCCACTCCAAATTGATTGAATTTCGCGAACCGAACTCACAAGATGGCAGTCTCGGCGCTCTAAAAATGGTGTCGATCGTGGACGAGATCGAAGATGGGCTCTCAGCGGTTTACACCTTTTTTGATCCAGACGACACGGCAAGTTATGGCACTTACAACGTCATGTGGCAGATCGAATATGCGCATCAATTGGGCTTGCCATTTGTTTATCTTGGTTACTGGGTCGAAGACAGCCCAAAAATGCGCTACAAAACCAAGTTTCAGCCGTTCCAACTGCTGAATCATGGCGAATGGGTGAATTTTGATTTCACGAAGTAAAATATCGTCATGCGCAAATCTACAGTTCCAGCGACTCCCAACATTCAAGTGATCGAGCGGATGTTCTCGCTCATTGACGTCTTGGCCTCGCGCGAAGAAGCCATTTCTTTGAAAGAAATCAGCGAGCGAACAGGACTGCATCCCTCGACGACCCATCGCATCTTGAACGACCTCGCTGTCGGTCGTTTTGTGGACCGTCCTGAAGCAGGCAGCTATCGCTTGGGCATGCGGTTACTGGAACTGGGCAATTTAGTCAAAGATCGGCTCAACGTCCGCGATGTGGCCTTTCAACCCATGCGCGAACTGCATAAGTTAATTCAACAGCCTGTCAATTTGAGCGTGCGCCAAGGCGACGAGATTGTGTACGTTGAACGTGCGTTCAGCGAGCGCTCGGGCATGCAAGTGGTTCGAGCCATTGGTGGACGCGCCCCCTTGCATCTGACATCGGTGGGTAAATTATTTTTGTCCATGGACGATCCGCAACGTGTACGTGCCTACGCCACACGAACAGGACTGAGCGGACAGACACGCAACAGCATCACCCAACTGCCTGTTTTAGAACGTGAGCTTTCCAAAGCCCGTCAATACGGCTTGGCCCGTGACAACGAGGAACTCGAACTCGGTGTGCGCTGCATGGCCTCAGGCATCTACGATGACCAAGGTAAGTTAGTCGCCGGACTGTCTATTTCGGCCCCCGCAGATCGACTGGACGAAGAATGGTTGCCTAAGCTTCAAGTGACCACCCAAGCTATCTCGCATGCTTTAGGTTTCAAAGACAAAGTAAACACGCTTTGAGACGTAAAAAAGGCCAGCAATTGCTGGCCTTTTTTAATTCAACTGGCTTCAAGTCTGAGGGCGATAAGCGTGGTTCACTTCAACCCAACGACGCACGCGCTCGGCGTCACCAATGCGGCTGAGTTTGCCGGCGGAATCCAAGAACACCAAAATCAACTTGCGTCCTGCGATTTTGGCTTGCATAACCAAGCACTGGCCCGCTTCTGAGATGTAACCGGTTTTTTGCAAACCAATGTCCCAATTGGGATTTTTTACCAATCGATTCGTGGTGTTGTACTGCAGGGTGCGCTTGCCCACTTCCACTTGATAGCTGGGTGATGTTGACAATTCACGCAGCATGGCATCGTGGTAAGCCGTCGACACCAAAGTGGCCAAATCTTTGGCGCTGGATTGGTTTTGGCTCGACAAGCCCGTGGGTTCGCTGTAGCGGGTGTCACGCATACCCAACTGGGCGGCTTTGTTGTTCATCAAGCCAACAAAGGTCGACAAACCACCTGGGTAGGTACGCCCCAGAGCATGGGCCGCACGGTTCTCACTGGACATCAAGGCCAAATGCATCAACTCACCACGCGTCAAGGTTGTTCCCACGCGCAAACGTGAGCTGCTGCCCTTTTCGGTGTCCACATCATCTTGCGTGATGGTGATGGACTCATCCATCGGCAGTTTCGCTTCGCTGATGATCAAGCCTGTCATGAGCTTGGTGATCGATGCGATGGGTAAAACGGCACGGTCGTTCTTGCTGAGCAACACTTCATGTGTGTCTTGATCGATGACATAAGCCACGCTTGATTTCAAATCAAGATCGTCTGCCGTCGCATGCAAGCCAGCGATTTGGCCGTAAGAAGGTTTAGCGGCAACGATCTTGCCTGCTTGGCTGCGAATATGCGCCTTCACGACCGATTTCTTTGTTTTCTGAACCGCAGGTTTGTGATTCGTTGCAGCTTGCACAGCCAACGAAGACAAAGAGGCCAAACAACCCAAAGAAATGGCGAGTAGGAATCGTTTCAAAATGAAATCCTTAAACTTGAAAATCAAGAATTAATGATACTCTAACAAAACTTAAAAAATCGCGCAAGATCAAAGACTTGCGCGATTTACATGAGATAACTGATAAGAAGTCACATTCCGTAAAATTTACCCTTGCGCTGCCACACGGTCCGATTTACTTTGAAGCTTATTGAGCGCACTTAAGTATGCTTTCGCTGAGGCTACCACGATGTCGGGATCAGAACCGACGCCATTCACCACACGACCGCTGTTTTGCAGACGCACCGTCACCTCACCTTGGCTTTCAGTGGAACCGCTGATGGCATTGACGGAATACAACACCATTTCCGCACCACTCTTTGCATGTGATTCGATGGCTTTCAAAGAGGCATCCACAGGTCCATTGCCATCGGACTCGCCGCGCACCTCTTTGCCTGCAACCGTGAACACCACACTCGCGTGAGGCCGTTCGCCCGTTTCGCTGTGCTGCGACAAAGACACGAAGGCGAATTGCTCTTTGTCTGCAATCACGCTTTCTTCACTCACTAAAGCCAAGATGTCTTCATCAAAGATTTCGCTCTTGCGGTCGGCCAATTCTTTGAACTTGGCAAAGGCGGTGTTGATATCGGCTTCGCTTTCCATCTGCACGCCTAAGTCTTCTAAGCGTTGTTTAAAGGCATTGCGGCCGCTGAGCTTGCCCAACACAATTTTGTTGGCAGACCAGCCCACGTCTTCCGCACGCATGATTTCATAGGTGTCACGCGCCTTGAGCACGCCATCTTGATGAATACCAGACGCATGCGCAAAAGCGTTAGCACCCACCACGGCCTTGTTTGGTTGAACCACAAAACCCGTTGTTTGGCTCACCATGCGGCTGGCAGCCACGATTTGTTTGGTGTCGATGCCCATCGACAAGTCGAAATAGTCTTTGCGCGTTTTGACCGCCATGACAATTTCTTCCAACGAACAATTGCCAGCGCGCTCGCCCAAGCCGTTGATCGTGCACTCCACCTGGCGTGCGCCACCAATCTTCACACCGGCCAACGAGTTGGCCACAGCCATGCCCAAGTCGTTGTGACAGTGCACCGACCAAATGGCTTTGTCGCTGTTAGGCACGCGCTCACGCAAGGTCTTGATGAAATTGCCATACAACTCTGGTACGGCGTAGCCCACGGTGTCGGGCACGTTGATGGTTGTCGCACCTTCGGCGATCACTGCTTCGATCACACGGCAAAGAAAATCCATCTCGCTGCGATAGCCGTCTTCAGGGCTGAACTCAATGTCACCGACCAAGTTGCGCGCAAAACGTACCGACTGCTTGGCCTGTTCCAAGACTTGCTCGGGCGACATGCGCAATTTCTTTTCCATGTGCAAAGGCGACGTGGCGATGAAGGTATGAATACGGGCACGATTTGCCCCCTTCAAAGCTTCAGCAGCGCGGCTGATGTCGCGGTCATTGGCACGAGACAAAGAGCAGATGGTGGAATCTTTAATAGTATTCGCGATGGCTTGCACAGCCTCAAAGTCGCCGTTAGAACTGGCGGCAAAACCGGCTTCGATCACATCCACTTTCAGACGTTCCAGCTGACGCGCAATACGCAATTTTTCGTCGCGCGTCATAGAGGCGCCTGGCGATTGCTCGCCGTCGCGCAAGGTGGTGTCAAAAATGATGAGCTTGTCGGTCATGGTCAGAACTCCTAAAAACTTGAAAAAACTTGCAGCGTGTGAATTGACCCCAAAGCAAAAGGCCCGCTGCAGGTGCATACGGGCCTTGTTTGGGATTGCGCGTGCGCTACCAACTCCGCCCGTTGGGGGATAGAAGCAGTAGTGTCAGCGAAAAATTTTGCATGGCTTGAATTTAGCACAAAGCCAAACCCATTCCTTGTCTCATTTGTGCAAACCTTGTTCATCAGGCTCATCCGTAGACGTGCTGATGACGCTGGTTTGCAAACCTTTGGCTCGGCGCCATGCGTACAAGGCGTAGCCGCTCAAGCCATAAAACATGAACAAAGCAAACAAAACGATCGGTGGGTGAATGTTGATCACCGCAATCACCAAAGCCAGCATCACGATGACAGCGAACGGCACGCTTTTCTTCATTTGCACATCTTTGAAGCTGTAAAACGGCACATTCGTCACCATGGTCAAGCCCGAGTACAAGCACATGGCAAACATCGGCCACATCACTTCTTCACCTTTGTAGCCCATGTCGTTCATCACCCAAATGAACCCCATCACCAAGGCTGCAGCCGCAGGCGATGGCAGGCCTTGAAAAAAGCGGCGATCCACCACCGCTGTATTCACATTGAAACGAGCCAAACGCAAAGCTGCGCAAGAGATATACACAAAGGCGGCCATCCAACCCCAGCGCCCTGCCCCTTTCAAGGCCCATTCGTAGGAAATCAAAGCAGGTGCAGCACCAAACGACACCATGTCAGCCAACGAGTCCATTTGCTCGCCAAATGCACTTTGGGTATTCGTCATACGGGCCACACGGCCATCCAAGCTGTCCAGCACCATGGCACAGAAAACGCCGATGGCTGCCATTTCAAAGCGATCGTTCATGGCCATCACGATGGCATAAAAACCACCAAACAATGCAGCCAATGTGAATAAGTTAGGCAAGACATAAATGCCTTTGCGCGGTTTGCGAGGCACGTATTCCTCAGCGCTATCGTGTAAATCTGACATGAGTCTTGCTCCGAAAAGTAGACGTTGAGTGTAAGGGCTAGCACGCCCAAAATTGAGCAACGCCGAGAATGACAAAGGCCACCGAAGTGGCCTTTGTCAATGCAAAAAGCAAGGCTTAGTTGCGACTTTGGTCAACCAATTTGTTCTTGGCAATCCAAGGCATCATGGCGCGCAGTTGCCCACCCACCACTTCGATCTGGTGATCGGCGGTGTTGCGACGGCGTGCAGTCATGCTTGGGTAGTTCAAGCGGCCTTCTTGGATGAACATCTTGGCGTATTCGCCGTCTTGAATGCGCTTCAAAGCGTTGCGCATGGCTTCACGGCTTTGTGCGTTGATCACTTCAGGACCGGTCACGTACTCGCCGTATTCGGCGTTGTTCGAGATCGAGTAGTTCATGTTGGCGATGCCGCCTTCATAGATCAAGTCAACGATCAGCTTCAGCTCGTGCAAGCACTCGAAGTAAGCCATTTCAGGGGCGTAGCCAGCTTCAACCAAAGTCTCGAAGCCCATCTTCACCAATTCAACAGCGCCACCGCACAACACGGCTTGCTCGCCGAACAAGTCGGTTTCTGTTTCTTCTTTGAAGTTGGTTTCAATGATGCCGGCCTTGCCGCCACCGTTGGCCATGGCGTAGCTCAAAGCCAAATCGCGGGCTTTGCCGCTCTTATCTTGGTGCACGGCCACGAGGTGAGGCACGCCGCCACCTTGGGTGTAGGTGTTGCGCACGGTGTGGCCAGGGGCCTTAGGCGCGACCATCCACACGTCCAAGTCTGCACGTGGCACGACTTGGTTGTAATGCACGTTGAAACCGTGGGCAAATGCCAACGAAGCGCCTTGCTTGATGTGAGGGGCCACATTGTTGGCGTAGACCTCAGAGATCATTTCGTCAGGCAACAAAATCATGACCACGTCAGCGGCTTTCACTGCGTCGTTCACTTCCATCACGGTCAAGCCGGCTTTGCCGACTTTGTCCCAAGATGCGCCACCTTTGCGCAGACCGACCACGACTTTGACGCCGCTGTCGTTCAAGTTTTGTGCATGGGCGTGGCCTTGTGAGCCGTAGCCGATGATGGCTACGGTTTTGCCTTTGATCAGGCTCAGGTCACAGTCTTTGTCGTAATAAACCTTCATGGTCTCTCCTAAAAAATCTTTTGAAAGGGGGTTAAAAATCAAACGCGCAAGATGCGCTCACCGCGGCCAATGCCACAAGCGCCCGTGCGAACAGTTTCGAGAATTGCGCTGCGGTCGATCGCCTCCAAGAACGCGTCGTTCTTGGACAGATCGCCCGTCAACTCAATGGTGTAGCTCTTCTCAGTCACGTCAATGATGCGGCCACGGAATATATCCGCCATGCGCTTCATCTCTTCACGCTCTTTGCCTACAGCGCGCACTTTGACCATCATCAATTCACGCTCTGTGTAAGGGCCTTCCGTCAAATCAACCACCTTGACCACTTCGATGAGGCGGTTCAAATGCTTGGTGATTTGCTCAATGACGTCATCTGAACCGTGAGTTTGGATGGTCATGCGTGACAAGCTGGCGTCCTCGGTCGGTGCGACCGTCAACGACTCAATGTTGTAACCACGCGCAGAGAACAAACCCACCACACGCGAGAGCGCGCCGGGTTCGTTTTCGAGCATCAGGGAAATGATATGTTTCATGTCTTGTTCTCCCTGATCACAAATCTTCGCTGTTCAACAGCATTTCAGTGATGCCCTTACCAGCCTTGACCATCGGGAACACGTTCTCGGTGGGGTCGGTACGGAAGTCCATGAACACGGTGCGATCCTTGAGCTTGCGAGCTTCGCGCAGCGCGGGCTCCACATCCTCTGGACGCTCAATCAACATGCCCACATGGCCATACGCCTCTGCCAACTTCACAAAGTTAGGCAACGCATCCATGTAGCTGTGGCTGTAACGGCCCGAGTACTCAATTTCTTGCCATTGACGCACCATACCGAGGTAACGGTTGTTCAAGGCCATGATCTTGATCGGCGTGTTGTATTGCAAACAGGTGGACAGTTCTTGGATGCACATTTGCACAGAACCTTCACCTGTCACACAAAACACTTCGCTGTCAGGCTTGGCCAGCTTGATGCCCATGGCGTATGGAATACCCACGCCCATGGTGCCCAAACCGCCTGAGTTGATCCAACGACGTGGTTCGTCAAAGCCGTAGTACTGCGCAGCCCACATCTGATGCTGGCCCACATCAGACGTGATGTAGGTGTCGGTACCCTTGGTCATTTTGTGCAAGGTTTCGATCACGTACTGC
Source organism: Limnohabitans sp. (assembly GCF_031539175.1). Taxonomy (GTDB): domain Bacteria; phylum Pseudomonadota; class Gammaproteobacteria; order Burkholderiales; family Burkholderiaceae_C; genus Limnohabitans. Next base: position 32,246 of record NZ_JAVKLQ010000004.1, on the reverse strand, counting down.
GGCTTGATCACCGTCGTGTTCTCGCGGTCGTATTTCATGCAATCGCGCTTGCGCCATGCGTCGATGGTCTCCCACCAACTGCCCAAAGCATTCGAATCAGGCTTGAGGCCAGACTCTTTGATCATCTCGATCATCTCGACCAACACGTCTTTGACATCACCCACGATGGGGATGTCCACTTTCACGCGCTTGGAAATACTCGAAGGATCAATGTCAATGTGAATGATCTTGCGTTCGTTTTGCGCGAAATGCTTGGGGTTGCCAATCACACGGTCGTCAAAACGGGCACCCACGGCGAGCAAAACGTCGCAGTTTTGCATGGCGTTGTTGGCCTCCAACGTGCCGTGCATGCCCAACATACCCAAGAACTTGGGATCGCTGGATGGGTACGCGCCCAAGCCCATCAAGGTGTTCGTGCAGGGATAGCCCAGCATGTCGACCAAGGTACGCAGTTCTTGCGAAGCGTTGCCTAACAAAACACCGCCACCGGTGTAGATGTAAGGCCGCTTGGCCGACATCAACAACTGAAGTGCTTTGCGAATTTGACCGCCGTGGCCTTTGCGCACGGGGTTGTAAGAGCGCATTTGTACGTCAGCGGTGTAGCCTTCGTAGGTTGTCTTGTTGAAAGACACGTCCTTTGGAATATCCACCACCACAGGACCGGGACGGCCACTGCGCGCAATGTGAAACGCTTTCTTGAGCGTGATTTCCAGATCGCGAACGTCTTTCACCAAAAAGTTGTGTTTGACGATGGGGCGGGTGATGCCAATGGTGTCGCACTCTTGGAATGCATCCAAACCAATCGCATGCGTCGGCACTTGACCGGTGATGATCACCATCGGAATGCTGTCCATATAAGCCGTGGCAATACCAGTCACGGCATTGGTCGCACCTGGGCCCGAGGTGACAAGGGCCACACCGACATCGCCTGTGGCGCGTGCGTAACCGTCAGCCGCATGAACCGCCGCTTGCTCGTGACGAACCAGCACGTGCTGAATGGTGTCTTGCTTGTACAAAGCGTCGTAAATGTAGAGAACGGCACCGCCGGGGTAACCCCAGACGTACTTAACGCTCTCAGCTTGAAGCGCTTTCACGAGAATCTCAGAGCCCATCAGCTCCTGCGATTGCCCGTTCAAGGCTGTGGCGGAGTTTTTATCCGCAGTGGAAGTATTCATGATTAACCTTAGTGAATTTCGTCAACGAAAAACCCGGGGTGCTTCTTGGCGAACCCTTGTGGGGCAGCGTCGAAACTTGAGGCCTTCAGCCATGGACGCATGAGTGATTGCGCCGGACCCAGACCCGTTTGCCTATTTTTTGTCGAATTGCAGCCTACGATTATGGCATCAAGCGCAAGCGTCAATCGAGCGATACATCTGCATTTGCTTGACTCCAGTGACATAATCGCGCCCGTCTCATCTTGAACAATGTCCTTCGTGGCCTCAGAAAAAGAACTTTCAGACTTCCTTCGTAGCGTAGAAAAACGGGCATTCAAGCGCTCGGTTTATCACGTTCGAGACGATGAAGCGGCCCTTGACATCGTTCAAGACAGCATGATGAAGCTCGCCGAGCATTACGGCGACAAACCAGCCAACGAGCTGCCCATGCTGTTCCATCGGATTTTGTCGAACACCACCTTGGACTGGTTTCGCCGAAATAAAACCAAACGTGCCTTGTTCAGCAACTTCAGCGACTTTGAGTCGGGCAGCGAAGATGGCGACTTTGACCTCTTGGAGTCGTTGGCCGCAGAAAACGACACACAAACCACTCAAAGTGCGGAAGATAACTTTGCAAGCACTGCACGGGTTGAAGATATTGAAGAAGAGATACAAAATTTGCCTGCGCGTCAACGAGAAGCCTTCCTGCTACGTTATTGGGAGGACCTCGACGTTGCCGAGACGGCAGCTGCCATGGGATGTTCAGAAGGAAGTGTCAAAACGCACTGTTCGCGTGCAGTTCTAGCGCTCAGCAAAGCGCTCAAAGCAAAGGGAATTCAACCATGACGACCACACATACATTCAGCCCTTCGCTTCAAGACCAATTGGGGCAGCGTATCGCTGCGCGACTCAACGCCGATACGTTGGACCTCCCTCACGACATCACCGAACGGCTGCGCGCAGCCCGCACGCGTGCAGTGGCAGCCCGGCTCACACCACAAACTCGATTACAAACCAGCCAAGCCGTGGTTGGCCAAAATGGGACAGCATTGCTTCACTTTGGTGACGAAGGTCTCAACTTGTGGAGCCGCTTGGCGTCATTCTTCCCACTTATCGCCCTAGTTGCTGGTTTGGCACTTATTTCTACGTTTTTAGATGACGATCGCGCCAATGAGTTGGCCGAAATCGACTCCGTGTTATTGACCGATGACCTGCCTCCTGCCGCTTACGCAGACCCTGGTTTCCTTCAATTTCTCAAAAACCCCATCGTTCTTGACAAACAAGAGTAAACCAAGCCCTATGTCTGTGCTGCGTCCGCTTTCGCTGCTTTTTGCACCATATCTCTTGGCGTGCTTCGCTCTGTTCGGCGTTTGCAACCTGAGTGCGGCGCAAACAACGGCCGCCACCACGCCGCAAATGGGCACGATCACCGCGCCCAGCCGTCCATTGTGGCAAGAGCTCTCCTCAGCACAACAACAAGCTTTATCGCCACTGATCCAACTGTGGCCATCGATGACTGAGCCACACAAGCGCAAATGGCTCGCCGTTTCGCAAAACTTTGCACAACTCTCAACCGACGAGCGCGCCACCATTCAAAGTCGCATGCGCGAATGGGCTGCCTTGACCGCACAACAGCGGGCTGCTGCCCGCTTGAACTTCGCCAATGCCCAACAATTGTTGCAAGAGGACAAGCGTGCCAAATGGGAGGCCTACTTGGCCTTGCCTAACGAAGCCAAACAAAAACTAGCCGCTCAGCACGTCAAGCCCGTCATTGGTGCCGCCCCCGCTGTGAAGCCTATAGCGGCTGGAAAAATTACCACACCTCCTGCAGCCAGCAACACCAAAGCCCTGCCACGCATTGCATCTGATCAAGTGGCTCCCGCCACCTTGTTGCCCATGACCACAAGTACCGCACCAGATACCGCACAGGCTCCTGACAGCACGGTTTCCCCTGAATGAGTTCGCATCTTGAGGTGACCGACGCGGCGCTCCGCGCGCCTGGCTTGCGTCGACGCATGGCATGTTGGATTTACGAAGGCTTGTTGCTGTTCGCCGTCATGTTCATGGCTGGCTACCTTTTCAGCACACTGAGCCAAACCCGACACGCACTCGACAACCGCCATGGTTTGCAGGCATTTTTATTCCTGATCTTTGGCATTTATTTCACGTGGTTTGGTCACAAGGGCCAGACCTTGGCCATGAAAACTTGGCGAATTCGCGTGGTTGACACCTCCGGACAAGCCCTCACCCAAGCCCGTGCTTTGTGGCGTTACGTCTTGAGCTGGGTCTGGTTTTTACCGCCCTTGATGCTGGTCTCTGGCTTTTCGTTGTCTGGCAGAGAAACCCTGTGGCTGCTCTTGGGTTGGGCATGTGTGTGGGCATTGCTAAGTCGCTTTCAGCCAGAAGGTCAGTTTTGGCACGATGTGTGGGCAGGCACACGGCTGATCCATTCAGAACCTCTGAGCCGTTAAAGTTGTCTATATGGAAGTTAACCCTCAAAAACAACGCACAGGCCTGAGTCGACTCTTTCACGCGTTTGGCTACTCACTCAGCGGCTTGCGTGCAGCTTGGTTTGAAAAGGCTTTTCGCCAAGAAGCCATCGCGGCTTTGGTCTTGGTGCCTTCTGCCTTTTGGCTGGGCAGCACTTGGCTTGAAATCGCCATGCTCGTCAGCGTGGTGTTTTTGGTCATGATTATCGAGTTGCTCAACACAGGCATCGAGTCGGCCATCGACCGAATTGGCCCTGAATGGCATGAGCTGGCGAAACGTGCCAAAGATATTGGCAGTGCAGCCGTGCTGATGAGCTTGGTGCTTTGCCTCGGCGTTTGGTTCGGCGCACTTTGGACGCACGTCATTGCCTCATGATCACTAAAAATATCCCCGCTTTTTCCGTCTGTGTGTATTGCGGCTCACGCGACGGCGCTCTGCCGATCTACGCAGAGATCGCGCGTGAAGTAGGCCAATGGATTGGCACCCACAACGGCCAATTGGTGTACGGCGGCGGCAACAATGGCTTGATGGGTTTGGTAGCGCAAGCCACGGCAGACGCTGGCGGTCGGGTCGTGGGAATCATTCCCAAAGCGCTTCAGTCCAAAGAAAACACCCGCACCGCCTGCACCGAATTGCATGTGGTGGACACCATGCACGAACGCAAGCGCATGATGGCCGAACGGGCTGATGTGTTTTTAGCCCTGCCCGGCGGTATTGGCACCTTCGAAGAATTTTTTGAAGTTTGGACTTGGCGTCAACTCGGCTACCACGACAAACCCATTGGCTTGCTGAACACCCAAGGCTATTACGACGGCCTTTTGAGCTTTGCAAAAAACAGCGTGGCGCAAGGCTTTTTGAGCGACTGGCAGATGGACTTGATCCGCACCGGCGACCAAGCACAACCGCTGTTGCGCGACTTGGTACAAGCCGCAGGCTTCACACCACAGCCGCATTTGGCCGCGATCTAAGCGCCACACCGTAAGCGCCATCTTTATGAAAAAAGCCGCCCTCTGCAAAGAGGGCGGCTTTTGACGGGGTGGGTAAGCTTAAATCGCCGTTTCATCCAACTCGCCTGTGCGAATACGCACCACACGCTCCACAGGCGTGACGAAAATTTTGCCGTCACCGATCTTGCCGGTGCGTGCGGCACGAACGATGGCGTCGACACAGTTGTCCACATCACTGGACTTGACCACCACCTCCACCTTCACCTTGGGCAAAAAGTCCACCACGTACTCTGCGCCACGGTACAACTCGGTATGTCCTTTTTGGCGGCCAAAGCCCTTCACCTCGGTGACGGTCAAGCCAGTCACACCGCACTCTGCCAATGCTTCGCGCACTTCTTCGAGTTTGAAAGGTTTGATGACTGCGGTAATTTGCTTCATGGGGAGGCTCCTTGAACTTGAAAATGACTAAATAGTGAGACTGCGCCAAAGATTCAGAACTGAACCTCAAGCGCGAAATTTATTGGTAATAGGATAACGCCAATCTTTGCCGAAACTTCGGTGCGTCACACGAATGCCCACCGGTGACTGGCGACGTTTGTACTCGTTGATGCGAATCAAGCGCGTCACTTTCTCCACATCAGCAGGCGCAAAACCAGCGGCAATGATGTCGGCAGAACTTTGGTCGTTCTCCATGAAACGCGACACGATCTCATCCAGTACCTCATATGGGGGCAAACTGTCTTGGTCGGTTTGATCAGGACGTAACTCAGCGCTCGGTGGCCGCGTGATGATGCGCTCGGGAATGGGCTCGGCGCCCGTGCCAAACGGGTCATTCGCGTTGCGCCAATGGGCCAGCTTGAACACCAAGGTCTTGGCCACGTCTTTGATCACAGCGAAACCGCCAGCCATGTCACCGTACAAGGTGCAATAACCCGTTGCCATCTCGCTCTTGTTACCTGTCGTCAACACGATGGCACCAAATTTATTCGACAACGCCATCAACAGGGTTCCACGAATGCGGGCCTGAATGTTCTCTTCTGTGGTGTCGAGTTGTGTGCCTTCAAAATCGGCTTTGAGTGAGCCTAAAAACGCTTCAAACTCGGGAACGATGGACACTTCGTCGTAACGTACCCCCAGACGCTGGGCCATGTCACGCGCATCCACCCAGCTGATTTCGGCGGTGTACGGCGACGGCATCATCACCGTGCGGACCCGATGAGCGCCCAACGCGTCCACCGCAATCGCCAACACCAGCGCAGAGTCAATGCCACCAGACAGCCCCAGCAAGGCCCCTGGGAAGCCGTTTTTACCAATGTAATCACGCACGCCCAAGACCAGTGCGTGCCACAAATCTGACTCTAAGGAAGCCTCGGCCGCTACCTCACCCTGCATCACAGGCACAGCACCGGCTGTGTAAGTGATGTTGAACTGACAGGCTTCAAAACTGGGGGCTCGCGCAGCCAAAGCGCCGTCTGCATTCAAAGCGAATGAGCGGCCTTCAAACACCACCTCATCTTGACCACCCACCAAATGGGCATAGATCAACGGCAATTGCGTTGCATTGACGCGGCCACGCATGGCCTGTTCGCGCTCGTCCCCCTTGCCTACATGGAATGGCGATGCGTTGATCACCGCCAGCAACTCGGCCCCAGCGGCTTTGACATCTGCGGCAGGCGCATCAAACCAAGCATCTTCACAAATCAGCAAGCCTACGCGTACGCCTTGCACCTCGAAAACGCAAGGCGCTTGACCCGGCGTGAAATAACGGCGCTCGTCAAACACTTGGTAATTGGGCAGCTCGCGCTTGGCATAAGCGGCCACCACGCGTCCTTCGCATACCACGCTGGCCATGTTGAACCGCTGCTGCACCGAGACCGAGCGTGTGCGATGGCTCTCGCCCGTGGGGTGCCCAACCACCACATGCAAACCTGCAAGACCTGCCAGCGCATGGGACACTGTTTTCAAGGCATCATCACAGGCTGCCATGAACGAGGGGCGCAAGAACAAGTCTTCTGCCGCATAGCCGCACAAGGAAAGTTCTGGCGTCAAGACAAGGCGAGCGCCTTGCGCATAAGCCTCTTGGGCGCAGTGGATGATTTTTTGGGCATTCCCAGCCATGTCACCCACGACAAAATTCAACTGAGCAACGCAAATTTTGAGAGTCATGGCAGAAGCAACACCGTCCGAAAAAAACATGTCTAAAAAGCTGACCGATTATGTCATTCGCGTGCTCGACAACCCGATTGATCTCCCCGCCGCCGCGTGGGACACCTTGAATCAGACCCAAGATGTGCCCTCCCCCTTCATGCGCCACGCCTATTTAGCAGCGCTGCACAGCAGCGGCAGCGCGACAGTAGACACCGGTTGGACGCCGCGCTTTGTCACGCTTTGGCACAACGACGCCTTGGTCGCTGGCTGTGCGCTGTATCTCAAAGACCACTCGTACGGTGAATACGTCTTCGATTGGGCTTGGGCCAATGCTTACGCCGAACATGGCTTGAACTATTACCCCAAAGCCACCAGCGCAGTGCCTTTCACGCCCGTGCCCGGTGCCCGTTTGCTCGCCGTCGATGCCACAGCACGTCAAGCCCTGCTCGAAGCCGTGTTATCGCTGTGCCAGCAATTGGGTCTGTCCTCGTTTCACGTGTTATTCAACAGCCCCAACGACCGCGTTGCCTGCGACGCATTGGGCTTGATGCAGCGCCAAACCGTGCAATTTCACTGGCACAACACAGGCTTTGTCGACTTCGAAGACTTCTTGAGCAGCCTATCCCAAGAGAAACGTAAAAAAATTCGCCAAGAGCGCCGCCGAGTAGCCGATGCGGGCGTGGTGTTTCGCACACAAGTTGGCACGGGCATCAGCCCTTCCGACTGGGACTTCTTTTACCAATGCTACGAACGCACCTACCTCGAACATGGCAACGCCCCGTACCTAAGTCGCGACTTCTTTGTCAGCATGCAGACCAACATGCCTGACAACTGGGTCATGTGCATCGCCGAGCGCGAAGGTCGCCCCATCGCCTGCAGCCTCATTGCCGTGCAAGGCCTAGGCAGCACCGAGCCCATCGCCTATGGCCGCTATTGGGGCGCATTAGAGCGGGTGGATTGCTTGCACTTTGAAGCCTGCTACTACCAACCCCTGAGCTGGTGCATCGCCAATGGTGTAAAGCGTTTTGAAGGCGGCGCCCAAGGCGAACACAAAATGGCACGCGCCCTCATGCCCGTGGCCACTTACAGCGCGCACTGGTTGGCGCACCCCGCCTTTGCCGATGCGGTCGAACGATTCTTAGAGCGCGAACGTGCAGGCGTTGACAACTACCTCGACCACTTGGCGGCACGCAGCCCTTTCAAACACCACGAGCCGCAATAAAACGCACGGCACAGACGTGAAAAAGCCCGCCCTCGTTGCCGAGGCGGGCTTCACACTCAACACCAAAAATTACTTGGCGTTGTTGTAGTTCGCGATACCGTCCAAGATTTCTTTCTTGGCGGAATCCAGGCCTTCCCAGCCCTTGACCTTGACCCACTTGCCTTTTTCGAGGTCTTTGTAGTGTTCAAAGAAGTGCGCAATTTGCTGCAACTGCAGGTCATGGATGTCAGCCAACGATTGGATGTTGCTGTAACGGGCCAAGATTTTTTCGGTGGGCACAGCCAGCACTTTGCCGTCCATACCGCCTTCGTCTTCCATCATCAAGATGCCCAAGGCACGGCAAGGCACCACCACGCCGGGTGGCAATGGGAAAGGTGTCATGACCAACACGTCCACAGGGTCGCCATCGCCAGCGATAGTTTGGGGCACGTAGCCGTAGTTGGTGGGGTAATGCATGGCTGTACCCATGAAACGGTCGACGAACAAAGCGCCTGACTCTTTGTCCACTTCGTACTTCACAGGATCAGCGTTCATCGGGATTTCGATGATCACGTTGAAAGCTTCAGGCACATTCTTACCGGGGGTGACTTTGTTGAGGGACATGGTGTCTCGTTAGAAAAGTTAAAACAAACAGCGAAGATTAGGTCTGATTTTACTTTCATGGGGCTTGCGCGATCATGGGACCGCCAATTCGGCACACATTCAAGGCGCTGTCGCACATTGGGCTGACAACCAAAGGCCCATGCCATAAGGTGTGGACTTCATTGATGGAGGACCCATGACGCAGCCCAACACCGCATCCCACGCCGCAGATGACCGCGTGCCTTACGCCAAGCCTCAACCTTGGGGCATGGCACCCGATATGGTGATTCATGATGTACAGACCACCGATGAGCGCCTGTGGGCGCCTGTGGCCCCCGGCATTTGGTCACGACCACTGCATTTGAACGTCTCGGGCGGTTTTTACATCCATTTGCTCAAAGTCAAGCGCTCAGGTCTTCTGCAAAGACACCGCCACTCTGGTCAAGTACACGCCCATGTATTGCGCGGTAAATGGCTCTATTTAGAGCACGACTGGGTGGCCGAAGAAGGCAGCTATGTGTTTGAGCCCCCCGGCGAAACCCACACCTTGGTGGTGCCCGACGACTGCCAAGACATGGTCACCATGTTCACCGTCCATGGCTCGCTGATGTACGTCGACACCCAAGGCAATGCCACCGGTTATGACGATGTGTTCACCCGCATCGAGAAATACCGAGCCCACTTCGAAGCCGTTGGCTTGGGGGCAGACTACGTCAAGCAATTCATACGTTGACACGCTGACCAGAACGAAAAAACCGCCAATCAAGGCGGTTTTTTCATGAAGTTTCACCGAAGGTGAACGCTGATTTCAAAGTGGCTTTTTGATCCAGTTGGCAATTTCACCAATGATGCCGCGTCGAAACGCCATCACGCAAATCACAAAAATCAAACCTTGGATGATGGTCACCCAAGCGCCCAAATGGGCCAAATAATTTTGCATAGAGACAATCACCGCCGCCCCTAACACTGGCCCAAACAGGGTACCCAAGCCTCCGACCAGCGTCATCAGCACCACCTCGCCGGACATGGACCAATGGACATCGGTCAGCGATGCCAATTGAAAGACCAGCGACTTGGTGGCACCGGCCATACCCGCAATCGCACCTGACATGATGAACGCGACCAATTTGTAGTGATCGGTGTCGTAGCCCAACGAAATAGCGCGGTCTTGGTTTTCACGAATGGCCTTCAAAATTTGACCAAACGGTGAATGCACGATGCGCCAAATGATGGCAAAGCCCATCAAGAAAATGGCCATCACAAACATGTACATTGCGGCGTTGTTCGACAGGTCAAACATGCCAAACAATTGACCGCGCGGTACGGCCTGAATGCCATCTTCACCGCCCGTGAATGGGGTTTGCAAGTAGACAAAAAACACCATTTGCGACAACGCCAAGGTGATCATGGCGAAGTAAATACCTTGACGACGAATCGCCAACAGGCCCGTCACGACCGCCAACAAACCAGAGCACAAAGTGGCGAACAGCACCGCCAACTCAGGGTTCCAACCCCACACCTTGGCGGCATGCGCGGCGGCATAGCCTGCGGTACCTAAAAACATGGCGTGGCCGAAAGACAACAAGCCACCAAACCCGATCAACAGGTTGAAGGCACACGCGAACAAGGCAAAACACATCACCTTCATCAAGAAGACCGGATAAATCCAAATCGGCGCAATGGCAAAAGCCAGCACCATGATGGCAAACGCCACCCATTGGTGCGTCATCGATTGAACGGGAGCAGCAGAAAGCGAAGGGTTGCGCATGGGAGTCTTACTTTTGGGTACCAAAGAGCCCTGCGGGCTTGATCAACAGCACGATGGCCATGATGACGAAAATCACGGTGTTGGACGCTTCGGGATAGAACACCTTAGTCAACCCCTCCACCAAGCCGAGACCAAAACCCGTCAAGATCGCACCCATGATGGAGCCCATACCGCCAATCACCACCACCGCAAACACCACAATGATGATGTCCACGCCCATCATCGGGTTCACTTGGTAAATGGGGGCGGCCATCACGCCAGCCAAAGCGGCCAAGCCCACGCCAAAACCGTAGGTCAAGGTGATCATGCGTGGCACGTTGATGCCAAAGGCTTGAACCAAACTGGGGTTTTCAGTGGCAGCCCGCAAATAGGCGCCCAGCTTGGTGCGCTCAATCACGTACCACGTCGAGAAACACACCACGACCGAAGCCACGATCACCCAAGCACGGTATTTGGGCAGGAACATGAAGCCCAAATTGAACACGCCTTGAAACACCTCGGGCACCGGATAAGGCATGCCGGAAGAACCAAATTCATTGCGAAACAAGCCTTGAATGATCAAGGCCAAACCAAACGTCAGCAGCAAGCCGTACAGATGGTCCAGTTTGTAGAGCCGCGACAGCATGGTGCGTTCAATCACCACACCCGTCGCGCCCACCAAAACTGGTGTCACCACCAACGCCACCCAGTAATTGAGCCCCAATTTGCTCAAGCCCAAGTACGCCACAAAAGCGCCCAGCATGTACTGTGCGCCGTGGGTGAAGTTGATGATGTTCAGCAAGCCGAAAATCACAGCCAAACCCAGCGAAAGCAGTGCATAAAACGAACCGTTAATCAGCCCGATCAACAACTGCCCAAACAGGGCTTGGGAGGGAATGCCAAAAATTTCCATGATGTGCGTTCGACTTGCTCAGTTTCGTTTTACTTTTTCACCAAAGGACAGTCGCTTTCAGACAAAGGTCGGAAAGCTTCGTCCGCTGGAATGGTTGCCATCAGCTTGTAGTAGTCGTAAGGACCTTTGGATTCCGAAGGCTTTTTGACTTCAAACAAATACGCGGGGTGCAACTTGCGACCATCTTGGCGGATGGTGCCCTTACCGAACAACACGTCGTCCGTCGGCAAAGTCTTCATCTGCGCGGTGACTTTGGTGCCATCGTCGGTCTTGGCGGCATCGACCGCTTTCAGGTAATGGATCACGCTGGCATAGACGCCGGCATGGTTCATCGAGGGGAACTTGCCGCCGTTGGCTGCTGCAAAACGCTTGGACCAAGCACGGGTGCCGTCGTTCAAGTCCCAGTAGAAGGTTTCGGTCAACAACAGGCCTTGTGCCTTTTCCAATCCCAAGGCGTGCACGTCAGGCAAGAACACCAACAAACCGGCCAAGTTTTGGCCGCCCTTGGTGATGCCGAACTCATAGGCTTGCTTGATCGAATTGGTGGTGTCGCCACCCGCGTTGGCCAAGCCAATGATCTTGGCTTTGGAGGCTTGCGCTTGCAACAAGAAAGACGAGAAGTCTTGGGTGGGGAATGGGGTGCGCACTTTGCCCACCACCTTACCGCCGTTCTTGACCACCACAGCCTCGGTGTCGCGCTCCAAGGCTTGACCGAAGGCGTAATCTGCGGTCAAGAAGAACCACGTGTTGCCACCGTTTTTCACAATCGCTTTGCCCGTGCCATTGGCCAGCATGTAGGTGTCGTACAGCCAATGGATGGTGTTGGCGTTGCAAGACTTGCCTGTCAGGTCTGACGTGGCGCCGCCCGTGTTGACGTGAATCTTGCCCTTTTCTTTGGAGATTTGGCTCACCGCCAACGCCACCGATGAGGTAGGCACGTCAACCACCATGTCGACCTTGTCGGCGTCGTACCACTGGCGTGTGATGTTCGATCCCACGTCGGGTTTGTTTTGGTGATCGGCACCGACCACCTCCACTTTCAACGCGCTTTTAGACGCTTTCAAATAATCTTCCACCGCCATCTTGGCGGCCGTCACCGAGCCTTGGCCCGTGATGTCAGAGTACACGCCCGACATGTCGTTGAGCACACCAATTTTGACGATGCCATCTGAGATTTGCGCTTGCGCGGCGCCTGTGAAAGCACATGCCAAAGTGGCTGCCATTGCGATAAGTTTGCGATTCATCAAGTTGTCTCCTAGGGAAAAAATCAAACACCGAGATATTCATGCAGCAACGCCATCTTGTCTGGCAGTTCTGCGGCGGTAAAGCCTTGCACCATTTGGCCGTGCTCCATCACATAAAAACGGTCAGCCAAAGGCGCGGCAAAACGGAAGTTTTGTTCCACCATGATGATGGTGAAGCCTTTGGCCTTGAGCGCCAAAATCATGCGGGCCAAGGCCTGCACAATCACGGGCGCTAAGCCTTCAGAAATTTCGTCAAGCAATAAAAACTTGGCGCCAGTTCGCAAAATTCGCCCCACCGCGAGCATCTGTTGTTCACCGCCAGACAAACGCGTGCCGGGGCTGTCACGACGCTCGAGCAAATTAGGGAACATCTCGTAAATTTCGTCCACCGACATGCCGTTGGGTGCGATCACCGGTGGCAGCAGCAAGTTCTCTTCGCAGGTCAGCGCCGAAAAAATGCCGCGCTCTTCTGGGCAGTAACCCAACCCCAAACGGGCAATTTGATGGGGGGCCCAAGTGATGGTTTCTTGGCCATTGATCTTCACAGACCCCGTGCGACGCCCCACCAAGCCCAGCAGAGACTTCACCGTGGTGGTGCGCCCTGCACCATTGCGCCCGAGCAAGGTGACCACCTCACCTTGGTTCACGGTCATGTCCACGCCGTGCAAGATGTGCGACTCGCCATAAAACGCATGCAAATTCGAGACGCGCAAAAACTCTTGAGGCTCAGACATGGGCGCCCTCTAATTCGTTATCGGTGGTGCCCATGTAGGCTTCTAACACTTGAGGGTTCTTCGACACCACGGCGTAAGGACCTTCGGCAATGATTTGTCCTCGCTGCAACACACTGATGGTGTCGGCAATGCTGGAGACCACGCTCATGTTGTGCTCCACCATCAAAATGGTGCGGTTGGCGCCCACTTTTTTGATGAGTTCTGTGACGCGGCCCACGTCTTCATGCCCCATGCCTTGGGTGGGCTCGTCCAACAACATCAACTCGGGATTCATCGCCAAGGTGGTGGCGATTTCCAAAGCGCGTTTGCGGCCGTAAGGCAACTCCACCGCTGTGATGTCAGCCATGTCATGCAAATCCACTTCGTCCAACAACGCCATGGCCTTGTCATTGAGCTGGTGCAAGACGCGCTCTGAGCGCCAAAAGTGCATGGACAAACCGGTGGCCCGTTGCAAAGCCACACGCACGTTTTCGAGCACGGTCAAATTTGGAAAGGTGGCCGAAATTTGAAATGACCGAACCAAGCCCATGCGGGCCACTTGCGCGGGCTTGTCGGCCGTGATGTCTTTTCCGTTGAACAAGATGTGACCCCGTGTCGGAATCAAAAATTTGGTCAGCAAATTAAAGACAGTGGTTTTACCTGCCCCGTTGGGACCAATCAAGGCATGAATTTGTCCACGCTTGACCGACAGGTTCACACCGTTGACGGCGACAAAACCTTTGAACTCTTTCACAAGTTCGCGGGTTTCTAAGATGATGGCTTCAGACATGGCCTGATTCTGAGAGCAGGTCCAAACCCCCTCCGTTATGGTTATCCCGAGTCGGTGTCTCCCTCGCGTCTTTGGCTTTAGGGTTATAGGCAATCAGGCAAAATCAGCGTTATGTCTGAACGTGTCATTCCTCTCGTCGATCAACGGATCCAAGCACTGGTGGCGACGGTCCCCTCGCAGCCCATTGCCACCCTTGGTTTGCTGAGCGACAGCTTGGGTCGGCCATTGCACGACCTGCGCATCAGCGTGACGGACCGTTGCAACTTCCGCTGCAACTACTGCATGCCCAAAGAGGTGTTCGACAAAGACTACGCTTATTTGCCGCACAGCGACTTGTTGAACTTTGAAGAAATCACGCGCCTCGCGAAAATTTTTGTGGCGCACGGTGTGCGCAAGATTCGACTCACGGGCGGTGAGCCTCTGCTGCGCAAAAACTTAGAAATTTTGGTTGAGCAATTGGCCAACATTCGCACACCCGATGGCACGCCACTTGATCTGACCCTCACCACCAATGGCTCTTTGCTCAAGCGCAAAGCGCAGCAACTCAAAGACGCCGGTCTGAACCGTGTGACGGTCAGCTTGGACGGATTAGACGATGCGGTGTTCCGACAAATGAATGACGTTGACTTTCCGGTCGCCGATGTGCTGGAAGGCATCGAAGCAGCCAAGGCAGCGGGCCTTGGACTCGACAGCCAAGGCCGCTTGACAGGCCTCAAAGTCAACATGGTGGTCAAGCGCCGTACCAATGTTGACCAGATCTTGCCCATGGCACGCCACTTTCGCGGCAGCGGCATCACGCTGCGTTTCATCGAATACATGGATGTGGGCGCCACCAACGGTTGGTGCATGGACGACGTCTTGCCATCGGCCGAGGTGATTGCCAAACTCCAACAAGAATTCCCCTTGGTGTCTCTGGAAGCCAGCACACTGGGCGAAACAGCACAACGTTGGGGCTACGCCAACGCAGCAGGTCAGTTCGACCCGAGCTTGGGTGAAGTGGGCGTCATCAGCAGCGTGACACAAGCGTTTTGCCAAGACTGCAACCGCGCTCGCCTATCCACCGAAGGCAAGCTCTACCTGTGCCTGTTTGCCTCCCAAGGCTACGACCTGCGAAGCCTGATGCGCCAAGAAACCGCCACTGACGCGCAACTCGCCTCGGCCATCGGCCACATTTGGCACCGCCGCGACGACCGTTACTCTGAACTCCGAGCCAGCTTGCCCGCCGACAGCGCCCCTGCCGTGCGTCGCGTTGAGATGAGCTACATCGGTGGTTAACCCCCTCTTTCCCAACACATTGCCATGACCGACGCCATTCATCCACAAGACATCACAGGCCTCATCTTGGCTGGTGGGCGCGGTAGCCGCATGGGCGGCGTCGACAAAGGTCTGCAAAACTTCAACGGTCTGCCACTCGCCCTACACGCCCTGATGCGCTTAGGTCCGCAAGTTGAGACCGTGATGGTCAACGCCAACCGCAACCTCTCCGCCTACGAGTCATTTGGCGCGTCAGTATGGCCAGATGCGTCCGCAGACTTCGCGGGACCGTTGTCGGGCTTTGTGGCCGGTCTAGAGCGTTGCGAAACCCCCTATCTGCTGACCGTGCCTTGTGACACCCCACGTTTGCCGTTGGACTTGGCCGAGCGCTTGGCGCAAGCTTTGGTGAACGACGATGCCGACATGGCGATGGCGGCGGCCCCCGAAGTCAATGCCCAAGGTCAAATCGAACTACGTAGCCAACCCGTTTTTTGTCTCATGAAAGTCACGATGCTGGAAAACTTGGTGGCCTTTACCCACGCCGGTGGCCGCAAGATCGACGCATGGACGAACCAGCACAAAACCGTGTTGGTGCCCTTTAATGCACCCCAAGATGATCCCCTCGCCTTTGCCAACGTGAACACCTTGCAAGAGTTGCAAAACCTCGAATCTCAGCCCGCATGAAAAGCCTCGACGACATCGCCGCAGCCCTGCAAGGCTACGACCCACAAGCCTTGAGCGTGCGCCAAGTGGGTGATTTTTTAACGCACTTGACGCAACCGCTGCCTGCCAGTGAAGCGCAAGACGTCTTTTTGTTTGATGCCCTTGGCCGCGTTTTGGCCCAAGACGTGATCTCGCCCATCAGCGTACCTGCGCACAACAACTCGGCCATGGACGGGTTTGCGTTCGACGCGTCGCAATGGCAAGCCAACCACCCCTTGAGCCTGCGTGTGGTCGGCACAGCGCTAGCAGGCAAAGCGTGGCAAGGCAAAGTCAACACAAGCGAGTGTTTGAAGATCATGACGGGCGCCATCCTGCCCGATGGGCTCGACACGGTGGTGCCGCAAGAGCTGGCACACATCACCACGGCCCACGACGTCACCACCATCACCTTGGCGGCCAATCTCTTGAAAGCCGGTGACAACCGCCGTTTAGCAGGCGAAGACTTGATGCAAGGCCAGCCCGCATTGAAAGCGGGCCAGCACCTCACCCCTGCTGCCTTGGGCCTGATCGCCAGTTTGGGGCTACCCGATGTGCGGGTGCACCGCCGTTTGCGCGTGGCTTATTTCTCAACCGGTGACGAAGTGATGAGCTTGGGCGAGTCACCGCGCGAAGGTGCGGTGTACGACAGCAACCGCTTCACCGTGTTTGGCTTACTCACACGTCTGGGTTGCGAGGTGATTGACATGGGCGTGGTGCGTGACGACCCTGCGCTCTTGGAAGCGGCGTTTGCCAAAGCCGCACAAGAAGCCGATGCCATCATCACCAGCGGCGGCGTGAGCGTCGGCGAAGCAGACTTCACCAAAGCGATGATGAAAAAACTTGGCGACGTGGCATTTTGGAAAATTGCGATGCGCCCAGGCCGCCCAATGGCGGTCGGTCGCATTGGCAAATCCGTGCTGTTTGGCTTGCCCGGCAACCCTGTCGCGGTGATGGTCACCTTCCTTGCTTTTGTACGTCCCGCACTGCTGCGCATGATGGGCAGCACCGCTCAGCCTGCGCCACTGTTGCGCGCCAAAAGCTTAGAGCCCTTACGCAAAAAAGCAGGCCGCACGGAGTACCAACGTGGTTTCGTCAGCAGCGCTGCTGACGGCACGCTGCAAGTACGCACCACGGGCAATCAAGGCTCAGGCGTGTTGAGTTCTATGGTGCAAGGCAACGGACTCATCGTTTTGCATCACAGCCAAGGCAACGTGGCCATCGGCGACGACGTCGATGTCATGATGTTTGAAGGCGCCATCTAGGCCACAACCCTAGGCAAGAAGCCACGGCATTCAGCCTATCAAACGCGACGGCAAGCCTGCAGCTGTTCGCTCCAATGCTGCATCAAGACCGCCGCAGGCAACGCTTGCGCTTGTCGGTAGGCCGTCCCCGCCCACAAGCTTTGGTGTTCGCCATCGTTACGCTGAACAGCGCGTTGGCGAATGGGGCCCGTCAACGTGTTTTGAATCGGAAAAGGCAAGGTCGTTTGACCGTGCAATGCGGTCATGAATTGGTTGGCAATGCCTTGGGCACGGCGGCCAGAAAAACCGCGCGTGAAAGCCGTGCCTCGCGCATGTTCGTGGCGAATGAACGCTTGATGCGCAGGACTCGCCCCCGATTCGTCACAGCACAAAAAGGCCGTACCCATTTGTGCGGCCACAGCGCCCAAGCGCAACACGCGCTGAATGTCGGCACCATCCATGACCGCACCGGCTGCCACGATGGGCAAGCGGCAATGGGCGGTCAACACGGACAGCAAGGTATCCAACGGCCAATCTGTGTCGGCGTCGCCTTCGGGCTCAAAGGTGCCCCGATGACCACCGGCTTCTATCCCTTGCGCCACGATGAAGTCAGCACCTGCGGCTTCAATCTGCGTCGCTTCGGCCAGACTGGTGGCCGTGATGCCGACGGCAATCCCCAAGGCTTTGGCTTGTTGCAAGACGGACGCGGGCGGGATACCAAAATGAAACGTCAGCATGGCGGGTCGGTGTTGCCACACGGGCACCAACAGGCTGTCTAAATCGGGATAAAAAGGCGCTTGCGGCACGCGCAACACGCAATCGTCGGGCAACCCTAAGGCAGTGAAAGCCGCCAAGGCAGCGGCTTGTTGCGCCGCATCGGGCAAGGCAACCGGTTGAAACACGAAGAAATTGGCATTCAAGGGGCCCGTTGTCAGGGCTTGGGTTGCACGCAAATCAGCGCTGATTTTTTCGGGGCTGCTGTAGGCGAAGCCAAAACTGCCCACCCCGCCCGCGTTCGCGACCGCAGCCGCCAACGCGGGGGTGTTGATGCCACCCGCCATAGGCGCTTGAATGACGGGGCATTGAAGTTGAGAGAAATCAAACGACATAACCCTGCCCCACCTTCACATTTAAAAATCTGCTGGCGTCACGCGCCCACGTCATCATCTTCGTGACGAATCGTGATGGCACCGGGCACTTTGTGACGTGCCAACAAGGTGTACATGGTCGGCACCACAAAAATGGTGAGCAAGGTGCCCAAACTCATGCCCCCCACAATCACCCAGCCAATTTGCTTACGGCTCTCAGCGCCCGCCCCTGTGGCCAGTGCCAAAGGAATAGCGCCCAGCACCATGGCACCGGTGGTCATCAAAATGGGACGTAAGCGCAAGGTGGCCGATTGCGTGATGGCCGCGAACAACTCCATGCCCTCCTCACGCAACTGATTGGCAAACTCCACAATCAAAATACCGTGCTTGGTGATCAACCCGACCAAAGTGATCAAGCCGATTTGGCTGAACACGTTCAAAGTGCCGCCGCTGAACTGCAAGGCCAACAACGCACCCACCATCGACAACGGCACAGACAGCATGATGACCAAGGGATCAATGAAGCTCTCAAACTGGGCCGACAAGACCAAGAAGATAAACAACAGGGCCAACACAAACACGATCACCAAAGAGCCTGACGACTTCACGAACTCACGCGAAGTACCGTTCAAATCGGTCGAGTAACCGGGTTTGAGCAACTTCTTTGATGTGGCATCCATGTAAGTCAAGGCCTCACCCAGCGAGTAAGTGGGCGCCAAGTTGGCGGTGATAGAGGCGCTACGGCGCTGACTGAAGTGGTTCAACTCACGCGGCACCACCACCTCTTTGATCTTCACCAAAGCAGACAGCGGGATCATGGCTTCGTTGCGACCGCGCACAAAAATATGCTCAATGTCATCCGGCGTGTCACGGCCCGTGGGGGCTGTTTGCACGATCACATCGTATTGATCGCCTTCACGCTTGTAACGCGTGACCTGTCGCCCACCCATCATGGTTTCCACGGCTCGGGCAATGGCTTCGACGGGAACGCCCATGTCTGCCGCACGCTCACGGTCCACTTCCATGCTGATCTCAGGCTTGTTCAAACGTAAGTCGGTGTCCACGCTGACGATGCCTGGGTTCTTCGCCAGCTCCTCTTGGAAGCTGCGCACCACTTGAGACAGGTTTTGATAGCTGTCTGAGGTCAAGATCACAAAGTTCAAAGGACGCTCGCGGAACGCTTGGCCCAGTGAAGGCGGCGTGATGGGGAACGCGGTCACGCCAGGCAGCGAGGCCACGGCAGGCGTCATGTCACGGGCGATTTCAAGCGTGCTTTTCTTCCGTTCCTCCCAAGGCAAGGCGCGATAAAACACGTTGCCCTGCGCCACCGTGGGGTTGCCCACCACCGTGAAAATGCGATCGAATTCGGGATATTTGGACGACATGCCCTCAATGGCTTTGGCATAGCGTGTGGTGTAGTCCATCGTGGCACCGTCAGGACCATTGATGACGGTCAAGATCACGCCTCGGTCTTCGAGCGGCGCCAATTCGCTTTTGGTCGACTTGAGCAAGGTGAACGTGCCAATGCCTGCTGCCACCATGACCGCCACCACCAACCAGCGGCGAGAGATGTCAAACCCAGCCACGCGTCCGCGAGACAAGGTCCAAGCCAACACGCGTCCGTAAGCGTTGGACAAGCGCTGCAGCTGCGTCTCCATCGTGCGGTCAAACCAACTCGGGTTGTGGTTGTGTTTGAGCATCAACGAACACATCATGGGTGTGAGCGTGAGCGCAACAAATCCAGACACGACCACCGAGCCCGCCAACACCAGCGCAAATTCGGTGAACAACTTGCCAGTGCGCCCTGGCGTGAACGCCAACGGGGCATACACCGCAGCCAGAGTCATGGTCATTGCGACGACCGCAAAGCCCACTTCTTTGGCGCCTTTGATGGCCGCATGGAAGGGCGACATGCCCTCTTCGATGTGGCGGTAAATATTCTCCAAAACCACAATCGCATCGTCCACCACCAAGCCAATGGCCAGCACCAAGGCCAGCATGGTCAAGGTGTTCACCGTGAAGCCAAACATGGCCATCAAGGCAAAGGTACCAATCAAGCACACAGGAATGGTCACCAACGGAATGATGGATGCGCGCAATGTGCGCAAGAACACAAAAATCACCAGCGCCACCAAAATAGCGGCTTCAAAAATGGTTTGGTACACCGCCTTGATCGATCGATCGATGAACACCGAGTTGTCGTTGGCCACTTCGATTTCAACGCCAGGGGGCAAGTTTTCTTTGATGCGCGGAATCATGGCGCGCACGGCGGCACTTAAATCCAAGGGGTTGGCCGTGGCGTTGCGAATCACGCCCAAGGTGATGGCGTCTTTGCCATTCAAACGGGTTGAGGTGCGCTCCAACTGCGGACCCTGCTCCACACGCGCCACATCGCCAATACGCACCTGAAAACCATTCACCGTCTTGATGACGACTTGACTGAACTCCACTGGCTTTTGCAAATCTGTCGAGGTGGTGACGTTGAACTCGCGCAATTTACTTTCCACACGGCCTGCGGGCACCTCGACGTTGGAGCGACGTAACGCATCTTCTACATCTTGCGGCGTGAGTTTGTAGGCGGCCAAACGATCGGGATCGAGCCAAATGCGCATGGCATATTTACGCTCACCGTACACACGCACGTCCGAAGCGCCAGGCGCCGTCTGCATCATCGGCTTGGCAATGCGGTTGGCATAGTCCGTCAGTTGCAGAACATTCAAATTGTCAGCGCTGAAAGACAACCAAATCACAGGGAAAGCATCGGCTTCAACCTTGGCAATCACGGGTTCATCAATGCCTTGCGGCAGTCGCTGGCGCACACGGCTGACTTTGTCACGCACATCGGCAGCGGCTGAATCGGCGTCACGAGAGAGCACAAAGTTGATGGTGATTTGACTTTGCTCTTGACGGCTGATGGAAGTGATGACATCCACGCCCTCAATACCCGACAAAGAGTCTTCCAACACCTTGGTGACCTGCGACTCCACCACCGCACTGGATGCACCGGTGTATTTGGTTTCGACGGTGACCACGGGGTTGTCAATTTTGGGATATTCGCGCACATTCAAACGAGTGAATGACACAAACCCCACCAACAAAATCAGCAAGGAAAGCACGGTGGCGAACACCGGGCGGCGAATGGATATCTCAGGCAACTGCATAAGGCGTTCTTTGAGAAAGGTTTAGCGGCTTGCTGAAGCCGCAGTGGCCGATGCGGCAGCTGAGGCAGCAGACGCGGGATTGGCGGCGGCTTTGCCCATTTCCACCAAACGCAGCGGTGAGCCATCTTTTTGCAAACGCTGCTGGCCAGCGACCACCACCACATCACTTTCGGTGAGGCCGCTGATCACCTCCACTTGACCAGCACGTCGGACGCCCAACTGCACCTCGACACGTTGCGACACCGACTTGGTGTCCGCAGGCAACGCTGGTGCACTGGCCGATGCCGCGGGGAAATCCGCAGGCGCCACAGCCTTGATCACAAACTGTTTGCCGCCTTGCGGGACGATGGCCTCTTCGGGTACCACCAGCGCATTGGGTTTCACCGAAAACACCGCGGTCACACGCGCAAACATGCCAGGACGCAAGGGACCATTGCCGCCTGAAGGTGCTGCGTTTTTACGGTACTCAAACATGCTAGGCGCACAACCCAAACTTTGAGGTGTGGGCAATGGCGTGGAGCGTCCGACGGGCGCTGAGGTGTAACTGCCTTTGGACACCGCAGCTTCAGCCGAGGCTTGACGACGTTCGCCCACGGAGGCTAAAGCCTCGCCTGGGCCATTGACCAAAACAGCACGCACACCGATCGAGCGACCATTGGCATCAATCAAAGGATCAACGGCTTCGACGGTGGCTTTGAACAAGCGATTAGGAATGGCATCCAGCTTGATTTCGACCACTTGGCCGGGTTTGACTTGCACCTGGTAACGCTCAGGCAATCGGTAATCGACATACAACATGCCGATGTCTTCCAGATTGATCAAGTCCGCACCGTCTTTCACGTAGTCACCCACGTTCACGTTGCGCATACCCACAACGCCGTTGAATGGAGACACGATGCGCATGCGTTCCAAACGCGCACAAGAGAGGCCTAACTGCGCATCGGCAACTTGCATGGCGGCCGCGCTTTCATCCAATGCACGTTGCGCCACGAAGTTTTGCGCCACCAAATCTTGGTTACGCTTGTAGTTGGCCCGTGCCACTGACATTTGCGCCAACGACTGCTGCACCTCGGCGCGCTGAAAGGTGTCATCCAACTGCACCAACAGCTGCCCTGCATTCACGCGTGCGCCATCGGAAAAGCCCAAAGACACAATGCGACCAGCGACCTCAGGTCGCAGCATCACGCTTTGGCGTGAGCGCAAACTGCCCACCGCTTGGGCATCATCACGCAAAGTGATCTTTCTCACAGCCGCAACTTCTACGCCGACCGTCTTGACGCCGCTGGGCGCACCAGTACCCGTGACGACCGTGTCTGATTTAGGGCTGTTTTGATACCACCACGCCACACCAGATGCCGCTGCAATACCGAACAACGCGACCAGGGGATAAATCTTTTTGGATGCCATGAAGATATTTCTTTTGAGTTTCATTCACACAACCGGCCAATGTACCAGTCGGGATGTACTTCAAGACAGATTTACCAAGGCTTCACACAAGTTGTCACTGAGAGGACAGCACCATCTCCACACCTCGGTTAGCTAATCCATCAGCACGTTCGTTGTCCACGTGACCCGCATGACCTTTGACCCAATGCCAATGGATGTGATGGTCGCCGTCGTGCACCAACGCATCCAACATTTGCCATAAATCTGCGTTCTTCACGGGTTGCTTCGCGGCCGTGCGCCACCCACGCGCTTTCCAGCCATGAATCCACTCTGTGATGCCTTTGCGCACGTATTCACTGTCTAAATACAAAGCGACATGACAAGGTCGCTTCAGTGCGCGCAAAGACTCAATCACCGCCAACAGCTCCATGCGGTTGTTGGTCGTGCCCAACTCGCCGCCAAAGAGTTCTTTCTCTTCACCCGAAGGAGAGCGCAAAAGCGCCCCCCAGCCGCCAGGACCTGGATTGCCTTTGCAAGCGCCATCGGTATAAATTTCAACTGAGTTCATTCCATTCCTTTGGTGGCTGTCGTCACAGCCTTGGCCGCGCGGGCCGGTGATGTCTTCCAAGCCGGTCCCATCAAGCGCATACCGCGCACACGTTTGATTGCCGACACCATATAAACGCCGCCAAAAATGGGCCACGAGCGTGAGCCCGCCGAGTCCAACCAAGCCAAACGTTGCAACCAACGCTCCGAGCGCACGGCCGGACGATAGCAGCCAAAGTGGTTGTCCTGCACCTCAAAGTTCAACAGCCGCAACCAATCGCGCAACCGCCAATGACCGATGTAATCGCCCACGTCAGGCGGGCCTTTGCCACAGCTTTTTTGCACCCCCCACAAGCTGGTGGGATTGAAACCCGCAATCACCACGCGCCCCTCGGGCACCAACACGCGTGCGACCTCTCGCAAGGTGGCGTGGGGATCAAAACTCAACTCGAGCGTGTGAGGCAAGACCAACAAATCAAGGCTGGCATCCGAAAACGGCAATGCCTCGTATTGGGTCAAAAACACATCACGGCCTAGGCTTGCGCCGACAGGTAAACGATCGCAGCCCAACCAGCGATGCGGCATGCGGTTGGCCGCAAGCGCATCGAACTCGGACAACCCAAGCTGCAAGGCATGAAAGCCAAACACATCAGCCACAGCACGGTCAAATTGGCCTTGCTCCCAGCGCAGCAAGTACTGCCCAGTGGGGGTGGCCAACCAGTCGTGCAAACTATCGGTATTTATGCGTGGAGATGTCATGAAACTCGTTGAACTGCCCGCCTTCGCCGACAACTACCTGTGGTTGTGGCAACAAGACGACCAAGCGGTGGTGGTCGACCCCGGTGACGCAGCACCTGTGCTGCAAGCACTGGCGCGTGAAGGCCTGATTTTGACCGCGATTCTAGTCACCCACCACCATGCAGACCATGTGGGCGGCGTGGACGAATTGCGAGCGGCAACAGGTGCACAAGTTTTCGGCCCTGCACGAGAAAATATTCCTCAGCCCTTCACCCCCGTGATGGCAGGAGAACCCTTGTCGTTACTCGGTCAGCACATCGACGTGCTCGATGTCCCTGGCCACACCGCAGGCCATGTGGCGTACTTTTTACCCCATGCCGAACCCAGCCCCGTGTTGTTTTGTGGCGACACCTTATTCTCTGGAGGATGCGGACGCTTGTTTGAAGGCACACCGGCCCAAATGCTCGCTTCCCTAGACGCCCTCGCCGCATTACCCGCAGACACGCAAGTGTGCTGCGCCCACGAGTACACTCTGTCCAACTTGCGATTCGCCCTCGCCGTAGACCCCCGCAACACAGACTTGCAGGCCTACCAGATTCATTGCCAAAATTTGCGTGCACAAGGAAGACCCACCCTGCCCGCCCGACTTGGTACCGAATTGCAGATCAACCCGTTTTTACGGGCTCGTCACCCCGATGTGCGACACGCTGTGGCACAACACGCAGGCCTCGATGCCAAGACACAAGCCGACGATGTGGCTGTCTTTGCGGCACTGCGCCAATGGAAAAACGACTTTCAATGAGACTTTTGAACACCGCTTTGATGCTGGCCCTCACCGCTTTAGCGGGTTGCGCCAACCTAGAACAAGTTGACACATTGCCACCCCGTGCATCGAATGCCCCATTGATGCCCGCGGCACCTGGCCTGAGTCCCGTCGCCAAAGGTCAAGTTCGTCACGAGAACGTTGTCACCTTGGCCCTGCCCAACGACTTATGGGAGCGCATTCGCAGGGGCTACACCATGCCCGACTTGGACAACGAATTGGTGAATGACCGCACACAGTGGTACAGCAACAAGCCCGATTATTTGCAACGCATGGGCGAGCGATCCAGCAAATACCTCTATCACATCGTTGAAGAACTCGAACAACGCAACATGCCCACCGAGTTGGCTTTGTTGCCCTTCATCGAGAGCGCTTTCAACCCCCAAGCGGTGTCAAGCGCACGTGCCAGTGGCATGTGGCAGTTCATGCCAGCTACCGGCAAAAGCTTTGACTTGAAACAAAACGCCTTTCGCGATGACCGCCGCGATGTGCAAGCCTCGACACGCGCAGCCCTCGACTACCTAGAACGCCTTTACAAAATGTTTGGCGACTGGCACTTGGCATTGGCAGCCTACAACTGGGGCGAAGGCAACGTCGGCAAGGCCATTGCACGCAATCAACGCGCTGGCTTACCCACCACCTACGCAGATCTGAACATGCCGATGGAAACGCGCATGTATGTGCCCAAGCTGCAAGCGATGAAAAACATCGTTGGAAACCCGACCACCTTCAACGTGTCGCTGCCCAACATTCCGAACCATCCTTATTTTCAAAGCGTGCCTCTGCCGCGTGACATGGATGTGACCGTCGCGGCCAAGTTGGCCGAAATTTCATTGGACGATTTCAAAGCCTTGAACCCCTCAGCTCACCGTCCCGTGTTGTTGGCAGCAGGCATTCCTTCCATCTTGCTGCCTTGGGACAATGCCGAAGTGTTTCAGCGCAACTACGAAGCCTCTGCAACCGGCCGCATGGCCACTTGGACCGCTTGGATTGCCCCCAGCACCATGAAGGTGTCAGAAGCTGCCCAAAAAGTCGGTATGAGTGAAGCTGACTTTCGCAGCATCAACAACATTCCCCCCCACATGATGATTCGCGCAGGCTCGGCGCTGCTGGTGCCACGCACCTCACACATGGCCGATGACGTGACCGCGCGCGTGGCTGACAACGGTCGACTCGAGCTGTCACCCGAGCAAGTCCTCAAACGCATGACCGTCAAAGCGGGCAAGCAAGACACGGTCGCGAGCATCGCCAAACGCAACAACGTCAAGCCCGAACAAGTGGCGGAATGGAACAAAGTTGCGGTCAATGCCAGCTTCAAATCAGGTCAACAAGTGGTACTGTTTGTGTCCGGCAAAGTACGCGGCAACACTCACGTGGCTGCAGCAAAAGGCAAGAAGAGCGCAGTGGCAAGTAAATCGAATTCGGGGACTAAATACGCCAAACGATAAATCAACAAAATTGTGGATTTAGGTTATTTTTGGCTTATTGCTGTTGAAGTTGATGCATGTCAAATCGTCGTTGGCAGGGGATGGACAAAATCCATCTCTTAACCAAGACAGATCTGAATGACTTCCTTCCGCATTACCCCTACTACTCAAGAAAAAGTCATGCGCGAAGGAGACTTGATCGTCTCCAAGACTGACATCAAAGGTCGCATCACCTACGGCAACCGCACCTTCAATGAATATTCGGGCTTCAAGGAGTCTGAGCTTTTAGGCACACAGCACAACATCATTCGTCACCCAGACATGCCGCGGGCCGTGTTCAAACTGTTGTGGGACCGTTTGCAAGCGGGTCAAGAAGTTTTTGCCTTTGTGAAGAACATCAGCAAGGATGGTTCCTTCTATTGGGTGCTTGCCAACGTCACTCCCTCGTACGATGCACAAGGCACCTTGTTGGGTTACTTCTCTGTGCGCCGCAAGCCCAATCCCAAGGCTATCGCGCAAATTCAACCGCTTTATCGACAAATGTTGCAAGCTGAGCGCAGTGCAGGCACGCGTGATGCCATCGCTGCCTCAACACAGTTATTGACCGGCACCTTGGCCGCCAACCAAATCAGTTACGACGACTTCGTACTGGGTCTACAAGAAGCTTGACGACGTGTCGTACTTTGGAGCCTGCGCGCCAGGCTTCTGAGTTCTGATCGGGTCTTATGCCACTTTTAAGTTTCGAATTTCTCAACTTCGCGGCGTGTCGCATCCGCAATTTTGGAAAGTTCAATCACGGTAGCCGTGATTTCTTCAGATGCAGCCGCGTTACTGCGAGCAATGTTGTCCACGTTGCTCAAGTTGGCGTTGATCTCTTCGACGGCCGCACTTTGCTGCTCAAGCGCAGCGGCAATGCGTTGCAACATGGTGTCAGTTTCACGCGCGCCTTGTTCGATGTTGGTCATGTCTTTGTTGACTTCCATCACCGCAGCGACTGCGCGATGCGCTTCCTCGACCGCTTGCTGCACCAAAGCCGCAATTTCTTGTGAGCTTTGGGCACTGTTCAAAGCCAACTTACCCACCTCATCCGCCACCACGGCAAAACCTTTGCCGTGTTCACCCGCACGCGCAGCTTCAATGGCAGCGTTCAGCGACAGCAAATTGGTCTTGTTGGCGATCTTCTCGATCACCTCGGTGATCTTGTTGATCTTCTCGGAGTTGCTGGCGATGTTGTTCACCACCGTGACCATCTCTTCCATCTTGCGCATGCTGGAGCGCACAGACTCCACGGACTTCTTCGATTGGTGGCTGGCGAACTCGGTGTTTTTGGACACATCCGACACCGACGTCACGGTTTGGCGCACGGCTGTGGCAACTTGACCAATCGCGTGCGTCTGATTTTGAGCGCCATCGGAAATTTGACCGATCGCGTTGCTGGTCTGATTCGAAGCAGCCGCGACTTGGCGGGTGTTGTTGTGAATCATCATCATCGCATTGCGCAGCGCTTCTAACGAGGTGTTGATGTTGGCTTTGAGGGCTTCCAAATCACCTTTGGCTGCCACGGTCACGCGACCATTCAAATTACCTTGAGCCAAACCCTTCATCACCAAGGTGATGTCCTCAAACACCGATTGCTGAGCTTCGATGCTTTGGTTCACATTGTGTTTCAAGGCTTCCAAATCACCTTTGGCAGACACCGTCACACGATCAGCCAAATTACCATGCGCCACCGCATTCATCACGGATGTGATGTCGTGGAACACGGCTTGTTGGGCTTCAATGCTTTGGTTGATATTTTGTTTCAAGGCGTTCAAATCGCCTTTGGCTTCCACCGTCACACGACCTGCAAAGTTGCCTTGCGCCACACCGTTCATCACCTTGGTGATGTCTTGCAATGTAGAGTCCAAAGACTTTTGCATGTCCGACACTTGTTTCAACAAGGGGAAGCCCGTTTGAGCGGCTTGATGATCTTTCGATGCAAAGTTACCCAAGCTGATGTCACCCGCCAACTCAGCCACCAAGGCTGACTCCACCGCTTCACGGCGCAAGATAACGGCCATGAAAATCAGCACCGAGGTTTCAAACACCACAAAAGCTGCATGCAAGATGATGATCCAAGGGTTGATCGCGCCATCAATCACAAAGAGCCCCGCAAATCCTGTGGCTTGCAAAAAGGCAAAGCCCACATGATGCACGGCAATCACGGCAGCAGCGGCCACCAATGGACGCCAATCGCGGTAGTAAAGCAAGAACGCCAGCAACGCAAAAATACTGAAGTGCATCTCGGACATACCGCTGGTTTGCTGAATCATCAGCGCCGAATACACCATGAACGCACTGGCGTTGGCCAAGCGTGAGCCCAGCGACCCTGGGGCCATCGAATAAATCACAAGGGGGACGGCAAGCGCAGGCAAACCAATCGCCAAAGCCACACCCCACGTTTGCGTGAAGTAAGCAATGCCCATGCTGATCACAGCCAGAAACACCAAGGTACCCAGCATCACCACATCGGCTTTGACCCTTTGCGGCTGGAGAATCAACTCAATGTTGTGAGCGTCTCTTTTAGATTGATTCAGATTCATCTCAAGTTGTCCTGCAAAAAGCATTTAAAAAACCAGGGTTTTGGTGGATGTACCAACCCAAAGCAACAGTGCTGTAAACCAACCACGCCAACAACAAGGGCCAGACCAAACCCTTACCTTGAAACTGACGCAAAGCCGTGCGCATCACTCGGCGCCCGCTTGCCAAAGTGCCCAACCACCACCACCTGTGCGCTTGGCTTTGTACATGGCTTGATCGGCGTGATTGATCAAGGTGTTCGCATCCGATTTATCTTGTGGATAAATCGTCACGCCAATACTGAAGCCCAAGCGAGCGGAATGGCCTTCTGCCAAAAATGGGGTGGTGGTCACATGCAACAAACGGCTGAGCACGGGTTCGATTTCCCATGTGTTTTCTAAGCCGTGCACGATCAGCACAAATTCGTCGCCGCCAATGCGCGCCAAAAAGTCACCCTGACGCGCCATGGTACGGATACGGCTGGTCACCGACTGCAGCACCTTGTCGCCAACGCGATGGCCGTGTTCGTCATTGACAGGTTTGAAACGGTCTAAGTCGATGAAGCAAACCGCCAAGCTGCCCGTGCCTGCTTCGTCCACACGTGCCATGCTGTCTTGCAACTTTTGCATCAAGGCGGTTCGGTTGGGTAAACCAGTCAGCGGGTCGTTGTTGGCTTTGTCGGTCAGGTGTGAATTTTCGGTTTGCAGGCGTACTTCATTGCCGTCAATCACCACATAAGCGCGGCGCAAAATCCAACCAAACACCAACAACATGAAGCCCGAAAAAATCACGGCCACGATCAAGGTTTCACGGGCCAAACTACGCAAAGCTTTTTTGGTGTCATCGACCACTTCCAAGCGCAACCACCCCACTGGGTTCGCACCGTTGAGGGCATGCCAGCTCAGCAAATTGCCATCGTCGTCCAACACCGCACTGGATCCCGTGGCGGGTGGCGTCATGCGTTGCGTTGAAAACACGGCCATGGGGCGACCTGTTTTGGCATCGCGCGCCACATTCGCAATCACGTTACCGCGCACGTCTGTCACCGCCGCCGATTGCACGTTGCCGTTGGACAACGCCTGCATCAAGCGTGCCTCAATCGCGCCGAAATCGCGCACCAACAAACTTTCTAACACGGCCAAGGACACCCCCTCGGTGAGCATGACCATGGAGGTTTGGCGACGTTCTTCAAAGAGCTTTTCTGAATGGCTGTAAACCAGCCAAGAGCCCCCGAGCAGCAAACATGACACCAACGCCACAAGAAAAATCGCCATACGGGCGAAAGCGCGGGAAGAGTTTTTTTTCAAATCAGTCATGTCGTGGTCAACGGTCAGCGTTTGGGAGCTTCAACAAACGCTTCAATTTTTAAATGTTCGAGCGGCAAATAATCACGGGCATAGTCAACGGCCACGGGTTGCGGCATTTGCGCTTTGTTCATGGCGGCTTTGCCTGCATCCGTGCCGGCATAGGCAATGAAAGCTTTGCGCACGCTTTCTTGCACCGCAACAGGTACGCGTGGATGTGCAGAAAATGGATGGGCGCGATAACCTGCAGACTCAAAGAGCACCTTGAGTTGAGATTGCAGCCCCTCGGGCTCGCGCAACAATGTGGTGTTCACACCACCGCCAGCCACCACGTCTGCTTGCAGCACGCTGCGGTAGACATTGCTGTGGGTCTTCACGTAGAGGGGTTTGATGTCAATCCCACGTTGGCTCAAAGTGGCACGCGTGATCAAAGACGCGGCGAAAGCATTGGGTGATGGAAACGCCAATTGCTTGCCATTCAAGTCATCCATTTTGTTAATACCACTGTCGCGACGCACCACCACGATGCCGGTCAAAGGCGTGGCGTCGGCCACCAAGGGGCGGTAAGCCTGACGGCGATAGGCCATCACTTGGTGGTACGGATTCATGTACGAGAAATCAGGTGTACCCGCCAACAACTCCACCTCAAAATCGGGAATTGTTTTGGAAATATTCAGCGTGAAGCATTGCTTGGAGGCAAGGCCGACGGCCTCCAAGACCGGGGCCCAATGGCTGTAGGTTTCGGATGCGGGCAGCTGAGGGACGACTGACACCACATAAGGCTTAGTCACACTGACGTCCCCTAAGCAATTGCTAGCTTGGGCATTGGCCAATGACGGCAGCAGCGCGCTGCCTATTCCCAACAACGCAAGCACGCACACACGCGGCAACATCAAGGCGCGCTGCATGGCGCCACAAAAATTGGTGATCATTCGGAGAGGTTTGCTTTCAGCTCAGACTGTGTCGAAGAGCCCGCATTCAGAGATTGGGCGCGCATCTCGCGGGCCCAACGCTCATCCTCCAACACGTCTCGGTGTTTGGCATCTGTCAAACGCAGATGCGACAAAGCGACCAAATCTTCGGCCGTTGTTGCATCGTTGGGAAATAAAGCCATGCCTAAGCGCACGCCCTTCCAAGGGGTCAGAGGCGAAGGTGGGTTTTCAAGTTTTGTCATCAACCGCTGAATCACCGCCGCGATGCCATCGGGTTGCATGAGTCGATCAATGATGATGCCGAACTCGTGATCCCCCAAACGAATCACACGGTCGTGCTTGCGCAGCATGGTCATGATGCGTGTCCCCATCTCGTACAACAGGTTGCGTGCCGTGTTCGCCCCCAACACATCGTTGAGCGCTTTGAAGGCCTTGATGTCAACATGAATACATGCCACGCCATAAGTGTGCCGCTGTGCTGCGTCAAGGCAGTGGGTCAAATGCGTCATCCATGCCAAACGTTCTGCATCGTGGCCTTGCGGCACTGTTTGCGTCACCACAGATCGTGGCTGATTTTGCGCAGCCAGGGCCGAAACGGCGGTTAACCAACGCTGCGCAATGATGAGCAAATGCTCGCCCAACTGCCCCACTTGTTCACCTACGCGTTGAGGCGAAATCATTTCCAACACACGCACAGACGGGCCATCGATCAACAAATAACGGCCTACAAAAGGCTGCGCGCGGTCATCGTCATTCATGAGACGCATCGCACCGATTTCATAGCGCTCGGCTTGGTGCAAGCGTTGTAAGCTCTGGGCTAAACCACTGACGACTTGCTCCGACTCAAAATACGTCATCCATGCAGCAGCTTCGCTTGCCAAAAAAGTGGCAGCGTCAAACGTCGCAAGAACGGGGTCGTTCATGAGCAGATTTCTCGGTAAGGTTTAAAATTGTCACTAGTTTAACAAAAGTGATGAAATCACAATAAATATCAAGGGGCGGATTCAAGGACGAAGTGCAACAAAGATGAACTGGTTATAGGTGGCTGAGGATGCGAGAGCATCATGGCCGCTTTAACCGCCAAATCGAAATTGCCCAATGTACAAGCACCTCAGCCGAGAAGAACGATACCAAA
>NZ_JAVKLQ010000003.1:0-30973 GCF_031539175.1 Limnohabitans sp. | reverse complement strand
TTGGTATCGTTCTTCTCGGCTGAGGTGCTTGTACATTGGGCAATTTCGATTTGGCGGTTAAAGCGGCCATGATGCTCTCGCATCCTCAGCCACCTATAACCAGTTCATCTTTGTTGCACTTCGTCCTTGAATCCGCCCTTATTTAAAAGCTCAGTTTTCGAAGATATGTGAAATAAATGGGGTCGTCAGACCTTGTTTCAAGTGTGGTTTTGCAAATATTTGCCACACAGAAACACGCCCCTTGAAAAAGCAACGGGGCCCCAAGGGGCCCCTGCGAGGTCGCACATGGCAGGGCGACCGGCTGGTTTTACTCGACAGCGAGCAATTCCACGTCAAATTTGAGGGTGGCGTTGGCAGGAATCACACCGCCAGCGCCACGGGCACCGTAGCCCAGTTCAGGAGGGATGATCAAGGTGCGTTGGCCACCAATCTTCATGCCTTGCACGCCTTCGTCCCAGCCTTTGATGACCATGCCGCCGCCCAAACCGAACTCAAACGGGTCGTTGCGGTCGCGGCTGGAGTCAAATTTGGCACCTTGCTCGCCGTCTTTGTACAGCCAGCCGGTGTAGTGCACGCTCACGTATTGGCCAGCAGCGGCTGTTGCGCCGTCGCCTTCTACGGTGTCGATGTATTGCAGGCCGGAAGGGGTGGTGATCATGGAGAAGTCCTTGAGGGTCAGAAATCGAAGCTGTAGAGTGTAACGAGCCCCGCTGGCTCAGCTTTGCAGGTAAATCTTTTGCAGCAGCCGAGTGAGGGTTTTACGCTCTGCGGCTGTCAAGGCCGTGGCGGTGCTGAGATCTGACGCGTTGGCTGTGACTTCGGCCTCCCGCATCAACGCGTTTCCGGTTTCCGTTAAAAACAAACCCACGGCGCGTCCGTCGGTGGGGTGTGGTTTGCGTTCAATCAGGTGTCGTTTTTCAAAGTTTTTGAGAAACCCCACCAAGTTGGGCGGCAAGATGTTGAGCGCGCTGCACAGCTGGCGCGACGTGATGCCCGGGTTGTGCCCAATCAGCGACAGCACCGAAAAATCAACAGGTCGCAGTTCGTAAACCGCCATGCGTTCCATGAAGCGGGTGATGATGGTCAGCGCGGCTCGGCGCGTGTTGTAACCCAGCAGGGTTTCGAGAAAGCGGGTGTCGATGTCGTCGTTCATGTCGCGGTGAATTGTCCGCGAATCATGGCCGCTCGCATGCCGAACTCGGGCAGCACCCACGCGCGCAATGCGGTGGCGGGGGCTTGCCAGCGGTGGGCCTCTGTGGCGTGTGCCGCTGTGGCTTGGTCAATTTGGACCCAACTCCATGCCAGCAAGGCCAAAGTGGCCAGTCGCAGGTAGTCGCCCGCGATCCAACTCAACGCGATAGCGCCCTCGGCTTGGCCGTTCACGGCCACCGCCTCGGCGGTGATGGCGCGCAATTGGGCAAACAAGTCCAGCACATGGGCTTCGTGGGGGCGGGCCGCTGACAGTGGTTGGGCCAACTCATCGAGCAGCGCGTTCAGTGCGCTGCCCCCGTCGCTCAACACCTTGCGCATCAGCAAGTCGATGGCTTGAATTTCGTTGGTGCCTTCGTAAATCATGGCAATGCGGGCATCGCGCACGTTTTGCTCAATGCCCCATTCGCTGACGTAGCCGTGGCCGCCAAACACTTGCAAGCAGTCGCTCGCGCCATGAAAGCCTTGCTCGGTGCAGGCCGATTTCAAAATGGGGGTGATCAAGGCGCACCAGCGCTGGGCCGATTCGCGCTGCGCTGCGTCAGGGTGGTGTTTGGCTTGGTCCAGCGCCAAGCCCGTTTTGTAGGCCAGCACGCGTGAGCCGTCGATCCACGCGCGTTGCGTGTCCAAGATACGGCGCATGGCGGGGTGTTCAATGATCAAGTCGGCGGCTGCGGTGCCTTTGACGCCTGCTGGTTTGGGCGCGCGCATTTGGCGGCGCTCGTGGGCGTAAGCGTCGGCCTTTTGCCAAGCGGCGTCGAGCAAACCCACGCCTTGGAGCGCCACGTGCAAGCGTGCCGCGTTCATCATCACAAACATGGCGTTGAGGCCTCGGCCGACTTCGCCGATTAGCCAGCCTTGGGCTTCGTCAAAACGCATCACGCACGTGGGGCTGCCGTGGATACCCATCTTTTCTTCGATGCGTTCGCAATGCACGGCACTGCGCGCGCCATCGGCGTAGAACTTGGGTACCAAAAACAGCGACAAGCCTTTGGGGCCTGCGGGTGCGTCGGGCAAGCGGGCCAACACCAAGTGCACGATGTTGTCGGTCAAATCGTGTTCGCCGCCAGAGATAAAAATTTTGGTGCCGCGGATGGCAAAGCTGCCGTCTGCTTGTGGCGTTGCGCGGGTGGCGGCTAAGCCTAAATCGCTGCCCGCATGGGGTTCGGTCAAACACATGGTGGCTAGCCATTCGCCAGTGCCCACCTTGGTCAAATACTGCGCTTTGAGTTCGGCGCTGGCGTGGTGCTTGATGCACTCATAGGCGCCGTGCAGCAAGCCCGGGGCCATGGTCCAGCCATGGTTGGCGGCAGACAACCATTCGTACAGCACGCTTTCCAGCACGGCGGGCAGGGCTTGGCCGCCGTCATCGGTCGCGGTGGTCAGCGCAGCCCAACCTGACTCCCAAAAGGCTTGGTACGCCGCTTTGAAACCGGGTGGCATGGTGACCACCCCGTCTTTGATGTGGGCGCCGACTTCGTCGCCGACGCGGTTGAGGGGGGCGATTTGCTCGCCCACAAATTTGCCAGCTTCTTCCAACACTTGGTTCATGAGGTCGGCGTCGAC
The DNA here is from genome assembly GCF_031539175.1 of Limnohabitans sp. GTDB lineage: Bacteria > Pseudomonadota > Gammaproteobacteria > Burkholderiales > Burkholderiaceae_C > Limnohabitans. Next base: position 28,198 of record NZ_JAVKLQ010000003.1, on the reverse strand, counting down.
CTCGGCGAATGCTGGCATCTCTGCGATGCGTTGCGGCACATGAAGCACCTTTTCCAAAATGAATTGGATATCTTCAAGACGGGGTTGGTAATTCATGTGCTCAGCTCCGCAGGGTCAATCAGGATTCAGCCGTGAAGCCGATGCGTTTGACGATGGGGCCCCACGCGTCGTATTGCTTCTTCATGTCGCGCGCCATATCTTCTGGCGAGCCGCCCACAGGCACCATGCCGGACAAGGCCAAGCTGTCGATCACCACTTTGTCTTTGATGGCCACGTTGATGGCGGCGTTGGCGGCGGCGATCACGTTGGCGGGCGTCTTGGCGGGGGCGTAGAAACCGAACCACTCTTCCACGATCAAGTCTGGGAAGCCCTGCTCAGCGAAGGTCGCGACGTCAGGCACAAACGGTGAACGCGTGCGGCCCGATGTGGCGATGATGCGCAGCTTGCCCGCTTTGTGGTTGGCAATGAAGTCGCCGTGTGGCGTGATCATGGACGCCAATTGACCACCAATCACGTCGGCAATGCCGGGCACCGAACCACGGTAAGGGATGTGCTTGAGGTCGACGTTGTTGTTCAAGCCGAGCAAAGCGCCCAAGAAGTGAGGGGTCGAGCCCGCGGCGGGCGAGCCATAGCTGGCGTCGTTGGGGTTGGCCTTGGCCCACGCCAAGAAATCTTTCACGTTTTTCACGCTGGCGGGAACCATGGGGCCCACAGCCAAACCGTGCGACAACATGGAGCCCATGCCCACGGGCACGAGGTCTTTGAAGGGGTCGTAGCTCAGCTTGCTGTAGATGTGGGGGTAAATCGCCATCATGGAGTAAGGCGTCAACAACAATGTGGAGCCATCAGCGGGCGCGGCTTTCACCACTTCAACGGCGATGCGGCCAGCGGCGCCGGTTTTGTTTTCCACCACGGCACCGTTCTTGGTGTAGCTGCTGTTGCCCAGCTTGTCACCGATGCGGCGGCTGGTCACGTCGGCGCTGCCGCCAGCTGGAAAACCGTTGATGATTTTGACCAACTCAAGGGGCAAAGCACCGCTTTGTGCAAAGGCACTGAAAGGGGCGAGGGCACCCAAGGCCACGGGGGCGAGGGCGGTTTGAATAAATTGACGGCGATTGCTCATGGTTTGTCTCCTAGTGAAAAGTGTGAAATGAAACGGTTTAAAAATCAGTGGCAGGCAAAGTTCGAGGCATCTTCAAGAGAGCCTGAGCCGATGTAGCGTGCGGTGGTGGGGTAAGCGCACAAAGGACGTGAGCGGTTGGCGGCCCATGCTTTGGGCAGCTCAGCATTGCCAGCCGCTTCATGGCGGACACGGGCCGTTGGGGCTTGCGGGGCAATGCCTTGTTCCACCCAGTTGACCAAAGGGGTCAGCAAATCGAATTGGTCGGTGGCTGCGCCGCCGCTGCAATGGAGCATGCCGGGCACAGGGAAGTAGCGTGCAAAGTCTGCGGCTTTGCCGTCTTGTGCTTGGTTCACACGCAACCACCATTGGCGCGAGTCGTCGGCCGAGAAAATCGGGTCGCTCACGCCGTGGTAGACCATCATCTTCCCGCCGCGCTCACGCAGTGGCGTGAGGTTGGTGGGGTCGTTGTGGCCGGGGGGCGTCATCACACTCATGCCCGATTCGGTGTATGTGGCGTTGGTGGCGGCAAACAGCGCGGGGCGAGCGTTGATGTCGATTTTCAACGGGTCTACGCGGTCCGGTGGGCTGCTGAAGACCGAGCCCACGGCCAGTGGATCAAGGGCCAAAGCGTTGACAAATTTCCACATCGCCCAATTGCCACCCGACACGCCGGTGTCGTAGGGGAAGCTGGCGTAAATGGGCTGACCGTCAGCGGTCTTGCCACCCGCAAACACACGGGCCACCACTTGTTTTTGCTCGGCGGTCAAGCAGCTGCCATCGCGTGTGGCGGTGCAGGTTTTGACGTCACGTTGCAAATCAAAGCGGCTTTGGCAGGCTTGTGTGTTTTGCACCAAACCGTCTTGCGCACCATCGAGTGCATCGCACACGTCCAAGATGCGTCGGCCCACCATTTGACGTTCGGGCGCCGTGAAGGCGCTTTCCAAATCGAGCAAGCTGGCATTCGGATTCATGGGGTGCTTGACGGTGGCACCTGCGGTGGCCAGTGTCTGCCATTGCTGCGCGCCCCAGAGTTGGGCCAAGGCTGCATTGGGCAAGCGGTAGCCAGGGGCGCCCGCCAAGTAGCCGTCATATTGATCGCCCAAACGTGCCGCTGCCACCAAGGTGTGGCGTCCGCCGTTGGAGCAACCGCCGATGTAAGAGCGGTCGGGGGCCTTGCCGTACGCGGTTTGAATCAGCGCTTTGGCCATGGGCGTGAGGCTGGCGACGGCTTGGTAGCCGTAGTCGAGTCGTGCTTGGGGCTCCATGCCGAAGAAGGGCGTTTGTGGCACGGTGTGACCGGCGTCAGAGCTGATGACCGCAAAGCCTTGCATCAGCGCGCCCGTGATCGGGCCGCCACCGAGTGCGCCCAAGGCCGGTTGCACAGAGCCGTCGAGCCCGCCGTTGCCTTGGTAATAAAAACGGCCATTCCAGTTTTGTGGCAGCCGCATTTCAAAGCCAATCGCGTAGTCACGCCCATCACTGCCTTTGCGTTTGTTCATCTGTCCCGTCACACGGCAGTGTTCGGGCAGGGGTTGGTCGCCTTGTTTCATGGCACCGCTTGCGACCCGTGCACTGCTGTCGATTTGGGTGCGTGCAAAGTTGAACTGCTGGGGCAAGGCATCGCAGTTTTGCAGGCTGGCACCCACGGCAGGTGTGAGTTGTTGCATGGGGCTGGCGGCTTGCCAAGGCAGACCGCTACAGCCCGCGATCAGCGTCGCGCTCAAAGTGCAGGCCAAGGCCATGGGGCTGACGTGAGGGGTGGAGATCGAGGTCATGTGTCGTGGTGTGCTGTTAACGAGGCGCCATGCGCAAGGCGCCGTCCAAGCGAATGACTTCGCCGTTCAGGTGGTTGTTGGTGACGATGTGGCAGGCCAGCTCGGCAAATTCTTCGGGCTTGCCCAAGCGCGATGGGAACGGAATGGACGCGGCCAACGACTGCTGCACGGGCTCGGGCAGGGTGCGCATCAACGGCGTGGCAAACAAGCCGGGGGCGACGGTGCACACGCGAATGCCGTGTTGCGCCAAATCGCGGGCCATCGGCAGTGTCATGCTGACCAAGCCGCCTTTGGAGGCGCTGTAGGCCTGTTGGCCCACTTGGCCATCAAAGGCCGCGACAGACGCGGTGAACATCATCACGCCGCGTGCGCCGTCTTCACCGGGGGCGAGTTTGGCGCATTCGGCGGCAAACAAACGGCTGATGTTGTAGGCCCCAATCAGGTTCACGTTGACCACGCGGGCGAAGTCTTCCAAAGGTGCGGCGTTGCCGTCTTTGCCGACCACACGCTTGGCGGTGCCGATGCCTGCAATGTTCATCAAAATGCGGGCTGGGCCCAAGGCCGCTTGAGCGGCGTTCAGGGCGGCTTGCACGCTGTCCGTGTTGGTGATCTCGCACGCGCAGGCGATCGCTGTGCCTGCACCGTGTTGCGCGTTGAGGCTGTCGGCCACGGTTTGGGCCAACGCGGCATTCACGTCGAGCACAGCCACTTTGGCACCTAAGCGTGCCAGTTCGCGCGCGGTGGCTTCACCTAGACCGGAGGCAGCGCCCGTGACGAGGGCGGTTTGTCCTTGAATTTGCATAGCGAGTTCCTGAGGTGTTGAATTTAGTGAGGCATCAAGGTGTGCGGGGCTTGGCCGTCGTGCAGGGCTTGCACCAGCGCATCGCGGTGTTTGAGCACGGCGCGTTGGTTGATGGAGCCTTTGTCGGTGACTTCGCCTTTGTCGATGGACGGTGGCTCACTCAAGAGCACCGCGCGGGCAATGCGGTTGGCGCTGCCCGTGGCGGTTTGGGCCAATTGGTTGAGCACCGTTTGGAAATGCGACACCACTTGGGCGCTGGCCAACACCTCGGCCATGGAGGCTTCGGGGCCCAAGCCGCTCAGGCCACGCACGGCCGCAGTGGGGAAGATCAAGGCGCCGACTTCTTTGCGGTTCAAGCCCGTGATGACCACGTCTTGGATATAGGGCGCGCCTGCCGCGATGATCTTGCCGCGCAAGGGACCCACGCTGACAAAGGTGCCGGTGGCGAGTTTGAAGTCTTCGGCAATGCGGCCGTCAAACTTCAGGCCTTGGTGGACATCGGTTTCGTCGATCCATTTCACCGCGTCGCCCGTGCAGAAGAAGCCTTCTTCGTCAAACGCTTCTTGGGTTTCTTCGGGCGCGCGCCAGTAGCCGGGGGTGATGTTGGGGCCTTTGTAGCGCACCTCCACCTTGTCGCCGTTGGGCACGAGTTTGAGTTCCATACCGGGGGTGGGCACGCCCAAGTCGCCCGCTTTCACGTTGGGGCTGGTGACAAAGATGGCAAAGGGGCCCGATTCGGTCATGCCCAGGCCTGTGCTCATCACGATGCGCTCGCCCACTTCGCGTTCTTGGCTCTCGAACAGGCTGTCCCAAATCGGTTGCGCCAGAGCGGCACCGGCGTAGAAGAACATGCGCACGCGTTTGAGCAGGGTGGCGCGCAGGGCGTCATCGGTCTTCATGGCGTGGGCAATGGCTTCAAAGCCCGTGGGCACGTTGAAGTACACGGTGGGCGAGATTTCGCGCAAATTGCGCAGCGTCTCGGCCATCAAAGCAGGCGTGGGTTTGCCGTCGTCGATGTAGAGCGTGCCACCGTTGTAGATCGTCAAACCAAAGTTGTGATTGCCACCAAAGGTGTGGTTCCAAGGCAGCCAGTCCACCAGCACGGGTGGCGCGTCGGCCAGCACGGGCATCGATTGCGCCATTTGCTGTTGGTTGGCACACCACATGCGTTGCGTGTTGATGACGGCCTTGGGCATTTTGGTGGAGCCCGAGGTGAACAAAAACTTGGCGATGGTGTCAGGGCCTGTCGCTTGCATGGCCGCATCAATGGCCGGTGTGGCTTCGGTGGCGGCCAAGTCGTCAAACATCGTCACGGCGCGGCCGTCGAGGTGGCCTTCGTGCAAGACCACTTCCACGTCTGAACCCACGGCAGTTTGGATGGCTTTGCCGTAACGCGCAGCGTCAGAGGCAAATACCAAGCCCGGTGTGAGCGTGGTCAAGATGTGGCGCAGCTTGTCGTAGTCTTGGCTGATGGTGGAGTAGGCGGGCGATGCGGGGCAGTAAGGCACGCCCGCGTAGATGCAGCCCAGCGCCAACAGCGCGTGCTCCAAACTGTTTTCAGACAGGATGACTACAGGGCGCTCGGCGTTCAACCCACGGTTGAGCAAGCCTTGACCAATGCGGCGTGCGGCTTGCAGCGCCTCGGCGTAGCTGATGTGACGCCAGTCGCCCGTGGTGCCGTCGGCTTGTTTTTGACGGCGTGCGAACAAGGTGCGGGTCGGGGCCTCTTGGCTCCAATGCACCAAACGGTCGGTCAAGCGGTGTGCATAAGGGGCGATGTCTTGGTCAGCCGCCATGTAGCGTGCGCCTTGCTCACCCTCGCGCAGGGTGACGCGGGTGACGCCGAAGGTCATGTCACGGAATTTTGGGGTACTCATGCTTGTTGCACCTTGGCTGCGCGACCCTCCAAGAAGTCGCGTACGCGTTGTTTGGCTTCAGGCGCCGATTGGGCGATGGCTGAAATCATGGATTCGGTGATGAAGCCTTGGTCCGCAGGCTGCTCGGCAATGCGGGGCAGCACGTTGATCAGCGCGTAGTTGGTCAGCGGGGCGTTGTTGCCAATGCGCTTGGCCAACTCCATGGCTTTGGCGAACGAGGTGCCTTTGGGCTCTAAGTACTGGGCCAAACCTACGCGCTCGCCGTCAGCGGCGTTGTAGACGCGGCCGGTCAACATCATGTCGGTCATGCGGGCCACGCCGATCAAACGAGGAATGCGTACCGAGCCGCCGCCGCCCACAAAAATACCGCGTGTGCCTTCTGGCAATGCGTAAAACGCGCTCTCGTCCGCCACGCGGATGTGGCAGGCGCTGGCCAACTCCAAACCACCACCCACCACTGCGCCGTGCAAGGCTGCCACCACAGGCACGGGGCCGTATTGCACGCGCTCCAAGGCGTGATGCCACGAACGTGAGTGGTGCATGCCTTGACCCGCATCGCGCTCTTGCAAGTCGCTGAGGTCAAGACCCGCGCAGAAGTGGTCGCCGTCACCGGCAATCACGGCAGCTTTGGCCGTCGCGGGCAGGTTCTCGAAGATGTGACGCAGCGAGGCGATCAATTTGTCGTTCAACGCGTTGCGCTTGGTGGGGCGGGTCAAGCGCACCACGGCAACGGTGTCTTGCATTTCAAAGTGGATGTCTGGGTTGGAGTTCATGGTGAGTGCCTGTGTGTCGCGTTCGGGTTTGTGTCAGCTTGCTTTTGTTTTGTGGTTGAATTATGGTTATGTAAGATAACTAAATAATCCGGACTTACCCTAGTCCAGACTGTTTGAGTGTTCGCCCCATTACCCACCCTCAGGAGACAAGCCCATGGATTACAAAAACCTCATTGCCATCGACATCCACACCCATGCCGAGGTGAGTTGCCGCAACCCGTTTGACAGCTACGGCGAAGAGTACGACCGCGCTGCCGACAAATACTTTGGCTCCAGCCTGCGCCCCACCATTGATGAAACCGTGGCGTATTACCGCGAAAAGAAAATCGGTTTGGTGATGTTCACCGTCGACAGCGAGTCGCAACTGGGTCGACGCCGCATCCCCAACGAAGAAATCGCCGACGCCGCCAAAAAGAACAGCGACATGATGATTGCCTTCGCCAGCATTGACCCACACAAGGGCAAGATGGGCGCGCGTGAGGCCGAGCGTTTGATCAAGGAAGACGGCATCAAGGGGTTCAAATTTCACCCCACCGTGCAGGGCTACCACCCCTACGACAAGATGGCTTGGCCCATCTACGAGGTGATCAACCACTACAAATTGCCCGCCATTTTTCACACCGGCCACAGCGGCATTGGCAGCGGCATGCGATGCGGTGGCGGCCTGCGTTTGGCCTACAGCAACCCGATGCATTTGGATGATGTGGCGATTGACTGGCCCGACATGCAAATCGTCATGGCCCACCCCAGCTTTCCTTGGCAAGACGAGGCCCTGAGCGTGGCCACGCACAAGCCCAACGTGTGGATTGATCTGTCGGGCTGGAGCCCCAAGTACTTCCCGAAACAGTTGGTGCAATACGCCAACACGCTGCTCAAAGATCGCGTGTTGTTTGGCAGCGATTACCCGCTGATCACGCCTGAGCGTTGGATGAAAGACTTTGAAGTGGCCGGTTTCCGTCCTGAGGTGATGCCTGGCATCTTGAAAGACAACGCGGTGCGCTTGTTAGGCTTGGACAAAACAGCTGTTTAAGCTCGGTAGGGCATCGCGGCAAGGCCATTACAGTTAGGCGCAATGCTCAATATTCTCACCATCACTGGCCCCATTTATCTCTCCATCGGCATGGGTTTTGCCGCTACGCAACGCGGCATGTTCAGCAAGCCCGATGGACAGGTGATGGGGCGCTTTGTGTTGAACTTTGGCCTGCCCGCCATGCTGTTCAATGCCTTGGCCAACCGCAATTTTTCAGATGTGTTGCACCCCAGGTACTTGGTGGCTTACGGCGTGGGGTCGTTGTTGACCTTTGCCTGTGGTTTGCTGTTGTGGCGTAAGTTACGCCACAAAGGCTTGACCGAAAGCGGCTTGGTCGCCATGGGCTTCAGTTCGTCCAACAGCGGCTACGTGGGTTACCCCATCTTGTTGCAAGTGTTGGGGCCTGCAGCGGGCGTGGCCTTGGCGTTGACGCTGTTGATCGAAAACTTGCTGGTGATCCCTTTGGCTCTGGCCATTGCCGAAAGTGGCGAGTCCGAGCACGCTTCGTGGCAGCACACCGTCAAAGAGAGTTTGTTGCGCATGTGCAAGTTACCCATGATGTGGGGCATCGTGCTGGGCTTTTGCTTTTCGATGTTTGACCTTGAGCTGCCCAGCGTGTTTGCCAAAACCACCAACATGTTTGCAGCTGCTTGCGCGGCCTTGGCCTTGTTTGTGAACGGCGGCACTTTGGTCGGCATGCGCATGGAAGGCTTGCTGCGCCAAGTGCGTTGGATTGCCTTGGGTAAGTTGGTGCTGCACCCCTTGATGGTCGGTTTGATGCTGTGGGTGGTAGGGCCGATGGAGTCTTCTTTGCAAGTGTCAGCCATCTTGCTGGCAGGTATGCCCATGTTGGGCATTTATCCGCTGCTGGCGCAACGCCACGGGTTAGCTGGGTTTTGCGCTTCGGCTTTGTTGGTCACTACTGTGGCATCGTTTTTTACCATCAGCCTCATTTTGTGGGGCATGAGTTTTGTGCCAGGTTGGCATATTTAAGCTGTGATAGATATCCAAGAATCCGAAGTCGAAGTCACCGCAGTGCGCGCCCAAGGCGCGGGCGGGCAACACGTGAACAAGGTGTCCAGCGCCATTCACCTGCGCTTCGATATTTGGGCGTCTTCATTGCCCGACGATGTGAAAGAGCGCTTGCTGTGTTTGCGTGACAACCGCATCACCCGCGATGGGGTGGTGGTCATCAAGGCGCAAGAGCATCGCAGCCAAGACATGAACCGCATTGAGGCTTTCGCGCGTTTGCTGGAGTTGGTGCAAAGCGTGGCGCACGCACCGAAAACTCGCCGAGCGACCAAGCCCACCTATGCGTCTAAGAAGCGACGCTTAGAGGGCAAAAAGAAAGTGTCAGAGATCAAGTCCAGCCGCAGCAAGGTGCTTTGAACTCAATCCACGCTGATGCCAGCCTGCTTGATCAGTGCTTCGTAGCGTGCGAGTTGTGCGCGCAGTGCCGCACCCAACTCGTCTGGGCTGGTGCCGCGTGGGGTGAGGCCTAGGCCCATGAGTTGGTCGCGCACGGCGGTGTCACCGAGTGCTTTGCTCACTTCTTGGTGCAGTTGCTTCACGATGGATTTAGGCGTGTTGGCGGGCGTCATCAAGGCAAACCACGAATTGAACTCAAACCCACTCAAACCCGACTCGCCCACGGTGGGCACGTCGGGAAACTGGGCCAAGCGCTTGGGCGTGGTCACGGCGATCAAACGCAGCTTGCCCGCTTTCACCAACGAACTGACGGTGGCAATGCCTTGAAAAGCTGCATCGACTTCTTTGCCCGCGACACCTACCGCAGCCTGGGTCGCGCCTTTGTAGGGCACATGGGTCAGTTGTACGCCCGCTTGCGAGGCAAACAAGGCCATGGCCATGTGCTGTGGGCTGCCGTTGCCCCCCGAGCCGTAGTTGACTTTGCCTGGCGCATGGCGTGCTGCTGCGATCAAATCGCCCGCTGTTTTGAGCGGCGAGTCAGCCGGCACGACCAAGCCCCATTCGACGGTGGCGATCAAGGAGATGGGCTCAAAGTCGCGCAGAATGTCCCAAGGCATCTTGCTCTGCAGATTGGGCAGCATGGTCATGATGCTGTCGTTGAAACCGCCCAACGTGTAGCCATCGGGCATTGACTTGGCCACGCGGTCGGCCCCAATCAAGCCAGACGCACCCGCTTGGTTTTCGATGGCGATGCCTTGGCCCATGCTGAGGGCCATTTTTTGCATCACGATGCGTGCGGCGTTGTCGACGGCGCTGCCAGCGGCCAAGGGCACGATGAGCTTGATGGGCTTGTTGGGGTAGGCCTGTTGCGCCCAAGCAGGGGCATTGCTCAAGCTGACCAGCGTGGCCAAACCCACCACGCCGTGTTGTAAGGCTTGTCGTCTTTGCATGGCTGAAACTCCTGCGTGATTACCGCGTTATAAAAATTAAGTGGGTGTGTCGCTCAAGCGAGGCACCCGCAAGTTGTCGGCCACTTGGTTGAGTTGTTGCGTCAGGGCGGGGGCGATGGGAATGCCATGCGCCGTGTAGTCTTGGCGTTTGGCGTCGCTTTGCTCACCGGGCAGCCAAATGCGGTCTACGCCGGGCATGCGGTCGCTGGCTCGCAGCTCGCGCACCAAGGTGTCGACACGCGCTTTGAATTCGCCGATATCGCCAAAGGCTGAGGGGTCGATGACGGCGATGGCTTGGCCGGTATTGGTCACGCTGGTGTCGTCTTTGTTGAAATCGATCACGGCTTTGCCCATGGCCGCGCCATTGAGCGTGCCCGCTAGCAAACCCACGATCAGCGACAAGCCATAGCCCTTGTAGCCACCGATGGGCATCAAGAAGCCTTCTTCGCTGCGCTTGGGGTCGAGCAGGGGTTGGCCTTGTCGGTCGATCATCCAGCCCTCGGGCATCATTTCGCCGCGTTGGGCTTTGGCTTTGACCTTGCCGTAAGCGGCCACGGTGGTGGCCATGTCGAGCACGATGGGCGTTTCGTCTTGGGTTGGAATGGCCACTGCAATCGGGTTGGTGGACAGCAGCATGTCCAGCCCACCCCAAGGCGGCAAGTGGTTGGCGTTGCCAACGGCAAAGTACAGGCCAATCATGTCGTGGGCCAAGGGCATGCGTGCGTACAAAGAGGCCGGTCCTGCGTGGTTGCTGAATTGGCTGCCGACCCATGCGATGCCGCAGCGTCTTGCCTTTTCGATGGCCAAGTCAGCGGCGCGTTGCATCACCAAATGTCCCATGCCGTTGTCGCCGTCGAGCAAGGCGGTGGCGAGGCGTTCTTCTTTGACGCGAATGGTGGGCGTGGTGTTCACACCGCCCGCCAAGATGCGGCGTGCGTATTGCGGGATGCGAATCACACCGTGGCCATCCGAGCCCTGCAGATCGGCTTGCGCCATCAGACGTGCGACGGTGGCGGCGTCGTCCGGCGGTAGGCCCAACGCCAGCATGGTCTGGCGGATGAAGTGGTTGAGTTGGTCGAAGGTGACGCGGGTGTCAGACATGGTGCATGCGTTTCATGAGGGCCAAGACGGCGCAATCGGGACTGGACAGCACAGGTGCTGTGCTGTGTTGCTGGGCGAGGGGTTGGGCTGCCGCCATCGAGAACTGAGCCAGCATCACCACATCACAGGGCGGTAGCTGGGGCAAGGCTGCTGCAATTTTTTGGTGATGCATCGGCGCGCGGCCTTCTGCCAAATCTTGCATGGCCTCGGGCACAAAGCCGGTGGCCAGCTCAATCGCGATGCCGCGTGACTGAGCCAATGTATTTAGCTCTTGTGACATCGCATCGATGGAGGCGGCGAAGGTGGCCAGCAAGCCAATGCGCAGCACACGGCCCGCACGCGCCATGGCCAGCGCATCTTCAAACATGGCTTCGTTGGGCTTGAGGGTGGGTAAGCCAGTTGCTCGGGCGGCCTCTTCAATGGCGGGGCCAAAGGCGGAGCACGTGAACAAAATACCTTGAGCGCCTGCACGTTGTGTGTAGTGGGCCAAATCCACAAAGCGCTGCACCATGGCCTCTGTGAGTTCACCAGCGCTGGCGCGGTCACGCGATAAGGTGTCGTCGAGCAGATGTTGGCAGTCGGCGCTGGGCCAATGTCTGGCAAAGGCTTCGGTGATGGGTGTCATGGCCAAGGCCGTGGCGTGAATGAGGGCGATGCGCGGTGGTGTCATGTTGCGATGCACTGTAAACGCCTGCAGCATGGCGTCGCCCTGAGGTTTGTCCTAGGGGGGGCGTGTCGCCAAGCAGACGCACGAAGCCCAAGTTGGCTCCCCATAATGAATCAAAGACCCATGGCGGTCTTTCACTTCAAGAGGAGACATGATGCGACCTGTGAACTTCGCCAAACGTGCCGCATTGGCCGTGTTGCTGACCTTGCCTGCGTGGGGACACGCACAAGCACCCGCGTGGCCGACCAAACCCATCAAGTGGATCATTCCCTACACACCGGGCGGCATCACCGACAACGCCACACGCATGGTGGTGCAAAAGGTGCAAGAGCAAACGGGTTGGACCATCGTGGTTGAGAACAAACCGGGTGCCAACTCGATTTTGGGCGCTGACATCGCGGCACGCTCCGCGCCCGACGGCCACACGTTTTTGACGGTGATTGGCGCACACGCCGCCAACGCCACCCTGTATGCGGGTCGACTGCCTTATGACCCCGTGAAGAGCTTTGCCCCTGTGTCGCTGGTCGGCATTGCGCCGCTGGTGATGACGGTCAGCAACACCTTGCCGGTCAAGGATGTGAAAGAGCTCATCGCTTACTCCAAGGCCAATCCGGGCAAGGTGGCGTTTGGCTCCTCGGGCGTGGGGGCTGCCGCGCATTTGACGCAAGAGTTGTTCAAGCAAGTTTCGGGGGCCGACATGGTGCATGTGCCCTACAAAGGCACCGCGCCCGCACTGAATGATTTGATGGGCGGCAACCTGCAAATCTTGACCGACACAGCCAGCGCTTTGATGCCCCATGTGCGCAGCGGCAAGATCAAAGCATTGGCCGTCTTTTCTAACAAACGCGTGCCAGGCGCGACCGAAGTGCCGACCATTGCCGAGGCGGGTGGCCCTGCGATTGAGGGCTCAACGTGGGTGTTGTTCTTAGCGCCCAGCGCCACGCCCAAAGACATTGTCAACCGCATGTCTATGGAAACAGCGAAGGCCATCAACTCACCTGAGATGCGGGCCAAGTTTGAGGCCTTGGGCATTGAGTCGGTGGGCAGCAGTCCTGAGCAAGCGGGTAAGTTTTTGGACGAAGAAATCGTCAAATGGGCCAAGGTGATCAACGCCGCAGGCGTGAAAGCAGATTAAAGGTTGAAGCGATGAATTTGTTTAACTTAGAAGGCCAAGTGGCCATCATCACGGGTTCTTCGAGGGGCATTGGCCGCGCCATTGCCGAGCGCATGGCTGAGCACGGCGCACGCGTGGTCATTTCGTCGCGCAAGGTCGAGGCGTGCGCGGAGGTGGTGGATGCCATCAACGCCAAACATGGCGCGGGTCGTGCGATTGCCGTGGCGGCCAACATTTCGTCTAAAGAGGATTTAGAGCATTTGGTGGCAGAGACCAATCGCCAATTTGGACGCATTGATGTGCTGGTGTGTAACGCTGCAAGCAACCCGTATTACGGGCCGCAAGCGGGCATCGCCGATGCACAGTTCAGAAAGATTTTGGACAACAACATCGTCGCCAACCATTGGCTGATCAATTTGGCGGTCCCACAAATGATCGCGCAAAAGGCCGGCTCCATCATCATTGTGTCGTCGATTGGCGGCCTGCGCGGCTCGCCCGTGATTGGCGCGTATTGCATCAGCAAAGCCGCCGACATGCAGCTGGCGCGCAACTTGGCCGTGGAATACGGTCCGCACAATGTGCGCGTGAACTGCATCGCCCCAGGCTTGATCAAAACCGACTTTGCCCGCGCTTTGTGGGAGGACGAGACCATGTTGACCGAGCGCATGCGCACCACACCGCTGCGCCGCATTGGCGAGCCCGACGAGATTGCAGGCACCGCCGTGTTTTTGGCGTCGCAAGCGGGCTCTTACGTCACCGGCCAAAGCATCGTGGTGGATGGCGGGGTGACGATTTAAAGCGTGTCTTTATGCCTTGCGCAAAAAGCAGGCTTTGAGCATGAAGTTGCCTGCATCCATCTTGCAGTCCACTTCATGGTCGCCGCCCACCAAGCGAATGCTTTTGACCTTGGTGCCCATCTTGAGCGTGGTCGATGAGCCTTTGACCTTGAGGTCTTTGATCAACACCACGGCATCGCCGGTTTGCAGCACGGTGCCATTGGCGTCTTTCACCACGGCGTCATCGTCGTCTTCAGCCGCAGCGGTAGCCACTTGGGGCCATTCGTGGCCGCAGTCGGCGCAGACGAAGTTGGTGCCGTCTTCGTAGGTGTTTTCTTGGGCACATTGCGGGCAAGCTGGAATTTGAGACATAAGGTGTACGGTCAATTTGAAAATAAAGGGGTGTCTGCTGGGGTGATGGCAGGTTAGCCCGCCAAGCCCACGTAGACATGCTGCACATCGTCGTTGGCATCGATGGCGGCTAAAAAGTTTTCGACTTCTTCTAAATCGGCAGCGCTCAAGGTGGTGGGATCAATGGGGTTTTTAGGCTTGTAGCCCAGCTTGGCTGACAACACCGTGAAGCCGTGTTCGGGCAACGCTTTGCTGACCAAGTCGAGATCGGCAGAATCGGTCAAAAACAGAGTGACGCCTTCTTCTTCACCTGCTTCGAAATCTTGTGCACCGGCTTCGATGGCGGCCAGTTCGGGGTCTGCCCCAGCGTTTGAGGGTTCGGCTTCGATCATGCCCACATGCTCAAAGTCCCAAGACACCGAGCCCGAGGTGCCCAGCTGACCTTTGCGAAACAGCACCCGCATTTCGGGGGCGGTGCGGTTCACGTTGTCGGTCAAGCACTCGACCATCACGGCCACGCGATGCGGGGCAAAGCCTTCGTAAATGACGTGTTCAAAGTTCACGGTTTCGCCGGTCAGGCCCGCGCCTTTTTTGATGGCGCGGTCCAGCGTGTCTTTGGGCATGGAGACTTTGCGCGCTTGTTCGATGACCAAGCGCAGTCGTGCGTTGGCGGCAGGGTCAGCGCCATTGCGCGCTGCAATCATGATGTCTTTAGACAGTTTGCCGAAGACGCGGCCTTTTGCATTCGCGGCCAAGTCTTTGTGTTTGGCTTTCCATTGAGCGCCCATGGGTGTGTTCCTTTATGTCGAGAGTTCAGTTGACGCAGAGTTGAATACCGTCTGCGCGCGCCGTTGTGATTTCGCCAATCTCTGCGGCGGATGCGAAGCCGTGTTGTTGGAAGATGTGCAGCACGTGTTGCACCGATTCAGGGGCGCAGGCCACTAGCAAGCCACCGCTGGTTTGCGGGTCGGTGATCAAGGCTTGGTCGACCGCATGCAAGTCCGAACCCAGCTCAATGTCTTGCCCGTAAGCAGCCCAGTTGCGCGCAGAGGCACCCGTGACCATGCCCACACGGGCCAGTTCACGCACGCCGGTGAGCAAAGGCACGCGGCTCATCTCGAGTTCGATGGTGGTTTTGGAGCCACGCGCCATTTCGAGCGCATGACCGGCCAAGCCGAAGCCTGTCACATCCGTCATGGCATGCACGCCGGGCAGGGCCGAGAGTGCTGCGCCTGGCGTGTTGAGTTGGGTGGTGTTGGCGATCATCTGCGCGTAGCCTTGTGCGTCCAGCCCGTTTTTCTTCAAGGCGGCGGACATCACGCCCACGCCCAGCGGTTTACCCAAGATCAGGCGGTCGCCCACGCGGGCGTCGGCATTGCGCTTGACGCGTTTGGGGTGGATCAAGCCCATGACCACCAAGCCATAAATGGGTTCGACCGAGTCGATGGTGTGGCCACCTGCAATCGGAATGCCTGCTTCGCGACAAATGCTTTGCCCGCCATCCAAAATTTTGCCAATCGTCTCGGACGACAGCACATTGATGGGCATGCCCACCAGCGCCAAGGCCATGATGGGCGTGCCACCCATGGCGTAGACGTCGCTGATGGCATTGGTGGCGGCGATGCGGCCAAAGTCGAACGGGTCATCGACGATGGGCATGAAGAAGTCGGTCGTGGCGATCAGGGCTTGTTCATCGTTGAGTTGGTAGACCGCCGCATCGTCAGCTGTTTCGATGCCCACCAGTAGCTCTTTGGGGATGGGCATCGCGCTGGTGCCCTTCAAGATGTCGCTCAACACGCCTGGTGCAATCTTGCAGCCGCAACCCCCGCCGTGCGACAGGCTGGTGAGGCGGGGTTCATGGGGGGCTTGTGTCGGGCTGGGGGTGTTCATGGCGGAGGGTATCTAGGCGGGTGAGCCCCCCATTTTGCCAGCAGCCCAAACCCAGCCCTCTGTTGCCTCATGTGCAGGCACACAGGCATCTGCGCAACGAGGCTGAGTTCATCGCCATGTCCGACTTGCGACAACGCAACGTCCAACCTCGTGCGATCCTCATTCAAAGAGGTTTTTGTTCAACACAAGGAGTTACGGCATGGCTATTTACGAATTACGCACTTACACCGCCATCGTGGGCAAGCTGGCGGAGGTGGTGGAACTTTACAAAACCCAAGGTTGGCCCGCGTTGCAAAAGCACCCCCAAAAGTTGGTGGGCTACTTCACCGGCGACATCGGCGCCGTGAATCAGTTGATCCATGTCTGGAAGTTTGACGACGATGCCGACCGCCGTGCCTTTTGGGCAGGGGTGTTCAACGACCCCGAGTTCATGGCCTTTGCCAAGCAAACACGCCCCTTGCTGCTGTCGCAAGAAAACAAGCTCATGCTGAATGCGCCTTGGGGCCCACAGCCTTAAGCGTTTGGCCTTCGACTTTTCAAAACAATATCAGGAGACAAACACATGACAAAACTTCGGACACCTCGCCGCCAATGGCTCGCAGCGCTTCTCGGTGGCATTTTTGCCTTGGCGGCTCTGCCCCATGCGCTGGCGCAAAACTACCCATCTAAGCCCATCAAAATGATCGTGCCGTTTCCTGCGGGCGGCACCACGGACATCGTGGCGCGCATCGTGGCGCAGCGCATGACCGAGTCCATGGGCCAGCCTGTGGTGGTGGATAACCGTGGTGGGGCAGGCGGCGCGATTGGTGCTGACTTGGTGGCCAAGGCCGCACCCGATGGCTACACCATCATGATGCACAACATCTCTTTCCCGCTGTCGTCGGTGGCCCAGACGTTGGCCAATCGCTCGCCCTTCAACGCCGAGACCGACTTCGCAGGTGTGTCGATTGCGGTGTACGTCCCTTTCATGTTGACGGCGAACCCCAGCGTGCCTGCCAAAGACTTGCGCGAGCTGGCCAATTTGCTGCGCACCAACAAAAGCCTGCAATACAACTACGGCTCCACAGGCCCGGGCTCTGCGGTGCACGTGCTGGGCGAGGCCTTTAAGAAAGACGCCAAAGTGGAGATGGAGCACGTGCCGTTCAAAGGCGCAGCACCGCTGAAGCAAGAGTTGTTGTCGGGCCGCATTCAAGTGGGCGGCGATCAGTTGTCGTCCTCGCTGGCTGAAATCAAATCGGGTACCTTGCGCGCCATTGCGACCACCGCTTCCAAGCGTGTGGCCGGTTTGCCAGATGTGCCCACCGTGCGCGAACTTGGGTTTCCCGGTTTGGAACTCGAAGGCTGGAATGGTGTGTTTGCTCCCGCGAAAACACCCAAAGATGTGATTGAAAGGTTGAACAAAGAAATCGCCGCTGCCGTGCGCCACCCCGACGTGGTGAAGCGCTTGGCCGATTTGGCGGCGGAGCCCGTGGGCTCTAGCCCCGCTGAGCAAGATGCGATGTTGCGCCGTCAGATGGACCAATTTCGCGCCGTCATTCGTGACATGAAATTAGATTGAAAGCCCTTATGAAAATTGGTATCGCTGGAACGGGAAAGATGGGCACCGCGATTGCGGGGCGTTTGTTGTCACTCGGGCATGAGGTGGCGGTGTGGAACCGCACCGAAGCCCGCGCGGAGGGCGCCCGTAAGTTGGGCGCCACATGGGCCGCCACGCCGCAAGCCTTGGTGGCGTGCTCGGAGGTCATCATTGGTTTGTTGACCGACGAACAGGCCCTAGACGAGGTGTATTTGTCGGCCAATGGTTTGTTGTCAGGCGCTGCGCAGGGCAAGGTGTTTTTGGAGATGAGCACGGTGTCTCCGCTGAAGCAGCAAGAGATGGCCAAGCGCGTGCAAGCGGCAGGGGGCGTCTACATCGAGTCGCCGGTTGGAGGCAGCATTGGACCTGCGAAAGAGGGCAAGTTGATGGCCTTTGTCGGCGGCGATGACGCGGAGGTGCAAAAGATCAAACCGCTGTTGGACCAAATGTGCCGTCGCGTGGAACATGTGGGGCCGCATGGCGCGGGATCGATGATGAAGTTGGCCATCAATTTGCCACTCATGGTGTATTGGCAGACCTTGGCCGAGGCCTTGTCCTTGATTCAGCCCTTGGGCTTAGACCCGAAGCGGGTGATCGACATTTTTTCAGACTCCTCGGGCGGCCCGAACGTGTTGAAAAATCGAGGCCCTTTGATCGCACAAACCATGATCGATGGTCGTACAGACACAGTCAACGTGCCTGTTGACACCGTGGCCAAAGACATTCGTGCCATGCTGGCACACGCACAAACCTTGGGGGTGTCGTTGCCGTTGACGTCGCAAGCGTTGGACGTTTTTTTCCGCGCGACCCAACTCGGGCTTGGCCCCGCAGACTCTTCAGAGCATTTGGTGTGGTGGCAGCAGCACAACCGAGCCGCTTAGCCGTCTAAACCACCATGGGGTTCATGCCACCATCCATGGTCAAGCTGATGCCTGTGATGTAGCTGGCCCGCGCTGAGGCCAAAAACACCACGGCGTTGGCGATCTCGATGGGGTCGGCCATGCGACCCAGCGGAATGCGTGCATTGGCGCGTTCCATGGCTTGCGCTTCGGTGATGCCATTGGCACGGGCGTCGGCGGCAAAGCCTTCTTTGAGTCGATCGGTGGTGGTCAGGCCTGGGTTCACCGCATTCACGCGGATGTTCTTGCCTGCATAGGCATTGGCCATGCCAGCGGTGGCCAGCATCAAGGCCGCATTAGCAGCACCGCCCGGCATGTGGATGGCGCTGGGCACTTTGCCACCCGCACCGATCACGTTCACCACCACGCCCTCACCGCGCTCGCCCATGCGCTGGATGGTTGGGTTGATCATGTGGATGTATGAGAAGTATTTGGCTTGCATGGCGTCATGCCAATCTTGCGGCGTGAGTTCTGCAGCAGGCGTGCGCTTGGCCGCCCCTGCTGAATTCACCAGCACATCAACAGGGCCCAACGTTTCTTCGGCTTGGTCCAACACCCACGTGCCAGACTCGGCCAAACGCAAATCAGCGGCGATGGTGTGAACATGTGCAGACGCATGACGGGCCAGCAGATGCGCTTTGCCGTTTTGCAAATTGTTGAGATCACGCGAGACCAAGGTGACCCGCGCGCCTTCTTGCAAAAAAACGTCTGCACAGGCCAAGCCAATGCCTTTGCTTCCGCCGGTGATGAGGATGTGTTTGTGCGCGAGTTGGAGGTCCATGAGGGGTTTCGCTTAAGAGATGTCAATCACGCCATGTCGATCACAACTTGACCGATGGTTTGTCCTGCTTCCACGCATTCGTGCGCTTGCACCGTTTGCGCCAAGCTAAAGCGCTGGCCGATGGTGTGGCGCAATTGCTGGCGCTCCAGCAAGTCGGTCACGCGCGCAACACAACGTTCACGGTCGTTGGGCAGCAGGTCGTACACCAAGAAAAACTTCAAGGTGATCGAGCCCCACAACAAAGGTCGGAAGGTGACGGGGATGGCGCCCGCGTTGTTCGAGCCGTAGCAGACCACCGTGCCGTGGGCTTTCAGTGCGCTTTGGGCGATGTAGTCGGTGGTGGTGGAGAAGTCCATGTCGATGATGCAGTCCACACCTCGCCCTTGGGTGAGGGCTTGAATGCGCTGTGCGACGGACTCTGTTTTGTAAAAAATGACATCACGCACACCGGCTGCTTGGGCGTGCAAGGCTTTGGCTTCCGAGCCGACGGTGCCAATGACATGCGCGCCGGCGAGTGTGGCCATTTGGGCAATGTAGTGACCCACGGCCGATGAGGCTCCTGTGACCAGCACGGTTTTACCGCGCAAGTCACCCGCCAGATCGCCCGCCAACAAGACGGCCTGCATCGCGGTCAGTCCGGGAATGCCCATGCAGGCACCGGCGGCGTCGTCGATGTGATCGGGCAAGCGCACCGCTTGCGCTTCAGGCACGGTGATGTACTCACAGGCCGTGCCCCAAGGCCGTTGCCATTGTCCATTCCAGACCCAAACGCGCTGGCCCACGCGAGCTGGCGACACGCCATCGCCCACGGCATCAATGACGCCTGCGCCGTCGCTGTGCGGAATGATTTCAGGGTCTTGCACAGGTCGTGCTTTACGCGACTTCACGTCAGACGGGTTGACGCCCGAGGTGTGCAGCTTGACCCGCACTTCGCCCGCTTTGGGCTCAGGCGTCGGCAATTCGCCAAACACCAAAACGTCGCGAGCATCGCCCGTTTGGGTGTACCAGACGGCCTTCATGGCATGGCCCACGTTTGGGTCATGGAGGTGCGTGTCATCAGCGATTGAGAGGCCTTCGCCACGGCGGGGTAGTGGTCACGCCACGCCAAGTCTGGGTAACGCAAATCCAAATACCAAAGCGCACAGCCGATGGTCAGCAAGCCCAAGTGAAAAGGCCGTTCAAAGACTTCCGAGTGCTGTTCTAAATAGGCCAAAGAGGTGCGAATGGCGTCTAGCTTGCCCTCCACCCACTCGGGCCAGCGCAGGGCTTCGGGGCGTACGGCGGTTTCGTAACGCGCCAACAGCGCGGCATCCAAGATGCCATCGCCCAAGGCTTGCAGTGTTTGCGCTTCCCAACGCTCAGGACCGTTGGCGGGCAACAAACTCCCATGGCCAATGGCGTTGAGGTATTCGCAAATCACACGGCTGTCATAGAGCGCGTGGCCGTCGTCGGTCAACAGGGTGGGCACTTTGCCCAAGGGGTTGTTGGCGACGATGCTGGCATCGCGGTTGACGGGGTGTGCGCTGGCGGGCAAGAACTCGATTTGGTTGACCAAATTCAGCTCAAACGCTGTGACCATGCATTTGCGCACGTAAGGAGAGGTGGGGGAGAAGTAAAGTTTCATGGTGCTTGAAGTATGGCGTGAGAGGGGAGGCTGAGCTGTCCCCTGTTCGACGCGTGGGGGTGAATGGCCAACGTCAGGCTTCTTTCCAAGACACCAAGTAGACGCCTAGCCCCGTGGCAATGCCGTACACCAGCATGGCCAAACCAATGAGGGCGAACATGTCTTGAACGGGGGCGCCTTGTGTGACCAGCATGACCCCACCCACCGTGACCATTGCCAGTCGCAGCGTGCCAGCTAACACGGGGCCCATGAGCTTGCCTGCGCCTTGTGAGGCAAAGTAAAGGCACAAGCCAAAGCCAAAAAATCCGTAGCAAGGGCCTGCCCAAGAAAAATAGCTGTTGGCGTTGGCCAGTACCGCAGGGTTGACCGTGAACAGGCTTGACCAAGCGGCAGGAAAGAAGGCCACCACGGCACCGATCACGCCCACGATCAAAGCCGAAAGCCCCGCACCTATCCAAGCCACATGCCGTGCACGCGTGACTTGACCAGCCCCCAAGGCCATGCCGACCATGGGCACACACGCCACGCCAATGGCAAATGTGATGGGGATCAATAAAAACTCTAAGCGCGTGCCAATGCCATAACCTGCCAATGCCTCTGCGCCAAAGCCGGACACGATTTTCGTCAGAATCAAAATCGTCAGCACAGTTTGCAGCGAGGAGATGCTGGCGACAGCCCCCACTTTGAGAATGTCTTTGAAAAAGCGCGGGTTCAGGGCGCTAGAAAATTGCAAACGCACACGGCTTTGGTCTGAGCGCAGATAACGGTACAGCGACACCGCACCTAAGCTGAACGCGATCACTTGACCGGCGGCAACCCCGCCAATGCCCAGCCTT
The DNA here is from genome assembly GCF_031539175.1 of Limnohabitans sp. GTDB lineage: Bacteria > Pseudomonadota > Gammaproteobacteria > Burkholderiales > Burkholderiaceae_C > Limnohabitans. Next base: position 6,825 of record NZ_JAVKLQ010000003.1, on the reverse strand, counting down.
GGAATGGGGCCCCATCCCAAGCCCAAGACACCACCCAAAACGACTTGACCCGCCGCCACCCACATCAAGGTGACGGAGGGCGTTTTCATATTGCCCGAGCCACGAATGGCCGAGGCAAAAGCGTTGGTGAGCCAAATGCTGATGGCCCCCGTGAAGGCCACATCGGCATAAATCACCGCTTGCTCTAGGGCTTCAGATTTACCGCCGACCAGCGCAAAAATGTCGCGTCCCCAGATCAAGAACAAGGCACTGAACAGCAGCCCCAAGACCAAACTGATCAGCGTGGCGTGCCACACCAAGGCGTTGGCCTTGTGGGCATCGCCAGCGCCGATGGCCCGACTGATGGCCGATGAAATGCCGCCCCCCATCGACCCAGCAGAGAGCATCTGTTGCAGCATGATCATGGGAAACACCAAGGCGATGCCAGCCAGTTGTATCGTGCCCAATTGCCCAATGTAGGCCGTTTCTGCAATGCTGACCAAGGCCGTCGCCACCATGGCGATCATGTTCGGTAGGCTGAGTTTCCAAATGGTTGGAAAGATGGGGGCGTTCAGTAGGGGGTTTTGTGAGGTCATGCCAGTTTCGGGGTACGCATTTTTTGAAACAACCACGTTCCCACAGGCCACAACAAAATCACGAAGGTGCTTGCGGCCAACCACATGGCGATGGGGCGGGTGAAGAACACCATCGGATCGCCATCAGACTTGATCATGGAGGTGACAAAGTTTTCTTCCATCATGGTGCCCAGCACGACGCCCAAGATCGCCGGCGCCACGGGGAACCCGTTTTCTTCCAGAAGGAATGACACCAAGCCAAAAAACAAAATCAAGGTGACACCCCAGACCGAGTTGTTGATCGAGAACGAACCCACGATGCAGAACAACAAGATGATGGGCATCAAGATGTTGCGCGGCACTTTCAAGATCTTGGTGGCGATGCGAACGGTGAGCCAACCCAGCGGCACCATGATGATGTTGGCCAAAATGAAGACCAAGAAAATAGCGTAAATGTTTTCGGGGTTGTTCACAAAAATCATCGGGCCTGGGTTCATGTTTTTCAAATACAAAACCCCAATCGCAATGGCGGTGATGGAGTCGCCAGGGATGCCAAATACGATGGCTGGAATCCAAGCGCCTGCGAGCGATGAGTTGTTGGCTGCACCAGACTCCACAATGCCCTCGACGTGGCCTGTGCCAAATTTTTCAGGTTCTTTAGAGAACTTTTTGCTCATGGCATAACTCAACCAAGACGCCATGTCGGCCCCCGACCCCGGTTGAATGCCAATGATGGTGCCCAAGGCACTGCCGCGCACCAGAGGCCAGCGGTATTTTTTCAGCAAGTCCCACATGCCTGAAAAGATATTGCCAATTTTTTCAGTCGCGATGATGGGCGTTGGATCGGTGTTGGTGATGTAGCGCAGCAATTCCGACACGGCGAACATGCCCACCATCATCGGAATCAGCTCCACCCCACTCATGAGCTCGTTCATGCCAAATGTGAAGCGGGGGAGAGCCGCAGGGTTTTCTAACCCGATGCATGCAATCAGCAAACCCAACAACAAAGAAATGCAGGCTTTCAAAACACTGGTGTTGCCAATAAACACAGCACCTGCCAGTCCTAAAACAACCAGCCAAAAGTACTCGAAGGAGGAGAACTTCAAGGCAATCTCCGCCAAGCCTGGCGAAAACATCACCATGACCAAGGTGCCAAACAAGCCACCGATGGCCGAGAACACCAAGCCCGCGCCCAACGCTATTTCGGCTTGGCCTTTGAGGGTCATTTGATACGCCTCATCGGTGTAGGCCGCTGACGCAGGCGTGCCCGGTATGCGAAGCAACGCCCCCGGGATATCACCTGAAAAAATAGCCATGGCTGTTGCGGTCACGATGGCTGCAATCGCGGGAACGGGTGGCATGAAGAAGGTGATCGGCACCAAGAGTGCCGTGGCCATCGTGGCGCTCAAGCCGGGAATGCATCCGACAAACAGACCAAACATGGCCGAGCACAAGATCACCAATAAAACGTAAGGGTCAAACACCAGCCAAAAGGCTTGAAGTAGCACAGCAGTGGTCATGGGGCGTCCTTGTTTACCATTGGAATGGGGTCAAGATGCCCCAAGGCAAAGGAACGCGAAGTCCCTTGTAAAAGATCGTGTGAATGACCAAGGCGACCGTGATGGCAATGGGCAATATCAATTTTGGGCGAACCTCTAAAGCCCAAAACATCAACGACACGATGGCGGTTGCGGTGATCAAGAAGCCCAATCGATCTGAGAAGTAGATATAAAACAGCAGGCAAGAAACGGTGATGACAAAGTTTCGCAAATGAAACCAAGATTTCACCCATCCACCCACCTCAATCCACGCTTGGTGTGACTTGGCTCTGAGGCCCTTGATGATCAAGAGCACCGAACAGACGGCGAGCAACACCGCCAGCAAACCAGGGAAGGCCCCAGGCCCAATGTTTTGCCCTGGAATGACGGGATAGTGTTGAACAGTTTGCAAAATGGACAGCGCCAAAGCCAGCAGCGCCGCACCCATGATCGTGTCGTTGAATTTCATATGTGACTTACTTTGCCAAGCCCAATGACTTCATCACCACGCCCATGTCGGCGTTGCCTTTGGCCATGAATTGCTCAAAGCCCTTGCTGTCGGCATAAATCGTTCCGAAGCCGCGTTGCTGCATGAAGCCTTGGAATTCTTGGCCGTCATAAATCTTTTTGAGAGCCGCGCCCAATTTGGCTTGGATGTCTGCGGGCATGCCTTTCGGTGCTGCCAGTCCGCGCCATGCACCAATGGCCCAGTTACTGCCAGCGGCCGATTTCAAAATAGGCACGTTGGGATACAGGGCGGAGGGCTGAGCGGCCATCAAGGCCAAAGGCCGTGCTTTGCCGGCATCGATCAGTGCACGTGATTCAGGGAGTGAGCAGGTGACAAACTCGATACCGCCAGCAGCCAAATCGTTCATGGCAGGCGCTGCGCCGTTGGAGGGAACCCAAGGGACAGCCGTCGTGGCGATTTTCATATCGTTGAGCATGCCGGCCAAAGCCAAGTGCCAAATGCCGCCTTGACCCGTTCCTGACGCTTTGAACTTACCTGGGTTGGCTTTGATGGCCGTGACCAAATCGCCCAAGTCTTTGTAAGGCGCATCAGCGCGCACCGTGACCGCTGCCGGATCGATGTTGAGCAGCGCGAGAGGTGTGTAGTCCGCAGGCGAGAGTTGCGTCAGACCGGCCCAGTGCATCATGGAAATTTCGACCGTGATCATGCCGATGGTGTAGCCGTCGGCGGGGGCGGTGGCAATCGCAGAGTGCCCCACCACGCCGTTGCCGCCCGTGCGGTTGACCACGTTCACAGGTTGCCCCATTTCTTTTTCAAGCAGTGCCGCGACGATGCGCGCTGTGGCGTCTGTGCCGCCTCCCGCACCCCAAGGCACGATCATGGTCAGAGGGCGGCTCGGATAGCTTTGTGCGATCGCGGTGCCGCACAACGACAGTGCGGCTGCTGCGCAGACCAATGACTTCATCAGGGTTCGGCGAATCATCATGCGTGTCTCCTTGGAGTGTTCGAGGGGTGAGCGGCGCTTGCACAGGTGGTGCAGCACCTGATCGCATTTAAATTCGGTGTGTGCCTAAACGTCGGTAATGCGTGTGACATTTAGGAATCGGGAATACCCGTGGCGGCTCTTGACAGGTCAAAAATTACGATGGCTGTTCCAGCGCTAGCAGAACTTCGGCGCGGCTTGGGCAGCCGAGGCGTCCCCCGAATCGTGTGCATTTCAAGGACGCGGCTGTGCATGCGAAGCGGGCTGCCGAGGTGATGTCTTGTCCTTCCAAGACGGCCAAGGCGAATGCCCCATGAAACACATCACCGGCTGCCAAGGTGTCCACCACGTCAACCCGAGGTGCTGGCACATGCGCGATTTGACCGTTTTCAATCCAGTAATACCCGTCTTCGCCGCAGCTCGCACCCACGTGGCGACTGTGTTGCTGTGCGACGGTGCGTAACGCCTCTTGGACGTTGTGGAGGCCGGTATAGGCCAACAGGCCGGCATCGGAAAACACGGCGTAATCTGCCAGTGGCATCAAACGTTGCAGCACCTCTTGTGGTGCAACATCGCCGTCCACCATGGTGAGAACGCCTTGTGCCTGCGCAGCACGTAGCGCGGTTTCTGCGCCTTCAGGCCAGCGCACATCGCAATGCAGCAGGTCGACGTTGGACAAGTCTTCTAACGGCAGCCAACCCGCTGAGGTGTCCACTTGTGGGTCATGAAATGGCACGACCAGGCGTTGCCCTTGTGCGTCCACGATCACGCAGGCATGCGATGACTGGGTGCCCTTGACAGTGAACAGCCCGTTTGGGTCTATGCCTTCGGCCGCGAGGGCTTGTCGCATGGCTTGTGCTTCGGGGTCATCGCCTACACGCGCCCAAACCGTGGCTTGGCCGCCGAGCTTTTGAAATGCACAGGCGGCTGAAATGGCCATCCCATCGACGACGGTACAACGGTTGCTGGCCAAAATTTTTGCAGGGGCACTGAGAATGTGCTGAACTTGAAAAATGGCCGTGGTGCAAATGGCACCCAGAGCAACCATGCGTTTGGGAGGTGCCATCTGCCTTCTCCTTCAAGAGACTTGGAAGCGACGGGCTTGTTGTGCCAAGGCGGTGATGCCAGCCCAGTCGCGATCGTTCAAGAGCGCCGGTGGCACGATCCAAGAGCCGCCCACCGTGCTGCAGTTGGGCAGCGCCAAATAGTCTGGAATATGTGGCGGACGAATGCCTCCTGTAGGGCAAAAAATAACGTCGGGAAAGACTTGGCTCATGTCTTTGAGCCAAGCAGCACCTATAGGGCCTTGGGCTGGAAAGTACTTGAGCTCTTTCAGCCCAAATGCGCGTGCCTGCATGACTTCACTGGCCGTTGCAACGCCCGGTAAAAATGCCATTCGATGCGCTTGAATGGCTTGTGCGAGCTCGGGCGTGAGTCCTGGCGACACCCCAAATTGGGCGCCTGCATGGTGGGCGCGAATCACGTCTTCTGGCGTCATCAAGGTGCCCATGCCGATGTCTGCCTCCGGTGTGGCTTCGCGCATGGCTTTGACCGCAGCGACGGCTTGTGGCGTTCGCATCACTACTTCAAACACATGGATGCCGCCTTTGACCAAGGCTTGTGCCAAGTCACCCGCTGTGCTGGCGTCATGAATGGTCAAGATAGGCATCACGGGCGTGCGTGCCAATATTTCTCGCATGGTGCGTGGCGTGATCGGCATGAGGACTCCTATATCTCAGTGGTGATGGCGTCGTAATTGAAAATCCAGTCGTAGCGGCTGCCGATGGCGGTTTGTTGCCACTCACGTTCGATGAAGGCCACGCCTTGTTGGGAATCGGCGAGGGCAGGGTTGTGAAAGCGCGAGGTGTTGTCGCTCGCGCCGCGCACCATCCGGTAGGCGCGCGCCATGCGAGCGGCTTCGTAACGTTGGAAGGCCTGTGGCAAATCGTGCGCATCTTGGCGAATGCAGCGTTGCAAGACGATGGCATCTTCTAAAGTGAAGACGGCACCTTGGGCCAAAAATGGCAAGGTGGGATGGCAGGCATCACCCATCAAGGTGACGCGTCCTTGCGACCAGTGTTCCAAGAAAGGGCGACCACACAAGGCCCATTTCAAAAACGAGGGGGCATGTCGAATCATGGTTTGGACATCTTCGTGCCAGCCTTCAAAGGCGGTCAAGGCAGCCTCTACGCTGTCAGGGCTGTTCCATGGGGGACCTGACCATGTGTTGCCCTCGAGTGTGCCGACAAAGTTCATGACTTTGCCAGCGTGCAGCGGGTAATGCACCACATGTCCACCGGGGCCGACCCAGTTGGTGGCGACGGGGCGTGCCAAATGTTCGGGCAGCACATGCATAGGAATTAAGGCGCGCCAAGACACCATGCCTGAAAAATCAGGGAGTGCGGCGCCAAATAAGGTGGCCCGAATTTTGGAGTGCAAGCCATCGGCGCCAACCAGCGCATCGCCCGTGACCGAGGTGCCGTCTTCAAATTGCAGTGTGGCGCCTGAGTCCGATTGGGAAAACCCTTTGCAGCGTGCATTCAAATGGATGGCATCGGGTTTGAGCGCTTGCACCGCATCTGCCAGCACCTCTAACAAATGCGGGCGAAAGACCGTCATGTAGGGATAGCCGTATTTGTCGATGGCGGCTTTGCCAAGGTCAAACAGGGGCCATGTTTGACTGGTGTTCCAGAGTCGGATTTCTTTGCCTTGGGTGGGACTTGACAGCGTTTTCAAACGTTCGAGTACACCCATGTGGTCCAACACGCGGTTGCCGTTCGGGCTGATTTGGATGCCCGCACCCACTTCGCGCAATTCGCTGGCTTGTTCGTAGACGTCGACATCGATGTTGTTTTGTAACAAGGTCAGCGCTGTGGCCAAGCCACCAATGCCGCCGCCGGCAATCAGAATTTTGCGGTGTGTCATGAAATGATTGTGTTGGACGATGGTGGTCGCTCGTCTAGGGAATCCCCTAGCTGACGAGAGGTGGGAATGATTGCTAGCATGCTAACGAATAAATAGCGAGCGTCCCCTTATGCCTCCTCACACGACTGACACAACCTCACATTATTTTTGGAAGGGGTTGACAGACCTTGGGGTGGATCATGTGTTCTCTAACTTAGGAACTGACCATGTTTCTTTGATGGCGGATTCAAGGACGAAGTGCAACACGCTTTAACGAGGCATGGAATACCTCGTGAGGTGTCTTGAATCCTAGTCGCTTTCTGGGGCGATGATTCAATCGGTTTTCAATCATAGTCAATTCCTCATCCGTCACGGTTT
>NZ_JAVKLQ010000002.1:0-93823 GCF_031539175.1 Limnohabitans sp. | reverse complement strand
TTGGTATCGTTCTTCTCGGCTGAGGTGCTTGTACATTGGGCAATTTCGATTTGGCGGTTAAAGCGGCCATGATGCTCTCGCATCCTCAGCCACCTATAACCAGTTCATCTTTGTTGCACTTCGTCCTTGAATCCGCCTTTCAAAAGTTAGGTGAAAGTCGGGGGGAAGAAACGTAGAAAAATCGCGTCAGCCTTGCCTGCTGCAGCGATCAAGCCGCGTCGGGTTGCTGCATAGGCGCAGCTTTTTGGAAGGCTTCCAGTTGCATGCACGCGGCCTCTACAGCCGCGATGCAGGGCCATTGGCTCAGGTCGACCTTGAAGCGGCGCGAGCTCTCGATTTGGGGAATCAAGTACACGTCGGCCAAGGTGGGCGTGTTGCCAAAGCAAAAGGCTCCGCGTCGGGTGTCTGCGGCCAACAAGGCTTCGATGGCATTGAAGCCGTCGGTGATCCAGGTGGCGCACCATGCGTTGATGGCGTCTTCGTTGGCGCCGAACTGCTTGCGCAGAGTTTCCAAAATGCGACGGTTGTTGATCGGGTGAATGTCGCAGCCGACGATGGCGGCCAAAGCGCGCACATGGGCGCGCTCGTCCGCCCCTGCAGGCAAAAGTGCGGGCGTGGGGTACTTCTCTTCCAGCCATTCGATGATGGCGGGTGACTGAATCAGCACTTGCTGATCGCTCACCTCCAAGGCAGGCACCAAGCCTTGCGGGTTCAACGATTTGAAGGCTTCTTTCAAATGCTCTTCCACACGCAAATCAACGGCGATGTAGTCGGTGCTCAGCCCTTTGAGGTTGAGCGCGATGCGCAAACGGTGCGAGGTACCGCTGCGGAAAAAGTTGTAGAGCTTCATGGTCGTATCACTCCGCAGCGCCGATGGTCAAGGCCACTTCAGCCACGCCTTCCACACGGCCGGTGATTTTGTCGCCGGGCAACACGGCGCCCACGCCTTCAGGTGTGCCGGTGTAGATCAGGTCACCCGGCTGCAGGTGGTAGTAAGTCGACAGGTCAGCGATGATTTCGCGGATGTTCCAGATCAGCTTGTCTACATCGGACGACTGTTTGGTGGCACCGTTGACCTCGAGAGCAATGGTGCCGTGCTCAATCACCACGCCAGGCATGGGCACGATCTCTGTGCACACAGAACCTTGCTCGATGTCCTTGCCGGTATCCCAAGGGCGACCTTTGTCGCGGGCCACCAATTGCAGGTCGCGGCGGGTCATGTCCAGGCCTGCGGCATAGCCGTAAACCAGCTCATGGGCTTGGTCTTCGCTCACGCGAAAACCTTCTTTGCCAATGGCCAGCACCAGTTCCATCTCGAAGTGGTAGTTGCTGGTGCGGGGCGGGTAGGCCACCACGGCAACATGGTCCACGCCGCTGTCCACCAGCGTCTGAGGTGACTTGGTGAAATAGAAGGCTTGCTCCACGCTTTTGTCGACGGGGCGACCCATTTCAACGGCGTGCGCATGGTAGTTGCGGCCCACGCAAAAGATGCGGTTGATGGGGAAGCGCTCGGTCTTGCCACGGATGGCAAGGGACTGAACGGCGGGAGGTGTGAAGAGGTAAGAAGTCATGGGGGGGTCCAGATTACAAAAACAGGTTCACGCAGAGGCCTTGGGGCCACTGCGTGAAAGAAACAAGGTCAAAAAAATCAGCCGCGGTTCTCGTACACACCCAGCTTGCGGTGCAGTGGCGATTCGTCAGCGATGAATACGAAGGCGGGCTGGCTGGCGTTCAGGTTGGTCAGCGTCACGACCTCGTAGCCCGGCGCGCAACAGGTGTCGGCCTCGGCCAGCGTGAAGGTGCTGGCCACGATGTTCGCTTGCACAGCGCCTTCGATGACATGGAACACCTGCGCGGGCGAGCGTGCAGGCAAGCGCAGCGTCTGGCCGGGGCGCAACATCAGGGCGTAAAAGCCCAAAATGTTTTCTGCATCGCCACCGGTTTCGGGGTTGGTGTAAGTGACTTGCACTTGCTCCAAAGCTGCGTTGTCAGCCGCCAGCGATTCGAGCGCGGCTTTGGCGTCTTTCCAAGCGTAGCGCAGCATGGGGTAAGCCTTCTTGCTACGCTCGAACACATGGCTGGGCACCACGCCGCCACGGGCGTATTGCTTGTCGCCCTGACCGGGCACCACGGTCTGGCGGTCGCCGTTGATGTGGTAGCTGGCCTCCATGTAATAGACCAGCGGCAAGTCCAGTACATCCAGCCAGATGACGGGTTCGGTCCCGTCGTGGCCATGCTCGTGCCACAGACCGGTGGGCGTGAGGATCAAATCGCCGCGGCTCATGGGGCATTTTTCGCCGTCCACCGTGGTCCAGGCACCTTCGCCCTCGACCACCATGCGCACGGCGTTGGGGGTGTGGCGGTGGCTGGGCGCCCACTCGCCGGGCATGAGCAGTTGCATGCCCAAATACATGGCCGCGCTGGCCTGCATTTTTTCGAGGCCATGCCCGGGGTTGGCCAACACCAGCACGCGGCGCTCGGCTTTTTCAATCGGGGTCAGCTCGCCCGCTTTGAGCAGCAGGGGCTTGATGTCTTTGTAAGCCCAGCAGGTGGGTTGGGTTTGGCGCGTGGGCACCTTGGGGGGCAGCACGCCGCGCAGGCTGGGCCACAGGGGCACCAGGTTCAGGTTGCGCAGGTCCTGCACATAGTCTTTGGGCAGGTCTTCGAGTCGTCCGAGTTCTTGCATGGGGTCTCCTTTGTTTAATGGCCTGCCGCTGACAAGCAATTGCTGACATTCCAACCGTAGAGCCATTCCATCGCATCGTAAAAACGCTCTGGACTGCGGCCGCGCCACAAGTCGTTGCGCACCAAACGCTCCACACCTTTGGCATGGTACAGGCGGCCCATCTCACGGCCCGACAACACGATGCGCGCAGTGCGCGACACGCGGGCGCGTTGGTACAAATCGAACGCTTTGACAAAATCGTTGTTCGTCACGCGCAGCGCTTCGCCCAAGGTGACTGCGTCTTCAATGGCCATGCAAGCGCCTTGCGCCATGTATTGCGTGGTGGGGTGAGCGGCGTCGCCCAACAAGGTGGCGCGACCAAACGACCACTGACCAATCGGCTCGCGGTCAGCGGTGGCCCAGCGTTTCCATGTTTTGGGCAAATCAATGAGCTGACGTGCCTTGGGGCAAATGCCTTGAAAGTAGCTTTGCACTTCTTCTTTGCTGCCGTCCGTCACGCCCCACTCTTCTTGCTGGCGGCTGTGGAAGGTAACCACCACGTTGTATTGCTCACCGCCACGCAAGGGGTAATGCACCAAGTGGCAATTGGGGCCGACCCAAATACTGGCCGCGTTCCATTGCAGGTTTTCTGGAAAATCTTTTTTCTCGACCACGGCTCGGTACACCACATGGCCTGTGATGCGCGCAGGGTCGTTCACGTACTTGGCACGCACCACCGACTTCACGCCATCCGCGCCAATCAAGGCGATGCCTTGGTGGGTGTTGCCGTGCTGGTCGGTCACGGTGACGGTGGTGTCGGTTTGCTCAATCTGCGCCACGCGGGTGGATGTGACAAATTCGACCTTGCCTGTTTCTTGCGCTCCTTCGAGCAACGACTTGTGCACATCCACACGGTGAATCACCGCATAAGGGTTGCCAAAGCGCTTGATGAATGCCTCGCCCGTGGGAATCTTGCCCACTTGGTACTCGTCAATTGCATCGTGCATCACCATGTAATCGGTGTAGACCGCGCGGCTGCGGGCCTTCTCGCCCACGCCCAAAGCGTCAAATGCGTGAAACGCATTGGGGCCCAGTTGAATGCCTGCGCCAATTTCACCAATCTCCGGCGCCTGCTCCAACACCTTGACGTGAAAGCCCTGACGCGTCAGCGCCAACGCTGCAGCCAAGCCGCCAATACCGCCGCCGGCAATCAACACCGGCAGGTTTTGTGTGTTCTCACTCATGGTCTACCTTTTGAAAAGTATGGATATATTCAGTATGCTGATGTTTATTTTAAACACAGACTCTGAATTAACGTCTAGGGAGAACCCTAGGTACCCAAAAAGAACATTAACGGCGGGGAAATCACAGACGTCCTGTCGCTCAACCACGCGCATTCAAACGCATGCACCGCCAAGCACACAAACAAGCCAGCACAGACGTCACGATGGACAGGCCATAAACCGCTGACAGCCCAAACGCATCACTGAGCGCACCGCCACCCAGCGCGCCCAACACCCCAGGCACGCCGTACCCAATAGAGGCATACAGCGCTTGGCCCCTACCGCGCAAACGCCCTGGGAAATGGTGCGACAACAAGGCAATGCACACGGTGTGCTGAGTGGCAAAGGTCAACGCGTGCAGAACTTGCGCCAACAACAAAGCCAGCAACCAACCCGCCGCCCAAGTCGTCAACCCCATGCGCAACACCATGGCTGCAGCGCAGACCAAAAGCCATGTCGACAAACTCAGCCGCGGCAACCAACGGCTTTGGGTAAAGAACCACACAATCTCTGCCGCCACGGACACGGCCCAGAGCACGCCAATCATGGTTTTGCTATAACCCAATTCATCCAGGTACAGCGAGAAAAACACGTAAATACCAATGTGCGACAACACATGGAAAAACACGGTGGCAAAAAACCACTGCACCTTGGGCTGCAACAAAACATCCCAGACCGGTGGACGTGCCTCATCCTGATGCATAGCTTCGCGGTGATTGGGCAGCCACCACACGCTCGCATTGAGCAACAACAATGAGCCCACCGCCCAAAGGGGAAAACTCTGCATGCCCACACGCTCAAACCAAGCGCCCGCGACAAACACGGTGACCAAAAAACCAAGGGAGCCCCACAGCCGAACGCGCCCGTAGCGACGTGCGTCAAAGCCCTCGCCACTGCTGACCAAATGGGCCAAAGCCGCTTCGCTCATGGGCATCATGGCGCTGGTGTGAACAAACATCAGCAACAACACAAAAGCCAACCAGCCCACGCCCCCCTTGACCAACAGGCCACACGAACACAGCAGCGCCGCCCCTGCACAAAAGCGCAGCAACTTCACACGCTCCCCCGTGTGGTCGCTCAGCCAGCCCCAGCCATAAGGCGCTAACACACGGGTGGCGGCCTGCACCGCCGTGAGCAAACCAATGACCGTGATGGAAAAACCCAGCTCTTTGAGCCAAAGCGGCAGATACGGGTTGAAAAACCCGATGTGCGCAAAGTAGCTGGCAGACAGCGCAGCGAAAGGGAAAAGCTGAAAACGAGAAAGCGCGTTGCTAGAACGCGCTTGAGAGGCAGAAGTGCTCAAAACGGACCGTGGTTAGGCGCCAACATGGCCAGGAATAGCAGGCATCGCCACCTGCACATCGCCGCATTGGGCACGGTGACGCAAGGCGTGGTCCATCACCACCAAAGCCAGCAAAGCTTCGGCAATGGGCGTTGCACGAATGCCCACGCAAGGGTCGTGACGGCCCTTGGTCACCACCTCCGTGGGTTGGCTGTTTTGGTCAATTGACTCACGGGGGCTCAAGATCGAGCTGGTGGGCTTGATGGCAATGCTCACCTCCAAATCTTGACCGGTGCTGATACCGCCCAACACGCCGCCGGCGTTGTTGGTCAGAAAGCCTTGTGCGGTCAACGAGTCCCCGTGCGTGGTGCCACGCTGGGCCACGCTGGCAAAACCCGCACCAATCTCCACGCCTTTGACCGCATTCAGGCCCATCATCGCGTAGGCAATGTCGGCGTCGAGCTTGTCGTACAAAGGCTGACCCAATCCCACAGGCATGCCCGAAGCAACCACGCGAATGCGCGCACCACACGAGTCGCCCGCTTTGCGCAGGCTGTCCATGTAATCTTCAAACGCTTGCACATCGGCGCAAGGGGCGTAGAACGGGTTGTGGCCCACATGGTCCCAGCTCTCAAAGGGAATGGGCATTTCGCCGAGCTGCGTCATGCAACCGTAGAACGTGGTGCCGAACTTTTCTTTCAGCCACTTCTTCGCCACAGCGCCAGCAGCCACTGTGGGCGCGGTCAAACGAGCGGAAGAGCGGCCACCACCGCGTGGATCGCGGATGCCGAATTTTTGAAAATAGGTGTAGTCCGCATGACCGGGGCGGAACGTTTGCAAAATGTTGCCGTAATCTTTGCTGCGCTGGTCGGTGTTTTGGATGAGCAGCGCTATCGGGGTACCGGTGGTTTTGCCCTCGTACACGCCCGACAAGATTTGCACTTGATCGGGTTCGTTGCGTTGCGTCACGTGTCGGCTGGTGCCGGGGCGACGGCGATCAAGTTCGACCTGAATGTCAGCCTCGCACAGCGACATGCCCGGAGGGCAGCCGTCAATCACGCAGCCAATGGCTGGGCCGTGGGATTCACCAAAGTTGGTGACGGTGAAAAGGGTTCCGAAGGTATTGCCGCTCATGGGGTGAGATTATCCCTGAGCGGCGCGTCGTTCTTTCGCCCGACTCAGGCTTTCTCTTCTTCTGTCCCGCTTGGCCAGTCTTTGATGTAGGCCTTGAGCATTTGGTTTTCGAAGTTTTGGCTGTCCACCACCGACTTGGCCACGTCGTAAAAACTGATCACGCCCTGCAATTGGCGGTTACCAATGACGGGCATGTAGCGGGCGTGGCTCTCAAGCATCATGCGGCGCACTTCGTCGAGTTCGGTGTCGGGAGAGCACGTCAAGGGGTGGTCGTCCATCGCGCTGCGCACGGTGGAGTCACCAATGACGCCGCCACGGCGGTGCAAAGCCTGAATCACTTCGCGGAAGGTCAGCAAACCGACCAAGTCACCGTGCTCCATCACCAAAAGCGAACCCATGTCTTTCTCGGCCATGGTGGCCACCGCACTGGCTAGGGGCTCCATCGGGTCGATGGTGAACAAAGTTCCGCCGCCTTTGACGCGCAGGATATCGCTGACTTTCATGGTTTATCTCCTCGGGTGGGGATTGAAATATAGCCCACAATGGCTGTGCAAAAACTGACAAATCCCCCGAGGAAACCATGCCTGGCTACACCGATCCAAGTTTTGACACGCTCGCCCTGCATGCAGGCGCCGCGCCCGACCCCACCACCGGCGCACGCGCGGTGCCGATTCACTTGACCACCTCATTCGTGTTTGAGTCCAGCGACCACGCCGCCGCGTTGTTCAACTTGGAGCGTGCAGGCCATGTGTACAGCCGCATCAGCAACCCCACCAACGCGGTGCTGGAGCAACGCGTGGCCGCACTCGAGGGTGGCATTGGCGCGATCAGCACGGCCAGCGGCCAAGCCGCCTTGCACCTCACCATTGCCACGCTGATGGGCGCAGGCTCACACATTGTGGCTAGCACCGCCTTGTATGGCGGCTCGCACAATTTGCTGCACTACACGCTGAGCCGCTTTGGAATTGAAACCACCTTTGTCAAACCCGACGACATCGACGGTTGGCGTGCGGCTGTGCGACCCAACACCAAACTGTTCTTTGGCGAAACCGTGGGCAACCCCGGCTTGGACGTGCTCGACATTCCGACCATTTCGGCCATCGCCCACGACGCAGGTGTGCCGCTGCTGGTCGACTCCACCCTGACCTCGCCCTACTTGATCAAACCTTTCGAGTTGGGCGCCGATTTGGTTTACCACTCGGCCACCAAGTTCTTGAGCGGCCACGGCACAGTCATTGGCGGTATCGTGGTGGACGGTGGCAGCTTCGATTGGGAAAAGAGCGGCAAATTCCCTGAGCTCACCCAACACTACGAAGGCTTTCACAACATGGTGTTCAGTGAAGAAAGCACCATCGGCGCCTTCTTGCTGCGCGCCCGCCGCGAGGGCCTGCGCGACTTTGGCGCCTGCCTGAGCCCGCACAGCGCATGGCTGATTTTGCAAGGCATCGAAACCCTGCCCCTGCGCATGGAGCGCCACATGGCGAACACCGAAAAAGTGGTGCAGTTCTTAGCCAGCCATCCGATGGTCAGTCGCGTGGGCCACCCGCTGATGGAGGGCCACCCCAGCCACGCCTTGGCTGAAAAGCTGCTGCGCTTTGGCGCACGCGGCGCCGGTTCGGTCTTCAGCTTTGACTTGAAAGGCAGCCGCGCGCAAGGCGTGGCCTTCATCGAAGCCTTGAAACTGTTCAGCCACCTCGCCAACGTGGGCGACTGCCGCAGCTTGGTCATTCACCCCGCCAGCACCACCCACTTCCGCATGAGCGACGAGGCCTTGGCGGGCGCAGGCATTGGCCCTGGCACCATCCGTTTGTCCATTGGCTTGGAAGACCCCGCCGATTTGATCGACGATCTCAAACGTGCACTCAAGGCCGCCGAAAAAGCGGGCGATGCAGCCACGCGTCAAGCCCCCCAAGCCTAAGGAGACACGCGCATGAAATTCACCCTTCAAACGTCCACAGGCCAACCCTACGAAGCCTATGCCTACACCGGTGGCAAAGCCTTTGATGCCACCAAACCCACCCTCGTGTTCATCCACGGCGTGCTGAACGACCACAGCGTGTGGATTTTGCAAAGCCGCTACCTCGCCCACCATGGCTTCAACGTCTTGGCGGTCGATCTGCCCGGCCATTGCCGCAGCGGTGGCGACGCGCCATCGACAGTCGAAGAGGCCTCGCAATTCATCGAAGACTTGCTCGACGCTGCGGGCGTTGAAAAAGCGGCGTTGGTGGGCCACAGCTGGGGCTCGTTGATCGCACTGGAAACGGCCGCGCGCTTGAAAGACCGCATCACCCACTTGGCATTGGTGGGCACAGCCTTCCCGATGAAGGTGTCCCCGGCCCTGATTGACGCCTCGCTCAACGCGCCCATGAAAGCGCTGCACATGGTGAATGTGTTTTCGCGCTCGACCTTGGCCGCGCCGCCCTCAGCGCTGGGCCCCGGCACATGGGTGTACGGTGCATCGATGGCGCTGGGCCGTCGCGTGCTGGCCAGCAACACGTCGGTCAATGTGTTTCACCGCGGCTTTGTGGCCTGCGACAGCTACGCCAACGGCTTAGCGGCGATGGATGCCGTGACGTGCCCCATTCTGTTTTTACTGGGCGCTACCGACCAGATGACCACGCCCAAAGCGGCGAAGCCATTGATCGAGCAAGCCAAGGCAGGCGGCAAAACATACAGCGTGGTCAATGTGCCCATGGGGCACCACCAAATGAGCGAGTCGCCCGAGGAAACGTTGCAGGCACTGACAGCGTTTTTGGGCGTGACGGTTTAAACCTCAGAGCACATCCCGCAAACGTAAATCTTGCCAACGCATCCACAGCCCCTCGGACTCGGGGCTGCGCACCAACAGCAACCGCTCCATCAAGGGCGATAGCAAGGTTTGGTGCGGGTCAGCCAGCATGACGTAGCGGGCTTCTTTGAGGTGGGTTTGTTGGGCATCGACTTGTTCGCTCAAGCGGGCAATCCAATCCAGATGGACCAAGGTGGCCAGCACTTCTTCGAGTTGCAAAGGATCCAAATGCAAGTCCGCACACAGGGTGCTGAGGCTGGCACCATGCTCGTCGCGGTTGCGGGCCAGTTGCAAGCGTTGCAACACCTCCAGCGCCAGCTGAAACCGCCAACCCACGCTGCGTCCATCGCGAGAAATACCGTCTAACAAACTCGGTAAATTGGCGACCAGCACCGCGCCCAACAAGACAATGGTCCACGCCAAATACATCCAGACCAACAAAATCGGCACCGTTGCAAACGCGCCGTACACCACCGAATAGGTGGGCATTTGGCCAAAGTAGTAGGCCAGCACTTTGCGTGCAATTTCAGTCGCAGCGGCCACCCACACACCACCCACCAGCGCATGACGCCAATGCACTTGGGTATAGGGCACATAGCGATACATCGCGCTCACGCTCCACGCCAACAACAAAAACTCCAGCGTACTCAGCAACCAGCGCATATTGCCCGTCATATCGGGTGCAAAGCCCCGAGAAATCGCCACAAACTGAGACATGAGCACCAAACTCACCCCCATCAACAGCGGCCCCAGCGTGATGGCGGTCCAGTACAACAACAAGCTTTGCGCAAACGGGCGACGTTTGCGCACACGCCAAATCGCATTGAGCGTGCGGTCGATGGTCAACACCAAGGTGACGGCAGACAAAAACAGCGCGGTCACACCCGCGACGCCTAAGCGGCTGGCCTTGCTGGCAAATTGGCTCAAATAGCCCAATACTTGACGCGAAATGTTGTCGGGCACAAAGCTCTCAACCAAGCGTTTTTGCAACACCGTTTGAAAGTCGCTGAAGATCGGAAATGCCGTGAACACCGCCAACGTCACCGCCAACAAAGGCACCAGCGCAATGGTGGTGGTGAAGGTCAAGCTGCCTGCGGTTTGCCCCAAGCGGTCCTCACGAAAGCGCTGGCGCAGCACGCGTGCGGTATTACGCCAAGGGAATCGGGCCAGTCGGTCAAGGAAGCTTTGCAGTTGCGGGACAATCATGGGCTGAATCATGCCATCGTCTATGCACACCTATACCCAACCCTCTGCAGAAATTACCCCGCGTCACGTCACGCTCACCCGAGGGCTGGCCGTGGGCAGCTTGTTGGGGCTGATCGTGCTCGGTTTGGCTTGGGAGCTCTGGCTCGCACCGCTTCGCCCCGGCGGCACCCTGTTGGCGCTCAAAGTGTTGCCACTGTGCTTCCCCCTGACTGGCTTGCTGAAAAACCGCATGTACACCTACCGTTGGCTCAGCCTGATGATTTGGTTGTATTTCACCGAAGGCGTGGTCCGCGCTTGGGGCGATACCGCGCCCAGCAACTATTGCGCCCTGCTTGAAGTGCTGCTCTGCGTGGTGCTGTTTGTGGCTTGCGCCATGCATGTGCGCTTGCGCATTCGCCACGCCAAAAACAACCCAGCGCCAGAGGACACCGCTAGCGTGTCAGCCACTGTCTAATCCCGAGGTTTTATGACTCACACTGCCCCCACCGCCCTCCCTGATTTGCTCATCGCTTTGTGCTCCGCATTAGGCGATGCCCATGTGTTGACGGAAGGCGATTTGTCCTCTTACGAGCAAGACTGGCGCAAACGGGTGCGTGGCAAAGCCTTGGCCGTGGTTCGCCCTGGCAACACGCAAGAGGTCGCCGCGGTGGTCAAAGCCTGCGCCAAAGCGGGCGTGAGCGTGGTGCCGCAAGGGGGCAACACAGGCTTGGTGGTGGGCTCGATCCCCGATACATCGGGCACACAGGTGCTCCTGAGTTTGCAGCGCATGAATGCCGTGCGCGCCATCGACGCCGACAACCTCACCCTCACGGTCGAAGCCGGTTGTGTGTTGCAAAACGTGCAACAAGCCGCTGAGCAAGCGGGCTTTTTGTTCCCCTTGAGCCTGGGCTCTGAAGGCAGTTGCACCATTGGCGGCAACTTGGCTACCAACGCGGGCGGCACACAGGTGGTGCGTTATGGCAACACGCGTGAGCTGTGCTTGGGCCTCGAGGTGGTCACCGCCCAAGGCGACATCATGCACACCTTGAGTGGCCTGCGCAAAGACAACACGGGCTATGACCTGCGTAATTTGATGATCGGCAGCGAGGGCACGCTGGGTATCATCACCTCCGCCACCATGAAGCTTTATCCGCTGCCAGCGGTCAGCCTGACGGCGTGGGCGGCTGTGCCATCGGTCGAACACGCCGTCAAATTGCTGGGGCTGGCCCATCAACACCTAGGCGCCGGTCTGACCGGTTTCGAAATGATGGGCCAATTCGCCCTCAGCTTGGTCGACAAACATTACCCACAACTGCGCGTGCCTTTGTGGCAAGACACGCCCTATTGCGTGTTGCTGGAAAACTCAGATACCGAGTCGGAAGAACACGCTCGCAGCCGTTTTGAGCATTTGCTCGAGCTGGCTTTTGAAGACGGCTGCGTCACCGACGCTGTCGTCGCCGAGAGTTTGTCGCAAGCCCGCAATTTGTGGCACATCCGCGAAAGCATCACCTTGGCACAGGCGGAGGAAGGCTTGAACATCAAGCACGATATTTCGCTGCCCGTGTCTGCCATCCCTTCTTTTGTGGCGAATACCGATGCGCTGCTGAAGCGAGAGATTGAAGGCGTTCGCATCGTGAATTTTGGCCATTTGGGCGATGGCAATTTGCACTACAACGTGCAGTCACCCCAAGGCAGCGACAACAAACTGTTCTTGCAAACCCAAGAAGACCGCGTGAACACGCTGGTGTACGACGCCGTCAAAGCCTTAGGGGGCTCCATCTCTGCCGAGCATGGCGTGGGCAGTTTGAAAGTGGACACGCTGCCCGATTACAAAGACCCCGTGGCACTGACGCTGATGCGCCAAGTCAAGCAGGCCTTAGACCCACAGGGTTTGCTCAATCCGGGTCGTGTGGTGCGTTGATTTCGGTATACAGCTCGGACGTCAACTCAACGCCTTCGAGCAGCTTGATCAAATCGGGTAGCGTTTCAACGCCTAATTTGTTCATCACACGTGCACGATGCAGCTTCACAGTAGCCGCAGCACCACCATCTAACTCCGCAATGTGTTGGTTGGTGTAGCCACGCACGATCCAGCTGCACACTTCAAACTCGCGGGCCGTCAAGCACTTGAGCAACGCCTTCACTTTGTCTACGTGGTGGTCTTGTTTGTGGGTGTTCACCGCCTGCTGCATGGCACTTTGCAAGGTATCTAGCAAAACCTGTGGGGTGAAAGGTTTGAGCAAAAATTCCACCGCACCTTGCTTCATGGCACGAATGATTTCTTCCGAAC
This sequence comes from Limnohabitans sp., assembly GCF_031539175.1. Taxonomy (GTDB): domain Bacteria; phylum Pseudomonadota; class Gammaproteobacteria; order Burkholderiales; family Burkholderiaceae_C; genus Limnohabitans. The sequence continues at coordinate 81,196 of NZ_JAVKLQ010000002.1, read as the reverse complement.
GGCTGTCACCACTGGCAAACACAATCGGCACCGATGGCGCGATCTGCTGAAGGTGTGCTTGCAAATCGACGCCCAAAGTGCCGGGCATGCGCATGTCCAGCAAAATCACGCAGGGCTTGGGCAACTCAGGGGCCTGCAAGAAAAGATCAGCACTCTCATACACGCTCACGTGGTAACCAGCACGCGTCAGCAGCGTAGACAGACTGCGGCGAATCGAAGCATCGTCATCAATGACGACGACATGGCCAAGAAATGAGGAAGCTTGAAAAGACAAATGAGGCATGGCCTAGATCATGCCAAAAATCAAGGGGTGAGCGATTTTTCAACCAACACTATTTTTTGAACGACACCCTCAGGCAAGCTCGCGCGCCAACCTTGAAAGTAAATTTGAACCTGCGCCAAACTGGTACCCGATATCTGCCAAGGTGATGTGCCATAAACACTACGCCCTTCTCCCGCCTTCAGCTGCACGGTGTTGGCTTGTTTGTTGCCATCGACCACGCACAACGTCGTGTCGGCTGGACTGACCAAATAAACAAATTTACCCTCTTTTTTGGGCGTCGCTGGTGATACTTCAGGACCGGGATCGCTAGAAAACGCACAAGCGCCAAAAGCGCGAGTCGCAACAACGGTTGCGTCGGATGCGTTTTTCATCACGTCGGAGGCAACAGCCAAATTCGCAGATGCCACCGTCACATGGGAAGCAACCACCGCTGGCTTGGCAAGCGATGCGCGAACCGGTTCATTCTTCATCAGTGGCGACGCAGCTGAGGCCAAAGCCATTGAGGCATCACCTTCGCTGGGATAGACCATCAGCAAACCGCCTAATGTCACCAGAAAAGCCAAAGTCGCCAGCACGACCTGTTTGCGAATCACCCAACCGCCGCCGCTTGCCGGCCCTTTCCAATCGTCCACAGATTGGGTGCTCAGATCGGCAATGTGGTTCAAACTCTCATTCACAGGCGCAAGCACCGCAGACGTCATGACGTCATTTGCTTCAGACGCAGGGAACGCAACTGGCGGCGGCGCACCCAAAATCATCAATGCCCGTTTGTAAGCTTGACGCTTAATCGCTGGGGAGTAAAACAAGTCATGGCTTCCCAGCTCCAAAGACTTGACTTGTGCAACAGACAAACAAGCAATGCGTGCCAGCTGAACAACGTCCATGCCCACCTGACCACGTAATTGCTGCAAGTACGTGGGGTCACACGTTTCATAAACATTCGGCTGTGTTTCAGGCATGGCTTGAAATATGTTGAGAATTAGGAGCAGATTGATTTGTTTGCGCAACTTCAAATGTCTGATAAGCGTCACTCACAGTCAATACGCCAACTAGCTTATAGTACTTTAATATTAACTTCAAGTTAATTAAAGCGCTTAAACTTAAACAGCTTTTTTTTCAGTGATTACCCCCCCTATGCGCCCCATTCGCCGCCAATACGAAGACTTCATGCAACACGTCGATACGCACGGCGTGGCCAAGACAGACCGCACCGGCACAGGCACGAAAAGCGTCTTTGGCTACCAAATGCGTTTCGACTTGAATGAGGGATTCCCGCTGGTGACCACCAAAAAAGTTCACCTCCGCTCGATCATTCAAGAATTGCTCTGGTTTTTAACGGGCTCGAGCAACAACAACTGGCTCAAGGAACGCGGCGTCAGCATTTGGGACGAATGGGCGCGTGAAAACGGCGACTTAGGCCCCGTCTACGGCGTGCAATGGCGCAGCTGGCCGACCCCTGATGGTGGCCATATCGACCAAATTGCAGACGTTATCCAAACGCTCAAAACCAACCCCGACTCGCGTCGAATCATCGTCAGCGCGTGGAACGTGGCCGAACTCAACCAAATGGCGCTGATGCCTTGCCATGCTTTTTTCCAGTTCTATGTCGCTCCCGCCCAAAACCGAGGCGAACGCGGCCGCTTAAGCTGCCAGCTGTACCAGCGCAGCGCCGACATTTTCTTGGGCGTACCCTTCAACATTGCCAGCTACGCTTTACTCACTCACATGGTGGCCCAGCAATGTGACTTGGATGTAGGCGACTTCATTTGGACAGGCGGTGATTGCCACATTTACAGCAATCACCACGAACAAGTGGCCCTGCAACTCAGCCGCGCCCCCTTCGCCTACCCCACACTGAACATCAAGCGCAAACCCGACTCCATCTTTGGCTATGAATACGAAGACTTCGAAGTCCTCGACTACCAATGCCACGGTGCCATCAAAGCGCCTGTGGCCGTTTAAACCCAAGGCCATCCATGCGTTTGAACTTGATATTTGCGTGCGCACGCAAGGGCGTCATTGGACTGAACAACACACTGCCGTGGCATTTGCCTGAAGACTTGGCGCATTTCAAAAAGACCACTTTAGGACAGCCCGTCATCATGGGGCGTAAAACTTGGGAATCATTGCCCCCAAAATTTCGGCCATTACCGGGCCGCACCAACATCGTTGTGACACGCCAAACCGATTGGCAAGCGCCGGGTGCACATGTCGCCCATAGCATGGCGCAAGCCTTGGCGGTATGCAGCACCGAAGCCGAGGTGTGGGTGATAGGTGGTGCCGAGGTGTACGCCCAAGCGCTGCCGTTGGCCCAACGCGCAGTCATCACGGAAATTGATGCCCATTTTGAAGGGGATGCCTTCGCGCCCACCTTTGATGCCAGTTGGCAAGAAACTGCACGCGAGTCACACACCGCAGCCAATGGCTTGGCCTACAGCTTCGTCACTCTCGCGCGCACGAACCCAAACACCCCCTAGGAGATTTAAATGTCTGATCACGGCTTCCACGTCCACGGCCCCCACGACCACGAACTCGAGCACGCTGCCCAAGGGCATGGCGATGGCTTCACCAACAAAATCGCCATGTTCACCGCCATCATCGCCACCGTTGGGGCCATTTCTGGCTACATGGGCGGTGCGACCCAAGCCAACGCGGGTTTGTACAAAAACAATGCGGCCATCAAAAAGACCGAAGCGTCTAACCAGTGGAACTACTACCAAGCCAAAAGCAGCAAGCAAAACTTGAGTGAATTGGCGATCGACCTAGCCCCCGCCGCCAAGCAAGACTTCTACGCGGAAGAAATCAAGCGCTACAAAGCTGAAAAGGCAGACATCAAAGCCAAGGCCGAAGCGCTAGAAACCGAATCCAGCGACTGGGACCACGCCTCTGACGAACAAATGCACCAGCACCACCGCTGGGCCCAAGCTACCACCTTGCTGCAAGTCGCCATTGCCTTGGCCGCCATTGCTTTGCTCACCCGCAAACGCTGGTTGCAATTCGCCATGTTTGGGGCGGGCGCCGTGGGCGTGAGCGTTGGCGTGTTGGCCTTCATGCACATTTGATGACCTGCGCTTCCTCTATGCAACTCGCCACCTGGAACGTCAACTCCCTCACTGTGCGCTTGCCCCAAGTGCTCGACTGGCTCGCAGCCAACCCTGTCGACGCCTTGGTGCTGCAAGAAACCAAAACCACCGACGACAAGTTCCCCAAAGAAGCCATCGAAGCTGCTGGCTACAAAGTGGCCTTTTTCGGACAAAAAACCTACAACGGGGTGGCCCTGCTCTCGCGCAGCGACGCCACGGAGGTGGTGAAGAACATCCCCGGTTTTGACGACGACATGGCCCGCGTTATCGCAGGAACAGTCGACGGAGTGCGCGTGATCGGTGCCTATTTTCCGAACGGACAAGCCCCCGACAGCGACAAATTTGTTTACAAAATGCGCTGGCTAGAAGCCTTGAACGATTGGGTCCGCGAAGAGCTCAAACAACACCCCAAACTCGTATTAATGGGCGACTTCAACATCACCGTGGACGACCGCGATGTGTGGGACCCCATTGGTTTGAAAGACACCATCCATTGCACCGTGGCTGAGCGCGAGCACTTTCAAGCACTGATTACGTCGGGCATGCACGATGCCTACCGTTTGTTTGACCAACCCGAAAAAACCTACAGCTGGTGGGATTACCGCGAGTTCGCCTTCCGACGCAACCGCGGCCTGCGCATTGACCACATCTTGGTCAGCGAAGCCCTGAAGCCCGCCGTACAAGCCTGCGTGATCGACAAAGCCCCACGCAAAAATGAGCGTCCCAGCGACCACGCGCCGGTCATCGTGACACTCAGCTAAATCCCCAAGCGAGCCGCGACTCGCTTGAGGACCTAGTCAATCATCGAGACCTAATTCTTGAATTTTTCGGGTGATGGTGTTGCGGCCAATGCCCAATTTCTGGGCAGCCTCTATACGACGTCCACGCGTGTTCACCAACGCAGTTTGAATCAACCGCGCCTCGAACCGATTCACCAACACATCCCACACATCCGTACGCCCTGCCACGAGCAAGCTCATGGCTTCAGCTTCCAAGCCTTGCTCCCAATCGGCACCCGGCATGTTCAACACCACAGGGGCGGTAGATCCGCTGTCCGATGCACTTGAAACAGGCGCCAAAGGCTTGGGCAACTCGGCTGTTGCGGGACTGTTGTGGCTCATCGCGACCGCTGCCGTGTCCTGTCCCACATGCACCGCGACGTCAACCCCCTCACCTTGCACTTCAGGCGGCAAATCTTTGGGCTCGATCACCTGCGCGGGCGCCATCACGGTCAACCAGTGGCAAATGTTCTCTAACTGACGCACGTTGCCGGGAAAGTTGAACTGGTTCAACACGTTCTGCGCCAAATCGGAGATACGTTTGGACTCCACGCCCAATTGTTGTGCACTCTGCTGCAAAAAGTGGCGCGTCAGCGCTGGGATGTCTTCACGGCGCTCACGCAAAGCGGGCAATCGCAAGCGAATGACGTTCAGGCGGTGAAACAAATCTTCACGAAACACGCCATCTTTGACGCGTTTTTCCAAATCTTGATGGGTCGCGGCAATCACACGTACATTGGCTTTGATGGCGCTGTGGCCGCCGACACGGTAGTAATTGCCATCGCTCAAAACGCGCAACAAACGGGTTTGCAAGTCAAACGGCATGTCGCCGATTTCATCCAAAAACAAGGTGCCGCCTTCGGCTTGTTCGAAGCGGCCACGGCGTGTGGTTTGGGCGCCGGTGAATGCACCACGTTCGTGCCCAAACAATTCGCTTTCCAGCAAATCTTTCGGAATGGCTGCCGTGTTGATAGCGACAAACGGACCTTTGTTGCCCGCATCGCCGCGTGGCGAGTGCTTGTGCAGGGCACGGGCAACCAGTTCTTTGCCGGAGCCGCTTTCGCCCGTGATCATCACCGTGACATTGCTCTGGCTCAATCGGCCAATGGCGCGAAACACATCTTGCATCGCGGGCGCTTGGCCCAGCATTTCAGGGGTGGCGTCTTGCAACTCAATTTGGGCTTGCTCGCGTTGACTTTCGTCCACCGCACGGCGGATCAACTCCACGGCTTTGGGCAGGTCAAAGGGCTTGGGCAAATACTCAAAGGCACCGCCTTGAAAGGCAGAAACAGCACTGTCTAAGTCTGAAAACGCCGTCATGATGATGACGGGCAAAGCAGGCAAACGCTCTTTGACTTTGCCCAACAAATCTAGCCCCGACCCGCCCGGCATGCGGATGTCGCTGACCAAGACTTGCGGGCCTTCGTCGGGCCCTGCAGCATCGAGTGCTTGCAACACTTCGCGTGGGTTGGTGAAGCTGCGCGTGGGCATGTTCTCGCGCAGCAGCGCCTTCTCCAGCACGAAGCGAATTGACTGGTCGTCATCCACAATCCAAATCGGTTTCATGTCAGCGCTACTTTCTCAAAATTCATCAATGGGCCGTGGGTCTGGCGTTCAGGGTAGCGGGATCAAGATTTTGAAATCTGTACGTCCCACCACGCTGTCGCACTCAATCAGACCGTGGTGCTGTTGCACAAAAGTTTGTGCCAAATTCAGCCCCAAGCCTGATCCGCCATCTCGTCCAGAAACCAAGGGAAAGAACAACCTGTCCTTGATTTCTTCCGGAATGCCGGGCCCGTTGTCTATCACATGCAATTCCAGTGCCAACCGGTAGCGTTGTTTGCTGAAAGTGACTTGTCGGTTGATGCGGGTGCGCAAAACGATCTCAGCATCGCCGGTGGCAACACGCTCCACCAAGGCTTGGGCTGCGTTGTGAACGATGTTGAGCACCGCTTGAATCAGCTGTTCGCGGTCCCCACGCAACTCGGGGATGGACGTGTCATAGTCGCGAACCACCCGCAAGCCTTTGGGGAACTCGGCCAAGATCAAACTGCGCACACGCTCGCACACCTCGTGGATGTTGACATCACCCACCACGTGCGGGCGACGGTGCGGTGCCAGCAAACGGTCGACCAACACCTGCAAGCGGTCGGCTTCGTGAATGATGACTTGGGTGTATTCAATCAAATCGCGGCTTTCGACTTCCATTTGCAGCAACTGCGCCGCGCCACGAATGCCGCCCAAAGGATTTTTGATTTCGTGGGCGAGGTTGCGAATCAGCTCTTTGTTGGCTTGGGCTTGGTCGATCAGGCGTTCTTCACGGTCTTGGCGAGTTTGTTGCTCCAAAGGCAACAACTCCACGAGCACTTCATCGGCACGATCACTGGGCGCCACGATGACGTGCACGGGCAGTGGGTCTTGGTTCGGACGGCGCAAATGCGCGTCGTAACGCAAGGCGGCAAAGGCGTTGGTTTGCGCGCCCTGCAATGCGTTCTCTAAGGCCTGTGTTTCGGTGAAGTAAGACGACAGCGGCGTGCCTTCGATGTTGCGACGTGACAGCCCCATCACGTCTTCGAGTGCGGCGTTGGCGAACACCACCACGCCATCAATTCGCACAATGGCGACGAGGGTGGCGAGCAGATCAAACATGTGTGAAGTAGGTGTCATGGTGGGGTGGTTCCAACTGGGGTAACAGGCAAGCGCGCCAGTTCACGCTGCAGACCAGCCACATCGGCTTCGCTGCGTTGCAAGGCGATGCGCAACTGGGTCACACGCTCTTGGTATTTTTGGGGTTGTCGCTGTTCATCGGCCTGACGCTCAGGCTCACCGTTGTTCCACAAACGAAGCAGTTCGGCATGACGCGCTTGGGCTTTTTGCAGCTCCGTTTGCAACAGCACGCTGGCTTGGACATCGCGCTGGCGTTGCGCTTGAGATTCGACTTTATAGGCGCTTGCGGTTGCGGTAGTCGATGGGGCGACGGTTGAGCCGATGGCGGTGGGTGTCACAGAGGTCTGCACTTGCGTGCCTTCAATCACGGTGACATTGCCACCCGTCAAAGGTTTGCAATTTTGATGGGGGATCGGTTGATTGGTATACACATTGCCGCAACGAAACACGCGCGGCGACTCGGCCAGCGCGACTTGGACCGCGCACAGGGCCACCACAAAGCCCAAACGCAGACTCACACATCTGAGCAACCAACGGCGCAATGCAATACAGGTCATGTCAGCCCAAATTGAAAAACAGTCACGATTGAAACAAAAAAGGACGGCTCGCGCCGTCCTTTTCGTGTGTCTACCGTTGTAACGAATTACAGCGAGTAGTACATGTCGTATTCGACAGGAGACACTTCCACGCGGCTGCGGGTCACTTCTTGCATCTTCAATTCGATGTAAGAGTCGATCCACGAGTCGGTGAACACGCCGCCTTTGGTCAAGAAGGCGCGGTCTGCGTTCAATGCGTCCAAAGCTTGGTCCAAGCTAGAACACACGGTTGGCACCAACTTGTCTTCCTCTGGAGGGAGGTGGTACAAGTCTTTGGTCGCTGCTTCGCCTGGGTGGATCTTGTTCTCGATACCGTCCAAACCAGCCATCAACAAGGCTGCGAAGCCGAGGTAAGGGTTGCACAATGGATCTGGGAAACGAGCTTCCACACGGCGGCCCTTGTCGCTGGCGACGTTAGGGATACGGATCGAAGCAGAGCGGTTCTTGGCCGAGTAAGCCAATTTCACAGGAGCTTCGAAGTGAGGCACCAAACGCTTGTAGCTGTTGGTACCTGGGTTGGTGATGGCGTTCAAAGCACGGGCGTGCTTGATGATGCCGCCGATGTAGTACAGGGCCAGGTCAGACAAACCAGCGTAGCCAGTGCCTGCGAACAAGTTCTTGCCGTCTTTCCAGATGGACTGGTGAACGTGCATGCCAGAACCGTTGTCGCCAGCGTAAGGCTTGGGCATGAATGTGGCAGTTTTGCCATAAGCGTTGGCCACGTTGTGGATCACGTACTTTTGCAGCAATGTCCAGTCAGCACGCTCAACCAAGGTTGAGAAGCGTGTACCGATTTCACATTGACCCGCGCCAGCCACTTCGTGGTGGTGCACTTCGACAGGGATACCCACGGACTCGAGCAACAACGACATTTCGCTGCGCATGTCGTGTGTGCTGTCGACGGGAGGCACTGGGAAATAGCCGCCTTTGACGCGGTTACGGTGACCACGGTTGCCACCTTCGATTTTCTCGCCGCTGTTCCAAGGGGCTTCGTATTCGTTGATGGCGTAGAACGTGTTGTTCGGCTCCGTGCTCCAACGCACTTCGTCGAACAAGAAGAACTCTGGCTCTGGACCGAAGTAGGCGGTATCGCCGATGCCAGACTGCTTGAGGAAAGACTCAGCGCGCTTGGCGATCGAACGTGGATCACGCTCGTAGGCTTTGCCGTCTGTGGGTTCGATCACGTCGCAGATCAAGACCAAGGTAACTTCTTCAAAGAAAGGGTCGATGATGGCGCTGTTGGGATCAGGCATCAACAACATGTCAGAGGCTTCAATGCCTTTCCAACCTGCGATAGAAGAACCGTCAAACGCTTGACCTTCTTCGAACTTGCTTTCGTCAAACTGCGACACGGGCGCAGTGATGTGCTGCCACTTGCCACGGGTGTCGGTGAAACGGAAGTCCACGAATTTAACTTCGTTCTCTTTCACCATTTTGATTACGTCTGCGACGGTCTTGGCCATCAAGTTCTCCTGCTAGGGTAGGTTGGGTTAAAAAGTGTTTCGAGGTTTGGGAATGCAGTTTCTGTGCCAAGTTATAGATAACTCGACCGACACATGCACGCCCCCATGAAGTCGCTTATTTTGCACTGAGTTCGCGCAGACTCAGGCACAAGTCAACAGTTTGGCGCACAAAAAGCAGCAAACAAAATGCACCTTACTGGTGCAAATCGAAAAATAATGCACCAAAACAAAGCAACCTCAGGGGCGCACCAATTCTGGGCCTAATTGAACGCCAAAGGGTTGCAAGCCTGCCAACAAGGCTGGATAAGCCAGCGCCACTTGCGCCGGTGCCCCCTTAACGCCCAATTCAATGTGGCGGCCATGCACAGGGTGATCCACGCTCGGCAAACTGAACACCTTGATGCCCGCATGCTCGCGCTCCAAGGTTTCCATCAATGGCGTCAACGTAGCTTCCATAGAGCCGTACACGACCACTGATTTTTCAATCCACGCTTCATGTTGGAACAAATGGGCGTAATAAGTGTCCAACACCCACGCCATCATGGGCCAAGCCATGACCGGAAAGCCCGGTACAAAGTGCACCGTGCCGCCACCTTGGCCATGGCAGGTGAACCCCGGAATCTTGTTGTACGGATTGGGAATGATGCTCGCCCCTTTGGGGAACACACCCATGTTCAGGCGATGCACGTTGTCCGCGCGATCAGGCTCGTAAGGGATGCCCTGCTCTTTGGCCGTGTCTTGCATGCGCTCGCGAATCAAGGCTTCGGCTTGGGGGTGCAACTCAAGGTCCACGCCCAAAGCACGGGCCGCACATTGGCGGGTGTGGTCGTCCGGCGTGGCGCCAATGCCACCGCACGAAAACACGATGCTGTGACTCTCAAACGCTCTGGCCAAGGTGCGGGTGATGCGTTCGGGCGAGTCGCCCACGTAATCGGCCCACTCGAGCGTGAGGCCGCGTGCAGACAACAACTCAATGGCTTTGGGCATGTGCTTGTCGGCACGCTTGCCAGACAAGATTTCATCACCGACGATGATCAGACCAAATTCGGGGCGCGTGTCAGACGACAGGGGGTATGGCGTGTGGTTCATCCTGCAATGCTAGCGCGGGCAGCGGTTCGGAGGCGCCGACCACCACAAAGTCCGACTCCGCCCTCAGACTTTCCAACGCCGCCAAGCTGTAGTGGGTGAACCACAAGGATGTGAAAGCGAAGACCAAGGCATAAATCCAAATGGCCAAAGGCACCAGCACCACAAAAGCGGCCGCAAAAAAAGCCCCCGACGCCCACACCATGCTGGGCAAAGCCCCCATGTAGCCCGTCAGCACCCCCATCAACAGCAACCATCCACGATGGCGGCGGCCAATCGTGAGGCGCTCTTCACGGCTGGCGTGCGCCAGCAATGCGTCGTACACCATGACGCGATAACTCAACCAGCCCCAAATCAAGGGAGGCACCACAAACATCAGAGGTGGCACAACCCACAAAGGCAAGGAAATCAGCATAGCCAGCATCGCGGCCAAGGTGTAGCCAAGGGTCCACATCAAGCTGCTGAGCATCGTGCCGCCTTGTTTGCGTGACAGATGCTGAAAGCGGCGATCCACCACCAGATTCACCAAGGCCGGCGACATCATCAAAGACACGGCCAACAACGAGACGATCACCAGCACAGGCGTGATGGCAAAAATAATCACCAACTGAACCATCACACTCTGCAAGCCGCCTGCGCCACGCGCTTGCAGCCAATCCATCATGCTTTGCAGCATTTGCCATGAGTCCAACATGCCGCGCACCCAGTCTTGGGTGGGCTGCCAGTAAAAGTACCCCAAGCTCAACGTCAGCGCCAACAACATGACCAAGGGCAGCAAAGACAGCAGCATCACGCGCGGCATCAGGCAATAAGCCAGAGCGCGCCAGAAAGAATCTAAAAACAATCGCATTGGAAAAGCATAACCGAGGCGGTCAGTTTCCGGTGTTGCCTTTCAAAACAGCCAGCAACCGTGACAACCCTAGGCGCTGCTGAGCCCAAAAGCCATCACCGTAATCCACGCCTTGTTCCACTTGATCACGAATGCCCGTCGCCTCAAAACGCTCTGAGAAATCGGCGGTGCCAAACAACATATCCCACCATGGCAAGAGCACGCCAAAGTTGTGCCCTCCCAAAACCACCTTCGCGTTTTGCTGGGTTTCATGCCCCAAACCAATGGCGTGGTGAAGCCTGTGAAAGCGCGGGCTGACCCACAAACGCTCGCCCCATTTGCCAAAGCTCACGCGCAAGTTGGCGTGCTGGAAGTTCTCGCTCAGCTGCGTGAGGGCCACCACCGCCACAAACTGACTGGGCGCAATGCCCACCACCTGCGCCACCAGCACCCACACCACAGCACTGATGAGGTCGTCCAACAAGTGGTTGCGGTTGTCGGTCCACTGCGTCATGTGGCGCTGCGAGTGATGTACGGCATGCAGCGCCCACCACCAATGCCACTGGTGCTGAGCGCGGTGCAGCCAGTAATTCAAAAAGTCAAAAGCCAGCCAATAGATCAAAAAGCTGGCCCACGGGCCATCGGTCACGCCGGGCCACAGGCTGTCTAAATGGAAAGAGCCCACGCCTTGGGTGCGCAGCAAGCCCATCCAGTCGTCCAACACGGGCTCGACGGTGAAAAACAAGGCGATGCGAAACAGCCCCAAACGATGAATCATGGTGTAAATCACATCGGTGCGCACCGCACTGGCTGGGGCTTCAGCCTCTGCAGGACGCCAGCGTTGCAGGGGGCCGATCACCGCCACCATGACGGCGATTTGCAACAAGCCCACCAGCAACCAACCCGTGCCATCGAACAAATCTTCTAAGCGGTTGCCCAGCCCCAGTGCAAATGCCAAGGGCTGCATCACACCTTCGTACAAAGCGGCTTGTGCGGCGGCGAAAAGATCGGTCAGCGTGTCCATGTCTTGAATTGTGGATGCGAAGGCAAGGTCGCAAAACAAAACCCTTTGGCTTTGAGGCCTTCAATCAGCGGCTCCAACACCGCAGGCGCCCATGGGTCTTGGCGTGACCAAATGCCCAAATGCGCCATCAAAATATCGCCAGATCGCACCTTGTTCAGCGCGCGCTGCAACAACATCGCATTGGGGTACTTGTCGCTGGGCAACTCATCGCCCAAGAAGCCTGCATCCGCCCAGCCCACATGCGCGAAGCCGCATTGCTTGGCTGCGGCCAGCAACGAAGGGGATGTTTTACCGCCAGGCGCACGGAACAAAGGCAACGGGGTTTGGCCCGTCAACTGTTGCAAACGGGTGTTGGCGCGTTGCAATTCAGCGCAATAGCGCTGGCTGTTCCAAATCTCTGTTTTGCCCTTGTTGGGGCCCGCGCTGGGACGCATCTGCCAAGTGCCATGCCCAGCATCCGCGCGCCAATACACATGGTCAAAAGTGTGCGAGGCAAACGCATGGCCTTCAGCGCCACGCGCACGCCACCAGCTGGCCCAATGCTCGCCCAAAGTACCGTCGCCCTCTTGTGTGGGCTCGTTGGCCGCAAAAAAAGTGACTTTGACATTCTGGCGCTGCAACACCTCAGCAATCAAAGGCGCCACGCCCATGTGACCGGTGTCAAACGTGAGGTAAAGCGGTTTGTTGCAAGGCGCGGCGGCGTGGGCGGTCGCACTGGCCGAGATCAAAACGGCCCAAAACCCCGACAGCCCATGGCGCACACAACTGGGCATGCCATGGCGCGAGGCTTGGTTAAAAAACATGCGGTTTAAAAGCGTTTGGCGTGGTCCAAGGTCCAAATGCCGTGGGGCGATTTGCCCACGTTCACTTGGCGCAACAACTGGCCGTTGCTCAGGTCAATCACGCTGACTTTTTTGATCCAACGCGAGGACACCAGCAGCAGCTTGCCGTCTGCCGTCACTTCCATGCAGTCTGGACCGCCTGGTGCTTTGAACTGCGCCACCGAGGTCAGCGTGGTGTAGTCGATCTTGTTGATGGTGTTGGCGACACGGTTGCCCACGAACACATGGCGGCCATCGCCCAAAGCGCGGAAGGCATGAGCACCTTGGCCGGTTGGAATGGTTTTGACCAACTTCGCTTGTGGGCCGGTGACGTCATACACCTCCACATGGTCGTCGCCTGTCAGCCCCACCAGCAGGTGTTTGTCATCGGGCGTGCCAAACACGTCGGCGGGCATTTGGCCGGTTTTGACGCGCCATTTGAGGGTTTGGGTGGCCAAATCCACCGCGACCAACTCATTGCTGTCTTGCATGGTGGCGTAGGCCGTGGTGCTTTTGGTGTCAATCCAAATGTGGCTGGGCGTTTTGCCCGACGGGATGCGCTTGGCCAAGGTCAGTTCTTTGCCGTCCCAGCGGTAAATATCGATGTGGTTGAGGCGGTTGGCCACCGTCACAAACCACTTCATATCCGGCGAAAAACGCAGCTGATACGGGTCCAAAGTGCCGCGAATCATGTGCTGAACTTGCGCAGTACGGGGGTCGATGAAGGTGAGCGAGTCGCTGCCCGCATTGGCCACGATGACCGATTTTTCGTCCGGCGTGAGGTAGAGGTGATGCGGCTCTTTGCCCGTGGCGATGCGTTGGGTTTCTTTCCAAGTGGTGGGGTCAATCACGCTGACGTTCGCGTCTTGTGAATTGAGCACAAAAATTGGGTTGGCTGCCTGTGCTGAAAAGCAAGCCAAAACCAGTGCGGCCGCGAGGGCCTGCGTCACGCGTTGAAACAAAATCACGGGGGAAACACCTTTGAAAAACGTGTCTCAAGTGTAACGAGCGCGCCTGCAGCAATCGCCGACACCGCCTTAATATGTCCGCATGAATTTGATGCAACTCAAAGATTCACGCCTCGAAGTGGTGCGTATCCCTGCGCCGCCAGAGGCCAAGACCCGCCCAGATCGCGCCCCATTGGTGTTTTTGCACGAAGGCTTGGGCTCGGTCGCCATGTGGCACACCCGTGATGGTTTTTGGCCTGAACAGGTCTGCCAAGCCACAGGACGTGCGGGCGTGGTGTTTTCAAGACGCGGCTATGGCCAATCGGAAGACATGGCCGATGTGCGCGGCGCCAACGCACTGACGCCCGACTACATGCACCACGAAGCTTGGCATGTGCTGCCTGAACTGTTAGCAGCACTGCACATTCAAGCGCCCGTCTTGCTGGGCCACTCTGACGGCGGCACCATCGCTTTGCTGCACGCCGCACGCCACGCCTTGAGCGCCTGCATCGTCATGGCGCCGCATGTGAAGGTGGAAGCGGTGTCCATCACCGCCATTGAAGCCGCGCGCGACGCGTATGTGAACGGCAACCTGCGCGAACGCTTGGCCAAATTTCACAAGCATGTGGAGACGGCGTTTTGGCAATGGAACGACGTGTGGCTGTCGCCAGCGTTTCAAAGTTTTGACATTCGGGCTGAATGCCAAGGCATCCGCTGCCCCGTGTTGGCCCTGCAAGGCGTGGACGATGCTTACGGCACCTTGGCGCAAATTGAAGACATCGCGCCACAGTTCGCCTCTGTGAGCAGACACGCCCTGCCCGCCTGTGGCCATTCACCGCACCGCGATCAGCCAGCGCAGACGCTGGCCTTGATCACCGATTTTTTACGCGACCTGGCCTGAAGGCGAGATCAAGCGGACGTCAAACTGTTGGTCGCCAACAGCTTCAGCTCATCCTCAGAAATCCAACGCCACTTGCCCGGTGCCAAATCAGCCGGCAAAGGCATAGCACCGATTTGCGAGCGATGCAAACCCACCACCTTGTTGCCCACCGCCGCCAACATGCGTTTGACTTGGTGGTACTTGCCCTCGGTCAACGTCAAGCGCATGTGGTGTTCGGCCACGGCTTCGCAGGCGGCGGCTTTGACGGGCTTGGGCGAATCGTCCAACACCACGCCCTCGAGCAAACGCTGCACTTGCTTGGCGTCCACCGGATCATCGGTGGTCACTTCGTACACCTTGGGCACGTGGTGACGGGGTGAACTCATGCGGTGAATCAAGGGGCCGTCGTCGGTCAGCACCAGCATGCCCGTGGTGTCTTGGTCCAAGCGGCCCACTGCTTGGACGCCCTGCACCGCGCTTTTTTGTGGCCGTTGACGCAAGGCTGGCGGCAGCAAGGTGTAGAGGCTGGGCCAAGCCGAGGGCTTGTGCGAGCACTCGTAGCCCGCAGGCTTGTGTAGCAGCACATATGCCTTCTCGTGATAGGGCCAAACGATGCCCTGCACCACGTACATGAGGCCCTCTTTCACGGCCACGTCTTCGAGGTGGTTGTCGCAGTCAACGAGGCCTTGGCCTAAATCGACCTGCACATGGCCCTGCTGAATCAAACCCGCGCAAATACGGCGCGTACCAAAGCCTTGGGAGTACAAAATTTCTTGCAATTGCATCCTGTAATCGTAAACGCTGTCGTTTGCGTGAACATCGCGTCACAGAACCGCCCCAATCGATCCCTACAATGAATTTCGAGTTTGCCTTACCCATGCCCCAAGGAGTCACACCATGAAACGCCGCCCATTGCTTGCTTTCACCGCCTTCACCTCACTGGCCGCTGCCTTGTGCGCGCCGACGGCATGGGCACAAAATCAAGAAATTCGTATTGCCCACGTCTACAGCAAAACCGGCCCGCTAGAGGCCTATGGCAAACAAACGGCCACCGGCTTCATGATGGGCTTGGACTACGCCACAGGCGGCAGCATGACCATCGCAGGCAAAAAACTGGTGGTGATTGAAAAGGATGACCAAGGCAAACCCGATTTGGGCAAATCGCTCTTGGCCACCGCGTATTCCGACGACAAGGCCGATTTGGCCGTGGGACCTACCTCTTCTGGCGTGGCATTGGCCATGTTGCCGGTGGCTGAAGAGTACAAAAAAATCCTGATCGTTGAACCCGCTGTCGCCGACTCCATCACCGGCGAAAAATGGAACAAATACATCTTCCGCACAGGCCGCAACTCCAGCCAAGATGCCATTGCCAACGCGGTGGCGATGGACAAAACTGGCGTCACCATCGCCACCCTCGCCCAAGACTATGCGTTTGGCCGTGACGGGGTGAAGGCGTTCAAAGACGCCATCAAAAAAGCCAAAGTCGTGCACGAGGAGTATTTGCCCACCAACACCACCGACTTCACCGCAGGCGCTCAGCGTTTGATTGATCGACTGAAAGATCAACCGGGCCGCAAAGTCATCTTCATCATCTGGGCGGGCGCTGGCAACCCCTTCAAAATTGCTGACCTCGACTTGAAGCGCTACGGCATCGAAATCGCCACGGGTGGCAACATCCTGCCCGCCATGGCCAGCTACAAAAACTTCCCTGGCATGGAGGGGGCGACGTATTACTACTTCGGCATCCCCAAAAATGCCACCAACGACGCCATGGTGGCGCGCCATTACAACCAGTTCAAAACACCGCCTGATTTCTTCACGGCAGGCGGGTTTTCTGCCGCCATGGCCGTGGTCACCGCTCTGAAAAACAGCAATGGCGATGCACGCGCCAACACCTTGATCAAAACCATGGAAGGCATGAACTTTGAAACCCCCAAGGGAAAAATGACCTTCCGCGCCGCCGACCACCAAGCCATGCAGAGCATGTACCACTTCAAAATCAAAGTGGACCCTGCGTTCAACTGGGGCGTGCCTGAGTTGGTGCACGAAATCCGCGCCGAAGAAATGCAAGTGCCTGTTCGCAACAAGCGCTGATGCTGCAAACCCACGGTCTGACCATTCGCTTTGGCGGCCATACGGCCGTCAACGCGGTCTCGTGCAGCTTTGCACCGGGCACGCTCACCGCCATCGTGGGGCCCAACGGCGCAGGCAAAACCACCTACTTCAACCTGATCTCCGGTCAACTCAAGGCCAACGAAGGCCGTGTGGTGCTGAACGGCCAAGATCTCTCGGGCTTGAGCGCTTCGGCCCGCACCCATGCGGGCTTGGGCCGTGCTTTTCAACTGACCAACCTGTTCCCCAACCTGAGTGTGCTGGAAAACGTGCGTTTGGCCGTGCAGGCCACCCGCGCTGGCCCGCACCGCCAGGGCTTAAACCTGTGGAGCATCTGGAGCGACCACACCGCGCTGACCGAGCGCGCCCAAGCCCTGCTGCACGAGGTGTCGCTGAACGACAAAGCCCACGCCCCTGTGGCCAGCTTGCCGCATGGCGACCAACGCAAGTTAGAAGTGGCGCTGTTGATGGCGTTGGAACCCCAAGTCTTCATGTTTGACGAACCCACAGCAGGCATGAGCGCCGATGAAGCGCCCGTCATCTTGAACTTGATTCGCCGTTTGAAAGCGGACAAAACCAAAACCATCCTGTTGGTCGAGCACAAGATGGACGTGGTGCGCGAACTGGCCGACCGCATCATCGTGCTGCACAACGGCCAGTTGGTCGCCGATGGCGAGCCCGCCGACGTGATCGCCTCGCCCATCGTGCAAGAAGCCTATTTGGGCTCACGTGCACCCAACACCACGGTCTAAAACACCTCATGCCCCACACCACGCCAATGCTCACGCTCACCGACGTGCACACCCACATCGGGGCATATCACATCTTGCATGGCGTGAATTTGACGGTGCCGCGTGGCCAACTCACCATGCTGCTAGGCCGCAACGGCGCGGGCAAAACAACCACACTGCGCACCATCATGGGCCTGTGGCACGCGTCGCAGGGCCGCATCACGCTGGATGGCCAAGACATCAGCGCCAGCCACACCCCCGACATCGCTCAACAAGGCGTGGCGTATGTGCCCGAAAACATGGGCATTTTCGCGGACCTCACGGTGCAAGAAAACATGCTGCTGGCAGCGCGTCAAGCGCGACGGGCGCAAGACTTGGATGCCCAGCGCTTGGCGTGGATTTACAAACTCTTCCCCGCGGTGGAGAAGTTTTGGCATCACCCCGCGGGCAAACTCTCGGGCGGACAAAAACAAATGCTGGCGGTGGCGCGCGCCATCGTCGAGCCCCGCCAGTTGCTGATCGTGGACGAGCCCAGCAAGGGCTTGGCACCCGCCATCATTGACAACATGATTGACGCGTTTGCGCAACTTAAGGCCAGCGGTGTGACCTTGCTGCTGGTCGAGCAAAACCTGAGCTTTGCCCAACGCTTGGGCGACCAAGTCGCGGTGATGGACAACGGCCGTGTGGTGCACGCCGGCACCATGCAAGCGCTGAGCGACAACACCGACTTACAACACCAACTCCTAGGCTTGGCCCTATGAAGCAGCCCGAACTCGACCTGAAACCCTTGCTGCTGGTGCCACTGCTGGCCTTGATCGCGCTGCCCTTGATCGGTTCCCCGTCGAGCTGGCTGACCCTGACCGTGGCGGGCTTGGCCATGGGCATGATCATTTTTGTGATCGCCTCAGGCTTGACACTGGTGTTTGGTTTGATGGACGTGCTCAACTTTGGTCATGGGGTGTTCATCGCACTGGGCGCGTTTGTCGCCACCAGCGTGATGGGCGCCATGAGCAACTGGACGCAGTCGGCCAATGTGTGGCTCAACCTCGCCGCCGTGCTACCCGCCATGCTGGTCGCGATGGCCGTCGCAGCCGCCGTGGGTTTGGCTTTTGAACGCTTCATCGTGCAGCCGGTGTACGGCCAGCACTTGAAACAAATCTTGATCACCATGGGCGGCATGATCATGGGGGAAGAGCTGATCAAGGTGATCTGGGGACCGCAGCAAATTCCGCTGCCGCTGCCTGAAGGTTTTCGCGGCGCATGGGTGATCGGTGACGCCGCCATTGAAAAGTACCGCATGTTTGCCGTCGTCATTGGCTTGATGGTGTTTGCAGGCTTGGCATGGTTGCTCAACCGCACCAAGGTGGGCTTGCTGATTCGAGCTGGGGTGCAAGACCGCGAGATGGTGGAATCATTGGGCTATCGCATTCAGCGTCTGTTTGTGGGCGTGTTCGTGATGGGCAGCGCACTCGCGGGCTTAGGCGGTGTGTTGTGGGGGATGTACCAGCAAAGCGTGGTGCCGCAAATGGGCGCGCAAGTGAATGTGCTGATCTTCATCGTCATCATCATGGGTGGCTTGGGCTCCACTTTGGGCGCTTTGATTGGTGCCTTGTTGGTGGGCTTGATGGCCAACTACACCGGTTTTTTGTTTCCCAAGTTGGCCTTGTTCTCCAACATCGCCTTGATGGTGGCCGTGCTGCTGTGGCGCCCACAAGGCGTGTACCCCATCACCAACCGCTAACGAAAGTTCCTCATGTTGACCCGATGGCTGTCTGCTGACTTTCCCCGAAGCCGTGTGCTGGCGGCGCTGTTGATCGGCTTGCTGTTGGCCTTGGCCTTCTCACCCTTTTTATTTCCAGGCGTCAAAGCCCTGAACGTAGCGGCCAAGGTGCTGGTGTTTGTGGTGCTGGTGGCCAGCTTTGATTTGCTGTTGGGCTACACCGGCATTGTGAGCTTTGCCCACACCCTATTTTTTGGCATTGGCGCCTATGGGCTGGCCATCTCGCTCACCCACTTCGGGCCCACATGGACCGGTTTGTGGGCAGGCTTGGCCTGCGCCTTGGCCTTGAGTGCACTGCTGGCCTTGGCCATTGGGTTGTTCTCGCTCAGGGTTCGGGCCATCTTCTTTGCCATGATCACGTTGGCTGTCGCGGCAGCTTTTCAAACCTTGGCCTCACAACTGTCCGACTTCACAGGCGGCGAAGACGGCTTGACCTTCAATGTCCCAGCGTTGCTGTCGCCCAGCACTGAGTTTTTAGAAGACCCATTTTTAGGGGTGAGCATCGATGGGCGTTTGCTCTGCTACTACGTGCTGTTTGTGGTGGCGCTGTTGGCCTTGCTGTCGCTGCTGCGCATCGTCAACTCACCCTTTGGTCGCGTGCTGCAAGCCATCCGAGAAAACGAATTTCGCGCTGAAGCCATTGGCTACCGCGTGGTGGTGTACCGCACGCTCTCCAGCGTGATCTCGGCTTTGTATGCGTGTGTGGCAGGCGCCATGCTGGCACTTTGGCTGCGCTACAACGGCCCCGACACGTCGCTGTCTTTCGAAGTCATGATGGACGTGCTGCTGATCGTGGTGATCGGCGGCATGGGCAGCATGTACGGCGCGGCCATTGGCTCCGCCTTGTTCATGGTGGCGCAAAGTTATTTGCAAGACCTGCTGCGCGTGGCCCACGATGCCGCCAGCCAATGGCCGCTGGCACAAGACATGAGCTACGTGGTCGCCCTGCTCTCACCCGACCGCTGGCTGCTGTGGCTGGGCTTGTTGTTTGTGCTGGCTGTGTACCACTTCCCGACCGGCATCACGGGCCGTTTAAGAAAGTCTTGACCATGAAACCCTCCTCGCATTACCTCAACTGCGGCGGCTTTAACCTGCACTACACCGCATGGGGCGACCCATCGCTGCCTGCGGTCATCGCTTGGCACGGCTTGGCCCGCACAGGACGCGACTTTGATGCCTTGGCCGAACAGCTCTGCGGTCGATACCATGTGATCTGCCCAGACACGATTGGCCGTGGTTTGAGTCAATGGAGCCGAGCCCCTCAAGACGATTACAGTTTTGCCACCTATGCCCGCACGGCGCTGGGTTTGATGGATGGCTTGGGCCTCGACCAAGCCCATTGGATCGGCACATCCATGGGCGGCGCCCTGGGTTTGGTCTGCGCGGCAGCGTTTGAACTGCCGGCCTTCCAAGGCCGCATTCGCAGCCTGCTGCTCAACGACATGGCGCCTGAAATTTCAAGCTTGGCGGTCGAGCGGATCAAAGCCTACGCAGGCAATCCACCGGCTTTTGACACCGTGCCTGAACTCGAAGCATTTTTCCGCCAAGCCTATGCGCCGTTTGGCTTTCACACCGACGCGCAGTGGACGCATTTGGCTGAAACCTCGACCCGCCGCTTGCCCGATGGTCGCGTGACGCCCCATTACGACCCAGCCATTACCCAGCAGTTTTTTCGCGAAAAACCCGAGTACCCACTGTGGAACGAATACGACGCCCTGACCATCCCCGTGATGGTCATGCGCGGCGCCAACTCCGACTTGGTACTGCCCCCCACACTCGAAGCCATGCACACACGCGGCCCTGGCGCCAAAGGTTTGCTGCGTCTTGAGGAGATTGAGGGTTGCGGCCATGCGCCTGCTTTGAACATGCCAGCGCAATGGCAATTGGTACAAGGCTTTTTGCAAGGCGTTGGCGCATAAAAAAACCGCTGCTCTGAGAACAGCGGTTTGTCGTTGGAGGCTGGGGCAGTTGCCCCAACCATCAGGGTGATCAGCCCACCACCATCAAGTGGAACGGCCACACGTACGCTTGCAGCGTCACGTACAAGCCCACCAAGCAAGCCAGTGCGATCGAGTGGAAGAACACGTAGCGCAAGATGTCGCCTTCGTGGTTGAACCAACGTGTCGCGGTAGACGCCACCACGATGGACTGCGCGTCAATCATCTTGCCCATCACACCACCCGAGCTGTTGGCGGCGCCCATCAAGTTGGCGCTGAGGCCCAATTGCTCAGCGGCCACTTTTTGCATGCCACCAAACAACACGTTCGATGCGGTGTCAGACCCCGTCATAGCCACACCAATCCAGCCCATCAAAGTGCCGAAGAAGGGATAGAACACGCCGGTGTTGGCAAACGCCAAACCGAGGGTCGTGTCAGTGCCAGAAAAGCGTGTCAGCGTGCCCAAGCCCAACATCAACACAATGGTCAACAACGAATAACGCACCAACCAAAACGTGCGCACATAAGAGCGCACGATTTCTGCGGGCTTGTACTTCATCACCAAAGCGCCAACGATGGCCGCGACAAAAATACCTGTGCCTGTGGCAGACAACAAGCCCAACGTGTACACCGCACCTTCTTTGGTGGGGTTAGGCACCACCGGTGGCATCTTCTCCACCAAATTGTGCAGACCTTCGATCGGGAACGCAGGTGCCCAAATGCTGTTGAAGTAAGACTTCACGGCTGGCAAACCCCAGATGAACACGAACACAGACAAGATCACCCAAGGCGTCCAAGCACGCACCAGCTCGGCACGCGAATGCTTCACCACAGCCACAGCGGGTTTAGCGTCACCACCGTCGGTTTCGTGGCCTTTGAGCGAAGGCGAGGTCCAAATGGTTTTAGGCTGCCATACGCGCAAGAACGACACCAACGACACCATCGACACAATGGCAGCAATGATGTCCACCAGCTCTGGGCCAATGAAGTTAGACACCAGGTACTGAGGAATCGCGAACGACAAACCGGTCACCAAAATGGCGGGCCAAATTTCCATCATCGCTTTGCGACCGGCAAACGCCCAGATCAACCAGAACGGCACGAGCAGCGAGAAAAATGGCAATTGACGGCCGATCATGGCGGTCACTTCCATCAGGTCGTAACCGTGGACTTTGGCCAGCGTGATCACGGGCGTGCCCAAAGCGCCAAACGCCACAGGCGCGGTGTTGGCGATCAAGCTCAAACCCGAAGCGGCCAACGGCGAGAAGCCCAAGCCAATCAAGATGCCTGCGGTCACAGCCACGGGCGTGCCAAAACCAGCCGCACCTTCAAAGAACGCGCCAAAACAAAACGCGATCAGCAACAACTGCAAACGGCGGTCATCGGTGATGCCCGACAACGAGTCTTGCAACACTTTGAAGCTGCCGTTTTGTTCCGCCAACTGTTGCAAAAAGATGATGTTCAGCACAATCCAGCCGATGGGCAACAAACCCGTGAAACCGCCGTACATCGCAGCCTTGCTGGCCATCTCGACGGGCATGCCGTAAGCCACGATGGCCACCAGCAAAGCCGCCACCAAACCCATGCCTGCAGCAATGTGCGCTTTGATGTGCATGAATCCAAGCGCCACCAACATCACAACGACAGGAATCGCGGCCAACAAAGTGGACAACACCATGTTGTTAAACGGGTCATAGACCTGTTGCCAAACCATATTTTTCTCCTTCAAAAATTAAACCAAATTGGACCTACCAGTTGACCATAAAGCCATAAACACGACCTTGCATTGAGGTAGGTATTTACCCTAATAAATGCGCCATATAGGACGCAACAGCACGCATTTGCATCAATAATTGGTCAGACCACTTTGATCCACACATGAACCGCATTCAACCCTCGGCCATACGATTGGTCGACTCCGTCGTCACCGAACTCGAAAATCAGATCCTGGATGGCGCGCTACGGCCAGGCGACCGCATCCCCTCCGAACGCAAGCTTGCAGAAGATTTCGGCATCTCTCGTCAGTCCATCCGTGAAGCCATTCAAAAGTTGGTCGCGAAAGGCATGCTGGTCACGCGCCATGGCGGCGGCACGACCGTGACCGATCGACTCGATGCGCCGTTTGTCGATCCTTGGTATGACTTGGTCAAAGACCATCCCATGCTGCCGCGAGACGTTTTGGAATTTCGGGAGATGTTGGACGGTCAGGCCGTTCAATTGGCGGCAGAACGGGCCACCGATCTAGACATAGAACGCCTCAATCAAGCCTTCACGAGGCTAGATACAGCTTTTGGCACCAACGATCTCGATGAATGCATTGAGGCGGACGTTGCCTTTCATCAAACCATTGCCGAAGCATCGCACAATGTGCTGATCGGCCACTTGACATCGAGCCTGTTGCGCGTGATTCACGACCACGTTTCCAACAACCTCAAACACTTGCAATCAACCCCCAAAGAATGGGCGCGCTTGCGCAAGCAACACCGCACCATATGGATGGCGATCAAGGACAAAAAACCGACGCAAGCCAACATCGCGGTCAAAGCACACAGCGAATTTGTACGAGAAATTTTGGTCAACAGCGCGCTGGACGAATCTCGGCGTTTGAGTGCGTTGCGTCGCGTCAACAGCAACGCGCCTTAAGCCTCACGCGGCAGCCACAGTGGCAGCTTGAGCATCACCTCCGCAAAGGCCTCTGAATTCTCAAATGCTGTGAGCCATTGCGACAGCTGCGACCATGGCTGCGCATCAAACCACGCACGATCGGTACGTGCAAACTGGCGCACAAAGGGGGCCACGCAGGCATCGAGCAAACCCCAGTGCGCGCCCGACAAATAGGCATGCGATTGCGCATGGGTATGCAAGTTTGCGCGCAGCTGAGCCTCCCAACACATCAAGATCTCGGCACCTGAAGCGCGGTGCTGCAAGCCGTTCTCCAGATCAAAACGCTGCGGGTACTTGTAACGATCCAAATGAGCTTTGAACTCGCCATCGTTCAAAGCAATGCCCACATCGGCCAACGTTTTCGCCTCGGGCGACATGGGCAGCCAACCCTGTGGGTCGTGTTGCTTCAAAGCCCAATGCATGATGTCCAAGCTTTGCGCCAACACCTCACCCGAGGGCAAGCACAACACCGGCACCGTGCCTTTGGGTGACGCCGCCAGCATGGCGGCAGGTTTGGCTTTCAGCGCCACCTCGCGGTGCTCGTAGACCAGCCCGCTGATGCGCAAGGCCAAGCGTGCGCGCATGGCGTAAGGGCAACGGCGAAACGAATAAAGAACAGGCAGATCAGCCATGCTGCAAAGGCACAAAGGTGGCCCGCGCTTGCTCCCCCAAACTGTCGGTCAAGGTTTGCAACAGTCCGATCAACTGCTTGCGTTGCGCCTCATTCAAAGGCGCCATCAATTGCTCATAGGCGGCATGCACAGGCGCCTCTGCCTTTTTGAGCAAGCGCTTGCCGGCTGCGGTGAGCTGAACCGCCATCTGACGACGGCTGCTCGCCGACACCTCACGCGCGACAAGGCCGCGCTCTTCTAAGCCACGCAAGACGCGCAACACCGTCACCTTGTCAAACGCCAAGGCACGGGCCAAACGGCTTTGGTCAATTCCGGGCTCGCTGGCCAACACGGTCATGGCACCGTATTGCGCTTGCGTCAAACCCACACCGGCACAGGCATTTTCAAACACCGCGGCAGAAATTTGGTGGGTCCGCCTGAGCAAGAAGCCAGGGCGTTGGTACATGTTGGTCAAGTTCATGAATTCGGGTTTCTATGGGTACGCAGCGATGAGGCCGCCAACAATAATCGTTTGCATGCTAACAAACCAAATCACCCCATGAATCGGGATAAACGATGACAGCCAAAAAAGTAGCCATTATTGGCGGAGGCATTGCAGGCTTAGGTCTCGCCTTGGGTTTGCACGAACGCGGCATTGCGTGTGATGTGTACGAGAGCGTACCCGAGGTCAAAGAAATGGGCGTGGGCATCACCCTGCTGCCCCACGCCACCAAAGAGCTGGCCGCCTTGGGCGTGTTGCCCCAGCTCGAAGCGGTGGCCATCGAAAACTTGGAGAGCGTGTTTTACAACCGCTATGGCCAATACATTTACAAAGAATTGCGAGGCCGTCACGACGGCTACGCCACGCCAGAGCTCGGCATTCACCGGGGCAAATTGCACCGCATCTTGTTTGAAGAAGTGGTCAAGCGCTTGGGCACTGCACATGTGCACACCGGCCACCGCTGCATGCGTGTGGACCAAACCGAACAACTCGCCACCGTGACGTTTGAACTGGCCGAGGGCGGCACACGCCAAGTGCAAGCCGATGTGGCTGTGGCGTGTGATGGCGTGAACTCCACGGTGCGCAAGCAATTCTTCCCCGACGACAAGGTGTGCTTTGCGGGCATCAACACCTGGCGCGGTGTGACCGTGCACAAGCCCATCTTGACGGGCAAGAGCTACATGCGCGTGGGCTCCATCGACACCGGCAAGATGGTGATTTACCCCATCGTCGACAACGTCGACGGGCAAGGCAACCAGCTCATCAATTGGATGGCCGAAATTCAGCGTCCAGACACCAAGATGAATGACTGGAACAAACCTGGCAACGCCAACGATTGCATCGACATCTTCAAGGACTGGAAATTTCCGTGGCTGGATGTCCCCAACTTGATCTTGTCCGCCGAACGTGTGTTCGAGTACCCCATGGTCGACAAAGACGCGCTGCCGCAATGGAGCTTTGGTCGCGTCACGCTGATGGGCGACGCCGCTCACCCCATGTACCCGCGCGGCTCCAATGGCTCCGCACAAGGCCTCATCGATGCACGCACCTTGGCCGACTTGTTGAGCAAACACACCGACGTGGTGGCGGCCTTGCAGCAGTACCAAGACTTGCGCCTGCCCACCACCGCCAAGATTGTGCAAACCAACCGCACCGTGCCGCCCGACGCCATCATCATGAAGGCCGATGCACTCAGCGGTGGTCAGCCGTTTGGCCACATCGACGATCTGATCAGCCAAGCTGAGCTGCGCCAAATTTCTGACAACTACAAACAAGTGGCGGGCTTCGCCGCCAAGTCTTAACACATCGCAAGGAGACAACCCCATGGACCGTCGTCACTTTTTCCAAAACTCCGCCTTGGTCACCACCGGTGCCTTGGTGGGCTGCGCCACACCTGGCTTTGCAGCAGGCGCCCCCAAAACACCGTTTGCCGTGCCTGCCACCTACATTCCCATCGTGGGTTCGGACGAGATGTTTCCCATCCGTCGCATTTACTGCATTGGCCGCAACTACGCCGCGCACGCCCGCGAGATGGGTTCTGACCCCACACGCGAGCCGCCGTTCTTTTTCCAAAAGCCCACCGACGCCATTCAGTACGTCGCGGCAGGCACTGTGGCCAACCACCCCTACCCCACGTTGACCAAAAACTACCACTACGAAGCCGAGTTGGTGGCGGTTCTGGGCAAGGGCGGACGCAACATCTCTGTCGACAAAGCTTTGGACTTGGTTTACGGCTACACGCTGGGCCTCGACATGACACGCCGCGATTTACAACGCGGCATGGGCGACCAAAAGAAGCCTTGGGAAATTGGCAAAAGTTTTGACCAATCTGCCCCCATCGGCGCGGTGCACAAAGTGGCGCAGACCGGCCACTTCACCCAAGGTGACATTTGGCTCAAGGTCAATGGTCAAGTGAAGCAAAAGGCAGATCTGAAACAAATGATTTGGTCAGTGGCTGAACAAATTGCCCAACTCTCCGAAGCCTTTGAGTTGTTCCCCGGCGACATCATTTACTCGGGCACACCTGAAAACGTGGGCCCCGTGGTGCGTGGCGATGTGATTGAAATGCACATCGATGGTCTGCCTAATTTGAGCGTGAAGATTGTTTAAACCTATGTCACTTCCCAACACCCAACGCCCAGGCCAAGCGCCATATTTGCGCATCGCCACCGAAGAGGCGTTTTGTCCCAGCGAGATGCTGGACATTTACCGCAACATCTTGGCGCAACCCCATGTCGACCCCGGCTTCAAAAGCCTGATGGGGTTTTACATGAGCAGCCCCAGTGAACGCGCCCAACACATCATGCGCTGCTTGACCGACCTTGACCAAGTGCGCCTCGGTCACATGGACGATGCAGGCATCGACATGCAAATCATTGCGCTCACCTCCCCCGGCGTGCAATGCATGGACACGGCCACAGCCGTGTCGTTCGCCAAGTTTGCCAACGACGAATTGGCCGAGGGCGTACGACGCCATCCGACGCGCTTTGCCGGCATGATCGCCATCGCGCCACAAGACCCAGCGGCAGCTGCCCAAGAGATTGAGCGCGGTGTGAACAAGTTGGGCATGAACTCGGTCATCATCAACTCGCACACCCACGGCGAGTATTTGTCAGACCCCAAGTTTTGGGAAATCTTTGAAGCGGCACAGGCGCACGACACGCCCATTTACCTGCACCCCAACACGCCGCCCGCCAACATGATCCAGCCGTTCTTGGAATCGGGTTTGGATGGCGCCGTTTACGGCTTCGGGGTGGAAACCAGCTTGCACGCTTTGAAGCTCATCACCTCTGGTGTGTTTGACCGCTTTCCGAAGTTGCAAGTGATCTTGGGCCACATGGGTGAAGCGCTGCCCTTCTGGGCCTACCGCTTGGACTACATGCACGCCGCCACCGTGCGATCCAACCGCTACGAGAGTGTCAAACCCTTGAAGCGCAAGCCCAGCGACTACTTGCGTGACAACTTTCACATCACCTGCAGCGGCATGGCTTGGCACAAGGCCATTGCCTTCACGCAAGACGTGGTGGGCGAAGACCGCGTGCTTTATGCGATGGACTACCCCTACCAATACGCCATCGACGAAGTCCATGCGCTGGACGGCATGGACATGAACCCCACCGCCAAGAAAAAGTTTTACCAAAGCAATGCCGAAGCGTTGTTCAAAATCCCAACAAGGAACGCCTGATGCAAGCCTTGATTCAACGCATGCCGCTTCACCGCCGTTTAGCCCTGTGCTGCGCCAGTCTCGTGCTGGCCTGCAGTGCCATGGCGCAAACCAACAACAGCCCCATCAAAATCATCGTGCCCTTCACGCCCGGCACCGGCATGGACACCATCGCTCGTACGGTGCAAGCGCAATTGGCTGAAAAAATGGGGCAAACCGTGGTGGTGCAAAACATGCCCGGCGCCAGCGGCAACATTGGCGCAGACTTTGTAGCCAAGGCTGCACCGGACGGCAACACCATTTTGATGGGCGCCAACACCATGTTGATTGCCTCGCAGCTCTACAAAAACGCGTCGTTCAACCCCACCAAAGACTTCGCCCCTGTGTCGATGTCGGCCTATGGCACATTGATGATGGTGGCCAACCCCAAGACGGGCATCAAGTCGGTGAAAGACTTGGTGGCCTTGTCGCAGGCCAAGCCCGGCTTTGTGTCGTTTGGTTCGCCGGGTGTGGGCACACCACACCACATGGCGATGGAGTTGTTCAAGCTCGAAACCAAGGCGTTCATGCTGCATGTGCCCTACCGTGGCACGGCCGGTTACACGCAAGACCTCTTGGCCGGTGAATTGATGGTCGGTTTTTTGCCTGTGCATGTGGCGCAAGGCTTTGTGAAGTCGGGCAAGCTCAACGCGCTGGCGGTGGGCAGTACCAAGCGTCACCCAGTGGCGGCTGATGTGCCCACCTTTCAAGAGCTGGGCTACAAAGAAATTGACGTCGACCTTTGGTACGCCTTTTTCGTCCCCGCCAAAACACCTGCAGCAACGGTGAACAAGCTCAACACCGAGTTCGCCAGCATCTTGCAGCAGCCGCAAGTGAAAGAAATTTTGGGTAAAGCAGGCTTAGATGCCAGCTCTTCTACACCCGAAGAATTGGGCGCCATCGTGGCCAGAGACTACCCGCGCTGGGGCCGTGTGATTCAGCTCAAAGGCATCGTGGCTGAATAAACTCAATCGTCCCCGTCCAACTTCCAACTCGGCAAACGCCATTCAAAGTGCAGCGCGGCCAAACGTAACAGTGTGGCAGTGGCCGCGCCCAAGGTGACCACCCAATCGGGATCAAACCCCAACCACTGCAACACCACCACGATCCAGCCGCCAGCAAACGCGCAGACGGCGTAAGGGTGGTGGTCGTGAAAAGCGGTGGGGATTTCGTTGCACACAATGTCGCGCAGCACACCACCAAAGGTGGCGGTGATCACGCCCATCAGCACCGAGATCAACGCTGGCATGTGCAGCCCCAAGGCAATTTGGGTGCCTGTCGCAGCAAACAAACCTAGACCCAAAGCGTCCGGCCATTGCATGGATCGTTGCGTGGGCCGGAAGTGTTTGGCCCGCATCAGCCACATAGCGGCCATGCAAAGCAAAAGAATCGACCACACATACCAAGACTGCTCAATCCAAAACAGCGGCCGTCGATCGAGCAGCACATCACGCAAGGTGCCGCCACCAAACGCGGCAACACCAGCCACCACACACACGCCCACAGCATCGAGTTTTTTACGTGCGGCCTCCATCACGCCCGACAAGGCAAACGCCACCGTTGCCACGAATTCGATGCTGGTGTGCACCCCCGTCGCGGCAGGCAAGATCAATCCCTCCATGTCACAGCCTTAAAAATGAGGCGATGCAGGCGCCACGGCCGCACCCTCGATGTGGTGGTTTTTCAGTGCTTGTGCGACGAACCCGCTGGCCTTCATCTCTTCCACGTACTGACTCAAATACCGTGCGGCATCGTCGCCACGGCTTTTAGGCAAGCCCATGGCTTGCGAAATAACCATGAAGCGACCGGGCAACAAACGCACATTCGGCACGCGCTGGGCATCGGCTTCGAGCTGCTGCTTGACGCCTGCTGCGACATCGGCACCTTGGGCCACAAAAAAATCTACCACCGTGGGCGACGTGGGGCTGCGCAACAGCTGCGCGTGCTTGAGTTCACGGCTCAAATACAAGTCGTAAGCACTGCCTTTGCCCACCACCACGGTGTGCTTCGCTTGATCCACCTCGTCGTTGTGCGTCAGGGGTGAGCTTTGTTTCACCAAATAACTGCCCTCGATCAGCACATAAGGCGGGGTGAAGGCAATGGCGTGTCCACGCAAGGGGTCGATGGCAAAAAAGCCAATATCGGCCTGCTCGGTGCTCACCGCATCGACCGACTTGCCCGCGGCATCAAACACCACCAGCTGCAAAGGCACACCCAGCCGTTGGGCCAAGCCCGTGGCCAAGTCAACAGACACCCCCACGGGCAAACCGGTGGTGGCATCTTTTCGCGCCAAGATGGGATTGCCTAAGTTGATGGCCGCACGCAGCACCCCCGTGGGGGCAAAGTGCTGAATCATTTGGGCTGGGGCGCTCGCCGCGCCCAACACGCTCAACATGAGTATGCAAGCTTGGCGCTTGCAGCCTTGAAGAAATGAGAGACGGGCGAGGCTTCGCATGAGGGCGACCTTTGACTTGGGAGGTAGGGGTACGAATTGAATGTCATAACGCCCAATCGTGCCCCAAAAACCTGTCTGCCAACGTACACGGGCGACATCTTTCAAGCCCGCCCCTCACTTGCTGCGAAAATAGCGGTATGACATACAGCGTGAAAGAAATCTTCTACACCTTGCAAGGCGAAGGGGCGAACGCGGGGCAACCTGCTGTGTTTTGCCGTTTTGCGGGCTGCAATTTGTGGACCGGCCGTGAAGAAGACCGAGCCAGCGCCGTTTGCCAGTTCTGCGACACCGACTTTGTGGGCACTGACGGCACCGCCGGCGGCAAGTTTGAAACGGCCCAAGCCTTAGCCAACACCATCCTCAGCTTTTGGCCTGCCCACGACAGCCAACACCGCTTTGTGGTGCTCACGGGTGGCGAGCCCTTGCTGCAAGTGGACGCCGCCTTGGTCGAAGCCTTGCACGCCTTGCACTTCACCATTGCGGTGGAAACCAACGGCACCGTGCTACCGCCTGCAGGCATTGACTGGTTGTGCGTCAGCCCCAAAGCAGGCAGCAAACAAGTGGTGACCTCGGGCCAAGAACTCAAGCTGGTCTACCCACAAGCCACCGCACGGCCAGAGCAGTTCGCCGCGCTGGATTTTGAAAACTTTTACCTCCAACCCATGGACGGCCCGCTGGCGTCATCCAACACCGCTGACGCCGTCGCCTATTGCCAAAACCACCCGCAATGGCGCTTGAGCGTGCAAACCCATAAGTTGATCGGCATCCGATGAAATTTGAACTCAGCCAACGCTTTTACTTTGAAGCTGCCCACACCCTGCGTCGCAAGATCGATGCCGAAGGCAGCTTGCGCATCCATGGCCACACCTACCACGTCGAAGTGACGATTGCGGGCATGCCCGACCCCGAGTCCGGCATGATGATGGACCTCGTCTTCTTGCGCCAAGAAGTCGAAAAAGCCCGCCTCACGCTAGACCACCGCTTCCTCGACGAAGTTGAGGGCATTGGCCCCGCCACCTTAGAAAACCTGTGTCTTTTCTTGCACAAGCAACTCAAAGACAGCCTGCCCAACTTGGCCTGCATCACCATTGAGCGCCCCGCCAGTGGCGACAAATGCAGCCTCAAACTCAGCGACTGACGGGCAGCGGCGAGTCCGCGCCTTCTTCTCTTTTTTCACACCTCTGACGTCACCCCGCTCACCTTGAAGCGGGATGGCTCCATGCTTTTTCTTTTCCAGTTATGACCACTTCCCGCCAAGGCACCCTCGGCATTGACTTTGGCACGTCCAACTCGGCCGTGTCGTGGGCCAGCCCCCAAGGCACTGCGCGCCTCATCCCCTTAGAGGGGGACGCTTTGGCCATGCCCACCGCCGTGTTCTACAACGCCGAAGACGGCACCACCCACTTTGGCCGTGAAGCCATTGGCCTGTACCTCGAAGGCACAGAGGGCCGATTGATGCGCTCGCTCAAAAGTTTGCTGGGCAGCCCGTTGTTGATGGAAACCACCCTCATCCACAACACCCAAGTGAGCTTTCAAGACATCGTGGCCACCTTTCTCGCCACGCTGCGCGACCGCGCTACACGCACGCTGGGCTTTGCCCCCCAACGCGTGGTCATGGGCCGCCCCGTGCACTTTGTCGACGACGATGCCGCGCGCGACGCACAAGCCGAACAATCGCTGCGCGAAGCCGCGCAAGCCGTGGGCTTTGACGAGGTCTCGTTTCAACTCGAACCCATCGCCGCAGCGCTGGACTACGAGCGTCGCCTGACCCGCGAAAGCACGGTGCTGGTGGTTGACTTGGGCGGCGGCACCTCGGACTTCACGGTGGTGCGTTTAGGGCCAGACCGCATCGCGCGCCCCGACCGCGCCCAAGACATCTTGGCCACCACCGGCGTGCACATTGGCGGTACCGACTTCGACCAAAAGCTCAGCTTAGAGAACGTGATGCCGCTGTTGGGCTACCGCCACCTCGGCCCACAAGACCGCATGGTGCCGAGCAACTTGTTTTTTGATTTGTCCACGTGGCACTTGATCAACTGGCTGTACCAGCCACGCGCCATCAACCAAGCCAAAGCGTTGCGCACCAACTACAACGACCCGCGCTTGCACGAACGCTTGATGTGCGTGCTCACCGAACGCCATGGGCACCACATCGCTCACGAGGTCGAGCAGGCGAAGATTCGCTGCTCCATGTTCGATGCCAACACGTCTGTCGATCTGTCTTGTTTAGAAGCACATTTGAGCGCCCCGCTCGACGCCGCTCACATGCAAAACAACTTAGACGCCTTGCTGCAAAGCACCGTGGCGTGTGCGCAAGACTGCGTCAAAGCGGCGGGCTTGGCCAACAGCGACATCGGTGCGATGTACCTGACAGGCGGCTCATCCGCGCTGCGCCCATTCCAACGCACATTGCAAAACGCCTTCCCGCATGTGGCGATGGTCGAAGGCGACTTGTTTGGCGGTGTGGCCTCTGGCTTGGCTTACAGCGCGTAAACCCAGCCACGCGTCCTATTGATCAGCGCCCATCACCATGTCGGGCAAGATGGTGACGATTTGTGGAAACACCGTGATCAACACGATGCACACCACCAGACAAGCAAAGAACGGCAGCGCTGCACGGGCAATGGTGTTGCTGTCTTTGCCCGTCATGTTTTGCAACACAAACAAGTTGAACCCAACGGGTGGCGTGACCTCGGCAATCTCGACCAACAACACGATGAAGATGCCAAACCAAATCAAGTCGAACCCAGCTTTTTGAATCATGGGCAACACCACGGCGCTGGTCAGCACAATCATGCTGATGCCATCGAGTGCGGTACCCAAAATCAAATACACCACGGTCAACACCCCAATCAAGGCCAAGGGCGACAAGTGCATGGCATTGACCCACTCGGCCAGCTCGCGTGGAATTCCGGTGAATGCCATGGTTTTGGTCAAAAAGGCAGCGCCCGCCAAGATGAACATGATCATGCAGCTCGAGCGCGTGGTGCCCATCAACCCTTCCCAGAAGTTAGACCACGTCAAGCTGCGGCTCCAAGCGGCCAAGGCCAAAGAGCCCACCACACCATACGCCGCACATTCGGTGGCCGTGGCATAGCCCGCAATCAGCACCCAACACACAAACACAATCAAGGCGGCACAAGGAATGAGGCTGCGCGAGAGTTTGATTTTTTCAATGAACGTCGTGGGCGGATCAGCCGCAGGCACTTGTTCTGGGTGACGCAAACTCCACCACATGATGTAGCCACTGAAGAGCATCATCAACAAAATGCCAGGTAAAAAACCTGCCAAAAAAATGCGAATGATCGAAGCATCGGCTGCCACCGCATACACCACCATGGTGATGGAGGGTGGAATCAAAATGCCCAATGTGCCAGCCGTAGCCAAGGAGCCCAAGGCGAGTTTTTCGCTGTAGCCGCGCTTGAGCAATTCAGGTAACGCCACTTTGCTGATGGTGGCGCAGGTCGCAGCGGAAGAGCCAGACACTGAGCCAAAAATGCCACACCCAAGAATGGTGGTGTGCATCAGACGGCCCGGCACACGATTCAGCCACGGGCGCAAACCCTCGAACATTTCTTCGCTGAGTTTGGTACGAAACAAAATCTCGCCCATCCAAATGAACAGTGGCAAAGCTGCAAGTTCCCAGCTGGCATTGCTTTCCCAGAAAGCGCTGAACAGGTTTTTACCGGGTTGTGTGTCGGTAAAAAACGCTTGCCCAACCCAGCCGCAAATGGCCAGCGTCATCGCAATCCACACGCCGCCAGACAGCAGCACCATCATGATGGCCAGCAGCAAGCCACCTACGAGAAGAATATCCATGGGAACCTGTTCAATCAGTGGACTCAAACGTCCGAAGAAAAATCGCCGCGTGCGTGTCGCTCTTGCACCAAGCGCACATACGTCGGCGTTTGGCCTTGCAACACCAAGATCAACTCATCGACGACAGCCACCCACAGCAACACCGAGCCAATCGCAAAGCTCAACTGAGGAATCCACATGGGCATGGGCAACAAACCCTGAGCGACATCGTTGAACTCCCAGCTCTCATAGGTGAACTTGCAGGCCCACCAAGCCAAGTAGCCCACCGCACAAGCGCCCATCGACAGCGCCCCAATTTCAAGCCGTCGTCGCCAAGCCGGCGAGACAGCATCCAGCAACAAGGTGACGCGCACAAAGTCGCCGTGTTTGAAGGCATGCGACATGCTGAAAAACGCAGCCGCCGCACAGCACCAAGACACCACATCGTTCACCGCGCCCGTCCGCACGCCCAGCTCACGCAACACGCTTTGGCCCACCATCAGCACGCAAATCGCCAGAATGAACAGGGCGCCGACAGCACCCGCAGCCAGATACAGCCGATCTAAAAAGCGACGCATCACTTCTTAGCTTTGCTGGCAGATTTTTCTGACTGGTTGTAGGCCGCGATGATGGCTTCGCCGTCAGGGCCTGCGCGTTTTTGCCAATCCGACAACATGATGCCGCCGACCTGCTTCATGTCTTGCATCAACTTAGGCGAAGGCGTGACCACTTTCATGCCTTTGTCGGCCAGCGCTTTTTTGTAATACACATCTTTTTCTGCACTGACCTTCCAGCCACGCGCTTCGGCTTCTGAGGCTGACTTGGTCAGCGCCGCTTGTGTGGTGGGGTCGAGTGCATCAAACGCTTTTTTGTTGACGATCACCGCGTTCTTGGGCAACCAAGCTTGGGTGTCGTAGAAGTATTTCAAGCTTTCATAAGTCTTGGTGTCGTAGCCTGTTGAGCCTGAGCTCATGTAGCTTTCGATCACGCCAGTGGCCAACGCTTGTGAGAGCTCCGCCGCTTGAATGGTGACGGGTTGCGCACCAATGAGCTCCGCAATCTTGCCTGTGGCAGGGCTGTAAGCACGCCACTTGATGCCACGCAAATCGGCCACCGAGTTGATCTCTTTCTTGGCAAAAATGCCCTGCGAAGGCCAAGCCACGGCATACAGCAGCTTCATGCCTTGACCTGCCAACAATTTATCGAGCACAGGTTTTTGCGCGTCATACAAACGCTTGGAATCGGCGTAGCTGGTGGCCAAGAAAGGGATGCCATCGGTGCCAAAAATTGGGTTTTCGTTTTCGAAGTTGACCAGCAGCACCTCGCCAATTTGTGCCTGCCCGCCTTGCACCGCACGTTTGATTTCGTTCGCTTTGAAAAGCGAGGCATTGGCGTGCACCGAGATTTTCAGTTTGCCAGCGGTCGCCGCCTCCACGTCTTTGGCAAATTGAATCAAGTTTTCTGAATGAAAGTTGGTTGCAGGATAAGCCGCAGGCAAGTCCCATTTGGTTTGCGCAAATGCCGTACCGGCACAGAGGCTAAGGGCGATGGCAGCAAAAGAGACATGACGACGTTGCATGAAAAACTCCTGATCAATGACGAAATACAAGCACGGTGTAGATGAGCAGACTATAGCCAGTGGCACAGCTGCCTCACGCTTAGGACTTTCCCTTTATATGCACAAATTGTCAACAATTTGTTGATTAAATTTCTACAATGAACCATGACCAAAAAATCTACCGCCTCACCCAGCAAAGCACCGCCCATCGTGTCATCGGCACATTTGGTGTCTCCGCAGAGCGCGGAAATGAGTGAGTTTGAATTTGGTTTGATCGTGGCAGGCAATGCGTTTGAGCGCTGGATCGTGCACTGTATGAGTGCAGCGGGTTTGAAAGATTTAACGCCATTGGACGTGCTCATCCTGCACCACGTCACCCACCGCGCACGCGACAAACGTCTGTCTGACATTTGTTTCATCATGAACGTCGAAGACACCCACTTGATCAACTACGCCCTGAAAAAACTCGTGGCACTCGGCGTGGTCGCGGCCCAGAAAAAGGGCAAAGAAGTGACCTATGCCGCCACCCCACTCGGCAAAGACTATGTTCAACGCTACCGCGCCGTTCGTGAGAACTGTTTGATTCAAGTGCTCAAAGCCGACGATGCCTTGAACAAAGACATTGGTGATTTAGGGCGCTTGTTGCGCGTTTTATCTGGCATGTATGACCAAGCCGCCCGTGCTGCGGCATCCCTTTGAGATTGTTTTGACGATGAACACCTCCAACACACCCCTCTCCCGCTGGCAATTTTGGATAGACCGAGGCGGCACCTTCACCGACATCGTGGCCAAGCGCCCTGATGGCAGCTTGGTCACCCACAAACTGTTGTCAGACAACCCCGAGCAATACAACGATGCGGCCGTGGCAGGCATGCGCCACTTGCTAGGTCTTGCCAAAGATGCCCCTCTCACGCCCAACATTGTGTCGTGCGTGAAGATGGGCACCACCGTGGCCACCAACGCACTGTTGGAGCGCAAGGGTGAACCCACCTTGCTGGTCACCACACGCGGCTTTCGCGATGCCTTGCGCATTGCCTACCAAAACCGTCCACGTTTGTTTGACCGACACATTGTGTTGCCCGAGCTGCTGTACCAAGACGTCATCGAAGCCCAAGAGCGCATGGGCGCACATGGCGAAGAAGTGCAAGCCTTGGACCAAGCCCATTTGCGCACCGCACTGAGCGCGGCCTATGCGCGCGGCTTGCGCAGCGTGGCGATTGTGTTCATGCATGGCTACCGTTACACAGCCCATGAGCAACTGGCCCAGCAACTGGCCCAAGACATCGGATTCACACAAATCAGCACCTCGCACGGCACCAGCCCGTTGATGAAGTTTGTCAGCCGTGGCGACACCACGGTGGTCGATGCGTATTTGTCGCCCATCCTCAGGCGCTATGTCGATCAGGTGTCCAGCCAAATGCCTGGCGTGCCCTTGTTCTTCATGCAATCCTCGGGCGGGTTGACCGATGCACACGCCTTCCAAGGCAAAGACGCCATCTTGTCTGGCCCTGCAGGCGGCATTGTGGGCATGGCCCGTACCGCTCAACTGGCCTTTGCGCACGAGGCCGGTCACAACCCCAAAGCGACCACAGACGTGAAGGTGATTGGCTTTGACATGGGCGGCACCTCCACCGACGTGTCGCATTTCGCAGGTGAGTTTGAGCGAGAGTTTGAGACCCAAGTGGCGGGTGTGCGCATGCGTGCGCCCATGATGAGCATTCACACCGTCGCAGCAGGCGGTGGGTCGGTCTTGGCGTTTGATGGTGCGCGCCTGCGCGTTGGCCCACAAAGCGCCGGGGCCAACCCAGGCCCTGCCAGCTACCGTCGCGGCGGCCCACTGACCGTGACCGACGCCAACGTGATGCTGGGCAAAATTCAGCCCGCCTATTTTCCGAGCGTCTTTGGCCCACACGCCAACGAGCCCTTGAACCACCAAGTGGTGGCAGACCAGTTTCAAGCGCTGTCGCAAAGCATGCAGCGCCCCTCTGAAGAAATTGCCGAAGGCTTTGTGCAAATTGCTGTGCAGCAAATGGCCAACGCCATCAAGAAAATTTCCGTCGCACGGGGCTATGACGTGACGCGCTACACCCTGCAATGCTTTGGCGGCGCAGGTGGCCAACACGCGTGCTTGGTGGCCGATGCTTTGGGCATGACGCGTGTGCTGGTGCATCCCTTGGCGGGCGTGCTGTCGGCCTATGGCATGGGCCTGGCCGATCAAAACGTGATTCGCGAACAAGCCATTGAACTGCCGCTGTCGTCGCAGGCCATGCCCACCGTGCAGCAAGTCATGCACACCCTCACGCAGGCCGCGCAAGATGAGCTCACGCGCCAACAGGTCAGCGCCAACGCCCTCATCACCCACCAACGCGTGCACGTGCGCTACCAAGGCAGCGATGCGTCGCTGGTGGTCCCCATGGGGGACATGCACAGCATCACCGCAGCCTTTGAACAAGCCTACCGCCAACGCTTTGCCTTCTTGATGACCGGCAAACCCTTGATCGTCGAAGCCGTGTCGGTGGAGGTCTTGCTGCCCGGCGAAGCGGCTAACGAGACCATCTTGGCTGTACACCCCGCACGCGAGGTGCCGGTGCGTGACACCGTGAAGTTCTTTGCCGAAGGGCAATGGCACGCGGCATCGTTGGTGGTGCGCGAAGATCTGCGTGCTGGCGATGTCATCACCGGCCCGGCCATCGTGGCTGAAAAAAATGCCACCACCGTGATCGAACCAGGGTGGCAAGCCACGCTGACCGCCTTGGACCACTTGGTGCTAGAACGACGCGAAGCCCGCCAAGTGCGCTATGCCGCAGGCACACACGCCGACCCCGTGTTGCTGGAGGTGTTCAACAACCTCTTC
Source organism: Limnohabitans sp. (assembly GCF_031539175.1). Taxonomy (GTDB): domain Bacteria; phylum Pseudomonadota; class Gammaproteobacteria; order Burkholderiales; family Burkholderiaceae_C; genus Limnohabitans. The sequence goes on along the minus strand of NZ_JAVKLQ010000002.1, from coordinate 42,534 downwards.
ATGAACATTGCGGAACAAATGGGTTTGCAATTGCAAAACACCGCCCACTCCGTGAACATCAAAGAGCGCTTGGACTTTTCGTGCGCCTTGTTTGATGCACAGGGCAACCTGATCGCCAATGCGCCGCACATGCCCGTGCACTTGGGCTCCATGGGCGAAAGCATCAAAACCGTGATTCAAGAAAACGCGGGCCGCATGCAACCCGGTCAGGTCTACGTCTTGAACGACCCGTACCACGGCGGGACACACTTGCCAGACATCACGGTCATCACACCCGTGTATTTAGAGGGCTCCACGCAGCCCGATTTCTTTGTCGGTTCACGCGGCCATCACGCGGACATTGGCGGCATCACCCCAGGGTCGATGCCCCCCTTCTCGACCACCATCGAGGAAGAAGGCGTGCAAATTCACAACGTGCTGCTGGTCGAACACGGCGTGCTGCGCGAAGCCGAGATGCTGGCATTGCTGCAAAGCGGCGCGCACCCCAGCCGCAATCCCGCGCAAAACATGGCCGATTTGAAGGCGCAAATCGCAGCCAACGAACGCGGCGTGCAAGAGTTGCGCAAGATGGTGGCGCAGTTTGGTTTGAACGTCGTGCAGGCCTACATGCAGCACGTACAAGACAACGCTGAAGAGTCCGTGCGCCGGGTGATCACGCGCTTGAAAGACGGCGCCTTCACACTCAACTTGGACAACGGTGCGCACATCAACGTCGCCATTCGTGTCAATGCACAAGCGCGCAGTGCGGTGATTGATTTCACGGGCACCTCAGAGCAACAGACCAACAACTTCAACGCCCCCAAAGCGGTGTGCATGGCGGCTGTGTTGTATGTGTTCCGCACCTTGGTGGATGACGACATTCCTTTGAATGCGGGTTGCTTGAAGCCCTTGCACGTCATCATTCCAGCGGGCTCTATGCTCAACCCCAACGCCCCTGCCTCTGTGGTGGCGGGCAACGTCGAAACATCCAGCTGCATCACCAATGCGCTGTACGGTGCTTTGGGTGTGATGGCGGGCAGTCAGCCCACCATGAACAACTTCACCTTTGGCAACGCCACCTACCAGTACTACGAAACCATTTCGGGTGGCAGTGGCGCAGGCCCAGGGTTTGCGGGTACCAGCGTGGTGCAAACGCACATGACCAACTCGCGCTTGACCGATCCTGAAATATTGGAATTCCGCTTTCCCGTGCGACTGCAAAGCTACGAAATTCGCGCCCACTCAGGGGGCGAAGGAGAGTGGCGCGGTGGCGATGGCGGTGTGCGGCGCATCGAATTTTTAACGCCCATGACCGCCAGCATTTTGTCGAATGGGCGCATCTATCCTGCCTTCGGCATGGCGGGGGGGCAAGACGGTGGCGTGGGTATCAACCGCGTGTACCGACGCGATGGCCGCATGGAAGAACTCACACACATTGCCCAAGCCGAGATGAACGAAGGCGATGTGTTTGAAATTCAAACCCCAGGCGGTGGCGGTTATGGCGCATCCAGCAGCACCACGTAACGCGCACAATTCAGCCTATCTTTTTTTGACTTGTACTTAGGAATCTCAACCCATGACCGCTGACGCTTTGCAACTCTTCCAACCCACCCGCATCGGTGACATTGAGGTGGCCAACCGCGTGGTCATGGCGCCTTTGACACGCTGCCGCGCAGACGAACCCGCAGGCGACGTCCCCGGCAGCGCGATCAACATTGAGTACTACCGCCAGCGCAGCAATGCGGGCTTGATCATCAGCGAGGGCACACAGGTGTCGCCACAAGGCAAGGGCTACATGGCCACGCCTGGCATTTACTCAGACGCACAGGTAGAGGGCTGGAAGCCCATCACCCAAGCTGTGCACGATGCGGGCTCCAAAATCGTGGCGCAAATTTGGCATGTGGGCCGCATCACCCACCCCGACTTGACTGGCGGCGCACAGCCCATCGCGCCATCGGCCGTACAACCCAAAATTGCCGCCTACACCCGCAACGGAAAAGTAGACGCGCCCGTGCCCCATGCCTTGAGCGTGGCAGAAATTCAAGAGGTGGTGAACCAATACCGCCGCGGCGCAGCCAACGCCATGCGTGCCGGTTTTGACGGCGTAGAAATTCACGGGGCCAATGGCTATTTGGTTGATCAATTTCTGCGTGATGGGGCCAACCACCGCACCGACCTGTACGGCGTTTCGGTTGAAAACCGCTGCCGCTTTGCACTCGAAGTGGTCGATGCCTGTGTGGCCGAAATCGGCGCAGGCCGCGTGGGCATTCGCCTCTCGCCTGTCAGTCCTGCCAACGACTCGTCCGACAGCCACCCCCAAGCCGTGTTTGGCCATTTGGTGGAAGAACTCAACAAACGCGGCATTGCCTTCATTCACTTTGTCGAAGGCTCCACCGGTGGCCCACGCGACGTGCCGGGCTTTGACTACGCAGGCGCACGCCAAGCGTTCAAAGGCACCTACATCGCCAACAACGGCTACACCCGCGACATGGCCATCGACGCCGTCGCCTCTGGCCGTGCCGACGCCATCGCCTTTGGCCGCCCCTACATCGCCAACCCCGACTTGGTGCAACGCCTGAAACTCAACGCACCGTTGAATGCACCCGTGCCTAAAACGTTTTATGCACCTGGGGCTGTGGGGTATACGGATTACCCGACGCTTTGAAAATGACCCAAGCACTCACCTCAAAAAATTGACTGTTAGCCGTTTAACAGCTAAAATTTTGCATGGCCATTCAGAGTTTCTCATGTGTTGACACTCAAGCGTTGTTTGAAACGGGCAAGTGCGCACGGTTTGCCAACATCAAAAAGGTCGCTGAGCGAAAGTTGGCCCAACTCGATGCGGCACCTTCTTTGAACTTCATGAAAGCTCCGCCAGGAAATGATCTCAAAGAGTACGACGGTGCTTGGCATGTGCGAATCAATGGCCAGTGGCGATTGACATTCAAGTGGGGCGACAGCGGCCCATTTGATGTGTTGATTGAAGACCCGCACTGAGGCAAGTTCTTTTATTTGAAAGATAGGTGTGCATCATGTTTAAAAATGGCATGCGTCCTGTCCATCCTGGAGAAATTCTCTTGGAGGACTACATCAAACCCATGGGCATCAGTGTCAACGCGCTGTCGTTGGCATTGCACGTTCCGTATTCGCGACTACGTGAAATCGTGGATGGAAAGCGCGGTGTGTCAGCAGATACCGCCCTACGCCTTGAACGCTATTTCGGCAGCGAGGCGCAAGGGTGGCTGAATCTACAGGCTGCATACGACCTGCGCGTTGCTGAAAAGCTGAGCGCTAAAGCCATTTTTAAAGAGATTGAACCACTGGCGATGGCGGCCTAAGCAGGTGAATTTTGAACGCCCCGCTGAATGAGCCCAGGGCTAGGGGCACCTAGGCTACCCAGCCTTGTGAATCAGCAAAAATTGATCAAACAAAAGGACCTCATATGTGGGGCCCTTTTGCATTTTGCAAAACGCTATGTCTTCGCTGCTGCGGAATGCACTTTGGCAAACGTCAAGATCACTTCGCGAATGATCTTGCGCTGCGCAGCAGGAAGTTTCAGAAATGCGTCGAAGGTTTCGCGCTCTAGATAGCCAGCCCCTTCGTCCCAGCGCTTTTTGTGCTCTTGCACGGACAAGCGTACGGCCGTGCCAAACCGCAAAACATCCGGTGGGATCTTGAGTAACTCAGCTAAAACCTGCATTTTGTCTTGCGTTGGGATAGAACGGTTGTTCAACCAACCCCAAGCGGCTTGGTTGCTGATTGACTTGCCAGGCCAACGTAAATTGAATTCATGCTCTAAAACCGAAGGACTAACCGTGTAGCCCGCCTGAGTCATGGCGGCGCGTAAACGCTGGGTGAATTCAATTTTTTCATTCATGCCAGCAAGTTACAAATCGCTTGAGATTTTTTTCAAAAAGCTGTTGAGTATCATCACAACAATCAGTTGAAAACTGAATCAACAGCTTATTGAACCCATCGCATGGCCAAATCTCTCCTCGAACAACTCCCCGAAATCGTGGCCAATGGCCGCAAGCAAGCCGAAAAAATCCTGGAGGGCATCGAAAGTCGTCACCGCGTGGGCCTGCAAACCCGTGAGGTCGTGCTGCCTGCCCGCGACACCAAGGCGCAAGACTGGATCGCCCAGCAAAGCAAGGCCAACCAGCGCGAAGTGTTTGCACCGGGACAAGCCAGCTTGCTAGACAACCCGCAAGCCACGCTGGGCGCGGAGCACGAAGCGCCTTGGACCAACCGTTTGATTTATGGCGACAACCTGCTGGCCATGGCCGCCTTGCTGGCGGGGGACGAGAATACGCCGAGCCTTCGCGGCAAAGTCGATTTGATTTACATCGACCCACCCTTTGACTCCAAAGCCGATTACCGCACCAAGGTCACGTTGCCGGGTGTGGAAATCGAACAAAAGCCCACCGTCATCGAGCAGTTCGCCTACTCAGACACCTGGAGCGATGGCACCGCGTCTTACCTGGCCATGATCACGCCGCGCCTGATCCTGATGCGTGAGCTGTTGGCCGATACCGGGTCCATCTACGTGCATCTGGATTGGCATGTGGGGCATTACGTGAAGATCGTGCTTGATGAAATATTTGGTAAGTCAAACATGCTGAATGAAGTCATTTGGTATTACCGAAGATGGAATATTGCAGGAACCACTTTTGCTCGAAATCACGACACAATTTTTGTGTACACAAAACAAAAAGGTAATCACTATTTCAACCAGCTTTACATTCCAAAATCCGAGAAATCAAGCGGTAATGGCAAAGCATGGATTAGCGTAATTGGAGAGGACGGCATTCGTAGATCCACATTGACAGCGGATGAGTCAAAAGGAGTTCCCATGCCTGATGTTTGGGATATTTCAATGATTAATCCAGTTGGGCTTGAACGCGTGGACTATGCGACTCAAAAGCCAGAAAAATTGCTAGAACGAATCATCCAAGCGTCATGTCCCAAAGATGGGTTAGTTGTTGATTTGAATGGCGGATCGGGAACCACAGCTTCAGTGGCTGAAAGATTGGGATATCGATGGATAACAACTGATATTGGCAAACCCGCTTGCATGATCATGCGAAAACGCCTGATCGACCAAGAGGCAAAGCCCTTCCTCTACCAAGCCATCGGCGACTACCAAGTCGAGGCAGCCAAGGCACATTTGGGTCGCGATTTCCGCATTGGTGATTTGTCGCAAATCGTCCTCTCGCTCTACGGAGCCCTGCCCTTGCCGCCCGACGTGAACCCGCAGCGCAACCTCGGGCAAATTGCGGGCATGGCTCTCGGCGCTGGCCGGGGCAGCAAAACCCTGGTGCTGGCCGACTCGCCCAACAAGCTCACCGGCATGGCCACCCTCAAAAAGGCCATTGCGCAGCGCGACAACCTCATGGGCGGCTGGGACCGCGTGGTGGTGCTAGGTTGGAACTTTGAGCCTTCGATTGGCGAGACCATCACCGCGCTCAACGACAGCCGACTCGAAGTGCTGGTGATCCCGCCCGATTTGATGGACCGCCTCAAGAAGAAAGGCGGCATCGACAAGTTGCGCGGGCAAGTGCGTTTCTCGTCGCTGCAATACCTGACCATCGAGCCGATCACGCGCCAAGCGCCAGCCAGCGCAGACGATGCCCCACCGACCGAAACATTCACCGTCAAGCTCAAAAACTACGTGCTTCTCTCGCCCGAGGCGATCAATCTGGACGACGCCAACCGACAAGCCTTGCAGCAAGTGGCCAACAAGGAGCCGCTGGCCTTGATCGAATATTGGGCGGTGGACCCGGACTACGACGGCAAGGTGTTCCGCTCGGTCTGGCAAGACTACCGGGGTAACACGGCCAACGATGCCGATGTGCTGCGCGTCGTCACGCAGGCGCAGGTGACAGTGCCTGCCAAGGCGGGTCCACGCAAGGTGTGCGTGCGCGTGGTCGATGTGTTTGGCTTTGAAGCCGAAGTGGTCTCCACCGTGGAGGCCGCATGAGCACCGCTGCCGCAAAAGCCGACGATCAACTGGCCCTGGCCGCAGGCCTGACCGCTAAGACGAATCAACTTTGTCTGGGGCTTGAATCGGGCGCGGCAGACATTCTGGAACTGGTCACGCCCACCACAGCCGATTTGCTGGCCTGGTGGTTTGGCGAAGACATGGTGATGGCCCGAGGCAGCCTGAACTTTCACGCCGGTCAAAAGCAGGCCATCTTGAACGCCATCGTGGCGCACGAGGTGCTGGGCGCTGGCCTTGACAGCTGGACGCTGCTGGACCTGTACCGCGCCGCCGCGCCCGATGCGCTGCTGACGGGCGCACGCCTAAATGAAGTGTCTGCGGACAAGCATGGGCACCCCAAGTATTGCCTGAAGATGGCCACGGGCACGGGCAAGACATGGGTGCTGCAAGCGCTGATGATCTGGCAGCTGCTGAACAAAACCGCCGCGCTGGCCGAAGGCATTGACGACCCGCGCTTTACCCGCCAGTTCATGGTGGTGGCCCCGGGACTGATCGTTTACGAACGCCTGCTCGATGCGTTTTGCGGCAAGCTCGTTCCAGGTGGCAACGGCTCGCGCAACTTCGCCAGCTCCGACATGGCCAAGTTTGCCGACCTGTTCATCCCCGAGGCGCACCGCGAATCGGTGTTTGCCTTTGTGCGCGGCAACGTGTGCAGCAAAAACGAGATCGGCCTCAAAGCCACGGGCAACGGCATGATCGCCATCACCAACTGGCATCTGTTGGCCGAAGGCGATGTGGCCGAGGACATTGAAGAAGTCGAAACGCTTGGCGCGCCCATGGACCCGCAAGATGTGGTGGCCCAAGTGCTGCCACTCACACCGGGCCGCGCCACAGGCAACAGCCTGGATGTATTGGATCGCCGCTATGCACGCGGCAATGTGCTGGAGTTTTTGGCGCAGCTGCCCGAGTTGATGGTGTTCAACGACGAGGCCCACCATATCCACGAGTTCAAACGTGAAGGAGAAACGACCGAGGTGGAATGGCAAAAAAGCCTGAGCCGCATTGCCCAAACCAAGGGCCGCCGCTTTGTGCAGGTGGACTTTTCGGCCACGCCTTACAACGATGTGGGCTCGGGCAAGAACAAGCGCAAGGTGTACTTCCCACACATCGTGACCGACTTTGACCTGAAAAGCGCCATGCGCGCAGGGTTGGTCAAGTCGCTGGTGCTAGACCGCCGCAAGGAAATCGGCGCATTGCCGCTGGAGTTCAAGGCTGAGCGGGACGAATCGGGCAACCCGGCGCTGAGTGAAGGCCAGCGGGTCATGCTGCGGGCGGGCCTGGCCAAACTGCGCAAGCTGGAAAAAGACTTTGCCACCATCGACCCACACCGCCACCCCAAGATGCTGGTGGTTTGCGAAGACACCACCGTGTCGCCGTTGGTGGCCGAATTTTTACGAGATCAGGAAGGCTTGAACGATGACGAGGTGATGACCATCGACTCGGGCAAGAAAGCCGAGCTGGGCCCCAAGGATTGGGAGCCTGTGCGCGAACGCCTGTTCAGCGTGGATCACCACGCCACGCCGCGTGTGATCGTGAGCGTGCTCATGCTGCGCGAGGGCTTCGACGTGAACAACATTTGCGTCATCGTGCCGCTACGCTCCAGCCAAGCGCAAATTCTGTTGGAGCAAACCATCGGGCGCGGCTTGCGCCTGATGTGGCGCGACGCGGAATACAACGACATCAAACGCGAAAACCGCGAACTGATCGAGGCCAGCAAAGAACCAGGCAGCTTGCTGGATGTGTTGTCCATCGTGGAGCACCCGGCGTTTCAGTCGTTCTATGACGAGCTGATCAACGAAGGTCTCGCTGTCGCGACAGGCGATGACGATGGGGACGATGGCTCTGCCACGGGAGACGTGATCCCAGCCGAACTGCGTGAAGACTTTGCACAGTTTGACTTCGGTATCCCGTTCATCCTGCAAGAAGCCGATGAACTGCGCGACCACAACCAAATTGATGTGACCACCCTGCCCGCCTTCACGGCCATGACGGCGGACCAGCTCAAGGGCATGCTGGGCAAAGGCGACACCTTTGTCTCGCAAGACCTGCAAAGTGCCACGCTGTTTGGCGACTACCGGGTGGACGGCGCGGTGATGAACGTGAGCGGCTACAACGATTACCTGTCGCGCCTGACGCGGCGCATCAGCCAGGCGCTGAGTTCAGATCTTCCGAAAAATAACAAAATCGCAACGCATCTGGCAAAGCCTTATTTACAAGTCAACACCGCCGAGCTGACGGGCTGGATTGATGACTACGTCTGGACGCAACTGTTTGCAGGCACCTTCAACCCTCTGGAAGATGAGAACTGGCGCTTGCTGCTGTTGCAGCCCGTGGTGGATCACATCACCAAGGTGTTTGCAGTCGGCCTGCTCGAATCGGAAGAAAAGCACACCACGGGCCAGACCGAAGTGCATCTGCGCTATTTGAGCGAAGTGCCCAAGCTCATGGTCCGTGAGAGCGCATCGCTGGAGGTGTCCAAATCCATCTACACCCGCCTGGGCTGGCCCAGCCGCAGCGGCGGACTAGAAAAGTCGTTCATCCATTGGGCACAAGCTGACACGCAGGTGCTGGCGTTTTGCAGGATCAGCGAAAACCGCCACACCTTTGCCCGCCTACGCTACGTGAAAGACGACGGCCTGCCCGCTTTCTATTCACCCGACTTTCTGGTGCGCTCCGAAGGCGCGGTCTACTTGGTCGAAACCAAAGGCCAAGCACAAACCATCCACCCCAACGTGCAACGCAAACGCAAAGCCGCGCTGGCTTGGTGTGAGCGGATCAATAACTTGACCGAAGAACAACGGGGTGGTCCGCCTTGGCATTACGTACTGCTCGGCGAGTCGGTGGTTTATGAATGGCAAGGCAAAGGTGCCCGCTTGGCGGAGCTGCTGGACTATGCGCGGTTAAGACCCATGGCCAACGCATCGTTACAACAAGCGCTCATCTAAAAATCAAATCTCAGCGCTTCAAATCCCTGTAGAAATTTTCATGCGGTCCCATGGCTTCCAGGTAAATCAGGCGCACGGTGTCTTCTCGGGTGTAGCCCAGCAGGTACAGCTGACCTTGGCTGCGAAACTTGTAGACCCACAGTTGCGCTAAGTCACCTTTTTTGCGCTCGCCCACATCGGGGTTGTCGGCCACGGCCCCCACGGCGGCATCGGTGTCGGCAATGAATGTGGCTTGCGTGAGCTTTTTGTAAACGCGGGCAAAGCGCCGCGTTTGCAGCACTTGCCAGCTCATGCTGGCAGGGTGTTGGCGGTACTGCGGGGAACGAAGGGCGTGCTGTCCTCTCGCGGCTCGGCCAGACTCATGAGGCTTTCGGCAATGAACGATGCAGGCAAATCGGGGTTATCGAGCGCAGCTCGGCCCACTTTGGCCCAGAACTCGACCTGCCCCTGCACGGTGCGAAATTCTGCCTTGGCAGCCACACGGGCTGCACCGACCAAAGACTCATCAATGCGCATGGAAACGGTGGACATGGTGTGCCTTTCAGGATTTACCACAATTGTAGACAACCACACCAACTCCCACAAGCAAACGCTGATCTAAAAATACAAAGGCCTCACGCGTGAGGCCCTTTGTACTTGCGATGCAACAGCAGATGCCGTTGACTTAAGACGCGTCCGACCCGCTTTCAGCAACTTCCTTCTTCGCCCCAATCCGCGTCTCCTGCCCCGCTACCAAACGGGCGATGTTGTCTTTGTGACGCATCAGCAGCAAAGCACTCATGACCACGACAGCCAACAACTCCGCGTCGCTGGTGGCCCAAGCCACTTTGTCCCCCAGCCAGTAGTACGCAGGGGCAAACACCGAAGCGGCCAAGGCGGCGAGCGAGGAGTAGCGAAAGAAGAACGCGACGATCAGCCACGTGCCCATGGTCGCAGCGCCCAAGATGGGCTCCACACCAAACAACACACCCGCTGCTGTGGCCACGCCTTTGCCGCCTTTGAAGCCAAAGAACACGGGCCACAAATGGCCAATGAAGGCAGAGATAGCCACCAAAGCCACAGCGCGGTCATCGAGCCCAAAGTCGGGGCCGTAGAGTTTGACCAGCCACACAGGGAAGTAGCCTTTAAGGGCGTCAAACAGCAAGGTGGCGATGGCGGCTTGTTTGTTGCCCGAGCGCAGCACGTTGGTGGCGCCTGGGTTTTGGCTGCCGTAGGTGCGCGGATCGTCCAAGCCCATCACACGGCTGACGATGACGGCGAACGACAAAGAGCCCACCAAGTACGCGCCCACAACGAGCAGCATGACGGTTGAAGAATCAGAAAACATAAACAACCTCCATCACAGCGCAGGGTCGCGCACGTCCCAACGGATGGCGTCAATGGCGGCCAAGACGTCGGGCGACAGGGTGGTGCCCCACGTGTCCAAGTCGGCATCCAATTGCGCCACCGAGGTGACGCCAATGATGGTGCTGGCCACTTGCCACTTGGTGTAACAAAACGCCAAGGCCATTTGCGTCGGCGTCATGCCGTTGTCGCGGGCCAAGGTGTTGTAGCGGCGTGCGGCAGCCAAGGCTTCGGGGCGGCCCCAGCGTTGTTTGCGCATGCTCTCGTAAGCGGACATGCGGCCACCTTGTGCGCCTTGTGGTGCGGTGGGGCCGTCAATGCCGCCTTCGTCGTATTTGCCGGTCAACAGGCCAAACGCCAAGGGCGAATAGGCCAGCAAGGCCACGCTCAAGCGGTGGCAAGTTTCGTCGAGCGCGTTTTCATACGTGCGGTTAAGCAAGCAGTAGGGGTTTTGCACGGTCTGCACGCGGGGCAAGCCGTGTTGCTCGGCCAAACGCACAAACTCATGCACGCCGTAAGGCGTCTCGTTGGACAAGCCCACATAACGCACCTTGCCCGCTTTGACCAACTGAGCCAAAGCGTCGAGTTGCTCGTGAATCGGGGTCACCGATTTCTCTTTGCTGGGGTCGTAATAGGCCATGCCAAAGGCGGGCACATGGCGCTCGGGCCAGTGAATTTGGTAGAGGTCGATGACGTCGGTTTGCAAGCGGCGCAGGCTGGCATCGCAGGCGGCCAAGATGTCTTGCCCGTTCATGCCGCTGTTTTCACGAATCCAAGGCATGCCGCGAGACGGGCCTGCCACTTTGGTGGCCAACACCAGTTGCTGGCGAGCGCCTGGGTTTTTGGCGAACCAATTGCCAATGATGGTCTCGGTGGCGCCACAGGTCTCGGCTTTGGCGGGCACGGCGTACATCTCGGCGGTGTCGATGAAGTTCACACCACGCGCCAACGAACGGTCGAGGATGGCGTGGGCATCGGCTTCCTTCACTTGTTCACCAAAAGTCATGGTGCCCAAGCAAATGGGGGTCACGCGCAAGTCGCTGGTGCCCAGCTGGACAAGGGGGAAAGTCATGGGAACAACTCCAACAAAGGGGGTTTTCAAAAGCTGACAAGTCTAAAGCTTGGCGCGGGCCTCTTCTTGCAGGCGCAAAACACGGCGCTGCACTTTGCCGGTGGTCGTCATGGGCAACTCAGGCGTGAACTCAATCTCTTTGGGGTACTCATAGGGCGCCAGCTGGCCACGCACATGGGTTTGCAACTCGCGCACCAAGGCATCCGAGGCGACAAAGCCCGGCGCCAAGACCACATAGGCTTTGACCAAAGCGCCCCGTTCACGGTCAGGTTTGGGCACCACGGCGGCGTTGGCGACAGCGGGGTGTTTGACCAAGCAGTTTTCAATCTCGCTCGGGCCAATGCGGTAGCCCGCTGACTTGAAGACATCGTCCGCTCGGCCTTGGTACCACAGGTAACCGTCGGCATCGCGCGTGGCCATATCACCCGTTCGGCACCAATCACCGGTGAACTTGCCTTCGGTGGAGGCCGCATTTTTCCAATAGCCCAAGAAGAAGATCGGGTCGGGCTGACCGTGCAGGTTGAAGCGGTGCAGCGCCACATCACCAGGCACGCCAACGGGGCATTCGTCACCGTGGTCATCGATCACGGCCACGCGGTGGCCGGGGTAGCCTTTGCCCATGCTGCCGGGCTTGGCTGGCCAGCCAATGCCGTCGCGTGGTTGGCCATTCATGGCGCAGTTGCCCACGATGTAGTTGATCTCGGTCTGCCCAAACATCTCATTCACCGTGACGCCCAGCTGCGCTTGGCAATAACCAAACACCGCGTCACCCACGGCCTCTCCCGCGCTCATGATGGCTTGCAACTTGAGCTTGAACTGAGCGCTAGGCGCAGGAAACGCCTTCATCATGGCTTTGAGTGCCGTGGGGAACAAAAAGGTGTGCGTCACACCGTGCTGTTGCATGAGGGTGAAGGCCAGCTCAGGGCTGAAGCGTCCGTTCCACGCCACGATGGGGCGTCCAAAGTAGAGGGTGGGCAGCAAGGCGTCCATCAAACCACCCGTCCACGCCCAGTCGGCGGGTGACCAAAACACGGCTTGGCTCTCGCCGGCTGACTGAGTGCCTGAATCGCGGCGTGAGTCGGTTGGAAAACCAAACCAGTTTTGGCTACACACAAACCCCGTGAGGTTGCCAATCAAGGCACGATGCGGAATGAGCGCGCCCTTGGGTGGCCCCGTGGTGCCACTGGTGTAGATCAACACCGCCGCATCGTCGGCTTTGGTTTGCACAGCGGTGAATTCGCGTTGTTGATCGGCGATGGCGCTGGCGTAGTCCACCTCCACGCGCAACATGTCGTCGGCATTTTCTAAGTCGATGCCAATCACATCACGCAAAGCGGGGCACTGCTCGCGCACCGCCCAGAGATTGCCCACCGACGAGGCGTCGACGACGGCGGCCACCGCCTCGCTGTCTTGCAAGCGGTACTCCAAAGCATCTGGACCAAACAACAGCGACAGGGGCATGGCCACAGCGCCCATTTGCAGCACCGCCATGTAGGCCACGGCCGTCTCAAAGCGTTGGGGCAAGACGATGGCCACACGGTCACCGCGCTGCACCCCCTGCGCGACCAACACATGGCTCAGCGCATCGGCGGCCTGCTGCAACTCGGCATAGCTAAAGGTCACCGGGGGCTGCGATGCGGCACTGCCCTGCCCTGCAGGCGCGGCTTGGTGCGCCACGATGGCCACGCGCTGCGACGCATCGGGCAACGCCGCCCAGCGGCGACTGCACAACGCGGCGATGTTGACGTGCTCGGGCACAGCCCAGCCAAAGCCTTGCTGCATGGCGTTGTAAAAGTCGAGAGGGGCTGGAGTGTCATGTGCTTGACGCTGTCTCATCGGGTGCTTCCTTATGATGCAAAGAATGTACCCAATCCAAAAAGCCTCCCGCACCGAATTTGTACCTATACGACACCTGAATTACCACGTACGCCAATGGGGCACGCCAAGCCCCGAGCGCACGCCGCTGGTGATGGTGCATGGGTGGATGGATGTGTCGGCCTCGTTTCAGTTCGTCATCGACGCCATGGCCCACGACCACTGGGTGATTGCCCCCGACTGGCGCGGCTTTGGCTTGACCGAAACGCCAGGCGTCGACAACTACTGGTTCCCCGACTACATGGCCGACCTCGACCAGTTGCTCGACCACTATGTGGGCGACCGCCCCGTCAATTTGGTGGGCCACAGCATGGGTGGACACATTGCCACCCTGTACAGCGGCATTCGGCCCGAGCGCATTGCACGCTTGGTCAACCTCGAAGGCTTTGGCATGCCTGTCTCACACCCTTCGCAAGCACCCGGGCGATATGCCAAATGGATGGATGAACTCAAAGCCGTGCAGCGCGGCGAGATGGACCTCAAGCCCTATGCCAACCTAGAAGGCGTGGCCCAACGTTTGATGAAGACCAACCCACGTTTGGGCTCAGACAAAGCGCATTGGTTGGCACAGCACTGGTCACAAGCCAACGCACAAGGCGAATGGCGCATTCTGGGCCATGCTGCTCATAAAGTGATCAATGCACAACTGTTCAAAGTGGACGAAACACAGGCCATCTACGAGCGCATCACCGCGCCCACCTTGTGCGTGGTGGCGGGTACCGACAGCCTCACACAGTGGTGGAAAGACAAGTACACGCTGGCCGAGTTCATGACCCGGATTGCCTCGGTGCCCCAGTTGCAACACGCCGTCATCCAAGATGCGGGCCACATGCTGCACCACGACCAGCCCGAAGAACTGGCGCAATTGATTGAAACGTTTCTGGCTTAACGTCGAAAGCTTTTTTTCGCGGCACGTGCGATAACAAACAAACCCTGCGCGACACACGAACGCACCATAGAGGCCCACTTAAAGGACCTCCTATGAAAACCACTTATTTTGTTGCACTCACTCTTTTAGCGACGTTGATGGGCACTGGCGTGCAAGCGCAAAGTCGCGTCATGTCAGATGCTGGGTACTACGGCGAAATTGCCTACACCCCCATTGATGTGAATGACGGCTTGGCGGGCACATCCACGCCTCAAGCTGCGCGCTTCATCATTGGTAAAGACTTGGACGCCAACTGGGCTGTCGAAGGCATGTACACCGCGACCGCCTCGAAGGACCACCGTGACGGTTTTAACGCGTCCATCAATAACTATGGCATTCACATCAAGCCCAAAGTCGCCTTGACCCCAGACACGTTGGTCTTTGCGCGTGTGGGCGTGACGCGATCGGACATTACCGCGTCCACGGGCGGCGCACGAACAGGCACCGATTTGTCATATGGCATTGGCTTGCAAACCAACTTCACCAAAAGTGTGTACGGGCAGCTGGACTACATGACCTACTTTGACAAAGACAACACCACGGCCAAAGGTTTTGCTTTATCTGTGGGCACGCGCTTCTAAACTGCGCACGTCGTCGCAATAATGGCGCATTGCATTGCAATGCGCTTTTTTTATGCCAAAGCTATTTCAACTGCCTCGCTCATTCGCTCGCTTCACCTTGTTTGCGGCGTGTAGCAGCCTCGCTGCGTGCACCAGCTTGTTGCCCGAGGCGCGCACGGAATCGCCAACGTTTCAAACTTTTGAAGAAGCGCGCTCGGCCATTGAAAGCTTGACCCCGATGGAGAGCCACATCGCCGATGTCTCGGCCTTGAGGCTCGGTCCGACCTACCAACCCAACACCATCATCTTGTCTTACCCCGACATCGTGCGGCGCGTGCTGAATGGCAGCGTGCTGACCAAAGACGACTTGGGCCCTGGCATCTTGCGGTGCATCAACGCACGTGACGCTTGCCGTGGTTGGGAAGTGAACATTGCAAAAATCAACAAAGCCCGTACGGGCGGCTTCTTGGCTGACTTCACCAACTTTCGCCGCCGCTCGGAAACCACCGGCTGGCGGTTCAATGCTTTGATTTTGTTGGTCGACGACACCGTGGTGTACCGCTCCTGGGGCGGTCAGCCAGAAATCCACGAAGTGGACATACAGCACAATCCGCTTGGACCATTGCAAGAGATTGGGCCTGCCGTGATCACTGGACGTTAAAGACGCTTAAATGGCTTGATCAATGACGTAGACGTCCTCTTTGTGAACTTCACCTAAAATTGACTACTTTTGAACACACCTAGGTTTTGAATGCGATTGAAATTAACAAGCCATCTCGTTGTTTGGATGGCTTTTTTATGCGCCAACCCGTTGGCCCATTCACAACAATCTAGCGACATTCTCAGCGCGGCGCATGGCTTGCAGCCTTGCCCCACTGCGCTGAAAGCGGACGACACACCCGACACCCCGCACGACAAGCCTTGGCAATTGATGCTTTCGCCTTATGCCGAGCACTGGCACTACAACCCCGAGCACCGCCCCGTTCGCCTCATCAGTCTGGAACGTCAAGACATCCGTGGCCGTTTTTGCGGCCTCGCCTTTTTCACCAACTCATTCGGGCAACCCTCGTTGTACGGCTTTGTGGGCCAGCGCTGGACAGGCGTGATGGGCAACCCCCACGTGTTTTTCAAACTCTCGGGTGGCCTGATCTATGGTTACAAAGGGGCTTACAAAGACAAGATCCCATTCAACAACTATGGCATTGCGCCTGCTGTCATCCCGTCTTTGGGCTATCACTTTTCGGGTGACCATTCGGTGCAAGCCTCGCTGCTGGGAACCGCAGGCTTTTTATTGGCATACAGCCACGACTTCTGAACGTGAGAAAATCTGCGGTTTCCCCAGACACCTAAAGAAGACACCATCATGGAAGCTGAACGCACCAACCTCATTGGCACCACCCTCGCAGACTTGAGCGTGCGCACGGTCGACCTCCGGAGGTATCTTTGACTACGATGCCAAAGCTGAACGCCTGCGCACCGTCAACGCCTCGCTAGAAGACCCCACGGTCTGGAACGACCCTAAGAAAGCCCAAGAACTGGGCCGTGAAAAGAAGTCGCTCGACAGCGTGGTCGTCACCCTCACCCGCCTGACCCAAGAGCTGGCAGACAACACCGAGTTGTTTGAAATGAGCAAAGCCGACAACGACGAAGACGGCTTGCTCACCATCGAGGCCGACACCCAAGGCTTGGTCAAAACCATCGAAGAGTTGGAATTCCGCCGCATGTTCAGCAACGAAGCGGACCCGCTCAATTGCTTCTTGGACATCCAAGCCGGTGCCGGTGGCACCGAAGCCTGCGATTGGGCCAGCATGTTGCTGCGCCAGTACCTCAAGTACGCCGAGCGCAAGGGTTTCAAAACCACCGTCGAAGACGAATCTGCGGGCGACGTGGCGGGCATCAAAGGCGCGACCATCAAGATCGAAGGCGAATACGCGTTTGGTTTGCTGCGCACCGAAACCGGCGTGCACCGGTTGGTGCGCAAATCGCCCTTTGACAGCTCAGGTGGTCGCCACACCTCGTTCGCCTCGGTGTTTGTGTACCCCGAGATTGATGACTCGATCGAGATCGACATCAACCCCTCCGACGTGCGCACCGACACCTACCGCGCGTCTGGCGCGGGTGGCCAGCACATCAACAAAACCGACTCTGCCGTGCGTTTGACCCACATCCCCACCGGCATCGTGGTGCAGTGTCAAGACGGCCGAAGCCAGCACAGCAACCGTGACGTGGCGTGGAAACGCCTGCGCTCGCGCTTGTATGACTTCGAGATGCGCAAGCGCCAAGAAGAGCAACAAAAGCTCGAAGACACCAAGACCGATGTGGGCTGGGGTCATCAAATTCGCAGCTATGTGCTGGACAACAGCCGCATCAAGGACTTGCGTACCAACGTCGAAATTTCAGCCACCCAAAAAGTGCTGGACGGCGACTTGGACGCATTCATCGAAGCTTCGCTCAAACAAGGCGTTTAACGGCTGGTCCGTTTTTCGCCCATTTCCCTCTCTCTAGGACACCAACATGCTGCGTGAAGGCACTGCCCCACTGGTTCAACGTGCGGATTACACCGCACCCGCGTTTTGGATCGACACCGTCGACCTGACGTTCGACTTGGACCCCGCCAAGACCCGCGTGCTCAACAAAATGACGGTGCGCCGCAACCCCGACGTGGCAGCACAGCCTCTGCGTTTGGATGGCGACGAGCTGAACTTGGCGCGTGTGCTGGTCAACGGTCAAGGCACCTCGTTCAAGATGGACGGCAGCCAATTGGTGCTGGAGAACTTGCCGGAGGGCCACGCGCCTTTCGCGCTGGAAATCTTCACCACCTGCTTGCCCGCCAAGAACACCAAGCTCATGGGCTTGTACGTCAGCAACGACTCGTTCTTCACGCAGTGCGAGGCGGAAGGCTTTCGCCGCATCACTTATTTCTTGGACCGCCCCGATGTGATGTCGAACTACAGCGTCACACTGCGCGCTGACAAAGCGGCCTTCCCCGTGCTGCTGAGCAATGGCAACTTGGTGGAAGAAGGCCCGCTCGAAGACGGTCGTCACTTTGCGCGCTGGGTGGACCCGCACAAAAAACCTTGCTATTTGTTTGCCTTGGTCGCAGGTCAATTTGTGTGCCGCGAACAACGCGTCAAAACCCGCTCGGGCAAAGACCACGTGCTGCAAGTGTTCGTGCGTTCGGGCGACTTGGACAAGACCGAACACGCCATGAACTCGCTGATGGCCAGCATCGCTTGGGACGAAAAACGCTTCGGCCTAGAACTCGATTTGGAACGCTTCATGATCGTCGCCACCAGCGACTTCAACATGGGCGCCATGGAGAACAAGGGCCTCAACATTTTCAACACCAAGTTTGTGTTGGCCAACGCATCCACCGCCACCGACACCGACTACGGCAACATCGAAAGCGTGGTGGGCCACGAGTACTTCCACAACTGGACGGGCAACCGCGTGACCTGCCGCGACTGGTTCCAACTCTCGCTCAAAGAAGGCCTCACCGTTTTCCGCGACCAAGAGTTCAGCCAAGATTTGGCCGCTGACGCCCTGACACACAGCGCCACAGACCCTGTGCAAGGTCGCGCCGCTGCAGCCTCGGCCAAAGCCGTCAAGCGGATTGAAGACGTGCGCTTGTTGCGCACGGCCCAGTTCCCCGAGGATGCAGGCCCGATGGCCCACCCGGTGCGTCCTGACAGCTATGTGGAAATCAACAACTTCTACACCGTCACGATTTACGAAAAAGGCTCAGAAGTCGTCCGCATGATGCAAACCTTGGCGGCCCCCGCCATCACGGCATCAGGCAGCGAAGGCGGCTTGGCCCACACCGGTCGTGAGGGCTTCGCCAAAGGCATGAAGCTGTATTTCGAGCGCCACGACGGCCAAGCCGTCACGTGCGACGACTTCGCCCAAGCCATCGCAGACGCCAACCCCCACGCCGCCTTGGCCCAGCATTTGTCGCAATTCAAACGTTGGTACGCCCAAGCGGGCACGCCCCGCGTGCAAGCGACAGGCGCCTACGACGCCACCACGCGTCGCTACACCCTGACCTTGAGCCAAAGCTGCCCACCCAGTCCTGGCCAAGAGATCAAAGCCCCCTTTGTCATCCCCGTGCAAATGGGCTTGATTGGCACCGATGGCCGCGAAGTGCTGCCCAGCCAATTGCTGGTGCTGACCGAAGCTACACAAACCTTTGAGTTTCACGACTTGCCCGTCACCAGCGACGAAGCCCCTGTGCCCTCGCTGTTGCGTGACTTCAGCGCCCCCGTGGTGTTGGAGATGGACTTCACAGCCGCCCAGTTGCTCACGCTCTTGGCGCACGACACCGACCCGTTCAACCAATGGGAAGCGGCACAACGCCTGTGTCTGAGCGCAGCACTCGCGGCCGTGAAAGCCGAAGGCGAACCCACGCAAGTGCTAGACGCTGCCTTGGTGCAAGCCCTGCGCACCGTGCTGCGCAACCCCGCGTTGGATGCCGCGTTCAAAGAGTTGGTACTCACCTTGCCTGCAGAAACTTACATCGCCGAACAACTCGATGTGGTGGACCCTCAGCGCATTCACGCCATGCGTGAAGCCATGCGCACCCAACTCGCACGCGAATTGCACGACGATTGGGCGTGGGCCTTCAACACCCACCGCGACAACGGCAACTATCGCCCCGACCCCGTGTCCAGCGGACGCCGAGCCTTGAGCGGCTTGTCATTGACCATGTTGTGTTTAGATGCACGCCATACCGGCGATGTGGTGTGGCCAGAACGCACCCTGCAGTGCTTCAAAGACGCACACAACATGACCGACCGCTTCAACGCCTTGAACGCCTTGGTCAGCAGTGGCCATGCCTTGGCAGCCGATGCGCTGCAGCGCTTTTACAACCTCTTCTCGAACGAAGCCTTGGTGATGGACAAATGGTTTGCCCTGCAAGCAGGCAGCCCTGACCGCGGCGGCAACGTGCTGCCCGTGGTGCGTCACTTGATGCTGCACCCCGATTTCCACATCAAAAACCCCAACCGCGCCCGCAGCCTGATCTTCAGTTTCTGCAGTGCCAACCCCGGCGCTTTCCACCGCAGCGATGCGGCAGGCTACGTGTTTTGGAGTGAACGCGTGTTGGAACTCGACGCCATCAACCCCCAAGTCGCCGCCCGTTTGGCGCGCGCCTTGGACCGTTGGAGCAAACTGGCAGAGCCCTACCGCACCGCTGCGCACGAAGCCATCAAACGCGTCGCCGCCAAAGCCGATTTAAGCAACGATGTGCGTGAGGTTGTCTCACGCGCTCTTTCAAACTAAGGACTGAGTCATGAGCATTTCTTTAACCCGCTACCTCGTTGAACAACAACGCGCCAAAGGCCGCATTCCCTCCGAGCTGCGCTTGTTGCTCGAAGTGGTGGCCCGTGCTTGCAAAAGCATCAGCCACGCCGTCAACAAAGGCGCGTTGGGCAGTGAGCTGGGTGACGTCATGGGCTCGGCGGGCAGCGAAAACGTGCAAGGCGAAGTGCAGAAGAAACTCGACATCATCGCCAACGATGTGTTGATCGAAGCCAACGAATGGGGTGGCCACTTGGCGGCCATGGCCTCCGAAGAAATGGACAGCATCCACGTGGTGCCCAACCGCTACCCACAAGGCGAATACCTGTTGATGTTTGACCCCCTCGACGGTTCCAGCAACATCGAAGTCAACGTGAGCATCGGCACCATCTTCAGCGTGCTCAAAAAAGTGGACCCCAGCAAAGGCGTGAGCGAAGACGACTTTTTGCAGCCCGGCACCCAACAAGTGGCCGCAGGCTACTGCGTGTACGGCCCACAAACCACCTTGGTATTGACCGTGGGTGATGGCGTGGCGATGTTCACCTTGGACCGTGAGCAAGGCTCGTTTGTCTTGACCCAAGAGAACGTGCGCATCCCCGCCGACACCAAAGAGTTCGCCATCAACATGAGCAACATGCGCCACTGGGACGAGCCCGTGAAGCGCTACATCGACGAATGCTTGCAAGGCGAAGAAGGCCCACGCGGCAAGAACTTCAACATGCGTTGGATTGCCTCCATGGTGGCCGACGTGCACCGCATCTTGACCCGTGGTGGCGTGTTCATGTACCCCTGGGACAAGCGCGAACCCGGCAAAGCGGGCAAGCTGCGTTTGATGTACGAAGCCAACCCCATGAGCTGGTTGGTCGAACAAGCGGGTGGCGCCTCCACCAACGGTCACCAACGCATCATGGAAATTCAACCCACCCAATTGCACCAGCGTGTGAGCGTGATCTTGGGCTCCAAGAATGAAGTGGAACGTGTGACCCGCTACCACGCCAAAGGCTAAATTAGCTCTGACTGCTCAAAAGCCCAGCTTCAACACCTGGGCTTTTTTTGGGTCCCAACAAATCTATACCGCGTGGTTTTTGAATTGTTCAACAAACCTCAAGGCGGCCGATGTCATTTCAGAGCCCTCTTTGGTCAGGGCCACGATTTCGCGCGACACAATGGGCGACACCAAATCCACCGTGGCAACAGCTGAAACTTGCGACAGATTTTGCGCGCGTGAAATGGCATAAGACGGCAACACCGACACGCCCTCGCCCTCACTCACCAAGCCCAAGGCCGTGGCCACCTGCGACACCTCATAAGCAGGCTGGAGGTGTTTGTTCCATTTTGCAAAGGCCTTGTCCACCAAGGTGCGCAAGCCACTGCCTTGGCGCATCAAAATCAAAGGCTCGCTGAGCAAATCTTGCCACTCCACCTCACGACGCAGGGCCAACCTGTGTGAACTGGGGCAGATCAACATCAGCTTATCGGTATAAACCGGCGTGGCCAACAGGTCTGCCGTATCGCTGCTGGCCGTACAGACCGCCATGTCGACGTCACCACGTCGCACCAAATCCGGCAAAGACTCCACAGAGGCATCCATCAACGTCACTTTGATGTGCGGGTTTTGCAAGCGAAAACTGGCGATCACCTTGGGAAACAAAGCGCTGGCGAGCAAGGGAGATGCCGCCACACGCAGACGTCCAGCCTTCACATGCTGGGTGTCTTGCAACAACGCGATGCCAGCCTCCAGCTGTGCAAACACCTGCTCAACCGTCGGTAAAAACTGTTGCCCAGCCTCGGTCAACACCAAGCGCCGCGTCGTGCGATCAAACAAACGCACGCCCAAATCATCTTCCATCCCACGCACCAACATGGACAAAGCCGAAGGTGTGAGGTGCAGTTTGTCCGCTGCACGGGTCATGCTCGACTCTTGAGCCACTGCCAAAAAGGCACGCAGTTGTCTCAAACTCAAATTGGAGGCAGCGATCTTGAAACTCATGGCCTAAGTTTATGCCGCCAATCGATGCGGCCAAGATTCAACAAAATGGCTGCACGATTGTTCAATTTATATCGCCCAAGGCAGGGCTCATCTTTGATCAAATCTTTCCGTGCCTCATTCATCCAACACACCACATGCCGCCAACACGATGCAGCCGCCCCTGCTGCGTCGCGAAGACAACGCCTTGCTGCGCGGTATGGGCCGCTTTGGTCAAGATGTGGCACTCCCCAACGTCTGCCACATCGCGTTTGTGCGCAGCCCCCAAGCACACGCCCAAGTGCTAAGCATCGACACCGAGGCGGCACAACAGATGGACGGCGTGCTGGCCGTCTTGACCAGCGCCGAACTCGGGCCACACACCTTGCCCAGCCACAACCCCTTGCTGCCGGTGCAGCAAGACACCGCGTTTCCTTTGCTGGCCCAAGACCACGTGTCCTATGTGGGCCAACCCGTGGCCGTGGTGGTGGCCCGCAGCCGCGACGTGGCGCGTGAAGCAGCCAGTGCAGTCAATGTGTCGCTGCAAGCCTTGCCCCCCAGCCACGACTTTGCGTCTGAAGAGGCCACCACACGCACCCAGCACCACCGAGGTGAACTGCCCGCGCATAGCACGCATGTCGTGCACACCTGCATTCGCTCGCCGCGGGTCAGCACGATGCCGATGGAGCCCCGCGCCTGCAGCGCCCAAGTGCATGAGGCACCCGCAGACGGCCCACACCGCATCACCGTGTGGGTGGGCACGCAAACCCCATCGCGGGCACAGGCCGATGTGGCACGTGTGTTGCAAATCCCGACAGAGCAAGTGCGGCTGATCAGCCCTGATGTGGGCGGTGCCTTTGGCGCCAAAGCGTCAGTCAGCCCAGAAGACTTGCTGACCGCTCTGACGGCACAGCACCTGCAACGCAACGTCCAGTGGCTGGCCAGCCGCTCGGATGACTTTGTGGCGGGCATGCAAGGCCGTGGCTCGGTCTTGGAAGGTCGCTTGCACGTCAACGCGCAGGGGGTGTTAGAAGGTTTGTGGGCACGGCTGCATTTCACGCTGGGCGCTTGGTTGCCATTTTCTGCCGTGGTGCCACTGCGCAATGCCGCTCGCATCTTGCCCGGGCCTTATACGCTGCAACACATCGACATTGAAGGCCTGGCCACCCGCTCCCACGCAGCGCCTGTCAACATTTACCGCGGCGCGGGCCGTCCTGAAGCGGCATTGCTGATGGAAACCTTGATCGAGCAAGCCGCCCGTCTGTGTGACATCGACCCAGTGGCTTTGCGCTTGCGCAACCTCATCCCTGAAGAAGCCATGCCCTACACCACGCCCACCGGCGAGGTGCTGGACTCGGGCAACTACGCCGTGGCACTGCACAAAGCCTGCGAAGAATTTGACTACAAACGCGCGCGCTTTGAGCAAACCGAACGTCGCCGCGCAGGCGAAATGGTGGGCATCGGCATGGCCTTGTATGTGGAGCCTTGCGGTCAAGGCTGGGAATCTGCGCGCGTCACCCTGCATGAAGACGGACGCGTCACCGTGGCCAGCGGAACGCCAGCACAAGGCCAAGGCCACGTCACCACGTTTGCGCAATTGGCCGCCGACACCTTGGGCTGTGCGCCCTCCCACGTCGAGGTCCACTTGGGCAACACCGAGCTCTGTCCTGCAGGCACCGGCGCCTTGGCCAGCCGCAGCACGGCCATTGGGGGCAGCGCCATTGTGCAAGCCTGTCGCACCGTGCTGGCACGCCAAGCACAGGGCGAAAGCTTGCCCATCACCGCAGAAGAACGGTTCACCGCCAACGAAGCCTGGAGCTACGGCTGCGTGATCGCGCAAATGCGCATCGACGTGGACACCGGCACGCCCACCATCGAGCGCATCTCGTGGGTGGATGACGCAGGCCATGTGCTGCAACCGCAGTTGGTGCACGGTCAGTTGATAGGCGGTGCGGCCCAAGGTTTGGGGCAAGCCATGATGGAACGCTTGGTCTACGACGACCAAGGTCAACTCATCACCGGCTCATTGATGGACTACGCCATCCCGCGCGCCGACAACATGCCCCCCATCCACATCAGCAGCCTGCACACACACAGCCCCAACAACTTGCTAGGCGCCAAAGGCGTGGGCGAAGCGGGGTGTATCGGCGTGCCCGCTGCGTTGATGAACGCCGCACGCGATGCGCTGTCGCCCTTGGGCGAATTCGATTTGCAACTCCCTCTCACGTCAGAACAACTCTGGCGTGTCCTGTCGACCCGTTTTGAAAAGGAAACCCCATGAAGTACAAAAAATCTGAAGCCAAAGAATACGCACGCGAACACATGGTGGGCGTCTGGGCGGCCAACCTCTCCCCCTTCAACGACGCCTTGCAATTGGATGAAAAGGCCTACCGCGACAACCTGAACCACTGGATCAACGACTTGAAGCTCGGTGGCCTGTTCATCGCGGGCAAGCAAGCCGAGTTTTTCTCCATGTCCATCGCGGAGCGCAAACGCTTGATGGACTTGTCGGTGGAAGTGGCCAGCGACGCCGGCAACCGCAACGGTGCAGGCGCTTGCGGCATCGTGACCTCATGCTCTGACACCAACCTCGACGTGGTGCTGGAGTTGGCCGAGCATTCGAAAAACATCGGTGCCGACTACGTGATCGTGCACAGCCCCGTGCTGCACTTTGGCGCCGACACCGACGAAACGATTTACGAGTACTACCGCTACCTGTCCGAAAAAATCGATCTCGGCTTGGCCATGTGGAACCACCCTGACTGCGGCTACGTCATGAGCCCTGAGCTGTGCGCCCGCATTGCCGAATTGCCCAACGTGGTGGCCATCAAGTACAGCACCGACCGCGCCAAATACGCACGTCTGACCGAGATGGTGGGCGACAAAATTCACGTCAGCAACCCAGACGAAACCGATTGGTTAGAAAACATCATCGAACTCGGTTGGAAGCTCTACCTGTGCTCCACCCCGCCCTTCTTGTTGCAGTCCAAAGTGGACCAACGCATGAACGAGTACACCCAACTCGCGTTTGCAGGCAAGTACGAAGAAGCCCGCAAAGTGCGCGACAGCTTGAACCCTGTGCGCGATGCCATCAAACACAGCAAGCCCAAAGGCAAGCCTCAAGCCCATGGCAAATACTGGCAAGAGTTGCTGGGTCAGCATGGCGGCCCCGTGCGTCGTCCGCTGCTGCAATTGACCGAAGCCGAACGCGAGGCCACACGCCAAGCGTTTGCGCAATGTGGCTTGCGCACAGCGTGAGCCCCCTGCAAGCCACGCACTGACATGCCCACGCCACTGCAACTCCACGTCAACGGTCAAGCCCTGCGCTTAGACGTGGCCCCCGCGAGCTTGTTGCTGACCGTGTTGCGTGAGCAATGCCAGCTGACAGGCACACACCAAGGCTGCGACACCGCGCAATGCGGGGCTTGCACCGTGCTGGTGGATGGCGCCGCCGTGAAGTCGTGCAACCGCTTGGCGCTGCAATGCAGCGGGCAGCACGTCACCACCATCGAAGGTGTGGCGCCCAACGCATCAGACCTGCATGTGATGCAGCAATGTTTCAGCAAACACCATGCCCTGCAATGCGGTTTTTGCACGCCGGGTTTGGTCATGCGCGCCTTGGCCATGGTGCAAGAAGACGTGCCAGCCGAAGACCAAGCGGTGCGTCATGCCTTGTCGGGTAACTTGTGTCGCTGCACGGGGTATGAAGGCATTGTCAAAGCGGTGTGCGAAGGCCTCACCTTGCTGCGTGCGACGCCCTCCTCGGTATGAAGGACACGCGCTACCTTCGCCCCCAGAGCTTGCGCGAAGCGCAAGCCTTGCTGCGCACGCACCCCGAAGCGCAAGCCTTGGCTGGAGGTCAAAGCTTGCTCGCAGCCATGAAGCTGGGCTTGTGCCAACCCACGCATTGGGTGGACTTGCAAGACCTGCAGGAGCTGCAACACATCACGTCACACAGCGACCACCTGTGGATAGGCGCCATGGTGACCCACGAGGCCGTGGCCCGCAGCGCAGAGGTCAAGGCTTGGTGCCCCATGCTCGCGCAGTTGGCGGGCGGCATTGCTGATCCGCAAATTCGTCATGTGGGCACGCTGGGCGGCTCCTTGGCCAACAACGACCCTGCTGCTTGTTGGCCTGCGGGTGTGTTGGCCTGTGGTGCCACCGTGGTCACCACGCAACGTGAGCTGTCAGCCGATGATTTTTTTCAAGGCTTATTCACCACAGCGCTACAGCCGGGTGAGTTAATCGTGGGTGTGAAGTTTCCACGCATCGCATCCGCCCATTACCTCAAGTACGAGCAGCCGGCATCGCGTTTCGCGTTGGTGGGCGTGGCCGTCGCACGCGACATCCAACACCAGGTGCGTGTGGCGGTGACGGGACTGGGGCACGGCATCGTGCGTTGGTCAGAAGCCGAGCAGGCGCTGAACGGCCAGTGGGGCGTGTGTGCACTCGATGAGGTGGACACCGTCGAGGCAGAGGCTTTGAGCGATGTGCACGCCAGCGCGGCCTACCGCACCCATCTGAGGACGGTGTTGTGCCGACGTGCCGTGGCGCAGCAAACCGGCGAGTCGCCCGCTATGCCGCGCATGAAGCCGCGCGTCAAACGCAGCAGCGCCTCACAACCGGCCACCACAAACCACGATGCGGCGCACACCCTCTCAGGCGAACACCTGTTGAATGCCACGCTGCCCCAAGTGTGGCAAGCCCTGCTGGACCCTGCGATCTTGCAAGCCAGCATCCCTGGGTGTTCTTCCATGCGTTTGTTGGCCACGCATCACTACCAAGCCACCGTCAAAGTGGGCTTGGGTCCGGTGTCGGCGAAATTTGAAACCACGGTGCAACTCACGCCCGAGGTGGAACCCCGCGATGACGCACGCCATGCGCAATGCAGTTTGCACGTCTCGGGTAAAGCCGGAGCCTTGGGCAGCGGCCAAGCGCAGGTGCACGTGCATTTGCAACACGTCGGGTCGCAAACGCGTCTGCGTTGGACCGCACAACCCCAACTCCAAGGTACCTTGGCACAACTCGGCAACCGCTTGGTACAAGCCAGCGCACAGCGGCTGAGCGAACAGTTTTTTGAGCGCTTTTCACACGCCTTATCGGGTGAAGCCCCGAGGGGTGGCGCTTGGTTTTTCTTTTATGCTTTGTCTCAACCGCTGCGCCGCTGGTGGCAGCACTTTTTCAGGAAATAACGCTTATGTCTTCCGCCCATGACGTCCCACGTGTGGACCACTACAGCGCCCCGTTGAACTTTCAGCATTGGATCGATGAACGCGCCCATTTGCTCAAGCCGCCGGTGGGTAACCAGCAAATCTGGAAAAACTCCGATTTGATTTGCACGGTGGTGGGCGGCCCCAACCAACGCACTGACTTTCACGTCGATCCGTTTGAAGAGTATTTCCACCAATTCAAAGGCAACGCCTCTTTGCTGATTGCAGACCGCGGCAAATTTGAACGCGTGCATTTGCGTGAAGGCGATGTGTTTTTATTACCCGCCTTTGTGCGCCACTCCCCACAACGCCCCGAAGCGGGGAACTTGTGCACCGTGATTGAACGCACCCGCCCTGTAGGCGAGTTAGATGCCTTCGAGTGGTATTGCGCCGACTGCGGCCATTTGGTGGCCCGACGCGAGCTGCAATTGCAAAGCATCGTGGAAGACTTGCCCAAAGCCTTTGCCTCGTTTTACGACACCACAGACACCCAACGCACTTGCCCACATTGCGGCACGGTTCATGCTGGCAGAGACTGGCAAACTTGGCACCAACGTTGCGCACATAATTTCCCCAACACCGCCTTTTGATTTTTTGAACAACTCTGGAGACTCACACATGCAACAGCTGACCCTCAAAGCACTTTGCGCCGCCGCCATCGCCACCTGCGCGCTGGCCACCACCTCGGCCTCGGCACAAGTGAAGATTGGTTTCATGTCGACCTTGTCAGGCCCTGCTGCCTCGCTGGGCCAAGACATGTACGACGGGTTCATGTTGGGGGTCGAACAATCGGGAGGCAAGCTCGGGGGGGCCACGATTGAAGTCCTCAAAGAAGACGACCAACTCAAGCCTGAATTGGGTGTGCAAATCGTCAGCAAGTTCATCGAGCGCGACAAGGTCGACATCGTCACCGGCGTGACCTTCTCTAACGTGATGATGGCGGTGGCCAAGCCCTTGGCCGATGGCAAAGCAGTGTTCGTCGGCTCCAACGCGGGCCCTGCCCCCTTGGCCGGTGCGCAGTGCAATGCCAATTTCTTCTTCACCTCTTGGCAAAACGACATGCAAGCCGAAGTGGTGGGCAAATACGCCACCGACAAAGGCTACAAAAACGTCTACATCATGGCGCCCAACTACCAGTCGGGCAAAGACAACGTGGCCGGCTTCAAGCGCTACTTCAAGGGGGGTGTGGCGGGCGAGGTGTACACCACCGTCAACCAACCCGACTACTCGGCCGAGATCGCACAAATGCAAGCCGCCAAGCCTGACGCCTTGTTTGTGTTTTACCCTGGCGGCATGGGTGTGAACTTTGTCAAACAAATGCGTCAAGCTGGTTTGCTGGGTCAAATTCCATTGCTGTCCGTCTCCACCACCGACGGCTCCACCATTCCCGCGTTGAAAGAAACCGCATTGGGCGTGATCTCTGGCACCTTCTGGGGGCCTGACTTCAACAACCCAGCGAGCAAAAAGTTCGTGACGGACTTCGAAAAGAAATACAACCGCATTCCTTCGCAGTACGCTGCACAGTCCTACGACTCGGCGCTCTTGATCGACAGCGCCTTGAAGAAAACGGGCGGCAAAGCCAGCGACAAAGCGGCGCTAACAGCTGCCTTGCGTGCGGCCGACTTCAAGTCGGTGCGCGGCAATTTCCGTTTCAACAAAAACGGTTTCCCCATCCAAGACATGCACGTGTTTGAAGTGGCGAAAGACGCGCAAGGCCGTGTGTCACTCAAAACAGCCTCCACACCCCTCAAAGACTTGGCTGATCCGTATGTGAAAGATTGCCCGCTCAAGTAAGCGCTGCCTTGTCACACCACACCGGGGTTGGCTTTGAAGCAAACCCCGGTTCTTTTTTAAAGATCGCATGAGTTTCAATTTGCTGTTGGCACAGGCCCTCAACGGGCTGCAGTTTGGCGTGCTGTTGTTTTTGATGGCCGCAGGGCTGACCTTGGTCTTTGGCATCATGAGTTTCATCAACTTGGCCCATGGTGCGCTCTATATGTTTGGCGCGTACTTTGCCGCCTTGGTCTTTGCCGCGTCGGGGTCGTTCGGCTTGGCCTTGTTGGCCGCGGCAGGGGGCGTTTTTATCTTGGCGGCATTGCTGGATGCAGGCGGCTTGGCCGTGTTGCACAAGCGTGACCACCTCGACCAAGTGCTGGCCACCTTTGGCATTGTGTTGTTCAGCAACGAGTTTGTGCGTTGGGCCTGGGGCAACTCACCACTGTTCATGGACACGCCAGAAGCGCTGTCGAACTCGGTTCAAATTTTGGGATTCAACTACCCCGCTTACCGCTTCGCCATCATTGGCGTTGGGTTGGCGGTGGCCTTGGGTCTGTATGCATTGATTGAACGCACCCGCATTGGCATGCTGATTCGTGCGGGTGCCAGCAACCGTGAGATGGTGTCTGCGCTGGGTGTGAACATTGGGTGGCTCAATCGTTTTGTGTTTGCCTTGGGCGCAGGTTTGGCCGGATTGGCCGGTGCCATGGTGGGGCCGATTTTGTCTATCCAGCCCGGCATGGGCGAACCTATTTTGGTGTTGACCTTGGTGGTCATCGTGATCGGTGGCATTGGCTCCATCCGCGGCGCCTTTTTGGGCGCCTTGGTGGTCGGCGTGGTCGATACCTTGGGTCGTGTGCTACTGCCAATTTGGCTGCGCGAATTGTTTGACGCTTCGGTGGCGAATGCTGCGGGCCCAGCCTTGGCCTCGATGCTGGTGTATTTGTTGATGGTCTTGGTGCTGGCGTTCAAACCCGATGGTCTGTTTCCTGTGAAGGCGCGCCAACAATGAGTACCCTTCACACACACGCTGGCTGGCGTCACGCGTTGGCGTCGCTGCTCATCGCAGCCTTGGTCGCCGTGCCCATGTATGCCTGGTACACGCAAGACATGTACGCCCTCACCTTGGTGGGGCGCATCTTGGCATTTGGCTTAGCGGCCTTGGGTTTGAACTTGGCCCTCGGCTTTGGCGGCATGGTGAGCTTGGGCCATGCCATGTACATGGGCTTAGGTGCTTACGCGGTGGGCATTTTGTCCAGCTTGGGCCTTCACTCCGGTTGGTTGCACTTGGCGACAGCGGTGATCGTGACTGTGCTGATTGCGGCTCCCTTGGGTTGGGTGGCTCTGCGCACGCAAGGCATTGCCTTCATCATGATCACCTTGGCTTTTGCGCAGCTGTTTTATTACGTCTTCGTCAGCCTCAAAGCATTTGGTGGCGACGACGGCATCAGCCTGCAGCAGCTCAGTGATTTCGGATTTTTAACAGGCAACAAATTTGCCATCTATGTATCGCTGCTCATCACGGTGTTGTTGGCGCTTTGGATCTTGCAACACGTGGTGGCCTCGCGGTTCGGGCTGGTGCTGCGCGCCGCCAAGGTGAATGACCGACGTGTGCAAGCCTTGGGGGCACGCAGCCTGCCCTATCGCATCACGGCCTATGTGATCTCAGCCGTGCTGTGTGCCTTGGCAGGCTTCTTCTTGGCCAACCTCACCGGTTTTGTATCGCCCGCCATGATGACATGGGCGGTGTCGGGTGAGCTGATTGTGATGGTGCTCTTGGGCGGTATGGGCAGCGTGTTTGGACCTGTCGTCGGTGCCTTTGCGCTGCTGCTGACCGAAGAAGGTTTGAAGCTGATGACCGAGCGCTGGCCCATGACTTTGGGCCCCCTGATTGTGTTGATCGTGATTTACCTCAAGCGCGGGCTCTGGGGCCTGCTGGAGGAGCGTTGAGATGAGCCCCTTGTTAGAAGTACGCGGCTTGGTCAAAAACTACGGCGGTCTGCGCGTGACCGACCATGTGAACATCCAACTGCAAGCAGGACAAATCCATGCCTTGATTGGCCCGAATGGCGCAGGAAAAACCACCTTGGTGAACCAAATCGTGGGGGAAGTGCGCAGCGATGCCGGACAGGTGTTTCTCAAAGGCCAAGACATCACGCATTGGGCGGTGGCCAAGCGTGCGCGCGCGGGTTTGGGGCGTTCGTACCAAATCAACTCAGTCATCCCTGAGTTCACGGCTTTGGAAAACGTGTTGCTCGCGGTCCAAACAGCACAGGGACACAACTTTCATTTCTGGCAAGCCGCCACGTCGCAACGTGAATTGGTCGACCGCAGCGACGCGGTGCTCGACCTGCTGGGCCTGCTGGCGTTGCGCCAACAACGCGTGCGCGATTTGTCCTACGGCCAGCAACGCCAAATTGAGTTGGCCATGGCCGTGGCGTCACAACCCGATGTGCTCTTGCTCGACGAACCCATGGCGGGCTTGGGCCCCACGGAGACACAACACATGATTGACGTGCTGCAAAGCCTGCGCCAACAGTTTGCGATTTTGTTGATCGAGCACGACATGCATGCCGTGTTCTCGCTGGCCGATCAGGTCAGCGTGCTGGTCTACGGCCAAGTGGTGCTGTGCGACACACCCGACGCCGTGCGCACCAGCGACATCGTGCGTGAAGCCTATTTGGGCGATGAGGAGCTGAGCGCATGAGCACCCCCTTGTTAGAAATGCGCCAAGCCACCAATGGCTACGGCGCCAGCCAAGTGTTGTTTGACATGGCTTTGTCGGTACAACCCGGCCAGTGCGTGAGCCTGCAAGGTCGCAATGGCATGGGCAAAACCACCACCATCAAAAGCATGATGGGCTTGCTGCCCCTGTGGCAAGGCGAGGTGCTGTGGCAAGGTCAAGCGATTCAGCACTTGCCCGCGCATCGGGTGGCCCAGTTGGGCATTGGCTTGGTGCCCGAAGGGCGACATATTTTCCCCAACCTGTCGGTGTGGGAAAACTTGGTGGCCACGGCACGCCCTGCGCGTGCGGGCAGCAAGGCTTGGGACTTGAAGCGTGTGTATGCGTTTTTTCCGCGCTTAGCCGAACGCCAAAACAACTTTGGCAACCAACTCTCGGGCGGCGAACAACAAATGCTGGCCATTGGACGCGCCTTGATGACGAACCCCAAATTGCTGATCTTGGACGAAGCCACCGAAGGTTTGTCGCCCTTGATTCGCGAAGAAATTTGGTCAGCCTTGAATGCGCTGCGCAGCGAAGGTTTGTCGATTTTGGTGACCGACAAAAACCTGCAACAACTGATCACCTTGTGCGACCAACACTATGTGATGGAAAAAGGCCGCTGCGTGTGGTCAGGCGATTCAGACGCCTTCCGCGCCGATGCCAGTGTGCGCGCGCGTTATCTGGCGATATGAGGCTGGCTTAACGCAACAGCGTGCCAGTCTTGGCTGTGCACGTGTCAGCCAAACACCACCGGCGCAAAGTAGCGCTCCACCGTCGCCAACAAACTCAAGCCCACCACCCAAGACGTTTTGGGGTTGTCCGGTGACGGCCGATTGACGATGTCAGCATGCATCTCACCGAACGCACCTGTGGCGTGCACACGGTGGGTGTTGCCCTTGGCGTGAGGGTCGACCACGATGCGTACCTGCGTGCGCTCAAACCCGTTGCCTGCCAACGCCAAGCTGGCCGCCACGTTCAAGTTCTGCGGATAACGCAGCGCCGCTTCGCGTGCATGGCCGTCAAACAACACCACGTCCTCGGTCAGTGGCTGAGCCACGCCCAAGCGCTGCAATTCATCGGCCCATGCCGAGGGGGGTTTGCGAGACTCGTAGACCACCTGCGTGTCAGGCAAATCGCGGACGGCTCCGATGTAATCGAGCGCGCCGATCGCACCACTGGGGAAGATCAACTTGGCGCCGCTCTGCGTTGCGGTTTGGCTGAGTTGCTTGAAAAAGGCGTCGTCGGCCATGGCCCCCACCGACACCGCCACAAACGACAAGCCTGCGGCCAAACAGCCTTGGGCATAGTTGTGCACAGCGTGGTGGCCTGCGGCTTCGATGACCAAGTCGGGTTTGAAATGCAACACCTCATCCAAACTCGTCAAACATGACACACCGGCAGGCAGCTTGCTGCACGACGTTGAATCAGCGCGCAAGAGCACCGCCAACACACAATCAGGTCCGTGCTTGTCACGCAAACGGCCGATCAACTCTGCCGCAATCGCGCCGTAACCGATGATGACTAAACGAGCTTTCATGGTGTGTCCGTGTGTCAGGCACGGTTGAGGCCAAAGCCAACGTTCAGCGGCAAATGTCCCCCCGCATGAATGGCAACCGCGCAATATTTGAATTCGGGTATTTTGCCAAATGGATCAAGCGCTGCATTGGTCATCAAATTGGCCGCAGCTTCGTAATAGGCAAACGGCACAAACACGGCCCCTTGTGGTGTGCCGTCATCGCGGCGCACATGCAAGGTGACCTGACCTCGGCGTGAGGCGATGGTGATCACATCGCCTGCCGCCACCTTGAGACGCTGCATGTCTGAGCCACACATAGACGCGGTGGCGATGGGCTCAATCGCGTCCAACACAGTGGCGCGGCGTGTCATGCTGCCGGTGTGCCAGTGCTCCAATTGGCGGCCCGTGATCAGCACATAGGGATAGTCGGCATCTGGTCGCTCGTTGGCAGGAATGATGTCGGCTGGCACCAAATGCACGCGTCCATCATCGGTGGCGAAGTGGTCCATGAACACGGTGGGAGAACCCGGGTCGTCTTCACTCAAGCAGGGATAGGTCACGCTGGACTCACGCTGCAAACGCTCCCAAGTGATGCCATTGATCGCCGCATGCATGGCTTGGCGCATTTCGTCGTATACCTCGGCCACGCCGCTGTGCTCACCTTGGTAATGCCAATCCAAGCCCACGCCTTTGGCAATTTGTTGAATGATCCACAAATCGGGTTTGGCTTGCCCCGGTGGGTCAATGGCTTGCTTGCCCAACTGCACCATGCGGTCGGTGTTGCTGACCGTGCCTGTTTTCTCTGGCCACGCAGTGGCAGGTAGCACCACGTCGGCCAGCCAAGCGGTTTCGGTCATGAAGATGTCTTGCACCACCAAGTGCTCCAGCGTGGCCAGCGAGTGGCGGGCATGGTTCAAGTCGGGGTCACTCATCGCAGGGTTCTCACCCATGATGTACATGCCGCGAATTTTGTGTGGGTCGTTGTCATCGGCCAAGATCTTGCCCATGATTTCGACCACGGTATAGCCGGGCTTGTCGTCCAGAGGGGTGTCCCAAAACTTTTCAAACCAATGGTGTGCGGCCTTGTCAGTGACGTGTTGGTAGTTGGGATACATCATGGGAATGAGGCCCGCATCACTCGCGCCCTGCACGTTGTTTTGGCCGCGCAGTGGGTGCAGTCCAGAGCCAGGCTTGCCAATTTGGCCCGTCACCGTCACCAGTGCAATCAAACAACGCGCGTTGTCTGTGCCGTGCACGTGCTGGCTCACGCCCATGCCCCACAAAATCATGGCGCCTTTTGATTTAGCAAACTCACGCGCCACTTCGCGCAAGGTCTCTGCAGGAATTCCGCAAATGGGTGCCATCGCCTCAGGGCTGTAGCCTTTGACGTTGTCTTTCAAGGCTTCGTAATTGCTGGCACGATTGCGGATGAAATCTTCATCCACCAAGCCCTCGTCAATCACGGTGTGAATGAGTGCATTGAGCATCGCCACATCGGTGTCGGGTTTGAACTGCAAGGTGCGCCACGCGTGCTTGCCAATGTCCGTCACGCGCGGGTCGGCCAACACAATCTTGGCGCCGCGTTTGGCTACATTTTTCATCCACGTGGCAGCAACGGGATGGTTGGCCGTGGGGTTGGAACCAATGACGAAAATCAGGCCCGCATGCTCCACATCATTCACTTGGTTGCTCACGGCCCCGGAGCCCACGCCCTCTAGAAGAGCCGCCACACTTGACGCGTGACACAAGCGTGTGCAGTGGTCCACGTTGTTAGACCCAAAACCTGTGCGCACCAACTTCTGAAACAAATACGCTTCTTCGTTGCTGCCCTTGGCCGAACCAAAACCCGCCAAGGTTTTTTTGCCATGGGTGTCGCGCAACTGCTTGAGCGAGCCAGAAGCCAACGCCAAGGCTTCGTCCCAAGTGGCTTCACGAAACACCTGCGACCAATCGACCGCATGGGCATTGAGCTGACGCAAGACTTCAGGGTCTTTGGGCACACCCGCCTTGCGAATCAGCGGTACTGTCAAGCGCTGGGGGTTGTGGATGTAATCAAACCCAAAGCGGCCCTTGACGCACAAACGGTTGTGGTTGGCGGGGCCATCGCGGCCGTCCACGCTGACAATTTTGTTGTCCTTCACGTTGTAGGTCAGCAAGCAACCTACACCGCAGAACGGACACACCGAGTCCACTTTTTTGTCGACTGCTTGCGAGCCCACTTGGGTTTTAGGCATCAAGGCACCCGTCGGGCAAGCTTGCACACATTCGCCGCAAGCGACGCATGAACTGTGGCCCATGCTGTCGTCTAAATCAAACACGATCTGGCTGTGCGCACCACGATGGGCATAGCCAATCACATCGTTCACTTGTTCTTCACGACACGCACGCACACAACGGTTGCACTGAATGCACGCATCCAAGTTCACCGCCATCGCGGGGTGTGACACATCGCAGGCGGGTTGCTCGCGGCGCAGTGCACGCAACTCAGGACGCACCGACACATGTAAGCGAGAAGCCCAGTCGCTCAGTTCACCGTGCTGCCCCGTCGCAGCAGCGGATGAAGTCTCAGACGACGTGCTCAACGAATCATTCCATTTATGCCCCACATCTGGCATGTCCGACAGCAACATCTCCAACACCATCTTCTGGCTCTTGACGGCTCGGTCACTGACCAAAACTTCAAGACCTGCTGTCGCCGTGCGACAGCAGCTAGGTGCCAAGGTGCGCTCGCCTTTGATCTCCACCACACACGCGCGGCAGTTGCCATCGGGGCGCAGGCCGTCTTTGTAGCAAAGGTGGGGAATGTCCACGCCGTGGCGCTGTGCGGCTTTCAGAATGGTCTCACCTTCGTAGGCTTGCAAACGTTGGTCGTTGAGCTTGAACTCAACCGTTTGCGGCATCAAGTCCGTGGGTTTGAGCGGGGCGTTCATTTAAACGATCTCCTCTGGGAAATACTTTTGCACGCAACGCACAGGGTTGGGCGCTGCTTGGCCCAAACCACAAATCGAGGCATCGGTCATGACTTGGTTCAAGTCTTCCAAGGTCGTGTTGTCCCACACCTTGGCCTGCATGAGTTGCGATGCTTTGGCTGTGCCCACACGGCACGGTGTGCATTGGCCGCAGCTTTCATGTGCAAAGAAGTTCATCATGTTGATGGCCGCATCGCGCGCTGAATCGTGCTGGCTCAACACGATGACAGCCGCTGAACCGATGAAGCAACCATAGGGCTGCAAAGTGTCAAAGTCCAAGGGAATGTCGTTCATGCGTGCGGGCAAGATGCCGCCCGATGCACCGCCTGGCAAATAGGCATAGAGCTGATGGCCGTCGAGCATGCCGCCGCAATACTCGTCAATCAACTCTTGAATGGTGATACCCGCAGGGGCCAGCTTCACGCCCGGCTGCTTGACACGGCCGCTCACGCTGAAACTGCGCAAACCTTTGCGGCCATGCCGACCAAAACCACTGAACCAGTCTGCGCCTTTTTGCACAATGTCGCGTACCCAGTACAACGTTTCAAAGTTGTGTTCAAGGGTGGGCCTGCCAAACAAACCCACTTGCGCAATGTAGGGCGGGCGCATGCGTGGTTCGCCACGTTTGCCTTCGATGCTTTCAATCATGGCGGACTCTTCGCCACAGATGTAAGCACCAGCACCGCGTCGCAGCTCGATGGTGGGCAACGGGCAAGGGGGATGGGCCCGCAAGGCGGCTAGTTCTTGCGTCAACAATTCACGGCAACCGTGGTACTCGTCGCGCAAGTAGATGTACACCGCATCAATACCCACCACATGCGCGGCAACCAACAAGCCTTCTAAAAAGCGATGCGGGTCACGCTCTAAATAGGTGCGGTCTTTGAAGGTGCCGGGCTCGCCTTCGTCGATGTTGACAGCCATCAAACGTGGTGTGGGCTGCTCGCGCACGATGCGCCATTTGCGTCCTGCTGGGAAACCTGCGCCCCCCAAACCGCGCAAACCCGAAGCCTCCATGGCTTGCAACACCTGCTCAGACGTGATGCGCGACAAACCGCCATTGGCATCGCCCTGAACCAACGCCGTCAACAAGTCGTAGCCGCCTTGTGCGCGGTACTCGGCCAAGCGCAAAGCCTCGGGCAGTGCAGCTTGTGTGTGTTCAGCGTGCACAGCATTTGCCACAGACTCTGGCGTGGCATGCACCACCGCATGTTGATGGACCACGGCCACAGGGGCTTGTTCACAACGGCCCACACACGGTGCGGCCACCACGCGCACATCGGAACGCCCCAGCAAAATTGGCAATTTTTCCAACAACGGCTGCGCGCCTGCCAATTCACAACTCAGGCCATCACACACCCGCACGGTCAAACTGGGGACGGCTTCATCCCCGCGAACAACCTCAAAGTGGTGGTAGAACGTTGCCACTTCAAACACCTCGGCCTGCGGAAGGGTCATCTCTTTGGCCAACGCCACCACATGACGATCATGCAAACAGCGGTAAGCGTCGTTGAGCTTGTGCAAATGTTCAATCAACAAATCGCGACGATGTGGGGCGACCCCGATCAGCGCCCGCACCTCTTGGACCGACGCCTCGTCGGCTTGACGCCCCTTGAGGTGACTGATGCGGCGAAGGGTATCGCGCATCTGATCGGCAGAGGCCAAGGGCTGTGTGTGAGAGGAAGTCATCGTAGGTTTGCGTTGTCTGAGTTCTAACAACTATTTTCGGGGCAAACGAAACATTCACGTGTCGCGATGGCTCTATCATTCTGACCTATGAAATTCATGACTTGGCCCGTCCCCGCCCTGCTCGCTTGGAGCTCATCGTGGCTCATCTTCAAAGCCTTGCAATCAACAGGCTTGAGCGAGACCCTCGCCTTGGTCGTCGCCGCATTTTGGGGTGGTTTTTTGAGCAAATTTGGCAGCACGCCCATGCGCAAAGCCTTGATCGTGCTCGGGTTTCCGTTGTCGATGTTGGTGTCCTCGAGCAGCTTGCACATGCCCCCTTTGGCTTGGCTGATGTTGCTGGGGCTGATTGTGTTGGTCTACCCCCGCAAAGCTTGGCGCGACGCGCCCTTGTTCCCCACGCCCAAAAAGGCGCTCAAGCATTTGCCTGATCACATCACCTTGTTGAGTGGCGCACGCATTTTGGATGCGGGCAGCGGCATGGGCGATGGCCTGATTGCCCTGCGTGACGCCTACCCACGTGCCGATTTGAATGGGTTAGAAATGAGCTGGCCGCTGCGCATTTTGAGCGCCCTGCGTTGTGGTTTTGCACGCATTCGCCAAGGCGATATTTGGCTGGCTGATTGGCGCAGCTACGACATGGTGTATTTGTTTCAACGCCCAGAAAGCATGCCCAGAGCTGTTGAAAAAGCCGAGGCCGAACTGCGCCGTGGGGCATGGCTGGTCAGCTTAGAGTTTGAAGCCCGTGAATTGGTGCCTCATGCCATGGTGGACAGCCGAGATAGCCGTCCTGTCTGGATCTACCAAGTGCCGTTCAAACGACGCGGGTAACCAACAATTTGTCGATGCGGCGGCCATCCAAATCGACCACCTCCAGCATCCAATCTCCACACGCGACGCGCTCTGCCACTGTCGGCAAATGTCCCGAGATGGCCATCACCAAACCCGCCACCGTGTTGTAAATCCCCCGGTCCTCATCGGGTAACTCGCGAATTTGCAGCCGTGCTTTGAATTCACTCACAGGCATCAGGCCATCGATCAACCAACTGCCATCGGGCCGCGGCGTGGCCCATGCCTCGTCGGCAGAAGCGGCGTGCAACAACTCACCCGTGATGGCCTCGAGCAAATCACGTGGCGTCAACAGGCCCTGCACCACACCGTATTCGTCCACCACCAACACCATGCGCCCGTGCGCAGTGGCCCGCTCAGCGGGGCGACGAAATTGCTCCAACAAATCCAAACCACTCAGCGTTTCAGGCACAAACGACACGGGCTGCGCCAAACGGTCCACCGTCATGTCCGTGTTGGGTGGCAAGCGCAGCAACTGCGACACACTGACCGCACCCACCACGTCATCCAAGCCGCCACGACAGACGGGGTACCACGAATGCGCGCCTTCTGCCCCCACCTGTGCCAGCGCTTGGGGCACTGAGGTTTTGGCGTCCAGCCACTCGATGTCCGAGCGGTGCACCATGATGGACGTGAGCGTGCGTTCGTCGAGGTTGAACACGTTTTGCACCATTTGGTGCTCGTGCTGCTCAATCACCCCCGCATCCACGCCCTCGACCAAACTGGCGGTGATTTCTTCTTCTGTCACCGTGCGGGCGCCATCCACGTCAATGCGCAAGAGCTTCAAAATTCCACCGGTGCTGGCCGACAAAAAATACACAAAGGGCTTGGCCACCGTGGCCAGCGCCAACATCAACGGCGCGGCCACACGAGCCACGGCTTCTGGGAACAATTGACCAATGCGCTTGGGCACCAGTTCGCCAAACAAAATGGTGCTGAACGTGATCAAGGTGACCACCAAGGCGGTCGCCAACCCTTCGGCAAAGCGTTCTGCCACGCCGTGGTGCGCCAGCCAAACCGACAGGCCATCGCTGAAAGCAGCCTCGCCCACGATGCCGTTGAACACGCCAATGGAAGTGATGCCGATTTGAACGGTCGATAAAAACTGGGTGGGCTGCGCCATCAAGGCCAACGCAGCGCGTGCGCCGCTGTCGCCCGCCTCGTCCAATGCGGCCAAGCGCGCCTTGCGGCTCGAAGACAGCGCCATCTCCGACATGGCAAACACGCCGTTGAGCAGCGTCAGAAAAACGATGAGAAGAACATCCATGCGAGGCAATAACAGTCAAAAAGATTAGACACAATCGACACATGGCACTTTACTTGATTGGCGACGTGCAAGGCTGCGATTCAGCCCTGGAACGATTGCTACAACACATTGACTTCTCTCCCAGCCGCGACACGCTCTATTTGCTGGGCGACTTGGTCAACCGCGGCCCCGACAACGTGGGCGTGCTGCGACGTTTGATGGCACTGGGTAGCAGTGCGCAATGCCTGCTCGGCAACCATGACTTGCATTTGCTGGCCGTGTCGTGCGGCGTGCGCCAGCCCAACAAGCAAGACACCATCCAAGACATCTTGACCGCGCCCGACAGCCACGATCTGTTGCACTGGCTGCGCCACCAAAACATGGCCATGCATGTGGGCAACGTGTTGATGGTGCATGCGGGCGTGCTGCCGCCATGGACAGCGGCGCAAACCCTAGCGCTGGCGAGCGAAGTCGAAGCCGTGCTGCGCAGCGACGACTGGGTGCACTTCATGCCGCAGATGTATGGCGGCATGCCCAATGTGTGGCGTGATGACTTGGCAGGTGCAGACCGCTTACGCGTGATCGTCAACGCCCTCACCCGCTTGCGCTTTTGTGATGCACATGGTGCGATGGATTTCAGTGTGAAAGAAAGCGCAGACAAAGCCCCTGCGCACCTGATGCCTTGGTTTGATGTGCCGGGCCGGTTGACGGCAGATACGCGCATCGCGTTTGGCCATTGGTCTACCGTGCACATTGCAGACCGCGCAGATGTGATGTGCCTAGACGATGGGTGTGTGTGGGGTGGTTGCCTGAGTGCGGCCAAGCTAGAAGCATCGGACACGCTGTTGACCGTGAACGAGGCCCCTGCGTGGGAACGCCTCAGCGTGACGTGTCCACAAACCATGGACCCGCTGGCCTAGGCAAGCGGACTGGCCGCCTTTGCCCGACGCAAATGCAATTTAATTACTTTTATAGATCCATCAAATTCAAAAAAGTGAGAACTTTCCATTAGCATTCAGGCTCAATTTCTTGAGCACTAAATGGGTCTTAATTGGAACGAAATTAAATCTAGGGCATTGCTTTTCAGCAAAACCTGGGCCGACGCCTTCATCAAAGGCACTAACAAACACCGCACGTCCATTGAACAAGCCGCCCAATGCGTGCTCGACGCCCGCGCCCAATTTGCAGGCGCTTCCTTGGCCGACCTGTATGACCCGCTCACCATGCCCCCAGCCTTGCTCAAGGCCCACCAAAAGCTAGACGCCGCCTACCAACCCAGCGGCGGCAAAAATTCTTACGTCTCCGACGCCGAACGCGTGGCCTTCTTATTCGAGTTGTACCAACGCATCACCAGTTTGCTGCCGGCAACAGCAAGCGAGAAAACGCGCAAATACAAAGCCACAGAAATCTAATGAATATGACCGCATTGACCCATCACCGAATGTCGACACATTTACGCGACCGCCCCTATTACAACGAAACCAGTCGTTCAACCCCGGCTACTTCCAAGCGACATAGTCCAGATTACCCCGCAAGTTCTACGGAAAAAATTACATTGGTCTTTTATCATGTTCGCTGAAATCGCAAAGACTTTTCTTGAGTTTTTGAAGCTCGCTCCACGCTATCTGATTGCACTTGGTGTCATGGCCGCCATTCTCCTTTTTGCCAGCGAAGAATTTC
This sequence comes from Limnohabitans sp., assembly GCF_031539175.1. Lineage (GTDB taxonomy): Bacteria > Pseudomonadota > Gammaproteobacteria > Burkholderiales > Burkholderiaceae_C > Limnohabitans. The sequence continues at coordinate 915 of NZ_JAVKLQ010000002.1, read as the reverse complement.
TAAGGCTCATCGGGGTATTTGAACTTGCGCAAGACAACCGCTCGGTGCTAGGGCTCACCTTGCTTGTCAGCGTATCCCTGTTCACTATTTCGATTGGAGCTGACGGGGTTTCCATCGTCAAAAGTTGGTGGCGTACGCGGAGCTTCTATCAGCGCGTAACCGATCGCCTGAATTGTCTGACCGAAGATGAAAAGCAAATTCTCCGGTTCTACATTGCGAAGCAAACTCGCGCTAATGTCCTCCGCTACGACGATGGTGTCGTGCAAAGTCTGGTATCCGATGGAAGCCGACCTTCTGGCGCGTCGATAAACACATCGATGCCGCCCTGCTTCTGGCCCCGACGCCCGTTCGTCTGCGGCAATGGGTCATTGAAGACGGTTCCGTAGATTCGGGCACACATGTCTTCGAATGCCACATCGTCGGTGGGTTTCGAAATCTCGAACTGCACGTTGTGCATCTTCCTCCCAAGGGGTGTGAAAAGGATCCATCCAGGCCCGATCAGCCAGCGGCTAATGGGAATCATACGTATGCAAGTCGCCCGGCCCCTTGAGTTGCTCGAGGCTGCCGCGTCCTTAAGGTCACTCGTCGGGAGCCCGCAAATACAGGGCCTTAGAGCAAAGAAAAAGGGCTCGGAGAGTATCCGAGCCCTTATGTATGGTGGTGGATGGTTGACCACTTTCGAACTTTCTATTTCGACTACTTAGTAATCGAAAGCAAATGAGCGGTAATGTGCGGTAAGAACTTAACGTCAAAAATACACCGATATTATGCACATTGTGACCTGCCCCCACTAGCCGTACCACTGAATTAGAAGTTAGTCCGATGTGTCAAGGTTATTCCAAAACTTGATGGTTTGTATTTGCAGCAGCATTTGAATTAATCCTATGCTGCTGCGCGAATTGAGCCGGTGGTATC
>NZ_JAVKLQ010000001.1:0-60324 GCF_031539175.1 Limnohabitans sp. | reverse complement strand
TGGTATCGTTCTTCTCGGCTGAGGTGCTTGTACATTGGGCAATTTCGATTTGGCGGTTAAAGCGGCCATGATGCTCTCGCATCCTCAGCCACCTATAACCAGTTCATCTTTGTTGCACTTCGTCCTTGAATCCGCCAAAGCACTCACCAAGCGCGCTGCAATTTTTGGATCTAAATTTTTGGGCGTCACCAGCCCCATGGGCGACTCAATCACCAAGTCATAGCCCAGCTCTTTCACTGTGGGCACATGGGGGTAACGCTTGAGACGCTCAGCCGTGAATGTGGCCAACAGTCGGACTTTGCCACCTTGCACCTGAGCCCCGAAACCAGGATCGCCATACACATCCAAATGCCGGCCAATCAACGTGGTGAACGCCTCAGAGCCGCCCTTGAACGGCACCATGTTGAAACTCGTGCCAGCGAGTTTGCCCAAACGCTCGGCATAAATGCGGTTGATGCTGATCGCCCCCACATTGCCCCAACTCAACATACCGGGCTGCTTTTTTGCATCGGCCAAAACTTCACCCAAGTTTTTCCAAGGCGCATCCATCGCGACCGACACTCCCGTGCTCAAACCAAACAATCCAGCGATATAAGTGAAGTCGCGCAAAGGATCAAAGTTCACTTTTTGCACCAGCGGCGCACGAATCACCGAGTTGTGCATGACCGCCAAGGTGTAACCATCGGCTTCGTTCATGGCCCCCACAGAAGCTGTGCCCATGATGCCGCCAGCGCCGGGGCGATGCATCAACACCACCGGCTGCCCTAACTCGCGGGAAGCGGCTTCAGCCAAAGAACGAAACACCGGATCGACCGAGCCACCCGGCGGAAAAGGCAACACCAAGGAAATAGGTTTCGATGGAAAGGGGTCAGCCGCCCATGCAGCAACGCCGCCGTGCAAAAAGCCTAGGCAACACAAGGCCACCACAGCCTGACGACGCATACGGTTCAAAAGAGATGACTTCATCGTTATTTCCTCATGGGTTAATCGTGGCCGTGGGTTTGGGATGCTCTAAAAATCGAAAAGAACCATGGGCTTGTGCAATGGTTTGCCCCTGCGCATCGGTGACCTTGGCGCTGCACCAGACCACCGCGTTGTCGTGGTGCAAGACGTGACCATCGGCGGTCAACAAGCCACGTCCAGGCGCCAGAAAATTGGTGGTCAGATTGAGCGTCACCACCGTACGGGTGAAATTCACGCAAGACACGGCGGCGCTGGCCATGGCCACATCGAGCATGGTGGACACCACGCCGCCGTGCACCGCGCCAATCACATTGCCAACCTCTGCCGAAGGATCCAACGTGATGCGAGCGTGCCCTGCTTGAGAGAACGCCCGTTTCATGTCCAGCAAGCGCATGAACGGTGTTTGTGAGAACACGTCCAAAGGGTTATCAGGTGTGACGGGCTTCATGCGCGCACACGTTCACGTAATGCATTTTTAAGAATCTTCCCAGCGGCAGACATGGGCAATTCCGAGACAAAGCTGAAGCTGCGTGGGCATTTGTAACCCGCCAACGTTTGATGGCAATCGGCACGCAAAGCAGCCGCCATCTCGTCTGCAGACAAACTCGCGGTGCTGGTCAACACGATCACTGCGTGCACGGCCTCGCCCCACTTCACATCGGGAACACCGATCACCGCAGCCTGGGCCACATCCGCGTGGTTACGCAAAACAGCCTCTACTTCGGCGCAGTACACGTTTTCACCACCAGTGATGATCATGTCTTTGAGGCGGTCCACGATGAACAAATACCCGTCTTCACGCATGCGCCCCAAGTCACCCGTTCGAAACCAACCATCGACAAATGCGGCAGCCGTGGCGTCGGGCTGTTTCCAATAGCCTTGCATGATCATGGGGCCTCGCACCCAAATCTCGCCCACTTGACCACGCGGCGCTTCTTGGCCCAACTCATCCACCACCTGAATCTCGGCCCCCAAACCCGCGTGGCCAACAGAATTCAGCAACGCACGCGCGTCACCTTGTGCGCGGTGGTTCACGGGCAAGTTGATGCACACAGCGCCCGCTGTTTCGGTCAATCCATATGCTTGAAAAAACTCAGCCTTGGGCCACGTTGCCAATGCCCGGTTGAGTAAATCAGGCGGCATGGGCGCGGCACCAAACGCAATACGATCCAAGCACTGCAACTTGGCTGCGTCAAAGTTCGCGTCATCCAACAAGGCTTGCAACATGCTGGGCACCACGATGGTGTCGTTGATGCCGAAGCGCTCAATGGCGGCCAACACGGCAGGTGTTCTGAACTGCGCCATCGTCAACCAACGGCCACCCACAATCATCTGACCGATCATGCGCCCTAGGCCCGCGACATGGAACAAAGGAGCCACCAACAACGACACCGAATCTGGCGGATTATTCAGCTCAGCACCTCGCGTCATAGAGGCCGACCAGAAGTTGGCGTGGGTCAACATCACCCCTTTCGATCGACCCGTGGTGCCGCCTGTGTAGAGCAGCGAGGCCAACGCCGCCCCACCGGTGCGCGTGTCTGGCACGGGTTGCATGGCGGCAGAAGACTTCGCCAAATCCGTCAAGCTCAAACAAGGCGAAAAGCCTTTGGGCGCTGGCAAACTGACGTCGTGCAACAAAAGCACGGCATCGCTGTCTTTCAAGGCATATTCCAGCTCCGCTTCGCTCCAACGTGTGTTCATCGGACACGCCACAGCACCCAGCCACCAACACGCCAGAATCGCTTGAATCAAGTGATCGGAGTTAGGGGATAGCAATGCCACGCGGTCATTGGCGCGTATGCCACGGGCTTGCAAATAAGCGGCTTGACGCCCCACAGCGTCCAAGACTTCGGCAAAGGTCCAATGCCGTTCACCTGCGTCACTCACATGGGTCAAGGCGATGGTGTCTGGGTGCCGTTGTACGGCGCGATGTAAACCTTGGGTCAAGTACACAACACGGTCCTTATTGAGGTTGCGCTTCAAAAGAAGCCAAAAGCTCACGCTTGAGCACTTTGCCGCTCAGCGTCATGGGAAACACATCGCTCACCACCGTTTGTGACGGGCGTTTATAGGGTGCCAAATGGTCCGCCACAAAGGCCTCTAACGCGGCACGGTCCAGCGCTGCGTTGGGTTGCATTTCTAGGAAAGCCATGATTTCTTCGTTGCCATCTGACACGGGCCGTCCGACCACCGCGGCACGCTGCACGCCTGGAAATTGGGCCAGCACCGACTCCACCTCGCCGGGGTACACATTGAAGCCCGAGCGAATGATCATTTCTTTCAGACGCCCCACCACAAACAAAGCACCTGTCTCGTCCAAGTAGCCAATGTCGCCACTGGCGTACCAGCCCCCATCACGCATCACTTGCGACGTCGCGGCGACATCGCGAAAGTAACCGGGCATCAAGCCAACGCCACGCATCCAAATCTCACCGCGCTCGTCTGTCGTTGCATCTCGGCCTTGTTCGTTCACGATGCGCAGTTCGGCACCGTCCACCAAATAACCGGCCGAGGTGTCATCTCTGGCCACATTCAAAAGGCCTAAGCACAAAGCGCCTGCATATTCAGACAAGCCATAGCCGTGATGCAAAGGCTTTGAAAAGCGATGTTCCACCGCACGTTTGAGCTTCAAATCCAACGGTGCAGCGCCGGTGTAAACGTAGCGCAGATCAGGGCAAACAGGGTGTTCGATGCCCTGCGTATCCAACCACGCCAACAAACGCGTGAACATGGCGGGTGGTCCCTGCAATTGCGTGACGCCACCTTCCGCCAATGCGTTGAACACATCGGCAGGATCAAATGCGCTGCGCATGACCAAAGCTGCACGCGCATACAAAGAAGCCATCAGCACTGTGCCCAAACCAAAAATGTGTGTCATCGGCAAATAAGCATACGAGCGATCAGCTTGGGTGAGTTGGCGCGACTCGGTTGACACGCGACCAAACTTCAACAAGCCCTGATGCGACACCAACACGCCCTTAGGCGTGCCCGTGGTGCCCGATGTGAAGATGATGGCTGCCACGCGCTGTGCCAACTCGCCCTCCTCGGCCACCGCATGCGTGCGCACAGCACTGCGCTGCAGCCCCGTCAGCACACTGCCACGGGCAGCTGCTTCTTGCGCATGGGCACGAGCGGCCGTCGACACCTCGCTGGTGAAATACATCACGCGGGGGTCCGCCTTCTGTACAAACAAGCTCACTTCGCCGCGTGACATGCGCGCATTCACCCCGCACGACCAAGCCCCGACCTTGCTGCACGCCAAGATCAAGGCCACGTGCTCCGGACAGTTCTCTGCCACGATGAGCACGCGGTCCCCCGCACGCACGCCGTCAGACTGCAACTCCACCACCAAACGATCGACCCAAGCGGACAAGTCAGCCAATGTGAAATCGGCCGTTGGCGTAGAAAGAAACACCTGCGATGGCGCCTCAGCCACGCGCGCATCAAACAGTTGATGAATGAATTGAAAATTCATAGCGTTCATTGAACCTGAATGCCTTTGGTCACCGTGGCCCACAACGCCAACTCACGCGCCGCACGCTCAGCCAGCCATTGAGGTGGCCCCACCCACAAGTCATACCCTTGCTCGGCCCATTTGTTTTTCAAATCATCGCTGGCCAACGCTTTGCGCGTGGCGTCATTCAAGCGCTGCACCATCTCAGCGGGCAACTTGGCGGGGCCATACAAGCCGTACCAGCCTCCCACTTCGTAATCGGCCAAGCCCGCTTCGCGCATGGTGGGCACATCGGGCATCGACACGTTGCGCTCACGCGAGGTGACGGCCACAGCCAAAACGCGCCCCGAAGACACATAGTTGCGTGCACTGCCGATGATGTCAAACATCATGTTGATTTGTCCGCCGATCACATCGGTCATGGCGGGCGCGTTGCCTTTGTAAGGCACATGCGTCAAGGTGGTGCCTGTACGCAATGCGAATAACTCGCCACTCAAATGGTTAGACGCACCCATGCCTGCTGAGCCGTAAGCCAACTTATTCGGATGCGCTTTGGCGTAGCTGATGAGCTCGGGGACCGTTTTGAAGGGGTGGTCTTTGTTCACCACCAACACATTGGCGTAGCTCAAGATGGGCGCGATGGGCGTCACGTCTTTGGCGGTGTCAAACGGCATGGACTTCAAAATGTGCGGACTGATCGTCATCGTGGGACTGGCCGCAAAAAACAACAGCAGGCCATTGGGTGTTGCTTTGGCCACGGCATCGCCCCCCATCGCACCGCCTGCACCCGGTCTGTTTTCAACCACCACAGACTGCCCCAACTCTCTTGACAGCGCTGGTGCAAACAAGCGTGCAGCTGCATCGACAGGCCCACCTGCGGCATAACCCACCACCAAGCGCACGGTCTGTCCCGGTGTTTGTGCAAACAGGGCCAGAGGGAAAAGCAGCAGCAAGGCCAGCCACCCACGTGAACACGACTTATGGCTGCGAATTCCCCAAAATTTGAAATGACTCATGTGTTTTGTCTCCTGATGATTGATTGATATAGGCACACTTGAATCGCGCTCGCTAGCCGCCTGGAGGTCACTGGTTGAGTTTGATGCCCGCCTCTTTGATGATGTTGGCGTAGACCTGCGCATCCGACTTCATCACTTGCGCAAACTCCTCGGGCTTGCCACCGCCCACGCCTAAGCCAAAGCCCTCAATGCGCGCCACCACATCGGGCATGCGCAAGATGCGGTTGGCCTCGTCGGAGTACTTGGCCACAATGGCCGCAGGCGTGTTGGCAGGCAAGAGCATGCCAAACCAACCCAGCGGCTCATAGGAGTGAAAGCCCAGCTCTTTGAACGTGGGCACATCGGGCAGTGCGGCCATGCGTTGGGTACCCGTCACGGCCAAAGGCTTGAAAGATTTCAGGTGGGCACGGGCAGAAGCCGAATCAATGAACGCCGAGGTCAATTGGCCACCCACCATGTTGTTGACCAATGGTGCGGCCCCTTGAAATGGCACGTGCACCATGTCTAACCCCCCTTGCAAATTCAGCAAGGCGCCTTGAATGTGCGATGAGGTACCTGCGCCATACGTGCCGAAGTTGTATTTGCCTGGATTGGCTTTGACCAAGGCAATGAATTCTTTCAAACTATTGGCGGGTGATTTGGGGGGCACCACAAACATGCTGGGGCTTTTCGCCACTTGCACCACGGGCAACAGGTCTTTGAGTGGGTCATAAGGCAAGTTCATCAGCGGAGGCTGCTGAATGATCGCGGTGATGGTCATCAAAATCGTGTACCCATCAGGCGCGGCTTTGGCTACCACGTTGTTGCCAATGGTGCCACCTGCACCCGGCTTGTTGTCAACCACCACAGAGGTGTTCCACGCCTCGCCTAACTTCTGCGCCATCATGCGCGCCAATGCATCTGTGGCACCACCGGCTGGATAAGGCACGATCACTTTGATCGGTTGACTTGGAAAGTTTTGAGCCCACACAGGTGCCGCGGCAGTGAAAGCACTCAATACGGCACCGGCCATCAAAGCACGACGAGAAATAGAATTTTTCATGGTTGTCTCCTCTTTTATTGAATGAATTTCAGCGTGTCGCTTCACGCACCAAATTACGGGCAATCACAATTTGTTGAATTTGGCTGGTACCTTCATACAAACGGAATAACCGCACATCACGGTAAAAACGCTCGATGCCGTACTCGCTCAAATAACCTGCACCTCCAAAGATTTGCACCGCACGGTCCGCCACACGTCCGCACATCTCGGACGCGAACAACTTGCAGCACGAGGCTTCGGTGGCGACTGCTTGGCCTTCATCGCGTTTGCGAGCGGCATCAATCACCATGCAACGTGCAGCGTAGATTTCGGCCTGGCTATCCGCCAACATGGCTTGCACCAGTTGAAATTCAGCAATCGATTGACCAAACTGTTTGCGGTCGATGGCGTAATTCAATGCGTCACGTTGCATGCGCTCAGCCACGCCCACGCAAATGGCTGCAATGTGGATACGCCCCTTCTCCAACACCTTCATCGCTGTTTTGAAGCCCTGCCCTTCTTTGCCACCAATCAGTTGACTAGCAGGCACACGACAGTTTTCAAAAATCACATCGGCGGTGTGTGCGCCGCGCTGACCCATTTTTTTATCCACCTTGCCAATCGTGATGCCAGGGGTGCTGGCTTCGACGATGAAGGCCGACACACCACCCGCCCCTTTGTCCGCAGGGTTGGTGCGCGCCATCAGGGTGAAGAGGCCTGCATGGGGTGAGTTGGTGATGTAGCGCTTGGTGCCGTTGACGATGTAGTGATCCCCCTCAGCATCCGTGCCGCGAATCGCCGTCGTGCGCAACGAGGCGGCGTCAGAACCGGCATCGGGCTCGGTCAGGGCAAACGAGGCAATCAACTCCCCTGTGGCGAGTTTGGGCAAGTACTTGGCTTTTTGCTCGGCCGTGCCATCCAACAAAATGCCTTGCGAACCAATGCCAACGGTTGTGCCAAACAGCGAGCGAAAGCACGGCGAAGTTTGGCCCATCGCCAACATGACCATGACCTCCTCTTCCATCGTCAGCTCAAGGCCGCCGAAAGACTCAGGCACGGTCAAACCGAACAAGCCCATGTCTTTCATCTCTTGCACGATGTCGTCTGGAATCTCGTCAGTCTCAGCCACCAAGGCCTCGGCAGGGACGAGTCGCTCGCGCACAAAGCGATTCACAGAATCTAACAAGGCATTCAGTATTTCGGGATCACGAATCATGGTGTGTGGCACTCATAAAAGTTAAGACAGAACTGACGCAACGCCTCACAGCGCAGCAGCCGTTCCCAAGATAGCGGTGGATTGGCTCGACAACGTGCCGCCGTTGCCGTGCGCCAATGCGATCTGGGCGCCAGGCACTTGCCGTTCGCCCCCCTCACCTCGCAACTGCCGCACCGCTTCGATGAGGGCGAAGATGCCGTACATGCCCGGATGCACACACGACAAACCACCGCCGTTGGTGTTGACTGGCAAATGGCCACCGGGTGCGATGCCACCGTTTTGCACAAACGCACCAGCCTCGCCCTTGGCGCAAAAACCCAAGTCTTCCAAGAACAACAAGGTGTTGATGGTGAAGGCGTCGTACAACTCCACCACATCCATGTCTTTGGCCGACAAGCCCGCCATGGCATAGGCCTGACGACCTGACTCGCTGGCTGCCGTGACGGTGATGTCAGGCATGGACGAGATCTGGCGGTTCCAGCAGGCGGTGCCGTTGCCCAACACGTACACCGGTTTCTTGGCCAAGTGCTTGGCGCGGTCGGCGCGCACCAGCACGTAAGCACCGCCACCGTCGGTGACCAAACAACAATCGCGCACTGACAGCGGATCGCTCACCATCCGTGCGTTCAGCACATCGTCGATGGACAGCGGATCGCGCATGAAGGCTTCGGGGTTGCGCTGTGCCCACTGGCGTGCGGCCACCGCCACTTCGGCCAAGTCGCGACGCGTGGTGCCGTATAGGTGCATGTGGCGCGACGCGGCCAAGGCATAAGCACTGGGTGGGTTGAAAGGCTCGTAAGGCGTTTCATAAGGTTGCGGATCCATCCAGCGGCGGGCCTGCGCAATTTCGCGTCGCCCAAAAGTAGCCGTGCGTTGCGTACTGCCATAGCAAACCAACACGGCATTGCACTGTCCGGATTGCAAGGCATGCATGGCAGGCAACAGGTGCGCAATGAAGCTCGAGCCGCCCACCATGGTGCCGTCGATGAAGCTCGGGCGGATACCGAGGTACTCGATGACCGGCATGGGCCACATGGTGGAGCCCACGCTGGCGGTACACAGCCCATCGATGTCGCTCATCTTCAAACCGGCATCGGCCACGGCGGCATGTGCCGAGCGTGCCAACAATTCCATCTCCGAAAAACCATGGGCCTCGCCACACCCAAAGGTGGCCACGCCAACAATGGCAGCGCTACCGCGCAGGGCTTTCAATCCATCGCTCATGCTGCACCTCCTACGGCGTCGAACACCACCACACCTTTGTCATCGGCCACCACCACACGCGCTGTCACGCGCTGGCCAATCTTCACGCCATCGGGTTTCAAGTTGTCCACGCGGCTCATGAGGCGTGGGCCTTCATCGAGGTCAATCAGGCTGACGTTGTAGTCACCCCCTTCTGCGGGCTTGCGGCGCACGGTGGTCACGGCGTAGACCGTGCCTTGTCCGCTGGGACTGACGAATTGCACCGCATCGCTGCCGCAATGCGGACAGACTTCACGCGGAAAATAAATGTGCTGACCGCAGCCGTCGCACTTTTGAATCAGAAATCGCCCTTCGGCCAATGCGGCCTGGTGCTGCACGAGGACGCCTGTGTTTGTGTGGCTCATCGTCATCTCCTTAAACGGGGTCCCAGCTGAACACATCGCCCGAGCGCTCTAAGTCGAAGAAGCTGGCCTGCAGTGCGGGCATGGCGTGGTTGAGCACCGTCTGCGGCGTCCAGCCCTCGCTGCGGTGCACCGAGCGCACAGGGCGCGGCTGGCTCATGAGAAAAATCTCGTTGTTGCGAACCGCGAAGATCTGCGCATTCACATGGGCCGAACTGTCGCTGGCCAAACACACGGCCAGAGGTGCAATCTTGGCGGGCGTCATCTGTTTGATGCGCTCAACACGCGCTTGCTCTTCGGGCGTTTCGGTGGGGATAGAACCAATCATGCGGCTCCAAGCAAACGGCGAAATGCAGTTGGAACGCACGTTGAACTTTTGCATGTCCAAGGCAATCGACTTCGACAAGGCCGCCACACCCAACTTGGCTGCGGAATAGTTGGCTTGGCCAAAGTTCCCCACCAAACCCGAAGTAGACGTCATGTGGATGTAATTGCCGCTGCCTTGCTCTTTGAAGTGCGTGGCTGCTGCACGGCTGACATGGAAAGCCCCGTAGAGGTGCACCTTGATGACGGCGTCCCACTCGTCCACGCTCATCTTGTGGAAAAAGCGGTCGCGCAAAATGCCTGCGTTGTTGACCACCACGTCGACACGGCCAAAGGTGTCGAGCGCAGTTTGGATGATGCGGCCTGCGCTCGCAGCTTCAGACACGCTGTCGGTATTGGCCACGGCCTCTGCGCCCAAGGCTTTGATTTCGTTCACCACGGCTTGCGCAGGGCCAGCGTCATTGCCTTCGCCGGATACCGAAGCGCCAATGTCGTTGACCACCACTTTGGCCCCTTCACGGGCCATGGCCAAGGCGATGTCGCGGCCGATACCGCCACCTGCGCCCGTGACCACCACCACTTTGCCTTCAACCATGCGTGCGTGACTTGTTTGTGCGTTGCTCATCTTCATCTCCTTTTTCAATGTGTTTTTATTTGTTGACCGGCCACTGAAACGGCAGTGGCTCTTTGTTGAGAAAGCGGTTCACCGCGGTCTTGTGTTCTTGGGTTCCCATCGCCAAAGCTTGGGCATTGGCCTCGTTTTCTAGCGAGGTCGACACATCGCCCCCCCAGCCTGCAAACGTGCGTTTGATCAGACTCACAGCCATGGGCGAGGCATGGACAAAACTGGCAGCCAAGGCTTGGGCGCGCGCCATCAAGGCGTCGGGCTCATGCAACTCCATCACCAACCCCAAATGCAAAGCTTCTGGGCCTTCGACATCGCGCGCCGAGAGCATCAGTTCTTTGGCACGTTGCACGCCCACGATGCGGGGCAAGGTGTAGAAAGCTCCGCAATCCGGCACCAATCCCACCTTCAAAAATGACATGCAAAAGCGTGCACGTGGCGTGGCCAGCACAAAGTCTGCGGCCAAGGCCAAGCTGAAACCGGCGCCTGCCGCCGCTCCGTCGACGGCGGCAATCACGGGACGGTCCAAGGTCAACAGCTCTTGCAGCCAGGCATGCAAATCTTGCAGACGATGACGCCAGCCTTGGTTGTCCAAGCCGACAGTCGCGATGTTTTTCAAATCACCGCCTGCGCAGAAGTGACCGTTCGCGCCCGTCAAAATCAATGCACGAATGCTGGGGTCACGGCGAATGCGCATCACGACCGCAGAGACTTCGACGCGCATGGCGGGGTCAAGTGCATTGCGTTTGCTGGGGTTGTCCAGCGTCAGCGTGGCGACTTGGTTGCTGACATTGAATTGGATGGTTTTGAAATCAGTCATCGCTCAGTCCTTCACAAGGGGTTCGTGGTGGGTGCGGTATCCGTGGCTGATGCGTGGCGCTCTGCCTCTTGTAACTCGCGCCACAAAATTTTTCCGGTGCCGGATTTGGGCAAACTGTTGACAAAGCGAACGATGCGCGGGGCTTTGTAAACGGCCATGCGTTCACGCCCCCAGTCGATGACCGCTTGCTCGGTGAGTTGGCCTTTGAATTCGGGCTTGAGCACCAGCAACGCCATCACGTTCTCGCCGCGTTTGGCGTCGGGCACTGCGATCACGCACGCCTCGTGCACGGCTGGGTGTTCGTACAGGGTGTTTTCAACTTCAGCCGGCCAAACCTTGAAGCCCGAAACGTTGACCATGCGCTTGAGGCGGTCGCGCATAAAGAAATAACCTTCTTCGTCGACACTGGCCAGATCCCCCGTGCGGAAAAACGTTTTCCCATCCAGTTCGACAAATGACGCCTGGTTGGCTGGCTCGTTTTGCCAATAGCCGCGCATCAGTTGTGCGCCGCAAGCGACCAATTCACCCACCTCGCCCACCGGTAATTCGCGCAGTGTTTCTGGGTCCACGATGCGCGCGTCCACGCCGGGCGTGATCACACCCAGACACTGGCGCTTGCCGCGTGTCAGCGGGTTACCCAGCAAAAATGACGCGGTCTCGGTCATGCCATAGGCTTCGTTGTAGGCGATGCCAAAACGCGCTTGCAGCACATTGGCCACCGACTCCGGCATGGCTGCACCGCCGCCCGACAACACCGCCAAACTGCTCAGGTCGCGCTGCGCGGCAGCAGGGTTGGAAAAGAAGTCGATCAGCATGGCCGGTGGAGCCGCCCAAGCGCTGACACGGTGATGCTCAATCAGACGGGCTGCTGAAGCCGCGTTCCAGCGGGGCAGCATGACCACGGTGGCACCCAGCGTGATGGGCACATTCAGGCCGCCTTGCATGCCCAACATGTGAAACAGTGGCGCCACAGCCAAAAACACCGAGTCCATGTGCAGACCGCGCCAGACCTGCGAGGCCATGTTGGAGGCCAACACGCTAGCGTGGGTGTGCATGCAACCCTTGGGGTGACCTGTCGTGCCCGAGGTGTAAGGCAGCACACACAGGTCTTGGCTGTCGGGGTGCTGCGCGGGCGCGGGCAAGGCCTGTGCGATGGCGTCTTCGAGCCCGTGCAAGCCCGGGGTTTCAGTCCACTGGCGCGGCGCCAGCACCACGTCGGGCACGTCGTCGCTGACCGCTTGTTCGGGCAGACCTTCAGAGTAAACATGCACCAGCACCGCCTGCAAGGCATCGGTCATGTCGGGCTTCACCAGCGGCATGATCTGGGGCAGCAGCTCTTGTGCCACCATGGCCACGCGTGCGCCACTGTCTTGCATGAAGTAACGGATTTCGCTCTCGTTACACATGGCATTGACTGGCACCACCACGCCCCCCGCGCGCATGATGCCGTAGTAGGCCACCAGGTATTGTGGACAGTTCTGACTCATCAGCAAGACCCGGTCTCCGCGCTGCACGCCCAAGCGTTGGGTGAGGTAGCCCGCCAGCGCTTCGACCCGCGACAGCAACGCTGCATAGCTCAGCGTGCTGCCGCAAAAGATCACGGCAGGCTTGTCGGGGTAGCGCTCAGCGGCCACCTGCAGGTAATGCGTGAGCGGCACCTGCGGCAGGGACAAGGCGCGCGGCACCCCTTTAGGCCAATAGGGCAAGGACGATGTGGACATGAGCGGTTTTCCGGGCAGATGCGGTGTGGAGGGTCACAAGGGAGTGATCACAGACTTCGCGAAATCAGCTCTTTCATGACCTCGCTGGTGCCGCCATAAATGCGGGTCACACGCGAGTCAACAAAGGCACGGGTGATGGGGTACTCCATCATGTAGCCGTAGCCGCCGTACAGCTGCAGCAACTCGTCGAGCGCCTTGCCCAGCTCTTCGGTGGCAAACAGCTTGGCCATGGCCCCTTCTTGCACGGTGAGTTTGCGGCGCAGGTGTTCGCCCAAATACTGGTCCACCATCATGCGCACGGCGGTGGTGCGGACTTTGATCTCGGCCAGTTTGAAGCGGGTGTTCTGAAAGTCAAACAGCGGCTTGCCGAACACCACGCGCTCCTTGGTGTAGCGCACGGTCTCGTCAAACATGGCTTCCATCTTGGCGGCTGCACCCAGCGCGATCACAAAGCGCTCTTGCGCAAGCTCTTGCATGAGGTAGGCAAAGCCTTTGTTTTCTTCGCCCAAGATGTTGCTGACGGGCACGCGCACGTCTTCAAAAAACAGCTCGGCGGTGTCGGCCGCTTCTTGGCCCATTTTTTCGAGCTTGCGGCCTTTGCGAAAACCAGCGCGGTCGGCCTCGACCAAGATCAGCGACACGCCCTTGGCGCCCAGCTCGGGCTCGGTCTTGGCCACCACCACCACCAAGTCGCAGTTCAGGCCGTTCGAGATGAAGGTCTTGGCGCCATTGATGACGTACTCGTCGCCCTCGCGGCGGGCCGTGGTGCGGATGGCCTTGAGGTCACTGCCCGCGCCCGGCTCGCTCATGGCAATGGCGAGGATCACTTCGCCGGTGGCGCACTTGGGCAGCCAACGCTGCTTTTGTTCTGGTGTGCCCAGACGCTCGATGTAGGGCGCCACCACATCGGAGTGCAAACCAAAACCTAAGCCCCCCACGCCAGAGCGGCCGATCTCTTCAACGATCACAGCGGCATGGCCAAAGTCACCGCCGCCACCGCCCCACTCGGGGTCCATGGTGGCGCACAACAAGCCTTCGCGCCCGGCCTTGAGCCAGGTTTCGCGGTCGACCTTGCCGTCTTTGTCCCACTGGGCTTGGCGAGGTTTGCATTCGCGCTCCAGAAAGCGGCGCACAGTCGTGCGCAGCATCTCGTGATCGTCACGGAACACACTGCGGGGGAAGGTGAGGATGCTGTCCATACGCGCCTCAGGGACGGCCGCCGCCGCAAACCAACACCTGGCCGCTGACGTAGTTGGACTCAGGGATACAGAACATGTAAACCGCGCCTGCGGCTTCTTCGGGTGTGCCGCCACGGCCCAGCGGGATGGTGGCTTCTGCGGCCTTGAGGCGGTCGGGCTGCACGCCCACTGCGATGGTGCGGCCTTGGATGTCCACACTCGCATCGCCTGCTGTCAGGGGTTGTGTCAGGCGCGTCATGATCAGGCCAAAGGCCACGCTGTTGACGTTGACTTTGTAGCGGCCCCACTCTTTGGCCATGGCTTTGGTCAAACCGTTGATGCCGGCTTTGGCCGCCGCGTAGTTGGCCTGGCCTGCGTTGCCGTACACGCCCGAGGTGGACGAGATGTTGACCACCTTGCGGTGCTTGACCGTGCCTGCCTCGGCTTCGCGTTTGGCCGCTTCGCGGATGAAGCCCGAGGCTGCGCGCAAGATGCGGAACGGTGCCGTCAAATGCACAGCGAGCATGGCTTCCCACTGCTCGTCGCTCATCTTTTGCAGCACGTTGTCCCAGGTGTACCCAGCGTTGTTGACGATGATGTCGATGCCGCCAAAAGCGTCGAGCGCGGTCTTGACGAAACGCTCGCCAAAGTCGGTGTCGGTCACGCTGCCGATGCAGGCCACGGCCTGACCACCGCTGGCCACGATGTCGGCCACCGTCTGCTCGGCTGGGGCTTGGTCGAGGTCGTTGATGACGACGCGTGCGCCTTCGCTGGCGAGCTTGAGCGCGATTTCACGGCCAATGCCGCGACCAGAGCCTGAGACCAGGGCCACTTGGCCTTCGAGTTTGCGAGTCATGAAAATCCTTTGAAATGTGATTTTTAAAAATAGGTTCAGGCCAGCGCTACGACAGCGTCGCCAGCCAGCTTGATCTGACCTTCGGCGTTGACTGTGGTCAGGGACAGGCGCACACGGCGTTCGCCATCGACTTCGAATTTCTCGGTCACTTCGCCTGTGCAGGTGATTTTTTCGTGCACTTGGGTCATGGCGGCAAAGCGCACGCTGTAATCGCGAATGGCGGATTGCGGCACCCAGTTGGTGAGCAAGCGTGCCAGCCAGCCCATGGACAACATGCCGTGAGCAATCACGTCAGGCAGGCCGGCCGTGTGGGCAAAGTCGGTGTCCACGTGAATCGGGTTGTGGTCACCGGATGCGCCGCAGTACAGCGCCAACGTGAGGCGCGAGACAGGTGGCAACGTGAGCACGGGAATGGTGTCGCCCACACTCAGAGCGTCAAAAGAAGGGAGCGTCATCGGTGTTTCCTTAAGCATGGCGCAAAACCGTCACAGCGCGCAGATCGGCCACGGGCTCACCACGTTGGTTGGTCACGCGGGTTTTGCGCACGACAAATTCAAGGGCGCCACCTTTTTTGTCGTAGATGTCTTCGATACGCTGCTCAAAGCGCAGCACATCACCCGCATAGGACATGCGGTGAAAGGTAAATCCCTGCTCACCGTGCAAGAGCTTGCGGTAGTCCATGCCCAACAGATTGCGGATTGCGGCGGGGTCGGGCGACTCCATCTCCAAGCAAAACAAAAAAGTGGGAGGGACCGGCAAGGCTGGGTGCCCAGCGGCACGGGCGGCAGCGTCGTCTGTGTAGACCAAGTCGGTCTGCCCCGTGGCTTTGGCGAAAAAGCGCAGGCGCCCTTTTTCGACCAAGACCTCAAAAGCGGGCATGGTGTGCCCGATGAATTTCTTGTCAATCATGGGCAGCCTCTCAAACGGCTTGATACAAAGTCACCACGCACGCGCCGCCTAAGCCGAGGTTGTGCTGCAGCGCCAATCGCGCCCCTTCGACTTGGCGTTGATCGGCTTGGCCTCGCAGCTGCCAAACCAACTCGGCACACTGCGCCAAACCTGTCGCCCCCAATGGATGCCCCTTCGAGAGCAAGCCACCCGACGGGTTGGTGACCACACGCCCGCCGTAGGTGTTGTCGCCGTCCAAGATGAATTTTTCAGCCGTGCCTTCAGGCGTTAACCCCAAGGCTTCGTAGGTGATGAGTTCGTTGGCGGTGAAGCAATCGTGCAACTCCACCACATCCAGCGCATCAGGGCCAATGCCTGCGGCTTCATACACCTGCTTGGCCGCAGCCGCGGTCATGTCGTAGCCCACCACGCGACGCATGTCGTTGGTCTCGAAGGTGCTGGGCGTGTCGGTGGTCATGGCTTGGGCGGCAATGACCACCCGCATGTCGAGCTTGTGTTTCTTCGCGAAGTCTGCCGAACACACAATGGCTGCCGCAGCACCACATGTGGGTGGGCAACACTGATAACGGGTCAATGGGTCAAACACGCTGGGCGACGCCATGACCTCATCCAGCGTCAAGGTTTGACGAAACACGGCCAAGGGATTGCGTGCTGCATGTTGACGCGCCTTGACCGAGATACGGCCAAAGGTGTCGCGGCGAATGCCGTATTGCCCCATGTAGTCGCGGCCAGCACCGCCAAAAAATTGGGCGGCACGCGGCACGTCGGTTTGGTAGCCTTGGTGTGTGTTCATCACATCAGCGAAGCGTTGCATGGGCGATGGACGGTCGTCGTACGCGCCTTTCAAGGCACCGGGCACCATTTGGTCAAAGCCCAAGGCGATGGCGCATTCGACCATGCCGCTTTCCACCGCTTGCCGTGCCAAAAACAAAGCGCTAGAGCCGCTGGAACAATTGTTGTTGACGTTGAAGACGGGAATACCGCTCAAGCCAACGCCGTAGATAGCGGCTTGACCCGACGTGGAGTCACCATACACATAGCCCACGTAAGCTTGTTGCACGTGCTCGTAGCCGACACCGGCATCATCCAACGCCAGTTTGGCGGCGCGAGCACCCATAACGGTATAGGGTTCACTGGCGCCGGGTTTGGTGAATGGAATCATGCCGACACCCACCACGTGAACAGCTCTTTGCATACGGGTCATTTGTGCTCCTGAAAATGTGTTGCGTTGGATGCGAGTGTGAAACTCAACACACACAACTTCAATCACCGATCAGACCAAAATGATTGGCAAAAAAGATCAAAAATGGGTTTGGCGATAGGCCCCGGGCGAGACACCCGTCCACCCCTTGAAGGCGCGGTGAAAGGTGCTGGCCTCCGAAAATCCAAGGCGGTTGGCAATGTCGAGCAAGGTCAAATCGGGTTGACCCAAATACTCAATGGCGACGTCGCGACGCAAATCATCTTTGATGCTTTGGTAGCCCTGCCCTTCATCACGCAAGCGACGGCGCAAGGTTTGTGGCGTCATCGCCAAGGCATGCCCCACATCCTCTAACGAGGGCAACTCTTGCGCCAAACTGCGGCGCAACAAACGACGAATGCGCTCGGTCAAACTGGTTTGATCGCGGTACTTCACGATCAAACTCGCAGGCGCTTGCCGCAAGAACTCAGCCAAGCTTTGCGGGGTTTGCACCACGGGTAAATCTAGCCATGAGGCCTCAAAACGAAAGCCCATGGAATCACGCTCAAAGCGCAAGGGGGCCTGAAACAAGCGCCCTGCGTCTGACGTGTACTGGGCGTCAGCTTCTGGGTAAATCACATCCAGCAAAGGAATACGTCTGGCCACCAACCAACAGGCCAAGCCGTAGCAATAAAAACCAAACGTGCGTTTGGCATAGGCCACTTGTGGGGTGTGCGCAGCACGTGGCGTCAAACGCACCGAAACCACACCTTGTGAAATTTGCACACGCGGCACAAAGTCGTCGAGCATGAGGTGATAGAACTGGAAGCCTTGGGTCAAGACATCGCCCAAGGTTCGGCAGTGCACCAGCATGCGACACGATTGCACAAAGCTCCCGAGCTTCAAGGGGCGGCTGCACAACCCCCACAACTCATCGCGCGTGACGCGACGCAAGACCAACATCAAGGCGGCGTATTGGCCTTGGGTGACGCGTGACACAGGTGAATCAAGCAGGCTAGGAGAAATGCCAGCGCGCAGCAACAAAACATTGACATCTAAGCCACGTTGCAACGCCCCTTGCAAAATTTGCGTCACTTGGGCAATCGCAACGGTGTGGTGAGTGGTGGCTGCCATGATGGAATCAGTTGGCGTATCTCAAGCGACTGTGCCTTGTGCCATCAAGGCATCGACCTCATTGCTCGGGTAGCCCGCTTGCAAAAGAATCTCTGTCGTGTGCTGCCCTTGTGCTGGGGCGGGATAGCGAATCGCAAAGTCAAAGCCCGTCATCTGCACAGGGCTGCCAAATTGCACAAACGGTTTGCCCGCTGCAGATTGCCCAGGCAACACCATGCCGCGCGCCACGAACTGCGGGTGCGAAAGGCTTTCCTCCAGCTTCAGCACAGGCGTGACGCAGCAGTCAGACCCTTCTAATTTCTCGCGCCAATACGCCCACGTCTGTGCACCAATGAGTTGGGTCAGTTCTTCACGCACCCAATGCGATTGCTCAGGCGTGAGGGGATGGTGCATGGGCTGAAGATCGGGACGCTCAATCAGCACACAGAAGGTGTCCCAAAACTTTTTCTCCAGTGCCCCCACCACCACAAAACGCGCATCAAGGGTTCGGTATGTGGCATAGCAAGGCAACGCGCCTGTGAGCTTGTCTGCCCCAGGCGCTTGGGTGGCACCGCGTGTGTTGACGCCCGCCAAAGGCACCACAGCATGCGCCAACACCCCATCGGCGATGGCGATGTCAACATGCCGCCCCTGACCGGTCCGCGACGCGTCAAACAAAGCAGCCAAGATGCCCATCACAGCGGTCATCGTGCCGCCTAACAAATCGGCCACCGGCACATTGGAGAGGGCCAAATCTTGCGCAGTGCCCATTTGATCGGCAACCCCCGTCAGCGCGCAGTAGTTCACATCGTGCCCCGGCGCGTCCTTTTCAGGTCCTGTCTGTCCATACCCACTGATGCTGCAGTACACCAGCCGTGGGTTGACCGCTTGAATGGCCGAATAGCCAACGCCAAGGCGCTCCATCACGCCAGGACGAAAGCCTTCAATCAACACATCGGCTTGCTCGCACAGTCGCAACAACAACGCCACGCCACTGGCTTGCTTGAGGTTGATGCAGATCGACCGTTTGTTGCGATTGACCAACTGACGCACCGCTTCAGCGGCATAGTCACCGGCCCCAGTGTCTTCCACCTTGATCACCTCAGCCCCCAGATCGCCCAGATGTAGCGCGCACATAGGCCCCGGCAACAAACGCGTCAGATCGAGCACACGCACCCCCTGCAAAGGGGCTTGCTGCGCGCGGTCAGCCGATGGTGAATTGGATGCGTGAAGGGACATAAAAATTCCAAAAGTTCAAATTCAGTCTAAGCAGCCGCTGTCTGTGCAGCAATGGCCGAATTGCTCACTTTGATTGACGAGAATGATCAAGCACCTCGGGGATGGCCGAATCCATGTCCACACCGGCATATTCCAACCCGCGTTGGTGGTCCATCAAATGCTTGCGTGTCCATTCCACAGCCGCTTTGGCATCGCGTTGCTTGAGCGCTTGCCACACCTGCTGATGCGCCTCCAAGAGGCGTGCGCCAGACTGAGGCAAGGCCGGGGCAATGGAGGCATAGCCTGAGCGCATCAGCAAGCTCACAGGTGCGCGTGCAAGCAACAAGGCTTGGTTGTGTGTCGCTTCAGCCACCAAGGATTGGAATTCAATGGTCGCAGCAATCGGCGATTCACCACTTTGCACCAAAGCACGGGTGCGTTCTAAGTTGTGCGCCAACAAAGCCAACTCAGCATCGTTGATGCGCGCCGCCGCGAGGCTGGCACACATGGGCTCCAAGGTGCAAGCCACCTCCCAAACATCGCGGTAAGTCACTTGATGCATGCGCAGTGCACGCTCGGCAGCTTGGGCCAAATCGTGGTGTTGCGGGATCGTCACCACCAAACGCTTGCCCACGCGCTTGATCAGACCGTCCTGCTCCAGCTGTCGAAGGCCTTCACGGATGGTCGAGCGGTGCACACCAAAATGGGCCGACAAGTCGGCCTCGATGGGCAACGACTGCCCTTCTGGAATCTCGCCACGCACAATGCGTTGGCGCAGATCGTCAGACACAATGCTGTAAGCAGGTGTCATGCAGGCACGCGGCGTGGCCGTCAGTCAGCGGTGAAGCCCGATGCTTTGATGATGGGCTCCCACTTTTTAGCGGCAGTCGTCTGGCGGTCCACCAACTCTTGGGGCGATTTACCCACAGGTAAAAAACCCATGACATTGAGCTTTTCTTTGACATCCGGCAGCGCCATCACTTTCGCCAGCGCTTGGTTCCATGTGGTCACGGCACTGACAGGGGTATTGGCGGGGGCATACAAAGCGTTAAAGCCCATGCCCGTGACATTGGGCAAACCTAATTCGGTGAACGTCGGCACATCGGGGGCTTGAGGAATGCGTGCCTCCGACGTGACGGCCAAGATCTTGACCTTGCCTGCACGGTGCGACTCCACCTGACTCGTCGCCACGTCAAACGATGAACTGATTTGTCCCCCCATCAAAGCCAACATGATCGGCGCGCTGCCTTGGAAAGGCACGTTTTGCATCGGCACATCAATCGCTTGCCCAAGCAAGATGCCATAAAAATGGTGAGGCGCCCCCAACGCAGGTATGCCGTAATTGGCATCCTTCGGATTTTTCTTAGCCCAAGCGACATAGTCGGCCCACGTGTTGACTTTGGGGGCCGTGCCGACCGCAAAGCCAAAGGCGAACTCAGCCACCGTGCCCACAGGCACCAAGTCCTTTTTCACGTCATAGCTGAGCTTTTTGAAGGTGTAGGGGTAAAAAACAGTCAAGGCGTCGGGGCCCAACATCACGACGCTGCCGTCTGCGGGTGACGCCTTCAGTGCATCCACCGCGATACGCCCACCTGCGCCCGTTTTGTTGTCCACCACCACCGGACGGTTGAGTTCCGTTTTGAGCTTGTCTGCCAACAAACGCGCGATCGCATCGAAAGAGCCGCCCGCCGGAAAACCCACGATGATTTTGGCAGGTGTGCCCTCTTGCGCATGCGCTGGCAAGGTGCAAACAAGGCCAACCACGCTGGCCATCAAGGCACTGACGAAGTGACGACGTTGGAAAAAGCTCATGGGGGTCTCCTGGTTGTTGTTCATCAACTTTGAAAAATAATTGTCCGACAATTGATTTTTCGGCCATCCCATGAAAACCCTTAAAGCATAAAAAAAGGAGCCTGACGGCTCCTTTTCTTTGCAACGCGGTTTGGGCGATGCTTGCCCAATGCCTCACGCGTTGAGTTGCAACTCCAACTCATGCAGCACCTTGTAACAAGGCAGCACTTGAGCCACGCTGGAGTTTGGCTCGCGACCTTCTTGGATGGCTGCAAAGAACTCACGGTCTTGCAACTCGATGCCATTCATGGACACCGCCACTTTGGACACATCGATTTGCTCTTCTTTGCCGGTGTACAGGTCGTCGTAACGGGCCAAGTAGGTACCCGTGTCGCCGATGTAGCGGAAATAGGTGCCCAAGGGGCCGTCGTTGTTGAACGACAAGCTCAAGGTGCAAATCGCGCCATTGGCTGCTTTGAGCTGAATGCTCATGTCCATCGCGATACCCAGTGTGGGATGGATCGGGCCTTGCACCGCATTGGCTTTGACGATGGGGCTGCCTGCTTGGTAAGCGAACAAGTCCACGGTATGGGCCGCGTGGTGCCACAGCAAGTGGTCGGTCCAGCTGCGGGCTTGGCCCAACGCGTTCATGTTGGTGCGGCGGAAGAAGTAGGTTTGCACATCCATTTGCTGAATGTTGAATTCACCGGCTTTGATTTTGTTGTGGACCCATTGGTGGCTGGGGTTGAAACGACGGGTGTGGCCACACATCGCGACCAAGCCTTTTTCTTTGGCCACGCGCACGACCTCCTCGGCGTCTTTCCAGCTGTCGGCCAAAGGAATCTCCACTTGCACGTGTTTACCGGCTTTCAAACAAGCCAAGCTTTGTGCGGCGTGCATTTGTGTGGGGGTGCACAAAATCACGGCATCGACTTCAGGCAAGGCCAAGCTGTCGGCCAAATCGGTGGTGACGTGCTTGATGCCGTATTTGTCAGCCACTTCTTTGGTCTTTTCGAGATCACGGCTGATCAATGACACGACTTCCACGCCGTCGATGTTTTTGATGCCGTCCAAATGTTTGATGCCGAAGGCACCAGCGCCAGCCAAGGCGACTTTGATGGTTTTGCTCATGTTGTTTTCCTCTTGATGACTTATGCGTTCTCTAAGATCGCGTGACCGACCGCCGTGTTGGATGCAGGCACATGGTAGAAACGGTGCTTCAATTTGGGCGCTGGCCCCGTGACTTTGCCGTCTTGAATGTCAGACATGGCACCGCGTGCAATCAACCACATGACCAACTCAATGCCTTCGCTACCGGCTTCGCGCACGTAGTCAATGTGTGGCACTTGCGCACAGGCCACGGGGTCGTTGATCATCAAGTCGAGCCAGTTGTTGTCCCACTCGCGGTTGATCAGGCCCGCACGCGCACCTTGCAACTGGTGGCTCATGCCACCTGTGCCCCAGATGTGCACATTGATGTCTTCGTCGTAGCTCTCAATGGCTTTGCGAATGGCTTGGCCAAGATTGAAACAACGCTGGCCGCTGGGCACAGGGTATTGCACCACGTTGACGGCGAATGGAATGACGGGGCAAGGCCATGCGCCTTTGACAGGGTCTTGCTCGCCGCACATCAACGACAAAGGCACGGTCAGGCCGTGGTCCACATCCATCTTGTTGACGATGGTCAGGTCGAAGTCTTGTTGGATCACAGACTGTGCGATGTGGGACGCCAACTCGGGATGGCCTTTCACCACAGGCACGGGACGTGCACCGTAGCCTTCATCGGCAGGTTTGTATTCCGCTGCTGTGCCGATGGCAAACGTTGGGATCATGTCCAAGCTGAACGCTGTGGCGTGGTCGTTGTACACCAAGAAGATCACATCGGGCTTGTTGTCCTTCATCCATTGCTTGGAGAAGTCGTAGCCAGCAAAAACTGGCTTCCAGTAGTCTTCTTGTGTCTTACCGAGGTCCAACGCAGCGCCGATGGCGGGCACGTGAGAGGTGTAAACGGATGCGGTGATTTTTGCCATGGTTATTTCTTTCCTGCGCCTTGAGGCTGGTTCTGCGCTTGCGCGTCGCCGTTTTCACCAATCACGCGATTGCCTTCGACGGAGCGGCCGCCGTGGATCATCATGTTGCGGTATTCCTCTTCGGTCATGCCGGTCATGGAGCCTGCCATTTGTTGGAAGCTCAAGCCATCGGTCGCACCGATTTTGGCGAGGAAGTAAATGTTGCCGCCCGTGCGCATGCACCAGTTCAAATCACGGGCCAGCACGGCCTGCTTTTGTTCTTCGGTCATGGCCCACTCGTCGAGGTAAGCGCGCTCGTTGGCTTTGAAACGCGTGCGGTTCTCGGCTTTCATGAGCGACATGCAGAACTGGTTGAGCCAGTAGCCTTTGCGCGACTGCTCGGCATCAAAAATGATGGTGCCGGGAACGTCTGTGTAGGGTTTGTCGAGTGCCATTAAAAACTCTCCTCTGGCCAGTACAGGCGCATGGGGTTGTCCACCAAGAGTTTCTTTTGCAGCTCAGGCGTGGTTGCGATGTGCGGGATGAAGTCCACCAACAAGCCGTCATCAGGCATGTGGTCTTTGAGGTTGGGGTGTGGCCAATCGGTGCCCCAGATCACGCGATCTGGAAACTCGTCCACGATGCGCTTGGCAAAGGGAATCACGTCTTGGTAAGCGTTTTGTTCACCGTTCAAAGCCTTGGGGCCAGACACCGACAAACGCTCGGGACAGGTCACCTTGCTCCACACGTTTTTGTGCTCGCGCATGAACTTCACAAACAACTCAAACTCAGGACCATCCACAGGTTTGGTCACGTCGGGACGGCCCATGTGGTCCACCACCACATTGGTCGGCAAAGCCGTGAAGAAGTCCCACAACTCGGGCAAGTCGACCGCTTCAAAATAAATCACCACATGCCAGCCGTACATCTGAACGCGTTTGGCAATTTCAAGCAATTCGTCTTTGGGCGTGAAGTCGACCAAGCGCTTCACAAAGTTAAAGCGCACACCGCGCACGCCCGCGTCGTGCATGGCTTGCAATTCGTCTTCGGTCACGCTGCGTTTGACAGTGGCCACGCCACGCGCTTTGCCACCGGAACTGACCAAGGCATCCACCATGGCGCGGTTGTCTGCACCGTGGCAGGTGGCTTGCACCACCACGTTACGCGCAAAGCCAAGGTGGTCACGCAAAGCGTAGAGCTGGGCCTTGGAGGCATCGCACGGGGTGTACTTGCGCTCGGGTGCGTAAGGGAACTCGTTGCCTGGGCCAAACACGTGGCAGTGTGCATCCACAGCGCCTGCAGGCAATTTGAATTTGGGTTTGCTGGGGCCGGTGTACCAGTCCATCCAGCCGGGGGTCTTTTGAAATTCCATGTGCTCCTCTTTTCTTCAATCAGGTTGAATGTTGGCTTCGCGCACCAGCTTGGCGTAACGCTGGCGTTCGGAACGAATCAGTTGGGTGAACATCTCTGCGCTGCCAGGCACGACTTCACCGCCCACAGCGTTCATGCGCTCGCGCACTTCTTTGGTTTGCAAGGCTTTTTGCACTTCGTCGTGCAACTTGCTCACGATCGGTTTGGGCGTGGCCGCAGGGGCAACCAGCCCGTACCAAACCGAGGCTTCAAACCCCGGAAAACCTGACTCCGAAATGGTCGGAACATCAGGGAAGATGGCACTGCGGTTGGGACTCAACACAGCCAACACTTTGAGTTTTCCGCTCTTGACGTGTGGCAACACTTCCAGCGCATTCACGGCCACCAAAGGCAGTTGACCACCAATCACATCCGTGATGGCTGGCGAACCACCGCGATAGGGAATGTGCTGCAAGTCGATGCCTGCAGCACGACCAAACAACTCAACCGCCATGTGTGGCGTAGAGCCATTGCCAGGCGTGCCAAACGCAATGCTGTTGGGTTTGCCTTTGGCCGCGTCGATCAATTGCTTGATGTTGGTGTAGGGCGCATTGGGGTTCGCGGCGATCACCACAGGCACACGACCAATCAGTGACACCGCCACCAAATCGCGTTCGGCATCAAACGGTGCGGGTTGGTACAACGACATATTGGCTGCCAAGGCATTGGCCGCCATCATCATGGTGTAGCCATCGGGCTCGGCCGTGATCACCGACTTCACAGCAATGTTGGTACCGGCCCCCGGTTTGTTTTCTACGATCACAGGCTGGCCCATGCTGACCGACAAACTTTGGCCAATGGTGCGAGCCACCACATCTACCGCACCGCCAGCGGCATAACCCACCACCACCTTGATGGGCTTGCTGGGGTACACCTGGGCCATGGCTTGGCCCGCGATCAGGCATGTCAACAGAATCGAACTGATACGTTTCAAAGCACTCATCGTCGTTTCCTTTTAAAAATCAATCGGCTTGTGCCAACCCACGCAAACCCGCGCGGCTGGCCATTTTTTGCAGTTCACCACGGCTGACCAAGGTTTGTGCGAACTCACGCAAATACGGCATGGCCATGTCGCGGCCTTTGGGAATGGCCATGGCTAAATTCTCTAAGCCCCAACGATCTTTCAGGACCTGAGCGCCTGGCACTTTTTCGGCCAGTTCAAACAAGATGCCCTTGTTGGTGGCGAACGCGTCTAATTCGCCGCGTTGCAACATCTGCTGCGCCACGCTGAGCGATGGCACAGGCACCAACGTGGCCTGTTTCAAACGGGCCCCCAAGACGCCTTGCGACGAGCTGCCTTGGCTCACACCCAGACGCACATTCGCACGGTCCACCTCTGCAAAGCTTTGAATGCGGCTGTTGGCAGGCACCAGCACGCCCAACTCCAACTGAATCAAGGCTGGGGTGAAGGCGATGTCTTTGGCGCGAGCCGCCGTTGCGTTGGTGAAGGTCATGTCGACCTCCGACCTTTTGAGTGCTTCAATCACTTCGGCAACGCGCGGATATTCCACCACTTGCACGGGCACACCCAACTGCTGCCCCAAGGCGTGGCCCAACTCAAACGCCACACCGTGGGACTGACGTGTCTTGGCATCACGCACCCACGAAGTGGGGCTGCCCAAATACACCCCAACGCGCAGCACGCCCGTGGGTGCCAACGTCTGTTGCACCTCGGGCGCCACCGACAAGATTGCCTGCGCCGATGCGGGAGACGGGGTTTCCCATGTGCTGACGCATGCCGTCAAGCCCAACAGGGCTGCAAAAGCAAACGACTTCACAAAGCGACGTGCGGTATGCATGAAATGAAGGTGCGTTAGTCGATGTACTTCAAGCCTGCAGCAGCCAAAGGCTCGCGCATCTTGTACATGTCCAAGCCCAACACGCCAGACGCCAACTTGGCGCGCTTTTCGCCTTCGTTGGCCTCGCGGGCTTGTGCCGTCGCCAGTGTTTTGGCAGCCATGGCAGCGGGCACGCAAACCACGCCGTCGTCGTCCGCCACGATCACATCACCGGGGGTAATGAGCATGCCCGCGCACACCACAGGAATGTTCACCGAACCCACCGTCGCTTTGATCGTGCCTTTGCTGCTGATGGCTTTGCTCCAGACGGGAAAACCCATCTTGGTCAACTCTTTCACATCGCGCACACCGGCATCGATGATCAAGGCACGTGCGCCACGGGCCATGAAGGACGTGGCCAGCAAGTCGCCAAAGTAGCCGTCGGTACATTCAGCCGTGATGGCCGCGACCACGATGTCGCCGGGCTGGATTTGCTCAGCCGCGACATGCATCATCCAGTTGTCGCCGGGGTGCAGCAAGACCGTCACAGCCGTGCCTGACACTTGCGCGCCTGCATAAATGGGACGCATGTAGGGCTTCATCAGACCGACACGGCCCATGGCTTCGTGCACCGTGGCAGAACCGAGAGACGCCAAAGCGTCGGCGGTTGCGCGATCAGCGCGGGTGATGTTGCGGTAAACAACGCCGAGTTCGTACATAAGAAATCTCCTAAGAATTGATTAGCGGCCTTGCGATTTCAGCTTGGTGTCCAAGCGCGAGAACACGCGACGCGCGTTGCCCTCGTACACCTGATGGCGCTCGTCCGCATTGAGGTTGAGCGTGGACTCGATGTAGCGCTTGGTGTCGTCGTAGTAGTGGCCAGTTTCTGGGTCGATGCCGCGCACGGCACCAATCATTTCGGAGGCGAACATGATGTTTTTGACTGGAATCACTTTGGTCAACAAGTCGATGCCCGGCTGGTGGTACACGCAGGTGTCGAAGTAGATGTTGTTCATCAAGTGTTCCGTCAGCAACGGCTTTTTCAGCTCTTGTGCCAAGCCACGGAAGCGGCCCCAGTGGTAAGGCACCGCGCCGCCGCCGTGGGGAATCAAGAACTTCAAAGTGGGGAAATCTTTGAACAAGTCAGAGGTCAAACACTGCATGAAGGCCGTGGTGTCTGCGTTCAAGTAATGCGCGCCGGTGGTGTGAAAGCAGCCATTGCAGCTGGTCGACACGTGAATCATGGCGGGGATGTCGTACTCGACCATCTTCTCGTAAATGGGGTACCAAGACTTGTCGCTCAGAGGAGGCGATGTCCAGTGGCCACCGGATGGATCGGGGTTCAGGTTGATACCGACGTTGCCGTATTGCTCCACGCACTTCACCAGTTCGGGAATGCACGTGGCGGGGTCCACGCCGGGTGACTGGGGCAACATGGCCGCAGGCACAAAGTTGTTGGGGAACAACTCTGACACGCGGAAGCACAGCTCGTTACAAATGGCCGCCCAAGTGGACGAGACTTGAAAGTCGCCAATGTGGTGCGCCATGAAGCTGGCACGTGGGCTGAAGATGGTGATGTCAGAGCCGCGCTCTTTCATCTTGGCGAGCTGGTTGGTCTCGATGGTCTCGCGCAACTCGTCGTCGCTGATTTTCAGCTCGGACACTTTGGGCATAGACGCGGGGTCTTTGATGCCAGCGATTTGGCGATTGCGCCATTCTTCCAAGGCCTTAGGCGCTGTGGTGTAGTGACCGTGGACGTCGATGATGAGAGACATGAATACCCCTTACAGAATGAAATTAAAAATCAAAGCCAGTCCATGCCTTGCTTGCGCTTGACGTCTTCCACGCCAGCCGAAGCCAAGAACTGCAGAAATGCTTGCACCGCCGACACACGCGTTGCGTCACCCGCGATGACGGCAGGAATACCAGATGAAAACGTGGTGATGAACGCCACATCCGCAGGCAGGGTTCCCAGCACATCAATGCCAGGCAAAGCAATGAGCTCACTCAATTGCTGAAAGCCCAAAGCGGCTTGACCACTGGCCACCAACGCACCCACGGGTGTGCCAGGTGGCGGCACCACGATGCGCGCCTTCACTTCGTCGGCAATGCCCCAACGATCGAATAGTTTTTCTAGGTAGACGCCGCTCGGGCCCGTGGAATAGCTGAGCGTGGGGCTGGCCAACACGGCGGCTTTGAGCGCCGCTTCGTTGCTCAGGTCTGGGCGTGCGGCGCCAGCTTGCACCGCCACGGCCACGGGTGAACGCACCCAGTCGCTGCGACTGCCAGCCATCACCTGGCCCGATGCGATCAACCGGTCGATGGCGTCTGACGCCAACAACACCATGTCAAACACCTCACCGGCTTGCACGCGCTTGGCCGCATCCACACCCCCGACCGATTCCAGCTGCACCACCACGCCCGTTTGAGCTTGGTAGACCTGCACCAAATCGGCAAGCAGCGCCTTGGTGGCCATGGACGAAATACCGCGCAGCACGAGTGAAGGTGTAGAGATTTGCATGTCACAGATTCTAGAGATTTGCCCTCCCAAAATGCGACACATTGAGGACTAGCTGCTATAACGTTATTAAATAACGGACAATCGGTTATTCAAAACAGGCAAGCTCATGGAACTCAAACAAATCGAATCTTTTGTGCGTGTGGCCGAGTTAGGCAGCTTCACCAAAGCCGCCGCGGCTTTGGGCATTCCGCAACCTTTGTTGAGTCGGCATGTGCGTCAGCTTGAGGTTGAGTTGCACCAAAACTTACTGATGCGCAATGGGCGTGGCGTGACCGTCACCGAAGCTGGCTTGGTGATGCTCGAGCATGGACGAGGCATCTTGCACCAAGTGACGGTGGCGCAAGAAGAGTTGGGGTCAGTGCGCGGGGCCTTGACTGGGCGGGTGTCGATTGGTTTGCCCCCGAGCTTGTCCAAGCTGGTCACCGTGCCTTTGACTTTGTCATTCAGAAACACGCTGCCGCATGCGCAACTCTCGCTGACCGAAGGATTTTCAGTGTTGATGGTGGAAAGTTTGCGCGCAGGCCGCTTGGACATGGCCGTGCTCTACAACCCACCGCCCTCCCCCGATTTAGAGATGACGGTGCTGCACGAAGATGCGCTGATTTTGATTGCAGGTAAAAAACGCCAGTCCAACGCCTCCGAGCCCGCGCTGAAAGCGGTGATGCCGTTGTCTACCTTGAGCGAATTGCCGCTGATCGTGCCCAGTCGCCCCAACGCATTCCGTTTGTTGATCGAAACCGAAATGCTGCGCATCAACTGCAAACCCAAAATCGTACTGGAAATTGACGGCTTGAACGCGATTTTGGAGTTGGTCAAGGAAGGACTGGGCTACGCCGTGCTGCCGCCCTACACGCTGCGCAATTTCGGCACCACCCACGACTTCACCATCCACCGCATCGAAAAACCCAAACTCACCAGCCAACTCATGCTAGTGTGGTCAGCGCGCCGCCCCATGACGGCCACCCACAAAGCGGCCATGCAAGTCACCCAAAACATGGTGGCACAAGCGTTGGTGTAGGGGCGTTCAGTGTGCCCCGCCCGCATCAGGCGCGGCGGCAGTCGGGTGGGCAGCCGGTCGACGCGTGAGCCAAATCAGGGCAATCAGCACAATGAACACCACCGAGGACGCCAAAAACACATCGTCTGCGGCACGGGTGTAGGCCTGTTGGTCAATCAAACGGTTCATTTGCACCAAAGCCTGTTCGGCGGTCAGGCCACTGGCTTTGAGGCCGTCCAAAGTGCTCATGAACAGCGGGTTGGTCGGCGTCAATGCTTCCGTCAAGTGGGCATGGTGCATGGCCGCACGGCTGTCCCACAGCGTGGTGGCGATGGAGGTGCCCATGGCACCCGCCATGATGCGCACGAAGTTGCTCAAGCCCGCGGCGGCTGGAATGCGTTCTGGCGGTTGCCCAGACAGGGTGAGCGTGGTCAACGGAATGAAAAAGAATGCCATCGCACCGCCCTGCATGAGGGTGGGCCACAAGATGTGGTCGAAATCGGTTTGCAACGTGAATTGCGAACGCAGCCATAACACCAGCGAGAACATCAAAAACGCCCCTGTGGCCATGCGACGCGGGTCCCATTGCCCGACCTTCTTTCCCACCAAAGGCGTGAGCAAAATGGCAAATAAGCCCACCGGCGCCAAAGCCATGCCTGCGGAGGTGGCGGTGTACCCCATCCATTGCTGCAACCACAGCGGCATCAACACCACGTTGCCAAAAAACAAGCCATAAGCCACCGACAGGGCCAAAGCACCGAACGCAAAGTTACGCCCTTTGAACAAACGCAGGTCGACCACGGGGTGTTTGTCGGTCAACTCCCAGACCACGAACACGGCAAAGGCGACCAAAGCCACCAGCCCCAAGGTGAGAATCTCGGTCGACGCAAACCAGTCCAACTCCTTGCCTTTGTCGAGCATGAGCTGCAAAGCCCCCACCCACACGACCAGCAGCGACAGGCCCACGGTGTCGATGGGCAATTTACGAATTGGCGTTTCACGCTTGCGGTAAATGGCCCACGTCATACCTGCCGAGAGCAACCCCACCGGTACGTTGATGTAGAAAATCCAAGGCCATGAGACGTTGTCGGTGATCCAACCACCCAGCAACGGCCCCACCACAGGTGCCACGAGCGTGGTCACGCCCCACAAGGCCAAAGCCGTGCCCGCTTTCGCGCTGGGATAACTGGCCAACAACAAGGTTTGCGACAACGGAATCATGGGCCCCGCCACCAACCCTTGCATGACGCGAAAGACGACCAACATTTCCAGCGAAGGGGCAAAGCCGCATAGCCAGCTGGTGAGCACGAACAACAAAATACTGGCCGTGATCAAACGCACAGCCCCAAAACGGATGGTCAACCAGCCCGTCAAAGGCACCGCAATCGCATTGGCCACACCAAAGCTGGTGATGACCCAAGTGCCCTGCCCTGGGCTGACGCCCAAGTCGCCGGCAATGGCGGGGATCGAGACGTTGGCAATCGATGAATCCAACACGTTCATGAAGGTCGCCAAGGACAAGGCCAAAGTCCCCAGCAACAGCATCAAGCCATGCAGGGGCTCGGGTCTGGGTGGCGCGGCGGCGGCAGCGGCAGTCACTGGCGTGTCAGAAGCCGCCATGTCAAAGCGGCGCGGCAGCGCTGGATGGGGTGGACTCAGTGCGCGCTGCTGCGCTGGCACGGCCTAAGTTAGCAGCGATGATGCGGGCCACTTCGGCATCGGCTTGGGCTTGTTGCGCGTCATAAATGGTGGTGGACGACACAGGGCCTTCGCGGGTCACATCGGACACCACGCGGCCACTTTGGTCTGCCGTGTCGACCGTCACGTCCATGGACAGGCCCACGCGCAAGGGGTGTTCGGCAAGCTCTTTGGGGTCCAACACGATGCGCACAGGCACGCGTTGCACCACTTTGATCCAGTTGCCCGTGGCATTTTGTGCGGGCAACAACGCAAATGCAGCGCCTGTGCCTGCGCCTAAACCGGCCACCTTGCCGTGATACACCACGCTTTGGCCATACACATCGGCACGCAATTCGGCGGGTTGACCAATGCGCAGTTCTTTGAGTTGGCTTTCTTTGAAGTTGGCGTCGACCCAGAGTTGATTCAACGCCACCAAGGTCATCAAGGGCGTCCCCGCTTGCACGCGTTGACCCACTTGCACGCTGCGTTTGGCGATGTGTCCTTCGATGGGCGCTTTCAAGTCAATGCGCTGAAAGGCCAAATATGCTTCGCGCAGACGCGCTGCGGCACGCGCCACGTTGGGGTGGTTATTCACGCTGGTGCCTTCGGTTTGGGTCAAGCCCGCCGTCAGCTGTTCTTGCGCGGTGATGACAGCGGCTTGGGCTGCAGCGGCGGTGCTTTGTGCGCCAGCCAATTGGGCGCTGACGTGCTGAAACTCCTCTTGACTCACCGCACCACGGGCCACCAAAGGCGCACGACGGTTGACATCGTCTTGCACACGGGCCAAATCCACCTGCGCGCGTTTCAAATCAGCCTCACGCAAACTCACCTGCGCATGCAGCGAGGCGCTGCTGGCAAACAACGAACGCACGTCACGCACTGTTTGTGCGAGCTGTGCTTGCGCCTGCTCCAAAGCCACGCGTGCATCGGCGGCATCGAGTTTGACCAAGACCTGACCGGCTTTCACAAAATCGGTTTCATCCGCTTGAATGGCCTGCACCGTGCCGCCCACCTGGGGGGTGATTTGCACCACATTGCCCACCACATAGGCGTTGTCTGTGTCGAGGTGATGACGCCCCACCAACCAATGCCAGCCCACCCACAACAAGGCGATAACGGTCACCGCAATAGCGATCAACGTGAGGCCGCGGCGGCGTGCTGCGCCCATGACATGGGGAGACGAATGACTCATACAAATACTTTCAAGGTGTGGGATTCAAGGCCTGTAGATCAGCGCTCTGCGCGCCATCCACCGCCCAGTGACTTCATCAAAGTCACGCGGTTGTCGAGTTCACGGGCACGCACATCGGTACGGGCGCGTTGTTGCGCCAGCAGCGCCGTTTCGGCATTCAGCAACGCCAATTGGCTGTTCATACCCGCTTGAAAACGGTCGCGCTGAACACGGTAAGCTGCCTCAGTAGCCTCCAGCGAACGCGTTTGGTCGGTGTGTTGGCGAGCGAGCGACTGACTGGAGCTGATGGCGTCGCTGGCTTCTTTGACCGCATCAAGCACCAAGCCGTTGTAGGACGCAATGGCCACATCCAAATCGCCTTGCTTGCCCCTGAGTTGCGCGCGCAAACGCCCCCCATCAAACAGCGGCAAACGCACGGCAGGCATGATGCCCATTTGGCGGCTGCCGTTGTCAAACAGCTGGTCCAAACCTATCGCATTGACCCCTGCAAAGGCGCCTAAACTGACGTTGGGGTAAAACTGCGTGTGGGCCACTTTCACATCTTGTGTCGCCGCCTCCACGCGCCAACGGGCTGCTGCGATGTCAGCACGACGCCCCAGCAAGTCAGCGCCCAAGGTGTGGGGCAATGGCTCGAGTTTGAGTTGATCCACTCGGGGCATCAAGGTGGCGTAGGCCTGTGGGCCTTGTCCTGTCAACGCCGCCAATTGGTGACGCACCAACTGAATTTGTTCGTCCACCGCTTCAGCTTGGGCTTGCGCCTCTAACAAAGCGCCTTCGGCTTGGCGTTGCTCCAGCTGAGAATCCAGCCCAGCATTCACGCGATCACTGATGAGGCTGAACAGCTGTTGGCGCTGCGCCAACGCGCGTTGCGCCCACTCACGCTGCGAGCCTAAGCGGGCCAAAGCGATGTAGCCGCGGCTGACTTGGGCCGCCAAGCTCAAAGCCGCCGCCGCTGCGTCGGCCTGCGCCGCTTGCACTTGGTTCAAGGCAGACGCAATTTCGGCCGTGTGTTGGCCAAACAGGTCGGGCGTCCAGCTGACGCCGAGCTGCACATTGCCGCTGCTGTAAATATTGCCTGCGATGGGTTTGGGATACAACCCATTCTCGGTATAGCGCTGACGTGTGACGTCTGCACTGAAACTGCCCTGCGGATAGCTGCTGGACTCCGCTACACCCGCCAACGCCAGCATGCGAGACACGCGGGCTTTGGCCACGGCCAGCGTAGGTTGCCCTTGCAGCGCTTGCACGATCAATTGATCCAGCACAGGGTCCCCCAAGGACTGCCAGCCATCGGGAATTTGCGTAGAAGCCACGCCAGACAGGCCCAAAGTTTGGGCCTGTGTCATGGCAAGCGCCTGTGTGTCAGGCCCCGGCGAAGCACAGGCGCTGAGCAGCGCGGCAACGCAACCAAGGCCTAGGTTGAGGAGGCGCGAATTCGGAATTACCAACTGTCATCTCCGCCGCCACCAGAAGACGCATCGTCCCAGTCGCTGCCTGATCCTGCATCGAAGCTGCCCAAGTCGGGCTGAGCGGGCGTATCAAAAGGCACGTAACCGCCATTGCTAGCCACGGATGAATTGGCTGCAGAGTTGTTGCTGTGATCGGTGTGATGGTCGCCTTCCAACGCTTTTGACAAAGCGTAACCCGCGGCCACCCCTGCCAATCCGCCCACCACAGCGCCGCCAATGCCAGACCCCATGCCGCCTGTGGGCTGCATGTTTGGGCCATAGCCAGGTGGATACGTGGGTGCGTTCGGTGTGAACTGGGCACCAAAGCCACGAGGCGCCATGGCGGGAGTGCCCGATGCGGTGGGTGCGTACAGGGGCGCAGCAGGCTCAGGCTTGTTGCGGCGCAACACCAAAGCGAGCACCACCAAGCCAGCAATACCCAACCAGACGTAGCTCAACGAAAACGCAGATGCCGGTGCAGCAGGTGCGGCCGGCACAGGGGTGGTGACGGTTGGCGCTGGCGGCGTGTTCAATGCAGGCGACGACAGGTTGCTCGACGCTGCCGCTTGTGCCAAACGGTTGACTTTGTCGTCGATTTCATTGAACTTCTCGGGACTGCCCGCGAATTTCAAAGCTGGATCGAGCTCTTTGGCTTTTTTCAGTTCCGTGTGTGCATCGGCGTAGCGTGTTTCACGGGCGAGCACTTGGCCCAACTCGTAATGCGCTTTGGCGCTTTGCGGTTTTTCTTGAATCACCTCACGGAGCATGGACTCCGCCTGCGTGAGATGGCCAGCGTTAACGGCTGACTCAATGTCTTTGGGCGTCGGCAGGGCAAAGGCCACCGCTGCGGCCAAGGCCATCAAACCCGCCAAAAATGGCTTGAAGAATGAAGAAGATGTCATGTAAGAGCCCCCAATAGAAAGGTGCTATGTAAAAAAGCAAGTTGCCATTGTGCTTGTTTGATGTGACTGCACGGTAAAGCAACCCAGAGAAACCCTTAGATGGATGCGCCAAGCTCAAAATCAAGGTCACCGCCTCTCAGCGAGGGGCGCTTGCAAGATCAGGTGGCCAAAACGTAAAGCCAAATCACGGCACCGTAGCCCACGGCCCAAAACAAAGAACGTGCAGAGGCTTTGTCTACCAAATAACAGGCAATGTAGGCCACGCGAGAAGCGACAAAAACCAGCGATAACGTCTCGATCAAGCTGGCATCGGCTTTGGTGATGACAGCCAACACCACGCCCACGGCAAAGAATGGAAAAGCCTCAAAACTGTTCGCTTGCGCGGCGTTGGCACGGGCCCTGAATCCTGTTTGCTGGGTGAGCCAAGCGCGCGGGTTGCGGTTGTCATAGTCTTTCCAACCAGCCTTGGCGATGCCCGCGCATACCAAAGGCAAGATCCCAGCCACCATCACAGCCACGAATGTCAACGTCATAAGAAACTCCTTCATCATGCGCCAATTGCGCCATCGTTCACGAAATCAAATACCCACCATCCACCGGCAGCACCACACCCGTCACAAACTGGGCCTGCTGACTGGCAAGAAACACAACGGGACCCGCGATGTCATCTGGGGTTCCCCATCGCTTCATGGGGGTGCGGGCCAAGATAGGCGCTGCGCGCTGTGGGTCATCTTGCAGCGCTTGGGTCAAGGGCGTGGCGATCCAACCCGGCGCCACTGCATTCACGCGAATGCCATCTTCCGCATAGGCAATCGCCAACGATTTGGTCAATTGCGCCACACCACCTTTGCTCGCGCTGTAGCCGGGCACCAATCCACCACCAAAAAAACTCAACATAGAAGCCGTATTGACAATGCACCCGCCCCGTGCCTTTAGCCCCTCACGCGCAGCGGCACAGACACGCATGGTGCCGTTCAGATTGATATCGACGGTTCGCGCAAAAGCCTCGGGCTCCAGCTCCAAAGCCCGCTGAATCACACCTGCGCAATTGACCACCACATCCAGCTCCCCTGCCCCTTGCACCAGCTGTTTGACCGCCATGTCATCTCGGACATCGAGCACGTGGAAGTCAATGCCTTGGTTGCTGGCAATGCCGCTTGCGCGCGCCACCTCGGCAGGGGTTGCCCCCGTGGCAATGACCCATGCCCCCTGTGCAGCAAAGGCTTTGGCGATCGCCTCACCAATGCCACTGGTGGCGCCTGTCACCCAAACGCGTCGTTGATGCTGATGCATGCATTCCCCTCTGCTGTTGTCCCATGGTTGAATTTTGCCAAGGCATCATCGTCGCATATAACCAACGGCATCGCGCGCACGCCAGCAGCTTCGCATCAAAGCGCTACATTCCAGATCATGCAAAAACACCACACCATGGGCCGTTCTGAACTGTCGCTGATCGCGGAACAGGCCATGCTTGAACGGGGCCTAGCGCCCGAGTTCCCCGCCTCGGTCCGCCAAGAATTGAACGCCATCACGCAAGCTGGACATGACAACGATCCGCACATCGTTGATATGACGCAACACGCTTGGTGCTCCATTGACAACGACGACTCCTTGGATCTTGACCAACTCACGTTGGGCGAAAGGCTGTCCAATGGGATCGTCAAAATTTGGGTGGCTGTGGCGGATGTGGATGTTTTGGTGCCACAAGGATCGGCACTTGACGCGCATGCCAAACAAAACACCACGTCGGTCTACACCTCTGCGCGCATCTTTCCGATGCTGCCCGAACGGCTGAGCACCGACCTCACCTCATTGAACCCACACCAACATCGCTTGGCCGTGGTGATTGAAATGCACATCAACGCCGAAGCCAAGATTTGCCACAGCGCGGTCTACCGTGCCAAGGTGTGCAACCAAGCCAAATTGGCGTATGACGCCGTCTCAAGTTGGTTAAATGGCCAAGCTGCTTTGCCTGCGGCTGCCGCAGCGTTTGAGGGCATGGAAGCACAGCTGCATTTACAAGACGCCGCAGCGCAGTTGTTGCGGCAAAAAAGGTACGAACAAGGTGCCTTGGAATTTGAAACCTTTCAACCCAAAGCCGTCTTTGAAGGCGAGCACGTGGTGGCCATTGAACAGCAAGCGCACAACCGTGCACGGCAGTTGATTGAAGAGTTCATGATCGCCGCCAATACCTGCACGGCACATTTTTTGGCCGAACGCGGGGGCGCATCGTTGCGACGCGTGGTGCGTTCACCCGAGCGCTGGCAACGCATTGTCGAGGTGGCGCAAAGCTATGGGTACAGCCTGCCAAACGACCCTGACTCCAAAGCACTAGAAGCATTTTTAGCCACCCGCCGCGCTGCCGACCCTTTGCGCTTTCCAGATTTGTCGTTGGTGATCATCAAGCTGATGGGCTCGGGTGAATACGTGGTGGAAAACGCACCCGACGCCGCTCTGGGTCACTTTGGCTTGTCGGTGCGTGACTACACCCACTCCACAGCCCCCAATCGGCGCTACCCAGACTTGATCACGCAGCGCATGATCAAAGGTTGGCTGATGCACGGCAAATCCCCTTACACCGGTGCCGAACTTCAAGCCCTCGCGCTGCATTGCACCCAACAAGAAGACGCAGCCCGCAAAGTAGAGCGGCGTTTACGAAAATCGGAAGCGGCCTTGATGCTGATCAACCAAGTAGGTCAGATGTTTGATGCCGTGGTCACCGGAAAAACACCAAGTGGGACATGGGTGCGCATTTTTTCACCGCCCGCAGAAGGCATGCTGGTGTCATCGATCCAAAACCTTGAGGTTGGCGATTTGTTGCGTGTCAGGTTGGTGGGTGCGAACGTCGAACAAGGATTCATCGATTTTGAGCAAATGCACGTTCGCTTGCAGGCACACCATCGCAGCTGACACGGCGCCGAAATTTACAAGAGACGAAAAAAAAGCACTTACGAACTTCGTAAGTGCTTTTTTGGGATTCTGGTGGGCGATGCAAGTTTCGAACTTGCGACCCCTGCAGTGTGAATGCAGTGCTCTACCCCTGAGCTAATCGCCCTTATCCATCACTGGAAAGAACAATATTATGCCACAGAAATTGCAGCGTTTCGCCAAACTGTTTTGCCGCCACTCGATTTATCGAGTTGGGCCAAAAGTTCGTCGTGCTGTACCAATTCTTGCTCTGAGGCGGCAATCACAGGCAACTTGAACAAACGCAAGTCCACCACTTCCAGTGTGCGCGTTTGTGGGTCTTCGCTCTCCACCTCCATCAACAACGCATCTTGGCCACGCGTCATGTTGATGTACACATCGGCCAACAACTCGGCATCCAGCAACGCACCGTGCAAGGTGCGGCCAGAGTTGTCGACTTCTAAGCGATCGCACAAGGAGTCCAGCGAGTTACGCTTACCAGGGAACATTTCTTTGGCCATCACCAAGGTGTCGGTGATGCCATCCACAAACGTGGTGAAACGGGGTCGGCCTTGCAGCTCTAGCTCTTTGTTCAAAAAGCCAATATCAAACGGCGCGTTGTGAATGATGATTTCTGCGCCCGCGATGTACGCCAAAAACTGATCCACCACCTGCGCAAACTTCGGCTTGTCTTTCAAAAACTCATTGGTGATGCCGTGCACGCGCAAAGCATCCTCATGGCTATCGCGCTCAGGATTCAAATAAACATGCAAGTTGTTACCGGTCAACTTGCGGTTGAACATCTCGACACAACCGATTTCGATGATGCGGTCTCCACCCTCAGCCGAGAGGCCCGTGGTTTCGGTGTCTAAAAAAATCTGGCGCATGGTCAGTGATTTTCTTTGGCGTGGTTGATGGTGTATTTGGGAATCTCGACCACCAAGTTTTGCTGGGCCACGATGGCTTGGCAGCTCAAGCGTGAATTGGGCTCCAAACCCCAAGCGCGGTCGAGCAAATCGTCTTCGTTCTCATCGGCTTCGTTGAGCGACTTGAAGCCTTCGCGCACGATGACGTGGCAGGTGGTGCACGCGCAGCTCATGTCGCACGCATGTTCGATGTTGATGTGGTTTTCCAACAGCACTTCGCAAATGGTGCTGCCAGCGGCAGCTTGCAGCTCTGCGCCCTGTGGGCAAAGCTCGGCATGGGGCAAGATTTTGATGACGGGCATTTAGATGTTCTCGATGTTTTGTCCGGCCAAGGCGTGTTGAATGCCTCGGTTCATGCGTTGGGCGGCGAAAGCTTCGGTGCCTTTGGCCAGCACTTCGGTGATGGCCTCAATGGCGGCGGCGTCTTCCAGCTTTTTAGCATCTAAGGTCGCAACCATCAAGGCATCAATGCGGGCTCGCTCGTGGGTAGACAGCAAATCGCCATCGGCCTGCAAAGCGCTTTGCGTGGCCAACCACATGCGGTCGGCGTCCACGCGAGCTTCAACCAAGGCACGTGCCTTGATGTCTTGCTCTGCGGTCTTGAAGCTGTCTTGCAGCATGGCAGCAATTTGGTCGTCCGACAAACCGTACGAGGGCTTGACCGTGATGTTGGCGGTGACGCCACTGAGCTGCTCAACCGCACTCACGCTCACCATGCCATCGGCATCGACCGTGAAGGTCACGCGAATGCGGGCAGCGCCTGCAGCCATGGGCGGAATGCCACGCAGCTCAAAGCGTGCCAAGCTGCGGCAATCAGACACCATGTCGCGTTCGCCCTGCACCACATGCAATGCCAAGGCAGTTTGCCCGTCTTGGTAAGTGGTGAAATCTTGCGCCATCGCCGTAGGAATGGTTTGGTTGCGCGGCACGATGCGCTCCACCAAACCGCCCATGGTTTCAATCCCGAGCGACAAAGGAATCACATCCAGCAACAGCAACTCACCATCGGGGTTGTTGCCGGCCAGCTGGTTGGCTTGAATGGCAGCACCAAGGGCCACCACTTCGTCTGGGTTGAGGTTGTTCAAAGGAGCGCAACCCAACAGGTCAGCCACAGCTTGCTGCACTTGTGGCATGCGGGTCGAGCCGCCCACCATGACAACGCCTTGGATGTCGTCTTTGCTGAGCTTGGCATCGCGCAAAGCTTTGCGCACGGCAGACAAGGTGCGTTGGGTCAAAGCCGCAGTGGCGGCTTCAAACTCTGCGCGTGTGACGGTGTGACTCAGTTTGCCAGTCGATAGGGCCGCGTCAAACGTGGCGCTATCAGCCGCGGACAAAGCTTCTTTGCAAGCACGAGCCGCCACCAATACATTCGATTTGTCAGCAGGTGTGGCAATGGTGCAGCCCGTTTGGTTTTGCACCCACTCAACCAAAGCGCGGTCGTAGTCGTCGCCACCCAAAGCCGAGTCGCCGCCTGTGGCCAACACTTCAAACACGCCGCGTGTGAGGCGCAGCACAGAGATGTCAAACGTACCGCCGCCTAGGTCGTACACAGCGTACACACCTTCACTGGCTTGGTCTAAGCCATAGGCAATGGCCGCAGCCGTGGGTTCGTTGATGAGGCGCAACACATTGATGCCCGCGAGCTGCGCGGCATCTTTGGTTGCTTGGCGTTGGGCATCGTCAAAGTACGCAGGCACGGTGATGACCGCACCGTACAAATCGTCGTTGAAGGTGTCTTCAGCGCGAAAGCGCAAGGTGGCCAAAATCTCGGCGCTCACCTCAACGGGCGACTTTTCGCCCACACGTGTTTGAATGGCCAACATGCCGGGCTTGTCGACAAACACATAAGGCAACTGGTCGCGGTTGGCAATGTCCGCCACGCCACGGCCCATGAAGCGCTTGACCGAGACCAGCGTGTTTTGTGGGTCTTCGGCTTGCGATGCCAATGCGGCACGGCCTATTTGGCGGCCATCGTTTTCAAGATAACGCACCGCCGACGGCAAGATGACATGGCCCTCAGCATCAGGCAAGCACTCGGCAAAACCATTGCGCATAGAGGCCACGAGCGAGTGGGTGGTGCCCAAGTCAATACCCACCGCGATGCGTCGCTGGTGGGGATCCGGCGCTTGGCCAGGTTCGGAAATTTGTAACAACGCCATAGGTGTGTATTGTCGCTTTCAGGAGGCGTCTAGTTGGTCAATTCGGGCTTCGATGTCGTGCAAAAACTTCTCGATGAACATCAGCCCCCTCACCTGCTGCGCGGCAGCGGGCAGGTCATGTGCGGTGTCGATGAGCTGGGCGCATTGCTGCAAGGCTGTTTTGTGGGCGTGCTGCACTTCGTCAAACAAGGCTTCGAGCTCGGCCAGATCTGCCGAATCATCCATGGCTTCGCGCCACTCCATGTGCTGCATCAAAAACGCAGCGGGCATGGCGGTGTTGTTTTCCGCTTGAATGGGTGCGCCGCCGAGCTCGCACAAATAGGCAGCGCGACGCATCGGGTCTTTCAAGCGCTGATACGCCTCGTTGATGCGCACTGACCACTGCATGGCCACGCGTTGTGCCGCGGTGCCTTGCGAGGCAAATTTGTCGGGGTGGGCTTCGCGCTGTAGGTCTTTCCAACGCGCATCAAGCTGTGCACGGTCTTGTGCAAACTGTACGGGTACGTCGAAAAGTTCAAAGTCGCTGACCGCGAGCTGCGCCGATAGCGGCTTGGCCGATTCGCTCACGTCGCCCCCACAATTTAGATACGGAACGATTCACCGCAACCGCAGCGGTCGCGCTCATTCGGGTTGAGGAACTTGAAGCCCTCGTTCAAACCCTCGCGCACAAAGTCGAGTTGCGTGCCATCAATGTAGGCCAAGCTCTTAGGATCAATCAACACCTTCACGCCATGGTCTTCAAAGACCACATCTTCGGGCTCAGACTCGTCCACGTACTCCAGCTTGTAAGCCAAGCCAGAGCAGCCTGTGGTTTTAACGCCTAGGCGCACGCCTAAGCCTTTGCCACGTTTGGCAAGGTACCGGGTCACGTGTCGTGCCGCAGCTTCAGTCAGGGTGACAGCCATGGTTTTCTCGTCTTTGACTTAAGGTTGGGCCAGATGCTTCTTTTTGTAATCATCCACAGCTGCCTTGATGGCGTCTTCGGCCAAGATGGAGCAGTGGATTTTCACAGGTGGCAACGCCAGTTCTTCAGCGATTTCGCTGTTCTTCAAAGCTGCGGCTTCGTCCAAGGTTTTGCCCTTGACCCATTCGGTCACGAGTGACGAAGAAGCGATGGCAGAGCCACAGCCGTAGGTTTTGAAACGCGCATCTTCGATCACGCCCGTTGTGGGGTTAACCTTGATTTGCAACTTCATCACGTCGCCGCAAGCGGGCGCGCCCACCATGCCGGTGCCCACAGAGTCGTCGCCCTTGTCAAAGGATCCCACGTTGCGGGGGTTTTCGTAGTGGTCAACCACTTTTTCAGAATAAGCCATGGTGAATCTCCTAAATTAGTGAGCAGCCCATTGGATGGTGCTGATGTCGATGCCTTCTTTGTACATGTCCCACAAGGGGCTCAGTTCACGCAGCTTGGCCACGTTGAGGCGAATGGTTTCAATCGCGTAGTCAATTTCTTCTTCGGTACTGAAGCGGCCAATCGTCATGCGCAAGCTGCTGTGCGCCAACTCATCGCTGCGGCCTAAGGCGCGCAACACATAGCTGGGCTCCAAACTGGCCGAGGTACAGGCCGAGCCCGACGACACCGCCAAGCCCTTGATGCCCATGATGAGCGACTCGCCTTCCACGTAGTTGAAACTGATGTTCAGGTTGTGCGGCACACGGTGTTCCATGTTGCCGTTGATGAAGACTTGCTCCATGTCCTTGAAGCCATCGAGCAAACGCTGTTGCAAAGCTTTGGCTTTGGCCAAATCTTTGGCCATGTCTTCTTTGGCAATGCGAAACGCTTCGCCCATGCCCACGCACTGGTGTGTAGGCAAAGTGCCACTGCGCATGCCGCGCTCGTGGCCACCACCGTGCATTTGCGCTTCCAAGCGCACGCGGGGTTTGCGACGCACATACAAAGCGCCAATGCCTTTGGGGCCGTAGGTTTTGTGCGAGGCCAAGCTCATCAAGTCAACAGGCAAAGTAGTCAAGTCGATCTCAACTTTGCCAGTAGCTTGCGCTGCATCCACGTGGAAGATGATGCCTTTTTCGCGGCACATCGCGCCGATGCCAGCGATGTCTTGGATCACGCCAATTTCGTTGTTCACGAACATCACGCTGGTCAAAATCGTGTCAGGACGAATGGCCGCTTTGAGCGCGTCCATGCTCAGCATGCCGTCATCTTGCACGTCAAGGTAAGTCACTTCAAAGCCTTGACGCTCTA
Source organism: Limnohabitans sp. (assembly GCF_031539175.1). Lineage (GTDB taxonomy): Bacteria > Pseudomonadota > Gammaproteobacteria > Burkholderiales > Burkholderiaceae_C > Limnohabitans. The sequence continues at coordinate 17,180 of NZ_JAVKLQ010000001.1, read as the reverse complement.
GCTCACGCATGGTGTCGAGCACAGCTTTGTGCTCGGTCTTCACGGTGATGAGGTGCTTGCCTTTGGACTTGTAGAAATGTGCCGCGCCTTTGATGGCGAGGTTGTTTGATTCGGTCGCGCCTGATGTCCACACGATTTCGCGGGGGTCAGCGCCAATGAGTGCGGCCACGTCTTCACGGGCTTTTTCAACCGCGGCTTCTGCTTCCCAGCCCCACGCATGGCTGCGTGATGCGGGGTTACCAAAGTGCTCGCGCAACCAAGGGATCATGGCGTCCACCACGCGTGGGTCGCATGGATTGGTTGCGCCGTAATCGAGATAAATGGGAAAATGAGGTGTCATGGCCGTAAAAAATGTAGTTTTAACAAAGATGGGCGGAGCGCTTTTGAGTTTTTGGCTTAGCTTTTGGCAAAGGCATTGCCAAGCGCAAAGACTGAATTGGGCGCGTTGACATGGATGGGCTTGACCACCGGCATCGGCGAAATGGCGCGACGAACCATGGGCTTGTCTTCGATTTCTATGCCTTTGGCAATTTGGTCGTCCACCAGCTTTTGCAACGTGACGGAGTCTAAAAACTCGACCATGCGTTGGTTCAATGACGCCCAGAGCTCGTGCGTCATGCAGCGGCCGGTTTCGCCCAAACAATTTTCTTTGCCACCGCAGTGGGTCGCATCAATGGGTTCATCCACGGACACAATGATGTCAGCAACCGTGATGTCTGCCGCTTTGCGCCCCAGCGAATAACCACCGCCTGGGCCACGGGTGGACTCCACCAAATCGTGGCGGCGCAGCTTACCGAACAACTGCTCAAGGTAAGACAGTGAAATTTGCTGACGTTGGCTGATCGCAGCCAAGGTGACGGGACCGTTGGCTTGGCGCAAGGCCAAGTCAATCATGGCGGTGACCGCAAAACGACCTTTGGTGGTGAGACGCATGGCAAGCTCCTATCTGTGGTTGGGCTTTGTCGACTAATTGAGTCAAGTATAGCCTAATCCCCATTGAATTGCTCAAGTACTCACTGAAAAACCGTATTTGTCGACGACAAAACCACTCAAAAGCCTCACATCAGGTCTTTTGGGCCAGCACGGCCACATTGTCGTGCCCTGCCCCACCAAACGCTTGTTCGCGCAAAACGGCCAGTTGATCGCGCACGCGTGCGGCGTTTTCGAATTCGAGGTTGCGTGCGTGCTCCATCATCAGCTTTTCTAAGCGTTTGATTTCTTTGGCAACATCGCGCTCGCTCATGTCTTCGATGGCGGCACGCTGGATTTCTCGCTCTTGGGCCTCTTTGCCTGCTTTTTCGCTGTAAACGCCATCGATCAAATCGCGCACTTGCTTGAACACCCCACGTGGCGTGATGCCATGCGCTTCGTTGTGAGCAATTTGCTTGACGCGGCGACGCTCAGTCTCACCAATGGCCTTTTTCATCGACTCGGTCATGCGGTCGGCATACAAAATGGCTTTGCCACTCAGGTTACGCGCCGCACGGCCAATGGTTTGAATCAAGCTGCGTTCTGAGCGCAAGAAGCCTTCTTTGTCGGCATCCAGAACGGCCACCAGCGAGACCTCGGGTAAGTCAATGCCTTCGCGCAGCAAGTTGATGCCCACCAGCACATCGAAGGTGCCCAAGCGCAAGTCGCGCAGAATTTCAACCCGCTCTACCGTGTCCACATCGCTATGGATGTAGCGCACTTTCACGCCGTTGTCGGTGAGGTAATCGGTCAGCTGTTCGGCCATGCGCTTGGTGAGCGTGGTGATAAGCACGCGCTCGTTCAGTTCCACACGGATGCGAATTTCTTGCAACACATCGTCCACTTGGTGCGTGGCGGGGCGCACTTCCACAATCGGGTCGACCAAGCCTGTAGGGCGCACCAACTGCTCCACCACCTTGCTGGCGTGGGTCTTCTCGTACTCGGCAGGCGTGGCCGACACAAACACCACTTGGCGCATGCGCTTTTCAAATTCGTCCAGCTTGAGTGGGCGGTTGTCCAACGCGCTGGGCAAGCGGAAGCCATATTCCACCAAGGTGGTTTTACGCGCACGGTCACCGTTGTACATGCCGCCGAGCTGACCAATCATGACGTGGCTCTCGTCCAAAAACATCACCGAGTCTTTGGGCATGTAGTCGGTCAAGGTGCTGGGCGGTGCACCGGGAGGAGCGCCCGACAAATGGCGCGTGTAGTTCTCAATGCCTTTGCAGTGGCCGACCTCACTGAGCATCTCCAAATCAAAGCGTGTGCGTTGTTCTAAGCGCTGGGCTTCGACCAGCTTGTTCATGCCCACCAGTTCTTTCAAACGGTCGGCCAACTCCACCTTGATGGTCTCCACCGCCGCCAACACGCGGTCGCGCGGCGTGACGTAGTGGCTGGATGGGTAAATGGTGAAGCGCGGAATCTTTTGGCGAATGCGGCCTGTCAGTGGGTCAAACAGTTGCAGGCTTTCAATCTCGTCATCGAACAGCTCAATGCGAATGGCCAGCTCGGAGTGTTCGGCGGGGAACACATCAATCGTGTCGCCACGCACGCGGAATTTACCGCGTGAAAAATCTTGGTCGTTGCGCTCGTACTGCATGCGCACCAGCTGGGCGATGGCATCGCGCTGGCCCACTTTGTCACCCGCACGCAGCGTCATGATCATCTGGTGGTAGCTCTCGGGCTCACCGATACCGTAGATGGCCGACACCGTGGCCACCACGATCACATCACGTCGCTCCAAGATGCTTTTGGTGCAGCTCAAGCGCATTTGCTCGATGTGCTCGTTGATGGCGCTGTCTTTTTCGATGAACAAATCGCGCTGCGGCACATAAGCCTCGGGCTGGTAGTAGTCGTAGTAACTGACGAAATACTCCACCGCGTTGTTGGGGAAGAACTCGCGAAACTCGCTGTACAGCTGCGCCGCCAAGGTTTTGTTGGGCGCAAAGATGATGGCAGGTCGCCCCAGTTGGGCGATCACGTTGGCCATGGTGAAGGTTTTGCCCGAGCCCGTCACACCCAGCAGCGTTTGAAACACCTCGCCGTCGTTCACCCCTTCAATCAGCTGAGCAATGGCCGCTGGCTGATCACCCGCAGGTGGGTAAGGCTGGAACAGTTCAAACGGCGAACCGGGGTAGCTGACCATCGCGCCTTTGGGCGCATCTGTTGCTGCTGCGGGCTCGGCGGCAAGCGTTGCGTCAGGGAGTGTTTCTGCGGTTTCAGACATGGTGGTGCAAACGGTATAGCTCGAAAAAACGTACAGTTCTAAAAACCCTGCGGGTTGACCCTTAAAATTCAGGCCGAACGTGCAAGCCTACCGCAGACTGCACTTGTTCACCCAACCTCCTTTCTTTATCCGTGATCAAGGACTGACGATGTCAATGTTTACCGCCGTCGAAATGGCACCCCGCGACCCCATCTTGGGCCTCAACGAGCAATACAACGCCGACACCAACCCCAACAAGGTCAACCTCGGCGTGGGTGTGTACTTCGACGACAACGGCAAACTGCCCCTCTTACAATGCGTGCAAGCCGCTGAAAAAACCATGATGGCCACGCCCACTGCGCGCGGCTATTTGCCCATCGACGGCATCGTGGCGTATGACGCGGCTGTCAAAGGCTTGGTCTTCGGTGCTGACTCTGAGCCCGTCACCTCTGGCCGCGTGGCCACGGTGCAAGGCATTGGCGGCACAGGTGGCTTGAAAATCGGTGCTGATTTCTTGAAGCGCTTGAGCCCCAACGCCACCGTGTTGATCTCTGACCCCAGCTGGGAAAACCACCGCGCCTTGTTCACCAACGCCGGTTTCAAGGTCGACACCTACGCTTACTACGACGCCGAAAAACGCGGCGTGAACTTTGAAGGCATGTTGGCCTCGTTGAACGCCGCAGCGTCAGGCACCATCGTGGTGTTGCACGCTTGCTGCCACAACCCCACCGGCTACGACATCACTGCCGCCCAATGGGACCAAGTAGTAGCAGTAGTCAAGGCCAAAAACCTGACTGCCTTCTTGGACATGGCTTACCAAGGCTTTGGCCACGGCATTGCCGAAGACGGCGCTGTGATTCAAAAGTTTGTGGCCGCTGGCCTGTGCTTCTTTGTGTCCACCTCGTTCTCCAAGAGCTTCAGCTTGTACGGCGAGCGCGTAGGTGCCTTGAGCGTTTTGTGCGCCGACAAAGAAGAGTGCAGCCGCGTGTTGTCGCAACTCAAAATCGTGATTCGCACCAACTACTCCAACCCACCGATCCACGGCGGCGCTGTGGTGGCAGCGGTGTTGAACAACCCCGAGCTGCGCGCTTTGTGGGAAAAAGAATTGGGCGAAATGCGCGTGCGTATCAAAGCCATGCGTCAAAAGCTGGTAGACGGCCTCAAAGCCGCGGGCGTGAAACAGGACATGAGCTTCATCACGACCCAAATCGGCATGTTCAGCTACTCCGGTTTGAACAAAGACCAAATGGTGCGCCTGCGCTCTGAGTTTGGCGTGTACGGCACCGACACAGGCCGCATGTGCGTGGCTGCGTTGAACAGCAAGAACATCGACTACGTGTGCCAAGCCATCGCGAAAGTGATGTAACTGCACACCGTGTGCACGCTTGGCGTGCAACCAAAGAAAAGGGCCTTCGGGCCCTTTTTATTTAACCCCAAATGACCGAACGCATGGCAATCGAGGCCAATTGATAGCCCTCGTTGAAAAACGCCACCGGTTCATCCGCATCAGCCGCACCCGCAGCGTAAAGCAAAGGTAAAAAGTGGTCGTGGCTGGGGTGCGACATCTGCGCAATTTCCCCTTCCTGCTGAAAATTCACCAACGATGCCAAGTGCCCGTCTCTGATTTGCGCGGCCACCCAAACATCAAATTGAATCGCCCATTCGTAAGCTTGGTCATCGGGCGCAGAACGGTTCATGGTGCGCAGGTTGTGCACCGTGTTGCCACTGGCCACGATCAAAACGCCCTGCTCTCGCAAAGCCTTGAGCTGCTGGCCCAGCGCGAAATGCTCTGCAGGCGGACGGTTGTAGTCCATGCTGAGCTGCACCACAGGAATATCAGCGTCTGGAAACATGGGCTTGAGCACACCCCAGCAACCATGGTCCAAGCCCCATTCGCGCAAATCGATGCCCACTGGCGCACCTGTGTGCGGTTGGCGAAGCAAACGCGCCGTTTGAGACACCCAAGCAGGAGCGCCAGGGGCTGGATACTGCTGCTCAAACAACGCCTGCGGGAACCCGCCAAAGTCATGGATGGTCTTGGGATTGTCCATGCCCGTCAGCCACCAGCCTTGCGTGAGCCAATGCGCCGAAATGCACAAAATCAACGTCGGCTTAGGCCAACGTGTGCCAAACATTTGCCCCACCTGGACCCAAGCCTCTCGGTAAGGGTTGTCATCAATCACGTTCATGGGACTGCCGTGCCCCACAAAAAGGACAGGCATGCGTGGCGAGCGTGTGGACGTGGTCATCGTTGGTCTTAGACAGTTATGTTCTATCAGTAAATTGGGGGACAGACTCCATTTTCAACCCTTGCTCAGCTGCTATATTGCACTGCAACATTTTTGAGACACAACCCATGCTTTACCAAATCTTCGAAACCCAACGTAGCCTGATGGAGCCGTTCGCAGACTTTGCGCAGGCCGCCGCCAAGATGTACAGCAACAACACCTCTGCTTTGGGACACAACCCCATGGCTCAGCGTGTTTCAGCGGGCTACGACTTGCTGTATCGCTTGGGTAAAGACTACGAAAAACCCGTCTTTGGCATCCAATCTGTCGACGTGGACGGCACCAGTGTCGCGATCCATGAACGCATTGAAATCGACAAGCCGTTCTGTGAACTGCGTCGCTTCAAACGCTTCACCGACGATGCCAACACCTTGGGCAAGCTCAAAGGCCAACCCGCTGTCTTGATCGTGGCACCGCTCTCCGGTCACTACGCCACATTGCTGCGCGACACCGTCAAAACCATGCTCAAGGACCACAAGGTCTACATCACCGACTGGAAAAATGCCCGCTTGGTGCCCCTGAGCGACGGTGAGTTTCACCTCGACGACTATGTGAACTACGTGCAAGAGTTCATTCGTCACCTGCAAGCCCATTACGGCAACTGCCACGTCATGAGCGTCTGCCAACCTACCGTGCCTGTGCTGGCTGCCGTGTCGTTGATGGCCAGCCGCGGTGAAACCACCCCGCTGAGCATGACCATGATGGGCGGCCCGATCGATGCCACCAAATCACCCACCTCGGTGAACAACTTGGCAACCAACAAGAGCTTCAGCTGGTTTGAAAACAACGTGATCTACCGCGTGCCAGACAACTTCCCTGGCGCAGGTCGTCGCGTGTACCCCGGCTTCTTGCAACACACAGGCTTTGTGGCCATGAACCCCGATCGCCATTTGAAGAGCCATTACGACTACTTCAAAGACCTGATCAAAGGCGACAACTCTAGCGTCGAATCGCACCGCGAGTTCTATGACGAATACAACGCTGTGCTCGACATGGACGCCGATTACTACTTGGAAACCATCAACACGGTGTTCCAAGAGTTCAAGTTGGTTCGCGGCACGTGGGAAGTCAAAAACGAAAACGGCAAGGCTGAATTGGTGCGTCCTCAAGACATCCAAAACACCGCGTTGCTGACCGTGGAAGGCGAATTGGATGACATTTCCGGTTCAGGCCAAACCTTGGCAGCACACAACTTGTGTACGGGCATCAAGCGCGAAGCACTCGACCACTTAGAAGCCAAAGGCGCGGGCCACTACGGCATTTTCAGTGGCCGTCGCTGGCGTGAAATTGTTTACCCACACGTCAAAGCCTTCATCTTGGCTCACAACGACATCGCCCCCAAAAAGGCCGTGGCCAAGTCACCTGCCAAAAAGGCTGCGCCTGCTGCTAAAAAGTGAGTCTCGCGCTTCGTATCAATGACGCCCTGCCGCAAACGCAATGCACGCGTTGCGGCTACCCAGACTGTCAACGCTACGCCGAGGCCATTGCCAACGGTGAAGCGGGCATCAACCAATGCCCGCCGGGTGGCGTTGAAGGGGTGGCACGTTTGGCAGCCATCACCGGCCAAGCCATCGCCCCCCTGAACCCTGACAACGGATTTGAAGGCCCCCGCACCATCGCCATCATTGATGAAGCGTGGTGCATTGGCTGCACCTTGTGCATTGGCGTGTGCCCCACCGATGCCATCATGGGCAGCAACAAGCGCATGCACACCGTGATCGAGCCGTACTGCACGGGCTGCGAACTCTGTATCCCCGCCTGCCCCATCGATTGCATTTCGCTAGAGCCCGTCGATATGGCCCTGACGGGCTGGGCGGCTTGGCCACAAAACTTGGCCGATTTGGCACGCCAGCGCTACGACACACGGCAAGTACGCCTCGTGCGTGAAGCCCAAGAAAACGACGAACGCCTGCAAGCCAAAGCCTTGCGTAAATTGGCCGATCTGCCTGCCCACACCAAAGGCACAGACAATGCCGCTGAGGTGGACCGCAAACGCGCCATCATAGAAGCGGCACTCGCCAAAGCAAAAGCCCGCCAAGCCACCCAAGCTTGAATGGGATGAGGGGTGGCACCTTCTGCCCCATGCACGACATCACACACCCCATGTACACACATCTATCCGAACGCAAAGAACTTCTGCTGCTTCTCTCCCTCGCTGGCATTCAATTCACGCACATCGTGGACTTCATGATCATGATGCCGCTGGGGCCACAACTCACCCGCTTGTTTGGCATCAGCTTTGCTGAATTCGGTTTATTGGTCTCGGCCTACACTGTGGCAGCGGGACTGTCTGGCTTGTTTGCCACCACCTTCATCGACCGCTTTGACCGCAAGCGCTTGCTACTCACGTTGTACGTGCTGTTTGCCCTCACCACCGTGGCCTGCGGCATCGCGCCGACCTATGGCTGGCTGATGGCCGCACGCATTGCCTCTGGCTGTTTTGGCGGCGTGTTGTCCACCATGACGCAAACCATCATTGGTGATGTGGTGCCGTTCGAGCGTCGTGGCCGCGCCACAGGCATTGTGATGACCTCTTTCTCGGTCGCTACTGTGGCGGGCGTGCCTGCGGGCTTGCTGTTTGCCAACCTCTGGGGATGGCACACCGCCTTTTTTGCGATTGGTGTGATGTGTGTGGCCGTGGGCGTGATGGCCAATTACAGCGTGCCCAAGCTCGATGCACATGTGGCGCATGCCAAAGACAAGCATGTCCTGCATGCCATGGGCCAAGTGCTGGGCGAGCCCAACCAGCGCATGGCCTTGCTCTTGTCGGCCACCATGATGCTGGCCGCCTTCACCATCATTCCGTACATCACGTTGTATTTACAAAACAACCAGGTGATGGCTCCTAGCGAAATTCCGTGGCTCTATTTTTGTGGCGGCGTGGTCACTCTGTTCAGCGGTCGCTGGGTGGGCGGCGTGACCGACCGTTTGGGCAAGCGTCAAACTTTTCAACGTGCGGTGTTGTTCTCGATCATTCCCATGTTCGCCATCACGCTGATCGAGCCAGTGCCTTTGTACGTGGTCTTGCTGGTGACCAGCACCTTGTTCTTCGCCATGAACGCACGCATGATCCCAGGCATGGCGCTGCTCACCTCTGCAGCCAACCCCAAGTTCCGTGGCACCTTCATGTCACTCAATGGCGCGGTGCAGTCGTTCTCCATGGGCGTGGCCGCATGGGTGGGCGGCATGTTGCTGCAAAGTGAACCCAACGGCCAAGTGACCCACTATTGGCTGTGCGCCGTGGTGACAACATGTGCGTCTTTGTTGGCTTATGCGCTGGCTAAGCGGGTGTCGATGCACGAGTGACGTCGGTTGCTTCATGTGCAATAGACCATGAAAATAGCCGTGACAACGTCACGGCTATTTCGTTGGATGCATCGCCCGTGTGTCCCAAGCTAGAAACACACCGCTAGCGCCATTGGCGCATGCTGCACGTTAAGCGTGTGAAGCTGTCAAGGCCGCAAACGCCTTCACCACTTCAGGTGGTGCTTGCACCAACTCGATCAACACGCCTTCGCCACCAATAGGGAACTCGTCGTTCGCCTTGGGGTGCATGAAGGTGATGTCAAAGCCAGCCGCACCCTTACGGATACCGCCGGGGGCAAAGCGCACGCCTTGTGCAGTGAGCCATTCCACAGCCACGGGCAGGTCATCGATCCACAAGCCAATGTGGTTCAACGGTGTGGCGTGAACCGCAGGCTTTTTGTCGATGTCCATGGGCTGCATCAGATCGACTTCGACCTTGAAGGGACCAACGCCGATGGCACAAATGTCTTCGTCCACGTTCTCGCGTTCGCTTTGAAACGTGCCTGTGACTTCGAGACCAAACATGTCAACCCACAGCTTTTTGAGACGGCCCTTGTCAGGGCCGCCGATGGCAATTTGTTGAATGCCTAGAACTTTGAATGGACGAGCCATTATTCGAACTCCACAATCATCTGATCAACCGTGAGTGACTCGCCTTTGGCCGCCACCACCTTCTTGACCACGCCATCTTGCGCAGCAAAGAGCACGTTTTCCATCTTCATGGCTTCGATGACCGCCACGCGTTCGCCCGCTTGCACCTTCTGGCCAGGTTGTACCGCCACATCAACCAACAGGCCGGGCATGGGTGACAACACAAAGCGGCTCAGGTCTGGCGGCGCCTTGTAAGGCATCAGCTTGTGCAGCTCGGCCATGCGGGGCGACATCACCAAAGCTTCAATGCGCGTACCGTTGTGCTGCACTTGCAAAGCCAAGGGATTTTTCAGAGTGCCGCGCTCAACTTGCGCTGTGAATGGCTTGCCGTTGCACGTGCCTTCGATGCGAATGTCGTTCAAACGCGAGTTGCTTTCGATCGCATACGTCTTGCCGTCCACCGTGATCTGCGCCACGCCAGGCTTGCCCACGAACTCGTCCACATGCACTTGCACATAACGGTTGTTGCCACCTTGGCCCAGCTCGACCACCGCGTAATCCTGCCCCACCTTGACGTCGTAACCGGGCAGCTGACCGCTCAGGCCCGCAGCGCGCTCACGCGACTTGCGGCGCACGAAGGCGGCAAGTGCGGCCAAAAAGTCGTGGTCGTCGTGCGGCACGTCTTCGGCGCGGAAGCCCTGGCTGTATTGCTCGGCAATGAAACCCGTGTTGAAGTCACCCGACACAAAGCGTGGGTGCGCCAACAAGGCCGCTTGGAATGGGATGTTCGAGCTGATGCCACGGATGACAAAGCCGTTCAGGGCTTCGCGCATTTTGGCAATCGCGTCGTTGCGGTCTTTGCCGTGCACGATCAACTTGGCGATCATCGAGTCGTAGAACATCGGAATCTCGCCACCGTCTTGCACACCGGTGTCCACACGCACGCCAAGCAGGTCGGCCGTGTTGGCTTGGAACATGGTTTGTTTAGGCGTCTGAAAACGCACCAAACGACCGGTCGATGGCAAGAAGTTGCGGAACGGGTCTTCGGCGTTGATACGACACTCGATGGCCCAGCCATTGCGTTTCACATCAGCTTGGGTCAGTGTGAGTTTTTCACCTGCCGCAACACGGATCATTTGCTCCACCAAGTCGAGGCCCGTGATGGCTTCGGTCACGGGATGCTCCACCTGCAAGCGGGTGTTCATCTCGAGGAAGTAGAAGCTCTGGTCTTTGCCGACCACAAACTCCACCGTACCAGCCGACTGGTATTTCACCGCCTTGGCCAGTTGCACCGCCTGCTCACCCATGGCTTTGCGGGTGGCCTCAGAAATGAACGGCGATGGCGCTTCTTCAATCACTTTTTGGTGACGACGTTGGATCGAGCACTCGCGCTCGTTCAAATAAATCACATTGCCATGGCTGTCGCCCAGCACTTGGATTTCGATGTGGCGAGGCTCTTCGACAAACTTCTCGATGAACACGCGGTCATCACCAAAGCTGTTGCGCGCTTCGTTGCGGCAAGACGTGAAGCCTTCCAAAGCTTCTTTGTCGTTGAACGCCACACGCAGGCCCTTGCCGCCGCCGCCGGCCGAAGCCTTGATCATCACGGGGTAACCAATGCCCTTGGCAATTTCGACGGCCTTTTCAGCCGTTTCAATGGCGTCGTTGACACCGGGAATGCAGTTCACGCCCGCAGCACCCGCCAGCTTTTTGGACTCGATCTTGTCGCCCATGGCGGCAATCGAGAAGTGGCGTGGGCCAATGAAGGCAATGCCTTCGTCTTCGCAGCGCTTGGAGAACTCGGCGTTCTCGCTCAGGAAACCGTAGCCAGGGTGAATGGCTTGTGCGCCGGTGGCTTTGGCGGCAGCAATGATTTTGTCGGCCACCAAGTACGACTCGCGCGAAGCTGCGGGGCCAATCAACACGACCTCGTCGGCCAGCATCACATGACGGGCTTCTTTGTCGGCTTCAGAGTAAACCGCCACGGTTTTGATGCCCATTTTTTGGGCGGTAGCGATGACGCGGCAAGCAATTTCGCCACGGTTGGCAATCAGGATTTTGGTAAACATGTTCTTCTTCTCCTTCGGGCTTAAAGCGGAATGTTCCCGTGCTTGCGCCATGGGTTTTCAATCTTCTTGTCTTTGAGCATGACCAGCGAGCGGCAAATGCGCTTGCGTGTTTCGTGCGGTTGGATCACGTCGTCGATGAAGCCGCGTGCGCCCGCCACAAACGGGTTGGCGAAGCGAGCTTTGTATTCGGCTTCCTTGGCGGCCAGTTTCTCGGGGTCGCCTTTGTCTTCGCGGAAGATGATTTCCACCGCGCCCTTGGCACCCATCACCGCGATTTCGGCGTTGGGCCAAGCAAAGTTCACGTCACCGCGCAAGTGCTTGGAGGCCATCACGTCGTACGCGCCGCCGTAGGCTTTGCGGGTGATGACGGTGATTTTTGGCACGGTGCACTCGGCGTACGCGTACAGCAACTTTGCGCCGTGCTTGATAATGCCGCCGTATTCTTGCGAGGTACCGGGCATGAAGCCAGGCACGTCCACGAACGTGACCACAGGGATGTTGAACGCATCGCAGAAGCGCACAAAACGTGCAGCCTTGATGGAGCTCTTGATGTCCAAGCAGCCCGCCAACACCAACGGTTGGTTCGCCACGATGCCGACGGTTTGGCCTTCCATGCGGGCGAAGCCGATCAGGATGTTTTTGGCGTAGTCGGGTTGCAGTTCAAAGAAGTCGCCATCGTCCACGGTTTTGACGATGAGTTCTTTCATGTCATACGCTTTGTTGGGGTTCTCTGGCACCAAGGTGTCGAGGCTCATGTCCATGCGGCCTGATGGATCGCCACTGGCACGCACAGGTGCTTTTTCGCGGTTGTTCAGGGGCAGGTAGTTGTACAGGCGTCGCAACATCAACAGCGCTTCAACGTCGTTCTCAAACGCCATGTCGGCCACACCGCTCTTGGTGGTGTGGGTCAAGGCACCGCCCAACTCTTCGGCCGTCACTTCTTCGTGGGTCACGGTTTTGACCACTTCAGGGCCTGTCACGAACATGTAGGACGTGTCTTTCACCATGAAGATGAAGTCGGTCAGCGCAGGTGAATACACCGCACCACCGGCGGATGGGCCCATGATCATGCTGATCTGGGGCACCACACCGCTGGCCATGACGTTACGCTGGAACACTTCAGCGTAGCCGCCAAGCGAGGCCACGCCTTCTTGAATACGGGCACCGCCCGAGTCGTTCAAACCGATCACGGGAGCGCCGACTTTCATGGCTTGGTCCATGATTTTGCAAATCTTCTCGGCGTGCGTTTCAGACAACGCACCACCGTACACGGTGAAGTCTTGGCTGAACACAAACACCAAACGGCCGTTGATCATGCCGTAGCCGGTGACCACGCCGTCACCGGGAATCTTGTTGTCTTCCATGCCAAAGTCGGTGCAACGGTGTTCCACAAACATGTCCCACTCTTCGAAAGTGCCCTCGTCCAGCAACACCTCGATGCGCTCGCGCGCAGTGAGTTTGCCTTTGGCATGCTGCGCATCAATGCGCTTTTGTCCGCCACCCAAGCGGGCCGCAGCGCGCTTTTTTTCCAGTTGTTCAATGATGTCTTGCATGATTGCTCTCTTTTCTCCAGGAAGATTTCAAATTAACTCTGCGCCTGATAGGCACTGAGCAGTTGACGGGCTGCGGTCGAAGCAGCCAACTGCCCCGCACCCACTTGGTGACTGAGTTCGAGCAGCAGCGCTTGCACACGCGGTTGCGCCCGAAAAGTTTGTTTGAGGCCTGCGTCAATGCGTTCCCACATCCACGACAAGGCTTGGTGCTGGCGGCGCTCGGCAAAGCGACCGTTTTGGGTTTGCAAGGCTTTGAACTCGCACACGGCGGTCCAAAACGCGTCCACGCCTTGGTTCAACAAGGCACTGAGCTGCACGACTTTGGGATGCCACACGTCGGTGTTGCGGTGCGCATGCCCCGAACCGCCGTGCATGCCCAACAGTTGCAAGGCGCTGGTGATTTGCAGTTGCGCACGGGTGGCGGCAGTGGCATCGATGTCGGCTTTGTTGATGACCACCAAATCGGCAATCTCCATCACGCCTTTTTTGATGGCTTGCAAATCGTCGCCTGCATTGGGCAATTGCAGCAGCACGAACATGTCGGTCATGTTGGCCACGGCCGTTTCGCTTTGGCCCACGCCCACGGTTTCGACGATCACCACGTCGTAGCCTGCGGCTTCGCAGACCAGCATCGACTCGCGCGTTTTCTCGGCCACACCGCCCAAGGTGCCGCTAGATGGGCTGGGGCGAATGTAGGCTTGGTCGTGCACGCTCAAAAACTCCATGCGGGTTTTGTCGCCCAAGATGGAGCCACCAGACACGGTGGACGATGGGTCAATGGTCAGCACGGCCACGCGGTGGCCTTGGCCGATCAAGTACAGCCCCAAGGCCTCGATGAAGGTGGATTTACCCACCCCTGGCACACCACTGATGCCTAAGCGAAATGACTTGCCGGTGTGCGGCAACATGGCCGTGAGCAAGTCATCGGCCAATGCACGGTGGTCGGTACGCGTCGACTCTAGCAGCGTGATGGCTTTGGCCATCGCGCGACGTTGCACAGCAGAGTTGCCGTGCAGCAAGCCGTCGAGCAACTGCGCAGGTGTCACCCGATTGCCTTTTTGATTTGCTCCAACACGTCTTTGGCGCTGACGGGAATCGGTGTGCCTGGGCCATAAATGCCCTTCACGCCGGCTTCGTACAAGAAGTCGTAGTCTTGGCGTGGAATCACACCGCCCACGAACACGATGATGTCGTCGGCGCCTTGCTTCTTCAGCTCGGCAATAATGGCGGGCACCAAGGTTTTGTGGCCTGCGGCAAGGGTGGACACGCCCACGGCGTGCACGTCGTTTTCAATCGCTTGACGCGCGCACTCTTCCGGCGTTTGGAACAAGGGGCCCATGTCCACGTCGTAGCCGAGGTCGGCAAATGCGGTAGCCACCACTTTGGCACCACGGTCGTGACCGTCTTGGCCGAGTTTAGAAATCATCACGCGGGGGCGACGGCCTTGTTGGTCGGCGAACGCGGCAATGTCGGCTTTGAGTTGGTTCCAATATTCCATGGTGTCTCCCACGTTTTCGCCGTCGTCGTAGGCCGCAGCGTAAACACCGGTCACCTTTTGCGTGTCAGCACGGTGGCGGCCAAACACTTTTTCGAGCGCATCGCTCACCTCACCGACTGTGGCACGAAGACGAATGGCCTTGATGGACAGATCGAGCAAGTTGCCTTCGCCGCTCTCTGCGGATGCGGTGAGTGCGTCCAACGCAGCTTGCACTGCAGCGCTGTCGCGGGTGGCTTTGATTTTTTGCAAACGCTCAATCTGGCCGTCGCGCACGCGCACGTTGTCGATGGCCAAGATTTCGATCGGGTCTTCTTTGGCCAGCTTGTATTTGTTCACGCCCACGATGACATCTTTGCCAGAGTCGATGCGCGCTTGCTTCTCAGCGGCAGCGGCTTCGATCTTCAGTTTGGCCCAGCCGCTGTCCACGGCCTTGGTCATGCCGCCCATGGTTTCGACTTCTTCAATGATGGCCCACGCTTTGTCGGCCATCTCTTGGGTGAGTGACTCCATCATGTATGAGCCGGCCCATGGGTCGATCACGTTGGTGATGTGGGTCTCTTCTTGAATGATGAGCTGTGTGTTGCGCGCAATGCGTGCCGAGAACTCGGTAGGCAAAGCAATCGCTTCGTCAAACGAGTTGGTGTGCAGCGACTGTGTGCCACCAAACACCGCAGCCATCGCTTCGATGGTGGTGCGCACCACGTTGTTGTACGGGTCTTGCTCGGTGAGAGACCAGCCGGAGGTTTGGCTGTGCGTGCGCAGCATCAAGCTCTTGGGGTTCTTGGCGTCAAAGCCTTTCATGATGCGGCACCACAGCAAACGGGCGGCGCGCATCTTGGCGATTTCCAAATAAAAGTTCATGCCCACCGCCCAGAAGAACGACAAGCGACCGGCGAAGGCATCGACGTCCAAGCCCGAAGCAATGGCGGTCTTCACATACTCTTTGCCGTCGGCCAAGGTGAAGGCCAATTCCAAGGCTTGGTTGGCACCCGCCTCTTGCATGTGGTAACCCGAAATCGAGATCGAGTTGAACTTGGGCATGTGCTTGGCGGTGTAGCCAATGATGTCGCCAATGATCTTCATCGAGGGCTCGGGCGGGTAGATGTAGGTGTTGCGCACCATGAACTCTTTCAGAATGTCGTTCTGAATCGTTCCTGAGAGCAATTCTTGGCTCACGCCCTGCTCTTCAGCGGCTACCACATAGCCTGCCAGCACGGGCAACACCGCGCCGTTCATGGTCATGGAGACCGACACTTTGTCCAACGGAATTTCGTTGAACAGAATTTTCATGTCTTCGACCGAGTCAATGGCCACACCGGCCTTGCCCACGTCACCGGTCACACGGGGATGGTCCGAGTCATAGCCACGGTGGGTCGCCAAGTCAAACGCGACCGACACGCCTTGACCGCCTGCGGCCAACGCTTTGCGGTAAAAAGCATTCGATTCTTCAGCGGTTGAAAAACCCGCATATTGGCGAATGGTCCATGGACGCACGGCGTACATGGTGGCTTGCGGGCCGCGCACATAGGGCTCGAAACCTGGCAATGTGTTGGCGTAAGGCAGATTTTGGGTATCTTCTGCGGTGTAAAGCGGTTTGACGCTGATGCCATCGAGCGTCTTCCAATTCAAGGCGCTGACATCGCCTCCGGGTGCGGACTTGGCGGCGGCTTTTGCCCAAGCGTCGAGGTTGGCGGCATTGAATTCGGTTGGCTTTTGGCTCATGTCTAATCACTCTAAAAATTAGGGTTGAAACCACGGTTTTTGGAATCCGCGAAATCATATCATTCATAATTATTGATGCAAAATATTATCTGAACTTACAATCTCGTCCCATGTCTGCCCTCACCTTGACCCCTCGCGCCTTGTATGAAGAAGTTGCCGAACTTCTGCGCGAGCGTATTTTTTCGGGTGAATTAGCCCCAGGCAGCTGGATTGACGAGATGCGTTTGGCCGAGGAATACGGCATCAGCCGCACCCCCATGCGCGAAGCCCTCAAGGTGCTGGCCGCCGAAGGCTTGGTCACCATGAAAGTGCGGCGCGGTGCTTATGTGACCGAGGTGAACGACAAAGACCAACGCGATGTCTATCACCTGCTCTCTTTGCTAGAGGCCGATGCGGCGGGCGTGGTCGCCACCCAAGCCACCCCTGCACAGCTGCAAGAGTTACAAGAATTGCACTTGGCACTGGCGCAAGCCGTGAATGACCGTGAAAAGTTCTTTGAAATCAACGAACGCTTTCACATGCGCCTGCTGGAAATTGCCGACAACCGCTGGCGTGACCAAATGGTGGCGGATCTGCGTAAGGTCATGAAACTCAACCGTCATAACTCGCTCCTCAAGAGCGGCCGGATCGAAGAGTCGTTGAATGAGCACCAAGCTTTGATGGACACGCTCTTGGCGCGCAATGCAGCGGCCAGCGTGGCACGCATGCAAGCCCACTTCGCCAACGGCCTAGAAGCGGCGAGCTGACGCAGCGAATCGGCCTTCGCGGCTAAGGGTTTGTATGAGCCGCAATACCCCTTCGAAAATAACGATTATTTTCACTAAAATCACATTTTTATTAAAAGGCGGATTCAAGGACGAAGTGCAACAAAGATGAACTGGTTATAGGTGGCTGAGGATGCGAGAGCATCATGGCCGCTTTAACCGCCAAATCGAAATTGCCCAATGTACAAGCACCTCAGCCGAGAAGAACGATACC
>NZ_JAVKLQ010000084.1:0-64550 GCF_031539175.1 Limnohabitans sp. | reverse complement strand
GGTATCGTTCTTCTCGGCTGAGGTGCTTGTACATTGGGCAATTTCGATTTGGCGGTTAAAGCGGCCATGATGCTCTCGCATCCTCAGCCACCTATAACCAGTTCATCTTTGTTGCACTTCGTCCTTGAATCCGCCATTCAATTTAGTTACTTTAATTTATCAAAATTGATTTGAGTAAATTATGCCCGTTAGAATTCCGCACCACTTTTATTGCACCATATGACTACCATTCTTATCGTTGAAGACGAAGACCTGCTGCGCGAGGGCGTACAAGAGGTTTTAGAGATGAATGACTACACCGTGATCGGTGCTGGGGATGGGTTAGAGGCCTTGCAGTGGTTGTCGGAAACGCATGTGGACTTGGTCGTCACCGATTTGGTCATGCCCAAGATGGACGGTGTTGATTTCGTCGCCAAGCTGCGAGAAAGCTATCCCCATTTGCCGGTCATCGTGGCCTCTGGCAGCACCAACTCTGTCATCGCACGCTATGGCTTGAAATCGATTGATATTCCGGGTGCCAACGCCAGCATCCCCAAGCCCTTCAAGAGCAAAGACTTGCTTGCCAAAATCGAAGAGCTATTGTCTGAGCGCGTCGCTGCTAAGTAAGCTCCAACGCGGCATCATCGCCGCCTGTGCTTCAGCGTCTCAATCATTGGGATGCTGCTGTGATCACATTCACAAAATGGCCCACCATCACGGGGCAGAAGTAAATGCTCACGGCCTTGGTGATGACCGAAATCGCTTCTTCTGAGGTTTTTGGTCGGGTGCTGAACTCGCCGGTCGTCAACTCTTCATACGCTTCTGCAATCGCCACAATTCTGGCGCCTACAGGAATCGCTTCACCTGCCAGTTTGTCTGGAAAACCTTGGCCGTTGTAGTGCTCGTGGTGCGCACGAATGATGAGCGACACGCCCTTCATGTCATCCAAGTTTTTCAGACATGACTCACCCAAGGCCGCATGATTTTCGTAGGAGTGAACATCACTGAGTGGCAATTCAAACACCTTCACACGCAAAATGCGGTCGCTCAGGCTGAGCTTGCCAATGTCATGCAACAAGCCAGCAATGTAGATTTCTTGGCACTGTTCTTTGTCCAAGCCTGCCGCGCGTGCTGTTTTGAAAGACAGTTCAGCCACGTTGCGTGAGTGTGTCAGCAGTTGCTCGTCGCGCATGCCCAGCAAGCCAGAAAATGCTTTGATCGAGGCAATGTACGAGTCCCGTAGCTTTTGGTTTGACTCTGTCAACTCAGCAGTTCGTTCTTTGACCTTCTCTTCTAAGTTGAGCACCAAATCATTGAGTTTGACGTTTTGTTCTTCTGTGAGTGCGGTCAAGCGGGAGCGGTCTTTTTTGAGCATGATCAGCTCTAGCGACGACTCGATGGTGGCGATCAGTTCTGCATCGACCCAAGGCTTGGTCAAGTAGCGGTAAATGCCGCCTTGGTTGACCGCAGCAATGGCGCTGCTGATGTCAGCATTGCCTGTGAGCAAAATGCGCATGGCATCTGGGTGGCGCTCTTTGACCATGGCCAATAACTCGGCGCCATTCATCTCGGGCATGTGCATGTCTGAAATCACCACATCCACGGGCGTGCTGGCCAAGAGTTCAAGAGCCGTTTGGCCGCTGTCGGCCGTCAGCACCTTGAAGTTGTTCAACGACAACATGCGCCTCAGGGCTGAAAGAATGTTGGGCTCGTCATCGACGCAAAGAACGGTAGATTTCATGGTGAATGGTTATGCGACGGTGTTTTGGTGGATGGGCAGCATGACCTTGAACGTGGTGCCTTTGCCCACTTCGCTCTCCACGCTGATGCTGCCGTGGTGGCGCTCAATGATGCCATGCGTGACCGACAAACCCAGACCCGTCCCAACCCCGACAGCTTTGGTGGTGAAGAACGGGTTAAAAATATTTTTCAAGTGATCGGGAGAAATGCCACAGCCCGAGTCAGACACCGACAAATACACATGGTTTTCATCTGCCGATGTCGTGATCCGAATCAGCCCGCGTTGCCCAGAGTCAATGGCTTGTGTGGCGTTGACCACCAAGTTCAGCACCACTTGGTTGATCTGTGATGGCAGGCAATCAATCTCAGGCAAGGTGCCAAAGACCAGCTCCACATCGGCTTTATTTTTGAATTCACTCGCCACAATGTTCAAGGTCGATGCAATGCCCTTGTGCAGATCGGCTTTGGACCAAGCCGCGGTTTTCTCCGTGCGCGAGAAATCTTTCAAGTCTTGAATGATGGTCTTGACGCGCTGAATGCCTTCGCGCGTTTCCGACAGCAAGAAGGTCACATCCTCTTGAATAAATTCGAAATTGATGTCCTCTTTGATGGCATTGACTTGTTCCAGCGTCAATGCCTCTTGACCCGGTTGGCAATGCCGCTCATAAGCGTCAATGATTTTTTGATACGCCTCAAAGTAATTCACCAACGATGCGATGTTGGATGACACGTAGCCGATGGGGTTGTTGATCTCATGCGCGACCCCGGCAGACAACTGGCCCAAAGCCGCCATCTTTTCCGATTGGTACAACAACTCGGATGTGTCCTTGAGTTTGTCAGTCACGCTCAATTCACGGCGTATGGCCGAGAAATAAGCGCGCCATAAAAACATGCCCATCGCCACCAGGGCCAACACAATGGAGATGGCCGACAGCACAAAGGCGTTGCGCTTGATGACATCGAGTTCTCCGCCATCGACGGAGCCCATCATGTCCAGGCGAATCCACCCTAACTCGACACCGACATTCAGCCTTTCCCAGCACACCAAAATGTCGCCCTCGACCGTGCTCAAACGATCTACACCCAATTGATGGGGCACTGTCACTGCCGCGTTGTCGAAGATCTCGATCGGTTCGTTGCCGGGGGTTCTGGCGAGATGCGTGAGCACTTTGCCTTGCTTGTCCACCACTTGAATCGACAGCACTTCGTCGTTGTACATGGTCTGCATCATGCGCGACTCGATGGTGGAAAAGTCTTTCTCCACCAAGGGGTCAACCACGGCCACGATCAAGCCATGCGTGAGGTTTTGTGCCCGCTTGAGCTTACTTTCCAGCAGCAGCGCTTTGGACTGTTTGTACGCAAACACGCCGCTGCCGACTTGCACCAAGACCAACACCCCAACCACCAAGATGACCGGCTTGAGCCGCTTCCACTTGAGCAATGCTTTCAATTCGATCATCTGAAGACGCGGTCCCTGCCTTAGGCGTTTTTAAATGAAGCAGGGCGTTTGTTCACAAACGCATCCATGCCTTCTTTTTGGTCGGCGGTGGCGAACAACGCATGGAACAGGCGGCGCTCAAACATCACGCCATCGGCCAAACCGCTTTCAAAGGCGCGGTTGACCGACTCTTTGGCGGCCATCGTGGCGATTTGTGAGTAGCCACAAATCATGAGTGCCGCGCCCAAGGTTTCTTCCATCAATTTGTCCAGCGGCACGATGCGGCTGACCAGCCCTGCTTTTTCGGCTTCGTTGGCATCCATCATGCGACCGGTCAGTGCCAAGTCCATGGCCTTGGCTTTGCCGACGGCGCGTGGCAAGCGCTGTGTGCCGCCCGCGCCTGGGATGACGCCCAGTTTGATTTCGGGTTGGCCAAATTTGGCGTTGTCTGCGGCAATGATGAAGTCGCACATCATGGCCAATTCGCAACCACCACCCAAGGCAAAGCCGCTGACCGCCGCGATCACAGGTTTGCGAATGCTGCGGATGGTTTCCCAGTCGCGGGTGATGTAGTCGTTTTTGTACACATCGGCAAAGCTGTAGGTGGCCATGGCGCCAATGTCTGCGCCCGCTGCAAATGCTTTTTCACTGCCAATGATGATCATGCAGCCAATCGATTCGTCGGCGTCGAACGCTTTGAGGGCTTGGCCCAACTCCACCATCAGCTGGCCATTCAGCGCGTTGAGCTGCTTTGGGCGGTTGAGGGTGATGACGCCCACTTTGTCGGCTTCGGTGTGAACGTTGATGAATTCGTAGGCCATGGGGCTGCTCCATAAGTTTTGTAAGAAGGTCTTGGCTCTAACTATAGCCAAGCTTGCGTGGCCCTCAGGCGGTGTGATCCAAGGGTAAACATTAACCAACCGATCGGTCGGTTAATGCTAAATTTCTGGGCAGGAGACCACCCATGACCGCACCCCATCCCTCAGTCCATGACAGCGCCACCGTCTTGTACGAAGCGCGTGGCAGCGTCGCTTTGCTCACGCTGAATCGCCCGCAAGCGCTCAACAGTTTCACCCGTCACATGCACCACGACTTGTGGGCCGCGCTCGACCGTGCCGAAGCCGATGCCGCCATTCGCGCGGTGGTCATCACGGGCGCGGGGCGTGGTTTTTGTGCGGGGGCTGATTTGTCAGAGTTCGACTTTGCACCCGGCCCCGACTTGGTCGCCCGTGCCAACCCCGGTCCCGTGATTGACCAAGCCTTCAACCCCACAGCCCGCAAGCTTCAAGGCTTGCGCATGCCCACGGTGGCTGCC
This sequence comes from Limnohabitans sp., assembly GCF_031539175.1. Taxonomy (GTDB): domain Bacteria; phylum Pseudomonadota; class Gammaproteobacteria; order Burkholderiales; family Burkholderiaceae_C; genus Limnohabitans. Next base: position 60,078 of record NZ_JAVKLQ010000084.1, on the reverse strand, counting down.
ATCAACGGCGTGGCGGCTGGCGCAGGCGCTTCATTGGCCATGTGTTGCGACATCGCCATTGCGGCACCGACGGCCAGTTTCATTCAAGCATTCAGCAAAATTGGCCTGATCCCCGATGCGGGAGGCAGTTGGTTGTTGGTGGAGCGTTTGGGCATGGCGCGAGCGATGGCTTTGGCCATGACAGGCGATAAATTGCTTGCAGCTCAAGCCAAAGAATGGGGCCTCATTTGGGATGTCGCCGACGACAGCTTGGCCGCCGCGTTGGCTTGTGCCCAGAAGCTGGCCGTTATGCCCACGAAAGCGTTGGTGCAAACACGTCACCTGTTGCGCGACGCAGGCACCCGCAGCTTCACCCAGCATTTAGATGCGGAGCGCGATGCGCAATCAGCCCTAGGCTGCACCCATGACTACATCGAGGGCGTCACGGCCTTCTTAGAAAAACGTCCCGCCGTGTTCAAAGGCGAATGATGCGTACCGAATTGCAAAACGACCCGCAAGCCATCGCGCTGGCACAAAACGTCGCTCAGTCCATGTTCGCGGTGGACACCGCCACCAAAGACACCATGGGCATCGAAATTTTGGTGTGCGAGCCTGGCCGTGCGGTGCTGCGCATGCCCGTGCAGCCCCTGCATTTGAATGGCCACCAAATTTGCCATGGTGGGTTCATCTTCACCTTGGCCGACTCGACCTTTGCGTTTGCCTGCAACAGCTACAACAAAGCCGCCGTCGCGGCGGGTTGCAGCATTGAGTTTTTAAAGCCTGCGAAGTTGGGCGATGTGTTGACGTGCGAAGGCGTGGAGCAAACCTTGTCGGGGCGCCACGGTATTTACGACATGCGCGTGACCAACCAGCACGGCGACACCATCGCCCTGTTCCGTGGCAAAAGCGCACAAATTCAAGGCACAGTGATTCCCGCATGAAACCCGCACCTTTCACCACCCAACAGTTTCCGTTAGAGCCCATCGAGAAGGCCAGCATCGACGAGCTGCGCGCACTGCAACTCAAGCGCCTCAAAGCCACGTTGCAGCAGGCCTATGCCAACTCGCCGGTGTACCGCGCCAAGTTTGATGCGGCAGGTGTGCATCCTGACGATTGCAAATCCTTGGCCGACTTAGCCAAGTTTCCGTTCACCACCAAAGCCGATTTGCGTGACAGCTACCCGTTTGGCATGTTGGCCAAACCGCGTGAGCAATGCGTGCGTATTCACGCCTCAAGTGGCACCACGGGCAAGCCCACGGTGGTGGCCTATACCCAAAACGACATCGACACGTGGGCCAACGTGGTGGCGCGCAGCATTCGCGCCGCAGGTGCTCGCCCAGGCGACATGGTGCATGTGAGTTACGGCTACGGTTTGTTCACGGGCGGCTTGGGCGCACATTACGGTGCTGAGCGTTTGGGCCTCACGGTGATTCCGTTTGGTGGCGGTCAAACCGAGCGCCAAGTGCAGTTGATTCAAGACTTCAAGCCCGACCTGATCATGGTCACGCCCAGCTACATGCTGGCCATTGCCGATGAGTTTGAGCGTTTGGGCTTGTCGGCTGCGGAGTCGAGCTTGCGCTTGGGCATTTTTGGCGCCGAGCCTTGGACCAACGACATGCGCCGCGCCATTGAGCAGCGCTGTGGCATCGACGCCGTGGATATTTACGGCTTGTCTGAAGTCATGGGCCCAGGGGTGGCCAGCGAGTGCGTGGAAACCAAAGACGGCCCCACCATTTGGGAAGACCACTTCTACCCAGAAATCATCAACCCCGAAACGGGGGAACCGGTGGCCGACGGCGAAATGGGCGAGTTGGTGTTCACCAGCTTGACCAAAGAAGCCTTGCCCATCATTCGTTACCGCACCCGTGATCTGACGCGTTTGTTGCCCGGCACCGCGCGCACCATGCGTCGCATGGAAAAAATCACGGGTCGCAGTGACGACATGATGATCGTGCGTGGCGTCAACGTGTTCCCCTCACAAATCGAGGAATACATCTTGAAGCGTCCCGAGTTGGCCCCGCATTACCAATGCTTGCTGACCCGCGAAGGCCCGATGGACAACTTGACTGTGGTGGTCGAAACCCGACCTGGCATAGACCCCGATGCTTCCGCCGCCCGTGCTGCTGCGCAGGCTTTGCAGCACGATGTCAAGATGTTCGTCGGCACCAGCATTGGTGTGACGCTCAAAAGTGAAGGCGGCGTAGAGCGCAGCCAAGGCAAAGCCAAGCGTGTGGTGGATTTGCGGGGCGTGAAGTAGGCCGTTTGAGTGTGGGCAGCAACGACGTGCGAGACACGTCCGCTGCTGTTGTCTCAGGGCACCAACCAAACCGCCACTTTGTGGCTGTCTTGAATGGCCAATCGCCAAGCGGCGTGGTCCTTGGCTTTGGGCAAGCTCAGCGGTAAACGCAGCAATTGGCGGTCACGGCTGACCAAGGCGGTCAGCTGTGATGCACGGCCCGCGTAGAGCAGCACATCGTCCAGTTTTTTGAGGCGCCATGCCGAGTGGGTCGCTGACTTGGTGGGCGAGCCCACTTCCAAACCCAACCATTCATCGCCCGGAGCAAAACCCGCACGCTGAGCGGCACTCTCGGCCAAGACTTGTTTGATCTGCACGCTGTGGTCTTCGCTCACGCGCAGGCCCAAGCGTTGAGCGAGGGGGGCAGGGTCGTGGTGTATGGTCACGCCATGTGCGGTCAGTAACTTTTCTAAGGGCAATTCACGGGTGCCATGCACCCATGCTTTGAGCTCAGGGGCCCATGAGCGACCGGTGAGGTCTTGCAACACGGCCAGCACATCGGCTTCTTGCATCGTGCCAGTGCGTTTACCGGTGCAACAGCGTTGCCACAAGGCACGCATCACGTCGTCCAACGAGACGCTGTGGTTTTTCACGCCGTGCTGGCGCAAGGTGAGGTCGAGGCACAAGGCCACCAAGGCACCCTTGGTGTAGTAGCTCACGGTCAAATTGGGCGTGTTGGCATCGTTGCGGTAGTACTTGGTCCACGCTTCAAAGCTCGACTGCGCGACGGTGTGCACCTTGCGCCCCGGCGTTTGCAGCACTTGGTTGACGGTTTTGTTGAGCAAGCGCAGGTAGGCCGCATCGTCGATCAAATCGGCACGGCGCAGCAAGAGGTCGTCGTAATAGCTGGTGAACCCCTCGAAGAACCACAGCAACTCGGTGGTGTTTTCGCGGCTGTAGTCATACTGCGCGAACTCAAACGGACGCAAGCGCTTGACGTTCCAAGTGTGAAAGTACTCGTGGCTGATCAGTCCCAGCAAGGTGGTGTAACCCTCGCTCAAGGGGGCGCTGCTTTTGCTGGACGCTGATTGGGCGGGCTGTGTCTCGTCCAACCGCGGCAAGTCGGCGCGTTGGCAAATCAAGGCGGTGGAGTTGCGGTGCTCTAAGCCACCGTAGCCATCGGCCACAGCGTTGAGCATGAACACATAGTTTTTGTGCGGCGTCTTGCCGCGTTTTTTGCCATGCCAAAACGCGATGGCTTTTTCGCAAATGCGTTGGGTGTCGCGGAGCAAGCGCTCGCCATCGAAGGCCGGTGTGGCGCCCGCCACGATGAAGCGGTGTTCAATGCCGCCCGCGTTGAACGTGCCTGACCAAAAGGTGCCCATCTCGACGGGGCAGTCCACCAACTCGTCGTAGTCGGCAGCGATGTAGGTACCAAAACCTTGGCGGTCGATTTTCAAGGGCGTCAAGCCGGTGGCGACTTGCCAACGGGGCTGAGGCGCGACCAGTTCGAGTTGATGTGGTTGCGCCATTTGCCCAGCCACTTGCAAACACAAGCTGGTGCCGTTGAAGAAGCCACGTTGCGCATCTAACCAAGCGGTGCGGACCGAGTCGTCGTGGGCGTGCACTTGGTAGTGCAAGGTGACGGGCGAGTCGGCTTGGCAGTCCAGTTCCCAGGTGCATTTGTCGAGCTGTTGCACAGCCACGGCGCGTGTGCCTTGGCGGGCGGTGATCCCCACGATTTGTTTGGAAAACTCGCGCACCATGTAGCTGCCCGCAATCCACACCGGCAGCGATACGCGTTGCTGAGCGGCGGGTTGCGCCACGGTCAGGGTCACGCCATACAGGTGGGCGTGTAGATCAGCCGCTTCGATGCGGTAGTGAATGAGGGCCGTCATGTCAGGTCGCCGCTGCGCCAATCAGGCAAGACAACACCGACACCACGGTCAAACGAAAGCGCAACGTCATCCATTCACGCAGACCGGCTTCGGGCCACGTTTTGCGGTCCACCAAATAGCAACCGATCAGCAGCAAAGCCAGCACAGGCAGGCCCGCAAATGCCGGCATGATGACCGCCACCCAAGCCACCAGCGAGGGCGTGACGCCCCACATCATGTGCAACTTACGTTGCGGGGCGTTGTGACGCAGGCCAATGCCCCAATGGATGCCGCCTAAAAATGCAGCGATGGTGGCCGCATAAGCGCTGAGCGCAATGGCCACAAACGGGTGCGCTTCGGGCGTGACGATGTGCAGCAGCAAGGCCAACGTCACAAAGGGAATCAAGCCAGCGTAACCCAAGCGTTGGATCAAGATGCCAGCGTTGGAGTCGGGGGTGATGGGGGAGTGGACCATGTTGCGTGTCTCTTTTATTTACTGGCGTCCGCCAAGAGTTTTTCAATTTGAGGCGTGCTGATGGCGCCTGGCACGCGGGTGCCGTCTTGCGCGATCAGCGTGGGCGTGCCGGTGATTTTGTGTTTGCGCCCAAACTCGGTGTTGCGATCAATGGCGGCGGTGTTGCAGGTGGCCGCAGCGGGCGCTTGGTCGCGCGTCATCATGTCGCTCCAAGCGGTGGCTGGGTCTTTGGCGCACCAAACAGCTTTGGACTTCTCGACCGAGTTAGGACCCAACACAGGGTAGAGAAAGAGGTAAATCGTGACGTTGTCGACTTTCGCCAAGTCGCGTTCAAAGCGTTTGCAGTAGCCGCAGTTGGGGTCTTCAAAGATGGCGAGCTTGCGTTTGCCGTTGCCACGCACCATGGTGATGGCGTCTTTGATGGGCAGCGTGTTGAAATCGACGGCGCCTAATTTGGCTTCGCGCTCTTCGGTCAAATTGCGGCGATTTTTGGTGTCGATCAAGCTGCCTTGGATGAGGAAGTTGCCTTCGGCATCGGTGTAGTAAATCTCGTTGGTGCTCAGACGAATTTCATACAAACCTGGCATCGGTGAACGCGTGACTTCTTCGATTTTTGGGATTTGCGGGATGCGTTCGCTGATGTTTTTGCGAATGGTGGCTTCTTGGCCTTGTGCCCAAACGGTACCCGTCATGCTGAGGGCCAGTAGGGCAGTGGTGAGCCATTGGCGAATTGAAGAAGACATGGTGTTTGGTTTCGTGAAAAGGGGAGTTAAGTCAGAAAGACGCGTGTGGCTGGATGGCTTTGACAAGCTTCAACCCATCGCCTGTTGCATGGCCCATGCCTTGACGGGGGGCAAACTGTTGAAGCTGTTCATGCCCCAGTTGCGCAGGGCTTGCACGCCAGCATTGGGGTGTGCGAACAGACGTTGCAACCCATCGCAAGCCGCCCATGTTGTCAGCAGGCCAGCTTTGCGAGCGCGTTCGTAGCGGCGTAAAAAGTAGCGGTCACCCGCGTTGCGCCAATAGTCTTTGCCGTCGCGGGTTTTTAAAACTTGCGCCAGTTCGGCCACGTCAGCCAATCCAAGGTTCAGCCCTAAACCCGCCAATGGGTGGATGTTGTGTGCCGCATCGCCGGCCAATGCCCATGCGCTGCCGTCGGCAAATTGTCCTGTCCAGTGTTGGGCACGCGCCAGTTGCAAGGGCCACATGGCCCGTTCGCTGGTGAGGGTGAGTTGGCCCAGCACGCCTTGGCTGGCGTCTTCCAAGGCGTGAGCAAACGCATGGGCGTCGAGCGCCAACACGGTTTGTGCCCGCGTGGGCGGCAACGACCACACCAAGCTGGCGGTGTCGCTTTGCGCACCGCCCATGGGCAGCAACGCCAATATTTCGAGCCCCTCGGGCCCTTGAGAGAACCACTGTAAAGCCTGCTGGCGGTGTGGTGTGCTGCAACGCACGCGTGCCGCCACGGCGTGTTGTTGGTAAGGCATCACCTCAAAGTCCACCCCCAATGCTGCGCGCGTGGCGCTGTGGCGGCCTTCGCAAATCACAGTCAAGTCGGCTTTTGTCGCTTGGCTTTCGGCTTCTGTGAGGCAGGTAATTTCGGCTTGGTAACGCACAGCCTCGGCCAGTTGGTTTTCGAGCACGGGGACGTCGACAATCCATGTGAGGCCATCGGGCGTGGGGCTTTCAAAATGCGTGAAGCCGCCGTCATCGCCCCACACGCGCATGTGTTGCACGGGCGTGGCGTGTTGTGGCTTGGGCCAACAGCGCAGCTCAGAGAGCAAGTCGCGCGATGCGCTGTTGAGGGAGTAAGCCCTCACATCTTGAGGTTTGTCGTGATCGCCAGATTCACGGTGCTGCACCAAGGCCACGCGCAAGCGCTGGCGTGCCAGCAGCAGCGCCAAGGTGCGCCCCACCATGCCATCACCCCGAATACACACGTCAAAATTTTGAGCCATGGGCAAGATTGTAGGAGGGCGGCACAATCAGGCATGACCCTCTCTGCAGCAACCCCATCCGCCCCTGTCCCTTCTTCAGAGCCCGCGCTGGCGCTGTCCTCCCAGTTTCAGGCACGTTTGACCGAGCTGTGGATCTACCCCATCAAGTCGTGTGCGGGGGTGTCGGTGTCACAGGCTGTTTTGACGCCGTTTGGCTTGGCCTCGGACCGCACTTGGATGGTGGTGGACGCACAGGGCGACATGGTGACCCAGCGTGATTTCCCGCGCATGGCCTTGATTCAACCCATCCAAGTGCCCACAGGTGACGATGCCATGCCCGCTTGGCAGCTGCAAGCGCCGGGCATGGCCAATTTGCCACTGGTTCCAAACATGACGAGCATGCCCGTGACGGTTCGGGTGTGGCAAGACACCGTGTCGGCTTTTGACATGGGGCCCGCGTGTGGGCAATGGTTGACCGAGTTTTTGGGTTCGAATTCGGCTATGGCTCGGAGGCCATTGCGTTTGGTGCAGTTTGATGCGCGCCACAAACGCGTGGCCAGCTTGACATGGACACAAGGCGTGGAGGCGTTGAACCAATTTAGCGATGGCTTTCCAATTTTGGTGGCGAGTACCGCTTCGTTGGCTGAACTCAATGGCCGCTTGGCGCAGCAAGGCGTGGCGGCGGTGAACATGCGCCGCTTTCGTCCGAATGTGGTCCTGGGTGATACGGCTGAACATGCCCTGCTGCCGCACGACGAAGACCGTGTGGGCCTGATGACGATGGCCACCGAGGAAGGTGTGCCCGTGCAACTTCAGCCCGTCAAACCTTGCCCACGTTGTCCGATTCCCAATATCGATCCGGACACGGCTTTGACGGCGCCTGTGGTGAGCGACACCTTGCAGCAATATCGCCAAGATACCCGCGTGCAAGGGGGCATCACATTCGGCATGAACGCCATCACGGTTCAAGGCGTGGGGCAAGCGCTGCGCGTGGGTCAGCACGTGTCAGCGGACTGGGTGTTCTGACGCGGTTAACTTGTACCGATCAAGGCGTGGTCCGCCCAACGCCAGTGCTTGGGCGATGGCGGCATTGGCGGCCTCGGTTTGCTGGGTTTCGTAGAGCACTTGCGCCAAGTTGTTCCATGCATCGGCTGCGTTGGGATGGTGCACCGTCGCAAGCGCGTACTGAGTTTGTGCGGCGAGTAGATCGCGCTGTTGGTAATAGCCATTGCCCAGCGCGATGCGTGCTTCCAAGTTGTCAGGCCAAGCTTGGAGCGCCGTTTGGTAGGCCTGCATCGCTTGGGTCGGGGCCACGCGCTCAAGCGTGATCGCCGCTTGCACGTACTCAGCAGCAGTGGCCGTTGCTGGCAGCTGATCGGGTGGCAACGCCACAAATGCCCAGTGTTTGGCTTTCGCCCAACTTTGCGTGAACTCGGTCACCGACATGGTCAAACGTTTTTCATCGCCAGACCGTAAAGTGACCGTGCCCGTCACTTGGTCGTAGCCCACCAACACGGCGTAGTGCCACAGCGGTAGCCAGTCCCAGCGCAAATTTTGCAAAACAACGACAGGGTGTCCGGCAGCCACTTCTTGCCACAGCGCCTGAGGCTGGTCTTTCAAGACGTAAGGCACAACACCGGCACGACGCGCACCACCCAGCATTTCTAGCGGCAAGCTGCCTTGCCGTTGCGGCACGTAAACATCGTCGGCCAGCTGTGCCAGCGAGCGCGCTACTCCTGCATGGGCAAGCACCGTGGCCAAAGCGGCAGGGCCACACTGGTCTTGCGTTTGTGGATAAAACGCAATCTGGGTGAGCTCAACCTCAGCCGGTAGGTGGCTGCTGGTGTCGAAACTGTTTGCGCTGGGCACAGAGGCACAGCCTGACACACCCAACACGAGCGCTACCCACAGCCCGAGCAAAAGTTGGCGTTCAGAGCCCACCCAAATCCTCAATCGCATCGACCACCATGCTGGTGCCAACAGCAATCAGCAAAATGTCACTGGCGACACGCACAAACTTGTAGCCTGCAGGTGGCGTTCCTAAACGGGTCCTCAATTCACGGGGAATGGGGTAGAGCGCTATGTCAACAGGCAAGGGCTGACCCATGGCCCATCGTTTGGCTTGGCCAGGCGGCAGGCAGCCGTTGCCCTTTTTTGCCAAACCTGGCGGGCATCGGCCTTGACGCATGTCTGCACCGTAAACCTCGCGTACCGCTTGGTGGTGTCTAGGCTCAAAGTACGAACCTAGACGTGCTTCTCTAGGTTCCCTTCTCTCATGAGATGCCCTTGCCTCCCGAGGTTCCCTCATTTTTTCCGAGAAAGATTCGGGCGCGGAGGGCTCTTGTTGACGTCGGTGTTGGTTCGGTCCGACGCCATCGGGGCGATCGGCCCAAGCGGCTGGCGCAATGAGCGCCGCGCACAAGAAGGCCATGGCCCACGCGTGCTTGCTGGTGTGCGTGTGCATCGACTTTGGCATTTAAATGGCAATAGCCACCAAAATGGCGACCAACAAAATAATCACCATGTCCATCTGGCTCAGGCTTCCGCCTGCAGGCATGGCATCAATGCGCTCGGCCAAGGCGTGAACCTCTTGCTCGCTCAAGGCGGCCACACGGTCTTTGGCCAGCAAGCCGCCCACGCCCATGGCTTCTAACTTTTCTTTGACGGTGGCGCGTTCGACAAAACTTTGCACTTTGGCGCGGTCTAGTTCTGCTTGGTTGACGGTCGCCAGCTCTTGCGTTTGCACGATCTCTGCGCGTGCCAAGGGTGAAAGCCCCAGCATCGCCGTGGTGACGGTGACAACGATGATGTCAGAGAGTTTGGTTTTTCTTGTCATGGTGTTTGCCTTTTATCGTGGATGAAAATTAATCGTCTGTGCTGATTTCTGTCGCCTTCCAAACGCCAGCGGTACGTGTGGCTTTGATCTGGATGCGCACGCCGTTTGCCAAGCTGACGCCTTGCATGCTGGTGTTGCTGTCACATGTGAATGTGAGCCCACGCAGCACAAACGTATGTGCGGTAGCGTCCAAAGCACTGACGGTTCCGTGGAATTCGAATTCGTGCGATGCCACGTCTGTGTTGTTGGGGGTCTCTACTTTGGTGGCGATCAATGTGCCGTTGCTGACGCTGCCGTGAATTTCGACCCGCACGCCGAGCGCCAAGGTGCCGCCTGCGATACGTGCTGTGCTGGCATCCACGGGGATGCCATTCACGGTGAAGCTGGCGTTGGAAGCAAAGGCTGAGATGAAGCCGTGAATTTCGGCCTCATGCTCATCTTCGGCATTGAGTTGCGCCAGTGGCGACCTGAGCAAGCGAATTTGCGTGGCAAGCAACAACGGCGTCATCTTGACGCGAACAAACACACCTTCGTTCCAAGGGTTGGGGGCGACTGTGTTGTTGTCCCAACTGATCACGCTCGAAGACTGATTGGTGGTGCCCAGTTTGAACGTGTGATTGACGGTACTGAAGCTGTTCATCACACCGCTGAGTTTGTAATGCGTTGGCTGAGTTGTGGACACTTCAACGCGGGTGGCTTGCAGGTGGCCCGTGGTTTGGTCGACGTAGCCATGTACCTCCACGAAGTGTGCGGTGGTCAGGTCTGTCAGTTGGGTGGCCGCGCCTTCAAACACGGTGCTCGCCAACACATCCACCGTCAAGCCCAGCATGTCAAAGCTGGTGGTGCTGATGTTGGAGACGGGCCCCTGCCACTCGCTGCCGCAGCTGATGCGGTAAGCCGTGGCCGTTGCCGTGCCATTGGTTGTCGTTGCCGCCGTGACGGGCGAACCTTGGATGGACACCACCATGCCCACTTTCAGGGTGTCGCCAAATGAGGTGTCATCGTCGCGTGACAGCAAGGTGGCCGTGTCGTCGTTGTAACGAATGCCGTTGACGATGATCGAGCCCAGCCCTGAAATCGTGCCGCTGGTAAAAGAGCCCGTGCCCCCACTGGACAAGCCAGCCACGTCAGAGCCGCCGCCGCAGCCTGTCAGTTGCACGGCTGCCGTGCCGACCATGCCCAAAAGAATGGTTCGGCGTGTGAAGGTGGGGTCGTTTTGAATTGATCGCATTTGGAACGCTCCGTTCATTGTGAAAAGTCTGAAGAAATGTCAGGCGATGGCATCGCCTTGGCGAAGGAATACAGGCCAATGCGTACGGCTTGGTCTTGCACGCGGTTGGCGGCCTTGTCGTCGTCCATCAGGGCTTGCAACTGCGGACCGAGCGTGGTGATCAGGCTGCGCCATTGCGCGCTGATGAGCGTCTTGGCTTGTGCAATGGACTCTGTCGATAACTCATCGGCCAAGAGAGCTTGTTCAAAGTGCTGGTGGCCATCACCGAGCACGTTGGTCACCGCGGCTTCCAAGTGATCGCCTACGTTGGCGCCTAGGAAGCCAATCATTTGTGGCCAGTTGTCGTTGGGCACAAAAACGTCTTCCAGCAACTCCACCGTGTCTATGGAGGCACGGTGCGTCACCAAATTGAGCCGGATCATCTCGGCCAGTAGCGAGCGTGCATGCACATCTTTGGTCACATTGGCAGCCAACGCCTCGAAGCTGGGGGCTGGGCCTTGCCGAGGCACAGCGATGGGCTTGCGGGCTTTGTCTAAATAGTCGGCGTGTGTGGTCCAGTAAGTCAGCAAGTCGTTCGCGGCAGAGCGCGTGGCGGGCAACTCAGGGGTGTCGGTTTGCTGAATGCGGGCCACTTCGCGCCGGGTTAATCCGGTCATGGTGCTGATGCGGCTGGTCAAACGATCAGGGTTGCCTCCCTCGCAGGCGTGCTTGGCGGCGTCTACATACGCATGACGAACCAGTTCTTCAATGGCTTGAATGGGCACGCCTTTGGCCAAGCAGAGTTGTGCAAAGGGTTTCAACAGATGGCCCATCGCAGCCAATAAAGCCTGCTGTTCGTTGTGTAAGGGGGCGGGGGATGTCTTGTTCATGTCAGCCACTCGGTAAGTTGTGCTGAGTATAAATGTGCAAAGTGCACATTTATTAAATCCCCTTGCTTCTTTAGGGGATTGAGAGGGGGAGGGGGAGGGGCTTGTGTTGGCATGGGCCCGCATTGAGAGCGCAAGCGAAGGCAGATTGACGCATTAGTACAATCGAGCGCAATTTCTAAGGATATTTTTATGAGTTTGAAATGCGGCATCGTGGGTTTGCCCAACGTTGGCAAATCCACCCTGTTCAACGCCCTGACCAAAGCGGGCATTGCTGCAGAAAATTACCCCTTTTGCACGATCGAGCCCAACACGGGCGTGGTCGAAGTGCCTGACCCACGTCTGCAGCAGTTGGCCGAGATCATCACGCCAGAGCGCATCGTGCCTGCGATCGTGGAGTTTGTAGACATTGCCGGGCTGGTCGCCGGCGCCAGCACAGGCGAAGGCTTGGGCAACAAGTTCTTGGCTCACATCCGCGAAACCGACGCCATCGTCAACGTGGTGCGCTGCTTTGAAGACGACAACGTGATTCACGTGGCCAACAAGGTGGACCCGATTGCCGACATCGAAGTGATTCAGACCGAACTGTGCTTGGCCGACTTGGCCGCCGTTGAAAAAGCGATCCATCGTGTGAGCAAAATTGCCCGCTCGGGTGACAAAGAAGCCGTCAAGCAAATGGCTATTCTTGAGAAGTGCCAAGCCGCGCTGAACGACACCAAGCCCGTGCGCACCATCGACTTCAGCAAAGAAGAGCGCGCCGAACTCAAGCAGTTCTTCTTCATCACCGCCAAGCCCGCCATGTTTGTGGCCAACGTGTCAGAAGACGGCTTCGAGAACAACCCCTTCCTAGACCGTCTCAAGGCCTTTGCCCAAGCGCAAAACGCGCCCGTGGTGGCCATTTGCGCCAAGATTGAAGCCGAGTTGTCTGAGATGGAAGACGCTGACCGCTTGGAGTTCTTGAAAGAGCTGGGCCAAGACGAGCCGGGTCTGAACCGCCTCATTCGTGCTGCTTACTCCCTGTTGGGCTTGCAAACTTACTTCACCGCGGGTGTGAAAGAAGTGCGCGCTTGGACCATTCACGTGGGCGACACCGGCCCCCAAGCCGCAGGCGTGATTCACACCGACTTTGAAAAGGGCTACATCCGCGCCCAGACCATCGCGTTTGACGACTTCATCGCCTTCAAAGGCGAACAAGGTGCCAAAGACGCGGGCAAAATGCGCGCCGAAGGCAAGGAATATGTGGTTAAAGACGGCGACGTGATGAACTTCTTGTTCAGCAGCTAATATCTCCGCCTACTTAAAAATTGCGGAGACAGACATGTCAGGACTTTTGAACAACATCGACCCAGACGGATTGCTGGAGTTTTCCGTGGTCTACACCGACCGCGCGCTGAACCACATGTCCACACGTTTTCAAGGCGTGATGAAGGACATTTCGAGCATCTTGAAAGAGGTTTATGCGGCCAAGTCGGCGGTGTTGGTGCCTGGCAGCGGCACCTTCGGCATGGAGTCGGTGGCGCGTCAGTTCGCCACAGGCCAAAAAGTTTTGGTCATTCGCAATGGCTGGTTCAGCTACCGTTGGACGCAGATTTTTGACATGGGTCACATCCCCTCCGAATCGGTGGTGATGAAAGCACGTCGCATTGAAGACGGCTCGCAAGCCGCTTGGGCGCCTTGTCCTGTGGATGAGGTGGTGGCTGCCATCTTGGCGGAGAAGCCTGCTGTGGTGTTTGCCCCGCACGTTGAAACAGCCGCTGGCTTGATCTTGCCCGACGACTATTTGCGCCAAGTCTCTGACGCCGTACACCAAGTGGGTGGCCTGTTCGTGCTCGATTGCATTGCCTCGGGCGCCATGTGGGTCAACATGGAAAAAACCGGCGTCGATGTGTTGATCAGCGCGCCTCAAAAAGGCTGGAGTGGTTCACCCTGCTGCGCCATGGTGATGCTGAGCGAGCGTGCACGCGTGGCCATCGAAAACACCACCAGCACCAGCTTTGCTTGCGATTTGAAAAAGTGGCTGCAAATCATGGAAAGCTACGAAAACGGCACCCATTCGTACCACACCACCATGCCTACCGACGCCTTGGCGCGCCTGCGTGACGTGATGCAAGAAACCCGCGCTTACGGGTTTGAGAAAGTGCGTGCTGAGCAAATCGATTTGGGTGTGCAAGTGCGCGCGTTGCTCGAAAGCCGTGGCATCCGCAGCGTGGCGGCAGAAGGCTTCAAAGCACCGGGTGTGGTGGTGAGCTACACCACCGACACGGGCATGCACAACAGCAAAAAGTTTTTGGCGTTGGGCTTGCAAACGGCGGCGGGCGTGCCTTTGCAGTGCGACGAACCTGCAGATTTCATGACCTTCCGCATTGGTTTGTTTGGCTTGGAAAAGCTGCACAACGTGGATCGCACGGTCAGCCATTTGGCACAAGCCTTGGACCATATGGCGGTTGAGGCTGAAGTGGCTGTGGCGGCTTAAGGTCGCTTCTCAGCAAGGGGGGGCTGTTGACTCAGCGATGGCCTCGCCAAAATAAAAACCAGACTCGTGCGCGCGCCGAAAGCGCGACGACTTTTAACTTTGCAGGCGCACTCTGCAGTGCCTGCTTGTGCGTGTACATCCATGCCATGCGCTTGGCCTCGTCGCCACTCACCAGTGGGTCGAGCGAACGGTAACCATTTCCAGCAACAAGGCCAGCAGGCCCTCTTTAGAGCTGGATAAAGATAGCTTTTTGCCCCTAACTTACATTTCTATCAAGGAATTTAATTAGGCTAAGTGCAACTAAATCTATACGCTATCTGCGTACAATTCATGAAAGCTGTTTTTGTAGAGTTACCAGCGTTTTCTCGCTACCGAGTCGACTACCTAGACGACGAAGGCTTTCGTGGGCTGCAAACGGCCATGATGAAGAACCCTGATTCAGGGGATGTAATCGAAGGCACGGGTGGCCTTCGCAAATTACGTCACGCAGATGCTCGACGAGGCAAGGGAAAACGTGGCGGTTTGCGTGTTATCTATTACTGGTGGGACGGCGATGAAAAAACGAAACCTGTTTGCAGAACTGACCGAAGGCTTTGACGCCTTGGACAATGCACGTGTGGGCAAACAAACGTTGCGCACGCATGTGGTGGAGGATAAGCCAGCGCCTGAGGTGACAGCGGATGAAGTGGTGGCGCTGCGCGAGCGTTTGCATTTGTCACGCGCTGTATTTGCGCGTTACTTGCGAACCAATCCGCGAACATTAGAGAACTGGGAGCAGGGACGGGCTAAACCTAACCCGCATGCGGCTTTGCTCATTCGCCTTGTTGAGAAATACCCAGATACGGTTGAGCGGTTGGCGGCGGTTTAGACGAGCCGAATGTCGTCAGGTTTTCTCTGACAGATAGTTGTAGCGCTTGGAAATATCTTTCCATTTAGAAGCTTGCGATAAGTCCTTGTATGAACACAAAGCAAATCCAAAGTGATCTGGTTTTGGAAGTGACAGGCTCTGCGCCAATAGCGTGGCATTGCCTAACTCTAATAACCAATACATGCCTTTGCTAGCAGGCATAGCGCGTGAGCATGATGTCGTCAATTTCACGCTGGCTGCCAGAGCCTAGATCGACCATTTTCCTGACGTCAGGAAAATGGTTTTGTACGTCATGGCCTGAGACTTCGCACGCTGTTTTGGCTTTGATGGCAACCTTTAGAAAGTTTTCCCATTTGGCGTAGCCTAAAAGGTGCTGAACGTCACGAGCGAGCCAAAACTCAACGCCACTTTGGGTTTTTTGCGCGTGGCCTTCAAATGTTTGCGTTAAATCTTGAACGATTTCAGTTTTCATGATGACCCTCCTAGCGGCGCTGTTGATACAGCGTCTAGATTGACAGGCGAGGCGCTATTTGTGAGTAACTTCAAATCGGAAACACCCAAAGCAACCCACCCGTCATCACCAAGTACCGCACAAACTTACCCACCGCCATGTAAGCCACGCAGGGCCAAAAGGGCAGGCGCAGCCATCCCGCCACCGCACACAGCGGGTCGCCCACGCCAGGCACCCAGCTGAGCAGGCAGGCTTTGGGCCCGAGCGCATGCAGCCAGCGCAGGGCGCGTTCGTTGTTGCTTGAGGTTTCTTGGTGTCGCAGTTTGTCACGCACATGGTGAGCACCGTGCCCCATCCACCAACTGATGGCGCCGCCAAGGGTGTTGCCAACCGTTGCGACGAGGATGGCGGGCCAAAACAGTTCGGGGTTGAGTTTGACCAAGCCAAAGACCACCGGTTCTGAGCCCAAGGGCAGCAAAGTGGCTGACACCAGCGACACCACAAACACGGTGCTTAGCCCGTATTCGGGCAGGGCCAAGGCGGCCAGCACAGATTGCATCCAAATTTCCATGCGTGCAGTGTAGTGAGTGTGCATTTGCTGAAATTTTGAGCAGGTACAATCGTGCCTCCTTTTTAAGCGCCCTCAGCTCACCCACCCCATGCAAATCGGTCCCTATACCTTGGCAAACAACCTGTTTGTCGCGCCGATGGCTGGCGTGACAGACAGGCCGTTTCGCATGCTGTGCAAACAGTTGGGAGCGGGTTATGCGGTGAGCGAGATGGTCACTTCGCGCAAGGATTTGTGGAAGTCGCTCAAGACCTCGCGTCGCGCTGACCACACAGGCGAGAGCGGACCGATTGCCGTGCAAATCGCGGGCACCGATGCGGCCATGATGGCCGATGCGGCGGTGTACAACATCGAGCGCGGGGCGCAAATCATCGACATCAACATGGGTTGTCCCGCCAAAAAGGTGTGCAACAAATGGGCGGGCTCGGCCTTGATGCAAGACGAGCCGTTGGCCATGTCTATCGTGCAAGCCGTGGTCGATGCAGCTCAGCCACACGGCGTGCCGGTCACGTTGAAAATGCGCACCGGCTGGTGCAATCAACACAAAAACGCCGTGGCCTTGGCCCTTGCCGCCGAAGCCGCTGGCGTGCAGATGATCACCGTGCATGGCCGTACCCGAGAGCAGGGCTACAAAGGGTTGGCCGAGTACGACACCATCGCCGCCGTCAAACAGGCGGTGCAAGTGCCTGTGGTGGCCAATGGCGACATTGATTCCCCAGAAAAAGCGCAAGAGGTTTTCAAACTCACCGGCGCTGATGCCGTGATGATTGGCCGCGCAGCCCAAGGGCGTCCTTGGATTTTTAGAGAAATTGCCCACTATTTGGCGACTGGCGAGCACTTGGCGCAGCCCTTGGTGGCCGAAGTGCGTCGCTTGTTACTGGCACATTTGGATGAGCATTACGGCCTGTACGGCGAACTCACCGGTGTGCGCAGTGCCCGTAAACACATTGCTTGGTATGTGCAAAGTCTGCCCAACGGCGAGGCTTTTCGCCAACACATGAACACCCTAGAAGACAGCGCCTCACAACACCTTGCTGTGGCGGCTTTCTTTGATGACTTGGCTGAGCGTCACGAACGCTTGCCTGACCCTGTTTTATCTGTCGATTCTTTGGCTTTGCATGAGTAAAAAAAATATTGAAGAGGTGGTGCGTGCCAGCCTCGAAACCTATTTCCGCGACCTCAACGGGACCGAGCCCGACAACATGCATGACATGCTGGTGCGCGTCGTGGAAAAACCGCTGCTCGAAATCGTCATGCAGCAGGCCGACAACAACCAATCTCGCGCCGCCGAATGGCTGGGGCTGAACCGCAACACCTTGCGT
Organism: Limnohabitans sp.; assembly: GCF_031539175.1. Classification (GTDB taxonomy): domain Bacteria; phylum Pseudomonadota; class Gammaproteobacteria; order Burkholderiales; family Burkholderiaceae_C; genus Limnohabitans. The sequence goes on along the minus strand of NZ_JAVKLQ010000084.1, from coordinate 42,959 downwards.
AAAAAACTTCTCGATCACAAACTTCTCAAATAAGCCTCTTAGCAAAGAAAAGCATGAAAGCACTCATTTCCGTCTCTGACAAAACCGGCATCGTCGAACTCGCACGCGACCTGCACGCCTTGGGCGTGGGCCTCATTTCCACCGGCGGCACCGCTAAGCTTTTGGCTGAACAAGGCCTGCCCGTCACCGAAGTGGCCGAGGTCACAGGCTTTCCTGAAATGCTCGATGGCCGTGTGAAAACCTTGCACCCCAAAGTGCACGGCGGCTTGCTGGCACGCCGCGACACGCCCGAGCACATGGCGGCTTTGAAGGCGCACAACATCGACACCATCGATTTATTGATCGTGAATTTGTATCCGTTTGAAGCCACCGTGGCCAAGCCCGGCTGCACGCTGGCCGACGCGATCGAGAACATCGACATCGGTGGCCCCGCCATGGTGCGCTCTGCCGCCAAAAACTGGAAAGACGTGGGTATCGTCACCGACGCCAGCCAATACGCGGATGTGATCGCCGAACTCAAGGCATCAAAGGCTCAAGGTCAATGCAAGCTGTCCGACAAACTGCGCTTTGCCCTGTCTGTGGCCGCGTTCAACCGCATCAGCCAATACGACGGCGCGATCAGCAACTACCTCTCCAGCGTGAACTTTGAAGCCGAGAAGCTGAGCGAAGACTACGTGCCCGAACGTGCCCAATTCAGCGGCCAATTCAACGAGCAATACATCAAAGTGCAAGACCTGCGCTACGGCGAAAACAGCCACCAGCAAGCTGCGTGGTACCGCGACCTCGCGCCCGCTGCAGGCTCGCTCGCCACCGGCGTGCAGCTGCAAGGCAAAGAACTGAGCTACAACAACATCGCAGACGCCGATGCAGCCTGGGAATGTGTGAAGAGCTTTGACAGCTCAGCGTGTGTCATCGTCAAACACGCCAACCCCTGCGGTGTGGCCGTGGGTGCGAACCCCCTTGAGGCCTACAGCAAAGCTTTCCAAACTGACCCCACCAGCGCATTCGGCGGCATCATCGCCTTCAACCGCCCCGTGGACAAAGCCGCTGCCGAAGCGGTGAGCAAGCAATTCGTCGAAGTGCTCATGGCCCCAGACTTCAGCGCTGAAGCGCTCGAAGTGTTCAAGAGCAAAGTCAATGTGCGCTTGATGAAAATCGCGCTGCCCGCTAACTACGGCGACGTGCGCAATGCGCTCGAAACCAAGCGCGTGGGCTCAGGCCTCTTGCTGCAAAGTGCGGACAACCACGAGTTGGCACTGGCCAACTTGAAAATCGTCACCGTCAAGCAACCCACGCCTGAAGAACTGCACGACCTGCTGTTCGCGTGGAAAGTGGCCAAGTTCGTCAAGTCCAACGCCATCGTGTTCTGCAAAAACGGCATGACCATGGGCGTGGGCGCTGGCCAAATGAGCCGCTTAGATTCTGCTCGCATCGCCAGCATCAAGGCCGAAGCGGCCAAGCTGAGCCTGCAACACACCGTGGTCGCCAGCGACGCCTTCTTCCCCTTCCGCGACGGCCTCGACGTGGTGGTGGACGCAGGCGCGACCTGTGTAGCTCAGCCTGGTGGCTCCATGCGCGACCAAGAAGTCATCGACGCCGCCAATGAGCGTGGCGTGGCGATGGTGTTCACCGGTGTGCGCCACTTCCGTCATTGATCGCATCCATTGAACATTGACCATACCAATGCGCCGCTTGATGCGGCGCAATCCGCACCGGCCAACACAACGGCAGTTGCGTTAACTACAAATTCGGCTCAAGCCTCAACGCTTGAGTCAGCACACGAACAAGACAGCTTGAGCTTTGCTCAGCTAGGCCTCAACGCCGAGTTGGTAGGTTCAGCCGCTCAAGCAGGCTTTACCGTACCCACACCTGTTCAGATCGAAGCCATCGGCCCCGTGCTCCATGGTCGCGATGTGTTGGCGATGGCGCAAACTGGTTCTGGCAAAACGGCAGCCTATGTGCTGCCCGTGTTGCAGCTGCTCATGGCCACAGCCGCCTCGCGTGACGAAGCCGCCGTTCTAGGAAATGCCAAAGCCAAGCGCGTCACCCAAGTGCTGGTGCTCGTGCCCACACGCGAACTCGCTACACAGGTGAGCGATGTGTTGCGCGACTTGGCGCGGCCCCTGACGCAGTCCATCAAAGTGGGCACGGTGTTTGGCGGCGTGTCGATCAACCCGCAAATGATGAGCCTGCGCAGCGGCGCTGATGTGGTGGTGGCCACGCCTGGGCGCTTGCTCGACATCGTGGACCACAACGCCTTGAACTTGGGCCACGTGCAGCACCTTGTGCTGGACGAAGCCGACCGGTTGCTCGACCTTGGTTTTGCCGAAGAGTTGCAACGCGTGCTGGCGCTGCTACCTGCCCAGCGACAAAACCTGTTGTTCAGCGCCACCTTCGAGCCCGCAGTGCAAACCTTGGCCGAGGCGTTGTTGCACAACCCCGAGCGCATCACCATCGCGCATACGCAAGAGCACGCCCCCGACATTGCACAACGCGCCATTCAGGTGGACGAAAAAAGCCGTACCGCCTTGCTGCGCCACCTCATCAAAACCCACGCGTGGAAACGCGTGTTGGTCTTCGTTGCCACCCGCTATGCGTGTGAGCATGTGGCCAACAAGCTGTACAAAGCAGGCGTGTTTGCCACTGCATTTCATGGCGAGATGAGCCAAGGTGCGCGTCAAGACGTGCTGGCCGAGTTCAAAGAAGACCGTTGGGAAGTGGTGGTCACCACCGACCTCGCTGCGCGTGGCATCGATATCGTGCAGCTGCCGGTTGTTGTCAATTACGACTTGCCACGCTCCGCCACCGACTACACGCACCGCATAGGCCGCACCGGTCGTGCGGGCGCAAGTGGTGAAGCCGTGAGCTTTGTCACTGCGGCCACGCTGGCGCATTGGCAGCTGATTCAAAAACGTGCCCAAGTGCAGCTGCCCGTCGACGTGTTGGAAGGCTTTGAGCCGACCGAAGTGCCCCCATCTGCGTCGCCACTGAATGACGGCACGGGCGGTATCAAAGGCAAGCGTCCCAGCAAGAAGGACAAGCTCAGGGCTGCAGCCGCTTTGCAAAAGCAAATTTAAGGGCGCTCAACGGGGCCTCTGTTGTGTCTGAATCTCCCAACAAAAACGCCACCTTCAAGGTGGCGTTTTTGCTGAGCATTTAATGCGCGAATGGCGCTGTCTATGCCTCACGGATAGGCGATCAATCGTTGATTTCGTCCAAATCGTCGTCTTCATGCAGGCCATGCATGTCTTGTAAATCACCGGCTGGACGCGCTTTGCGCACGCCACCTTTGGCCAAGAGTTCGACATAAAACTGGGTACCTTTGTCGGCCACCACAGCGTCGATGCGCTCGATGATGGTGGCCAAGTGCACGACTTCAGCGGCTTCTTCGGTGACGCCAAATTTGCAATCAAAGTCCCAAAAGTCTGCGCCTTCGGGCAAATCGCGGCGGCGTTCACGCTTGAGGTATTTGCGAATGTCGTGCTTGATGGCTTCGAGCAAACGATCGGGGTGTTTGCCTTCAACGTGCAGTTGGAATGTTTTTTTCATGGGGTCCTTCTAAGGAAAATACGCCGTGTCAGGACGAGAGAGTCTAAAAATGCGATTAAGGCTTAAAGCGGTATTTGAGTTGAAAGCTCACGGCGCCGTGCAGTTTGTCTTGCACGGTGGGCACAAAACTCACATTCAACCCCAATTGTCGTCCCTCAAGGGCGACCACCGGAATGATGGCCGGAAACCAGCCCCCGTGGTTGGCGTTGGGATAGCCATTGAAGCCACCGACCACTGCACCCGCTTTGAAGGGGCCGATGTCAAAAGGCATGACGTACAGGCCCAAATAATGCGAGGTCGCACGGTCGCTGTTTTCAAACACGCCTGCGGTGACAGAGTACACGTCGGTGAGTGGCACCTCAATGCCTAAACCGGTGTTGACGTTGTTGAGGTTCTTATCGCGTTCGAAATGGTAAGAATAAAAGCCCGGGTTGATCCACGTGCGCGCCAGATCAACGGCATGCGCATTCGGTAAAACGGCGGCGACTGCCAGGGCGGCGAGAGCCAGTGGTTTCATAGCTGCGCAAACACCTCGGCGGCCACTTGCACGGTCTGCGCGATGTCAGCTTCGCTGTGCGCGGCGCTCACGAAGCCAGCTTCGTACAACGCGGGGGCGATGTACACGCCACGATCCAGCAAGCCGTGGAACAGGCGGTTGAATTTTGGACTGTCGCTGGTCATGACCTTGGCGTAGTTTTGGGGCAACTCAGGCAGCAAGAAGAAGCCAAACATGCCACCTTGGCAATCGGCGCTGAAGGGCACGCCAGCCTTGTTGGCTGCAGCCGTTAAGCCGTCAACCAAGCTTTGGGTGCGGGCGCCCAAAGCGTCATAAAAACCTGGCTTGGCAATTTCTCGCAAAGTGGCTAAGCCGCAGGCGGTGGCCACAGGGTTGCCGCTCAGAGTGCCAGCTTGGTACACCGGACCCGTGGGGGCCAGTTGCGACATGATGGCGCGCGGGCCACCAAACGCGGCCAACGGCATGCCGCCACCAATGACTTTGCCCAGCACCGTGATGTCGGGTTTGAAACCGGGTATCAGTTGGGCATAAACGCTTTGCGCGGAACCCAAGGCCACGCGGAAACCCGTCATGACCTCGTCAAATACAAACAGCGCGCCATGTTCGGTGCACAGTTCGCGGCAGCGCTTCATGAAGGGAACGCTGGCGCGCACGAAGTTCATGTTGCCGGCGATGGGTTCGATCATCACGCAGGCCAAGTCTTTGCCGTGCAAGGCGAACGCCTCTTCCAATTGGGCGATGTTGTTGTATTCCAAAACCAAGGTGTCGCGCACCACCTCAGGCGGTACGCCCGCGCTGGTGGGGTTGCCAAAGGTCGCCAAGCCCGACCCTGCTTTGACCAGCAAGGCGTCGGCATGGCCGTGGTAGCAACCTTCAAATTTGATGAATTTGCTGCGGCCTGTGGCGCCACGGGCCAAGCGCAGCGCGCTCATGCCCGCTTCGGTGCCCGAGCTGACCAAGCGCACCATTTCCATCGAGGGCACATGGCGCAAGATTTCTTCGGCCAATTCAATTTCACGTTCGGTGGGCGCACCAAACGAAAAGCCATCCAAGGCGGCTTTTTGCACAGCCTCCAGCACCACGGGGTTACCGTGGCCCAAGATCATGGGACCCCAAGAGCCGATGTAGTCGATGTATTTTTGGCCGTTGGCATCCCAAAAGTAAGCGCCTTGTGCGCGTTGCACAAAGCGGGGCGTGCCACCTACGGCGCGAAAGGCGCGCACGGGGGAGTTGACGCCACCTGGAATCACTTGGGCGGCGCGGTCAAACAGGGTTTGGTTCAAATCGGTCATGGGGTTCAGTGTTTGGTTTCGTGTCGGGGAAGCGAGAAGTCTTCGGCGGTGGGCGGACGTTCGTCGCTGTCGGTGATGTCGTCTTCCATCTCCGCCCAAAACAGGCGATCTGGCAAGACATGGCCCATGCCGGGTCGAAAGCCACTGTTGAGACTTTGGTCCAAAAACTCCAAAGCTTCATGCGTGGCTTCTTCAAGGTCTGAGCCCGCAGCGAGCATCGCGACCAAGGCGGCGCTCAAGGTGTCGCCAGCGCCGGAGAAGATGGCATCGAAGCGTTCAAAGCGTTCGCTCAGCATGACGGTGTGCGCGGTGGCCAAGGCGCTCTCAAGATGTTGGTCGGGTTGACTGATGCCAGTGACCAACACATAAGGCACGCCCATTTCAGCGGCGGCTCGGGCAATGTCGCGTGGGCCGGGGCTGCGTTCGTTGCTCCAGTCTGGCAACAGCCAGCGCCACAAGGTGTTGTGGTTGCCAATCAGCACGGTGGTTTGCGGCAAGATGAGTTCGCGAAACGCGTCTAAGTAGGCGTCGATTTTTTCGTCTTGCCACCATGACAAATTGGGCATGTAGGCCACCACGGGCACATCGGCGTAATCGGTGCTGATCTCGGCAATGACGCTCAGGTTTTCAGGGTCGCCGCAAAAGCCAACTTTGATGACACGTACGTTCATGTCTTCCAGCACGCTACGGGCCTGTTCGGCCACGGCTTCGTCGTCAAAAGCAACGTGGTCAAAAATTTCAGCGGTGTCGCGCAGGTAGGTGCCCGTGACCACGGTCAGGGCATGGGCGCCCACCGAGGCGCAAGCCAACGCATCGCCGCTGAGGCCGCCAGCGCCGCTGGGGTCGTTGGCGTTGAACACCAGCACGCAGGGCGGCGCGCCCACCGTTTCGTCGGAGAGCGTGATGTCAGTGGAGGAGGGGGGTATTTCTTGCGCCATGGCCGGTCTATACAATGCTTTTCATTCTATGTGCTGACGAAAGAAATGCTGTGGCGAATACTTGGATGTGTCTGATTTGTGGATGGATTTACGACGAAGAAGCGGGCGACCCTGAACACGGCATCGCCCCTGGAACCGCTTGGGCCGATGTGCCCATGAATTGGACCTGCCCCGAGTGCGCTGCGCGCAAAGAAGATTTCGAAATGGTGCAAATCTAAGGCCACGCACACGGGCCCAAGTGTTCTTCTTGGCCGTTATTTCACTTTTTTCACCACCGCATAGCGCTCCAGCGTTTCTGCGCGCGCTTGTGCGTGATCGACGATGGGCTTGGGGTAGTCGCGCCCGAGCACCAAGCCTGCGGCTTCTAGCTCCATCGGCTTAGCCAACCAGGGTGCGTGGATGGCGGCGTTGGATAACTTTGCCAACGCTGGCACGTAGCGGCGAATGAATTTACCTTCGGGGTCAAACTTCTCGCTTTGACTGGTGGGGTTGAAGATGCGAAAGTACGGCTGCGCATCGCAACCGCTGGAGCTGGCCCATTGCCAGCCACCGTTGTTGGCAGCGAGGTCGAAGTCGTTCAAATGCAGGGCAAAGTATTGCTCGCCCCAGCGCCAATCGATGCCGAGGTCTTTCACCAAAAAGCTGGCCACGACCATGCGCAAGCGGTTGTGCATGTAGCCCGTTTGGTTGATTTGAGCCATGGCTGCATCCACCAGTGGGTAGCCAGTACGACCTTCACACCAAGCGGTGAATTGTTCTTTGGCGTGTTTGTTGTGCGCCCACTTGATCGCGTCGTACTCGGGCTTGAAGGCTGCGTTCACCACGCGCGGGTGGTGGTGCAAGATTTGGTGATAGAAATCACGCCAAATCAGCTCGGACAACCACACTTCCGCACCCGCAGAGCCCGTCAGCATGCGTTGATAGGCCGTCGACGCAAGTTGGCGGATGGACACCGTGCCAAAGCGCAAATGCACCCCCAAATAGCTGGGGCCTTTGACGGCAGGAAAGTTACGCGTTTCGTCGTAACGGTCCATGCGGTCAAAGAAATCCTCGAACAAGGCCAAACCGCCAGGGCTGGCCGTGGGCACATGCAAGGAGCTAAGGTTGGTGGGTTCAAACCCCAAATCAGCCAGCGTGGGCACGCTCACTTGGTAGGCTTTGGGCCGTGCAGCCAAGGCTTTGATGTATTTGCCTACGGGGTAGCTGCGCAGGTAAAACGCGTTGATTTTTTGCAGCCACGCATTTTTGTAGGGGGTGAACACGCCGTAGGGCTTGCCCATTTGGGTCAGCACTTCGCTGCGTTCAAAAATGACGTGGTCTTTGTAGGTTTGAAAACCAATGCCCGCATTGGCCAAGGCCCCGCGCACTTGGGCATCACGGGCCAGAGCATCCGGCTCGTCATCGTGGTTGGCAAAAACCTCTTGTACGCCCAGTTCTTTGGCCAAACGCGGCAGCTCGTCAGCCGCCACGGCGTGGCGCACGATCAGCCCAGCGCCGGCAAGCCCTGCGACGGCGTGCAATTCGGCATCCAGCGTGACCAAGGACTCGCGGATGAACTCCACACGCCGGTCTTGACGTGGCAATTTGTCCAAAATGGCGCGGTCCAGTACAAAGACGCAGTGCACTTGGGTGCAGCTTTTCAGCGCGTGGTAGAGCGCAGCGTTGTCAAATGCACGCAGATCGCGTCGAAACCACATCAGTCCACTGGCCACATGCGCTTTGTGGCGCGAAGTGTTTGGCATGTTCACCCTTTAAAATTGCACTATGACCGCTGATTCTGCCTCCATCAACTTGACGCATCACTTTTTGATTGCAATGCCTGGGTTGGAGGACGAGACTTTTTCCAAAAGCGTGGTCTATGTCTGCGAGCACAGCGAACGCGGCGCTTTGGGGCTGGTGATCAACAAAGTCAGTGATTTGTCGATGCGTGGTTTGTTTGCCAAAGTCGATTTGAGCTTGAACCGCCTCGATTTGGTGGATGCCCCTGTGCTGCAAGGCGGCCCTGTGCACACCGAGCGCGGCTTTGTGTTGCACGACGCCATGCTGGCCAATCCTGACCCCGATCTCACCGAAGAACAGGCGGCGCTCAACGCGGTGTCTAAGCCCGACTCAATTTATGCCTCCACCATGCGCATTCCGGGTGGCTTAGAGATGACCACCTCCAAAGACGTGCTCGAAGCCTTGTCGGCGGGCAATGGCCCACGTCGCGTGTTGGTGTCGCTGGGCTATTCGTCGTGGGGCGAAGGTCAGTTGGAGTCGGAGTTGGCCGAGAACAGTTGGTTGACTGTGCCCGCTGATACCGATGTGATTTTTGAGACCCCAGTGGCACAGCGCTACGAGCGTGCGATGGCTTTGTTGGGCTTGCAGTCGTGGATGCTGTCGAGCCAAGTGGGGCACGCATGAGCGAACCGCGCGATGTGACTGTGCAAGACGCTGCACCGCTGGTGTCGGCGCCCAAGCCGGCAGTGCCTCCTCAATTTCAATCTTTTCTTGCGTTTGACTTTGGCGTCAAGCGCACGGGTGTGGCCTATGGCAGCCGCATGTTGCGTGATGCACAGCCGCAAGCGACCGTCAATGCCGAAAGCGATGCGCGCTGGGCGTTGATCGCGAAACGCATTGCCGAGTGGCAACCTGATGCTTTGGTGGTGGGGGTGCCGTTTCACCCCGACGGTGCTGCGCACGAGAACACCGCCAAAGCCAAAAAATTTGCACGCCAGTTGAACGGACGGTTTAACTTGCCGGTGTTTGAGGTGGACGAGCGTTACAGCACCACCGAAGCCCATGCCCAAGGCGCCAAAGATGCCGACGCGGCATCGGCCTGCATCATCCTCAATCAATTTTTCAGGGAAAACTTATGAGTACCCATGTGAACCATGTCACGCGCGGAGTGTGGGCATGAGCGGCAATCTTTTACTCGACGCTGAAAGCTTGTATTTAGAGCTGCTCAAGGGCGTGCGCACCATGCTGACGCCAGAGACCCGTTTGGTAGGCATCACCTCGGGTGGTGCTTGGCTGGCTGCGCGCTTGCAAAAAGACTTGGGGTTGGCAGGCGAGGCGGGCAGCATCTCGTCGGCCATGCACCGTGATGATTTCGCCAAGCGCGGCTTGGCGGATGGTGGCGTCACCAAGCTGCCGTTTGAAGTGAACGGCGCGCACATCATCGTGCTCGATGACGTGCTGTACACCGGGCGCACCATCCGTGCCGTGCTGAATGAACTCTTCGATTACGGCCGTCCCGCCAGTGTGCAGTTGGCCGTCTTGGTTGATCGTGGCGGCCGCGAGTTGCCCGTTCAAGCGGATTTCGCGGCAGCACGCGTGGCCTTGCCCGCCAGTCAATCGCTCGCTTTGGCCAAGGCCGAGAGCGGTCAATTTAATTTTTCTGTGAAGGGCTGACATGCTCTACAAACGCAACCCACAACTCAATAAAAACGGTGAACTGATTCACCTGCTGTCTACCGAAGGTTTGTCGCGCAATATCTTGACGCACATCCTCGACACGGCCGCCAACTTCGTATCGGTGAATGACCGCGAAGTCAAAAAAGTGCCGCTGCTGCGTGGCAAGAGCGTGTTCAACCTGTTCTTCGAAAACAGCACCCGCACACGCACCACGTTCGAGATTGCCGCCAAGCGTTTGTCGGCGGACGTGTTTAACTTAGACATTGCGCGTTCCTCTGCGGCCAAGGGCGAGTCCTTGCTCGACACCATCGCCAACTTGAGCGCCATGGCGGCCGATATTTTTGTGGTGCGCCACAGCGAATCGGGCGCGCCTTACCTCATTGCCGAGCACGTCGCGCCTCATGTGCATGTGGTCAACGCCGGTGACGGCCGTCACGCACACCCCACGCAGGGTTTGCTGGACATGTACACCATCCGGCACTACAAAAAAGATTTCAGCAACCTCACGGTGGCCATCGTGGGCGACGTGTTGCACTCGCGTGTCGCCCGCTCGGACATCCATGCGCTGACCACCTTGGGTTGTGCTGAAGTGCGTGTGGTGGGCCCCAAGACCTTGGTGCCCAGCGATTTGTCAGCCATGGGCGTGCGCGTGTTCAACAACTTGGAAGAAGGCATCAAGGGCTGCGACGTGGTGATCATGTTGCGCTTGCAGAACGAGCGCATGAGTGGTGCGCTGTTGCCATCGAGCCAAGAGTATTTCAAGTCGTTTGGCTTGACACAAGAGAAGTTGCAACTTGCCAAGCCTGATGCCATCGTGATGCACCCGGGGCCTATCAACCGAGGTGTTGAAATTGAGTCTGCCGTGGTCGATGGACCGCAAAGTGTGATCTTGTCGCAGGTCACGTTTGGTATTGCTGTGCGTATGGCCGTGATGTCTATCGTGGCGGGGAATGAAGCATGAACATCCTGATTCAAAACGGCCGAGTTATGGACCCAGCCTCTGGGTTCGATCAAATCGCAGATGTGGTCGTAGCTGATGGCCATGTCTTGGCCATTCTTCAACCTGGCGAGGCTATGCCCGCTGGATTTCGCCCTAAGCAAACCGTGGATGCCACGGGTTGCATCGTGGCCCCAGGCTTGGTCGACTTGCAAGTGCGCTTGCGTGAGCCCGGGCATGAACACGAAGGCATGTTGGACTCGGAACTGACCGCTGCGGTGGCTGGTGGTGTGACGAGCTTGGTGTGTCCGCCCGATACCGACCCCGTGTTGGACGAGCCCGGCTTGGTGGAAATGCTCAAGTTTCGTGCGGAGCGCTTGCACCGTGCTCGCGTGTTTCCATTGGGCGCTTTGACGCGCGGACTCAAAGGCGAAGTGTTGACCGAAATGGCGGAACTGACCGAGGCGGGTTGCATCGGTTTTAGCCAAGCTGAAGTGCCTTTGGAAAACACGCAAGTGCTGCAACGCGCACTGCAATATGCGGCCACGTATGGCTACACCGTCTGGCTGCGCCCGCAAGAGTTGCACTTGGGCAAAGGCGTGGCAGCCAGTGGGCCGTTGGCGACGCGTTTGGGTTTGAGTGGCGTGCCCGTGGCGGCCGAAACCATTGCGTTGCACACCATTTTTGCGCTCATGCGCAGCACCAAAGCGCGTGTGCATTTGTGCCGCATTTCCAGCGCAGAAGGCGTGGAATTGGTGCGTGCCGCCAAACAAGAAGGTTTGGCTGTGACGGCCGATGTCAGCATCAACTCGTTGCATTTGAGTGACCACGACATGGGCTACTTCGACAGCCGCGCACGTTTGACGCCGCCTTTGCGACAACAGCGCGACCGCGATGCGTTGCGTGCCGCATTGGCCGATGGCACGTTGGACGCCTTGGTGTCCGACCACACCCCTGTGGATGCCGATGCCAAGGCCTTGCCATTTGCAGAGGCTGAACCCGGTGGCACAGGCTTGGAGCTCTTGCTGAGCTTGGCCCTGAAGTGGGCCGATGACAGCGGTGCAGGCCTGATGCGTGCGTTGGATGTGCTGACCGCACAACCTGCGCATATCCTTCGTGCTGGCGCTGGCAAAGCTGCCGCGAAAGCCAGTGACGCAGGTCAACTGCACGTGGGCGGTGTTGCCGATTTGGTGGTGTTTGACCCAGAGGTGCAATGGCATGTGGTGCCTGAGGCCTTGCGCAGCCAGGGCAAGCACACGCCGTTTGCATTTGACATGACGGGCATGGCCTTGCCCGGGCGCGTTAAAGCCACCTTGGTCGCAGGTCGCTTGGCTTTCCAAGCATGACAGGCCAGTGTTGATGCGCGCCCTTCAAGCCCTTTGGAAATTCGTCCGCGTGTTGGCTTGGGTCGTGCGTGGCTATGTGTCCGTTCGACGCACCTTTGGCACGCTGAGCGATGAACAACAAGCACGCGCCGTGGAGGTATGGGCGCGTGGCATGCTGGCCATCATTGGGATTCAGGTCCGTGTCAAAGGTCATCCGGCGCAAGGTCCGGTGTTGATGGCGGCGAATCACATTTCATGGCTTGATATTTTGGTGATGCACGCGGCTTGTCATTGCCGCTTCGTGGCCAAGTCTGAAATTCGCGATTGGCCGCTGGTGGGTGTGCTCACGACGGGCGGCGGCTCGCTCTACATTGAGCGTTCATCGAACCGTGATGCCATGCGTGTGGTGCACCAAATGGCTGATGCGCTGCGTCAAGGCCAAGTGCTGGCTGTGTTTCCCGAAGGCGGGACTGGCGATGGCGTGAGCTTGCTGCCGTTTCATGCCAATTTGTTGCAAGCGGCCATCTCTGCCGATATTCCTGTGCAGCCCATAGCCTTGCAATTTTTAGAAGCGAGTACAGGTGCGCACAGCTTTGCACCGTGCTACCACGACCATGACACGCTCGTGAGTTCGTTGTGGCGAACCCTGTGCGCGCCACCGCTGTTGGCGCAAGTTCGCTACGGCGATACCCAAATGGCGAATGGCCGCAACCGCCGTGTGTGGGCACAAGACCTGCAAGCGACAGTGGCAGATTTACGCAACTGATAAGCTCTTTCATCATGGCAAGCACCACATCCACTATCAAATCCAAAGCTTCGCTTCGACCTGCTGCTAAAAAGAGCGCCGTTAAAACGGTGAAGACGGCTGCTAAAAAAGCGGTGAGTGCCAAAGCTCAAGCTGCGACCCAACAAGAAAACTTAGACCTGATGTTTTCTTTGGCAGCAGAAACGTTTCGCGTTATGTCTGCGCCCATGCGTTTGAAAATCATCAATTGCTTGTGCAACGAAGAAAAAAACGTGGGGCAACTGCTGGCCGAGATTGACACCACTCAGCCCAATATGTCGCAGCATCTGAACACCTTGTTCAAGGCGAAGATTTTGGGTCGTCGCCGAGAAGGTGTGCAAATTTATTACCGCATCATCAATGACCGTGTGGTCACCTTGTGCCGTGCCGTTTGCACACAAATTGCCATCGACAGCGACATCGCTCACTGATTACGGTTTGAGATAAACGTAGCCTTCTTTGGCTTGCAAACGGGCCACTTCGGCCACGCCAGACGGCACGATCTTGGCGTCCATCGAAACTTTGCTGGGGTCCACATTGCGTGAGACCAAGGTGTTGTTGCACACCCGGAACTGCACGCCTTTGCTGCTCAAATCACTGACCACGCCACTGAACTCTCGGCCTTTGCTGTCTTTGGCTCCGTCCAGCAAAAAGTCGATGCCCACACCGTGTGTCACCACCACGATCTTGGCGCTGGGGTCGGCACTCAAGTGGTTGCGCACATTGCCCAAAATGCCCGCAGCCGTTTCGACACCCGTGTTGACGTGGTAGACCACTTTGATGTCTTGAGCATGTACAAAGCCAAAGCTCAATGTCAATATCAAGGCGCCAAATGTGTGTGAAAAGTATTTGAGGATGTTCATGCGGCGTCTTCTCACATTAGGCTGTCAGCCCAAATGTTTTGAGCCCAGTTCCACGCATAAATGCCTTCGAGTTCATTGGGCGCGGGTGACACACCGCCAGAACCGGGTACGGTTTTGTAGGTTTTGTCTTTGGCGTCGTACTGGTGAACTGAGGCGACGTGCACCACCAGCTTGTCGTTCACAAAGCTGTAGCAGGTGTTGCTCAAGAACGGCGCCGGATTGACAGGCATATCGGACAGCTCTGCCACGATGGCCGCGGCGGTGACCTTGCCATGCGAGTTAGCCATGTGGCCAGACTTGGGCATGAGCGGTGCAATCATGATCGAGTCGCCAATGACGTGTATGTCTTTGGCTTGTGTGGACTCGAAAGTTTGGTAGTGCACGCCGCACCAGCGGGCGTTGATGTTGGCCAAGTTCGACTGCACGGCAATGCCACCTGCTCGCATGGCGGGCAATACGTTCAGAACGTTCGCTTGGATGTCGTTTTGGATTTCGAATTTCAAGGTGTTCGTCTTGGCGTCAACGGCCACGACTTTGTGCTGTGGCACGTACTCCAAAATTCCCTTGTAGTTGTCCGCCCAGAATTTCTTGAACAAGGGGCCTTTGGAGGTGACGTCTTGGTTGGCATCCAAGATCAGCACTTTCGACTTGGGCTTGTGTTGCTTGAAGTAATGCGCCACTTGGCTTGCACGCTCGTACGGCCCAGGAGGGCAGCGGTAGGGTGCCTCTGGGATGGTGATGGCGTACACGCCACCGTCGTCCATCGCTTCGAGTTGCTTGCGCAAGGCCAAGGTTTCTGGGCCGCCTTTCCAAGCTTGCAAAATTTGACCAGATACGCTGGCTTCTTTCAGGCCTTCGATGGTGTTGAACATCAAGTCGATGCCGGGCGACATGACCAGCTTGTCATAGCGAATGGTGGGACCGCTGGCCAAGGTGACAGTTTTCTTGATGGGGTCTACGCTGGCGACGTAGTCACGGACGATGTTGACGCCGTGCTTGCCCGAGAGCTTGTCGTACGGTGTGGTGATATCGGCCATGGTTTTACTGCCGCCGATGACCAAATTGGAGATGGGGCAAGATACAAATTCACCATTGGGTTCGATCAAGGTGACATCAATTTGGTAGTTAGACAACATGCGCACGTATTTGGCGGCTGTGGCACCGCCATAGCCGCCACCGATGACGATGACGCGTGCTTTTTCGGGCACACGACCCACAGAAGCACAACCCACCATGCTGCCAAGAGCACCCAATGAACCAAGCGCCATAGAGGCTTGAACAAAACTGCGACGTTTCATGATGAATCCTTGATTAACGCTTGATCGAGGCGTAGTGATTGGCGATGGTGTCGATTTGTGCGTCGGTCAAGCCCTTGGTGATTTGGTGCATCACTGTGGCAGGACGGCTGCCGTCTTTGAAGGCTTTCATCTGCAACACCATGTAGTCTTTGGGCATGCCCACCAGTGAAGGAATCGCTGAGCCTTCGATGGTGCGGCCATCGGTGCCGTGGCAGTTGGCGCACATGGCAGCGGTCGCGCGGTTGTGCAGTTGCGTGGCTTTGTCTTGGGCGTATGCAGAGGCGCTCACGCCCAGTGCCAAAGTGGTAGTGGCCAGCAGACGCATCCAGTGGGGAGTTGTTGTTTTCATCAAGACCTCGTTGAACAGGGTAGATCAATCAGTGATCGGTAATATATCCAGAATAACAAAACGCCATCAGGGGGTTTACCCAGTGATGGCGTATTGTCAAAGCAAGAAAACTATAGCGTAAGAGGTGGATTCGGTGGTCGTTTTAGGGTTGTATCAAGGTGGGCGCGCTGGCGGGCGGTGCATCCATCCAGCGGTCGACCAAGCCTGCGCCCAGCCACATGCCAATGAGTGCTGTCCAAGCTGTGAGGGCGAAGATGGCACCCCCTGTCACGCCAGCCCCCACCGCGCAACCGCCAGCCAGCATCGCGCCAAAGCCCATAAAGATGGCGCCTACGATGTATCTGCGCATGGCATAACCGTCTTTGAACCCTTCGAGTTTGAGCTCTTTGCCCATCCAAGCAGCGAAAAATGAGCCTAAAAATACGCCCGGCAACAACCCAAAATCAAAACCAATGGCCGGTGGGTTGGGCGCTAAAACGCGCATCAACCATTCGGCCGAAGGTCCGCTGAATGTGATGCCTTGAATATGCACCACTTCAAATGATGCTGTTGACAAACTGTATGAAAACCACCAAGCCATGGCCACGCTCAAGCCTGTGCCAATACCTCCCACCCACATCCAAGTACGTTGCGTCGTACGTGTGGTGAAGTAAAGAGCGGCCAGCAGCCAAATGCCCCCCACAACCAGGCCTGTGCTGTGGCTCCAGCCCAAAATGGCCAGCAGATCACGGCTGCTGCCGCCTTCGACGGTCCACCAATTGGTAATTTCTTGGCGCAAAGGCGCGAGTGCCCCCGACAAGGCCGATTGCGCAGTGACGGCAAAAATCAAGCCCGACAGCAGAGCTCGCAAGTTGCCATTGGCAGACAAGATCAGCAAGCGGCTGGCGCATCCGCGCGTCATGATCATGCCTGCGCCAAACATCAAACCGCCGATCAATGCACCCGAGAGACTGCCACGCGAGGCCAACTGCCGTGCGGTACTGACATCTAAATAACCCAGCACGATCAAACCTTGAATCGCAATGACAGCCGCTGAAAATGTGAGAAGCCAAACGGACAGCTTCTCGCCAAATTGGCGGTGCCAAAACTCCACCACAGCCGCACGCAAACAAAACTTAGAGCGTTGGGCAAAAAAGCCAAATAACAAGCCGATGAACAAACCACCAGTGGCTAAAACATAGGGCTCGCCATAGGCTTCATTGAGTGCGGTGAGAGTCATATGATTTAGTCTAAGCTTATATTTGGACTATGCTAAGCGCTCTGGCTTGCGTGAAACTTGATACACATCAAATGCGATCACGCTTGCCACTATGGGAGAAGTGATTGTGAAAGCCCCGTTTGTTCGTTCACTGTGCGTGAGTTTGTGGCTGGCTTGCCTGGGCCTTGCCATCTCAGCACATGCAGAAAATCTGTTGCCTCAAGAGACGGCAACTCAACCGCTGATGCAAGCCAAGGAAGTGGTGCCCAACGTGTACTACGTGGAGGGCGTGTCGGAGATGGGGTCCTCGGCGAATCAAAACTTTATTTCGAATGCGGGTTTTGTGGTCACGCCTGCAGGGGTGGTGGTGATCGATGCTTTGGGCTCACCTGAGCTGGCGCATCGCTTGGTCGTCGAGATTGCCAAGGTGACAGACAAGCCTATTCACACCGTGGTGCTGACCCATTACCACGCTGACCATATTTATGGTTTGCAGGTGTTTCAAGATTTGGGTGCGCGCATCGTGGCGCATGGCGCTGCGCGTGAATACCTCACCTCAGACGCAGCGCGTTTGCGCTTGGAAATTTCACGCCAAGAGCTCTGGCCTTGGGTGGACGAGAAAACTCGGTTGGTGCCTGCTGATGAATGGTTGACTGCGTCAAAAATGCTCATGGTGGGTGGTGTGCGTTTTGACATTCAGCCTGTAGGTCCCTCACATACCGCCGAAGATTTGGTGGTGTATTTGCCAAAACAAAAAGTGTTGTTTGCGGGTGACTTGGTGTTTCGTAATCGCATTCCCTTTGTGGGCCAAGCAGACAGCCGACATTGGATAGAGGCCATGCGAAACCTGCTTCAGTTTGACACCCGTTGGATAGTTCCGGGCCATGGCCCTATCTCCAACGACCCCAAAGGTGACATGACCTTGACGCGTGATTACTTGATTTATTTGCGCGAAGCCATGGGTCGAGCCGCCAAAGACATGGAGCCGTTTGAAAGCGCTTACACCAGCACGGATTGGTCGAAGTTTGAGAAAATGCCTCTTTTTAAATCAGCCAATCGTATGAACGCCTACAACACCTATTTGCTGATGGAGCATGAATCCAAGTGAATCAGACCACATGCTTCTCTCGACGCCAAGCCTTGCAAGGCTTGGCCGCTGGCGTGGCGGGTTTAGGTCCGCTGGGGGCAGCGGCGACAACGTTGGTTGCTTTGCCTAGTACGGATTCTTTGGTTGCTTCGCTTGATCAAGCACTGCGTGTCAAGCAGCCTTTGGTGGTGATGGTTAGCCTGCATGGTTGTGCATTTTGCAAAGTGGTGCGCGAGAACTATTTGCAACCTTTGCGTGCTTCTGGTCTGCAGGTGGTGCAAGTGGATATGCGCGACAGCCGTGTCTTGGTTGACTTTGACGGCACGGTCCTTACGCACGATGCATGGGTACGCAAGCAGGGTATCAAGTTGGCTCCCACAGTTTTATTTTTTGGTCCACAAGGGCGCGAGGTCGCCACACGGTTGAAGGGTGCCTATTTGCCTGATTTCTATGGCGCTTACTTGGATGAGCAACTGGCGCTGGCTCGTCGCGTGGTGGTGGGCACATGATTCCTATTCAAA
This sequence comes from Limnohabitans sp., assembly GCF_031539175.1. Classification (GTDB taxonomy): domain Bacteria; phylum Pseudomonadota; class Gammaproteobacteria; order Burkholderiales; family Burkholderiaceae_C; genus Limnohabitans. The sequence continues at coordinate 24,905 of NZ_JAVKLQ010000084.1, read as the reverse complement.
CAGAGTCTGCTTGGCGCGGCACATCCGACTGCCGCAATTGCGGTATTCGCGATATGGTGCTGTTTGCTGATTTGAATGAGGAAGACTTCAACCTCATCCATGCACCGATTGATGATTTGGTTTATCAGTCTGGCCAGTCGTTGTATGACGAGTCTGATAAAGCGCTAGGGGTGTTCACATTGCGCAAAGGTATGGTTAAGCTGGTGCGTGTCACAGCGGATGGGCGAGAGCGTGTGGTGCGTGTTTTGTTTCCGGGTGATGTGGTGGGCTTGGAGGCGTTGGCTACGAACCACTATGACAGCCAAGCCGTAGCTTTGAGTGAAGTGTCGTTGTGCCGCATCCCGCTGGATGTGATTCACCAGCTTGGGGCCAATAGCCCGCGCCTGCACCGTAAGCTAATGGAGAAGTGGCAAAGTGCTTTGAAACAGGCTGACGATTGGTTGGCCGAGCTGAACTTTGGCAGCGCTCGCCAGCGTGTGCTTCACTTTATTCACAAAATGCATGAAGTATCAGAAAACGGGACAGCCACTTTGTTTGGACGTGACGATATGGGCGCCATGATGGACCTCAAGTTAGAAACTGTGAGTCGTGAAGTCTCCGCCTTGGTGCGTGCGGGTGTGATGGAGCCGTTGGACAAGCAAGGTCGACATTACAAGGTCTTGTTACCTGCGCTGTTGCAAGATAAGTAACGAGAAGGCACCCTATGAAAAAGTTTTTTATTGGGCTTTTGTTGACTGGTGCGAGCATCGCAAACGCCCAGCAACACCCGCTGTTCAAAGATGCAGATCTGCAAGCCGGTGAAAAATTGATCGCTGAAAACCAATGCAACGAATGCCACATTCGTCGCGTCGGAGGCAATGGCAGCGCGATTTACAAACCGAAAGGTCGCATCAACACGGCAGGAGCTTTGCGCGGCATGGTGGAGTATTGCAACACCGAGTTGAACCTGGGTTTTTTTCCTGAAGATACGAACGCCGTTGCTGCTGTCTTGAACAAACATCACTACAAGTTTCGTTAAGTTAATTTGGGTTATGGCGTAAACCCGATAAGCATCGCATCAGAGATGATTTATATTAGCGGTTGTTGATATATAACTTGATGTGGAAGGACTGTCTGTGAAAACACCAGATGGCATTCAATCGGGACGCATTCAAAAGGCGCCCGAAAACTTTTTAGACCGTGACGGCATCAGCACTGTCATTGCAGAAAGTAAAAACGGTCGCCGCAGCTTCATTCGCAGCGCGTTTGCCGCTGCTGCCGCAGGTGCTGCAGCACCTATGGCTTTGGCCCAAGGCAACCCCGTGCCCACAGAGGGCGGGGATCCCAATATCTTGAACCTGCCTGAGCACGCCACAGGCCTCGGCCAAGGTGTGGCTGCCAACAATGGCTATGGCATACCGTCCAAGTTCGAATCGAACGTGCAACGTCGTCAAAGCCCAGGTTTGACGCAAACCACGCAGGCTTCGGTGTCGTTCGCACCTTTGCAGTCCTTGTTTGGCATCGTCACACCGAGTGGTTTGCACTTTGAGCGTCACCACCAAGGCTGGTGGGACATCGACCCCTCTAAGCACCGCTTCATGATCAACGGCATGGTGAAAACCCCCAAGGTGTTCACTATGGACGAAATCATGCGTTTGCCGTCCGTCTCACGTTTCCACTTCATCGAGTGCGGTGCAAACACGGCGGTCGAGTGGGGCAACGTGGCAGTGCCGACGGTGCAATACACACACGGTATGGTGTCGTGCAGCGAGTTCACAGGGGTGCCACTCATCACCTTGCTCGAAATTGCGGGCGCTGACTTCAAGAATGCCAAATTCATCTTGGCCGAAGGTGGCGATGGTTCATCCATGACCCGCACCATCCCTATGAGCCTGATCTTGTCTGGCGAAGTGTTGGTGGCCTACGGCCAAAACGGCGAAATGCTGCGCCCAGAAAACGGCTACCCCTTGCGCCTGATCGTGCCTGGCATTCAAGGTGTGAGCTGGGTCAAGTACCTACGCCGCATTGAAGTGGGTGACATGCCCTACGCGGCCAAAGACGAAGCCGTGCATTACATGGACTTGATGCCTGATGGTCAACACCGTCAGTACACCAACATCCAAGAGTGCAAGAGCGTGGTGACCACGCCTTCTGGTGGCCAAGTTTTGTTGGACAAAGGTTTCTACAACATCACTGGTTTGGCATGGTCGGGTCGCGGCAAGATTCAAAAGGTTGACGTGTCGGTCGACGGTGGCCGTAATTGGCGTCAAGCGCGTTTGGAAACACCAGTGCTCAGCAAAGCGCTGACACGCTTCAACATCGACTGGGTGTGGGACGGTAAACCCGCCATCATCCAAAGTCGTGCAACAGACGAAACGGGTTTTGTTCAACCCACATACAAGCACTTGCGTGCAGCGCGTGGTACCCGTTCGATCTATCACAACAACGCCATCCAATCTTGGTTGGTGCAAGAAAACGGCGAGGTCAAGAATGTCCAAGTTTCGTAAAGTCGTTTTGACCACAGCTCTGCTGGCTGCTGCTGGCTTTGCCAGCGCACAAAGCACGGCGTACCCTGGCGTGGGTCGTCCTGCAACTGCCAAAGAGGTGGCCGCATGGGATATTGATGTGCGCCCCGATTTCAAAGGTCTGCCCGCAGGCTCAGGCTCGGTTGCTCAAGGTCAAGACTTGTGGGAGGCCAAGTGCGCCCACTGTCACGGTGTGTTTGGTGAGTCCAATGAAGTGTTCAGCCCTTTGGTGGGCGGCACAACCAAAGACGACATCAAAACCGGCAACGTGGCCAACTTGAAGCGATCCGATTTCCCAGGCCGCACCACGATGATGAAAGTGGCCACGGTGTCTACCCTGTGGGACTACATCAACCGTGCCATGCCGTGGACTGCGCCTAAGTCACTCAAGCCTGATGAGGTGTACTCGGTCACCGCGTATCTTTTGAGCTTGGCCGATGTGGTGCCCGAAAACTTTGTGTTGACCGACAAAAACATCGCCGAGGTGCAAAAGCGCATGCCCAACCGCAATGGCATGACCACCAAGCACGCGATGTGGGCCGGCAAAGAGTTCAACGTCACACCCAAGCCTGACACCGCCAACGTGGCCTGTATGAAAGACTGCGTCCCCGAAGCTAAAGTGGCCTCCATGCTGCCAGACTACGCCCGCAATGCGCATGGCAATTTGGCGGATCAAAACCGTTTGGTGGGTCAGCAGCACGGCGCCAATACATTGACACCTGAAAATAAAACAGCCACGTTAGGCAATGTTGCCGTTACCTCTGCTGCAGCCAAACCACCTGTCAAAGCGGTTGAGCCCGCTTTGGCTTTGTTGGGTAAGCACAATTGCACCGCGTGTCACGCACAAAACACCAAAGTGGTGGGGCCAAGCTTCAATGAGATAGCTAAAAAGTATCCGGGCAAAGTGGATTACTTGGCAGGCAAGATCAAAGCCGGTGGTGTGGGCATCTGGGGCTCCATCCCAATGCCGGCCCAAAGTGCCTCTGATGGGGACATCAAGATCATTGCCAACTGGCTCGCCGCTGGTGCGGCAAAATAAACCCAAACCTTTTTTAGGAGCATTACATGCAAACTCGTCGTGAGACCCTCAAGCACAGCGCCGCTGTTGCAGGCCTCTTGGCCTCTACTGGCCTGTTCCCACAATACGCACAAGCGTTTGAAAAGGCAGCCTTTGACGCCAAGAGCGTTGCAGAAGCTGTCAAAGCCATGGGTGGCTCAGCCCCCGTGGAAAGCAAAGACGTCACCATCACTGGCCCAGACATCGCTGAAAACGGCGCTGTGGTGCCCTTGGGCGTGAGCACCACTTTGGCGAATGTCAAGCGTGTGTTGTTATTGGTTGAGAAAAATCCATCGGCTTTGATTGCGATGTTCAACGTGAGCCCTGATGTTGAAGCCAACTTCGCCACACGTTCAAAGATGGGCCAATCGTCGGATGTGTATGCCGTGGCTATCACCAACGACGGCAAAGCTTTTTTCGCCAAGAAAGAAGTCAAAGTGACACTCGGCGGCTGCGGCGGCTAATCTAGAAATATCAGGAGAAATAACATGGCAGATCCAATGCGCATTCGCGCCCAAGCAGCTGGCGACAAAGCAACCATCCGTGTCTTGATGAGCCACGAAATGGAATCCGGTCAACGCAAAGACGGCACCGGCAAACTCATTCCCGCTTGGCACATCCAAGACGTGACAGCTACCCTGAATGGCAAAGTCGTCATGACTGCCGAGTGGGGCCCTGCCGTTTCTAAAAATCCGTTCCTGCAATTCACCATCAAAGGCGCTAAGGCCGGTGACAAAGTGGGCGTGGTTTGGAAAGACAACAAGGGCGATACACGCTCTGACGAAGCTACCGTTTCGTAATGACCCTGAACGCAGTGGAGACACGCATGAAAAAAATAGTTATTGCCCTAGGGCTCATTGGCTTGTCGGCCGCTGCGTTCGCCCAAAAATCGTCGGCCGACAGCATCGCGGAGTACCGCGCCATGCTACAAGACGGTAACCCCGCCGATTTGTTTGAAGCCAAAGGTGAAGACCTGTGGAAACAAAAACGCGGTCCTAAAAATTCGTCGCTTGAGAAATGCGATTTGGGCAAAGGCGCAGGTGTTGTCAAAGGCGCTTGGGTCGAGTTGCCCCGTTACTTCTCAGACACTGGCCGTGTGCAAGACCTCGAGTCACGTTTGGTCACCTGCATGCAAGAGTTGCAAGGCTTCAACGGTGAAGAGATTGCCAAGACACCCTTTGGCAAAGGCGAACAAAACAATGTGACGGCCATCGCCACTTGGATCTCCGCCGAGTCCAAGGGCATGAAATTCAATTTGTCGCAAAGTCACCTTGAAGAACGAAAAATGTATGAAGCAGGCAAGCGCTTGTTCTTCATGCGAGGCGGCTCGCACGACTTTGCATGCGCCACGTGTCACTCGCAAGATGACAAACGCATTCGCCTACAAGACTTGCCCAATCTCACCAAAAATCCAGGCGCTGGTAACGGTTTTGGGGCTTGGCCGGCTTACCGCGTGTCCAACGGTCAAATGTGGGGGATGCAACTGCGTTTGAATGATTGCTACCGCCAACAGCGCTTTCCATTCCCCCTGTTCGCCAGTGATGCAACCATCGCCTTGGGTGTTTACATGGGCGTGAACGGTCAAGGTGGTGAAGCCATTGCGCCAGCCATCAAACGCTAAGGACTTCTCATGAACCGTACCTACACCCTCGGCTTGATTGCCATTGCCGCCGCTTTGTTGTCGGGATGTACGACATCTTTGCCATCCAAGGCTGATCTTGACCAATTCACCCAAGACATTGTGGCGCGTTCATTTCGCGCAGAAGGCCAAGCCAAATTAGACCGCTTGAGTCCTGACGAAGACAACCGTTTGTGCGCTGAGTCCGAACAGACCGGCGTGGCCTTGGATGCCAAAGTGGCAGAAGCTATTGAAGCGCGCAACATGGCCACGATCAAACCACCTTCAGACGGCAAGTTTTTAGGCGATTGGAAAGAGGGCGAGAAAATTGCGCAAAGCGGTGCCGGTAAAACTTGGACCGACAAAGAAGGATCGGTCAATGGTGGTAATTGCTACAACTGCCACCAGATCAGCAAAGAAGAGTTGTCTTACGGCACGCTGGGCCCCAGCCTTTATCACTACGGCAAATTGCGCGGCGTGACCAACCCTGACAGCGCAGAGTCCAAACCCATCGTGGAATACACCTGGGGCAAGATTCAAAATGCACGCGCCTACAACGCGTGTTCCAACATGCCACGTTTCGCTCACAAGGGTATCTTGACCGAAACGCAAATCAAAAACGTCATGGCTTTGTTGCTCGACCCAGCGTCGCCTGTCAACAAGTAATCTCCCAAAGAGCCGCAGCATGAGCAATCGTCTGCGGCTTTTCTACGTTCTTTAAATAAGTAGGTGATGATATGAATTTAACCAAACGCGAATTCATGCAGGTCATGGGGGCTGGCGCGATGGCAGGCCTCAACATGAATGCATTTGCCCAGTCCGATGCAGGGACAGCAGCGCATGGCTTATATGACATTCCAAAGTTTGGACAAGTGTCATTCCTGCACATGACCGACTGCCACGCGCAGCTCAAACCCATTTACTTCCGTGAGCCCAGTGTCAATCTGGGCATTGGCAGCATGAAGGGACAGTTACCCCATTTGGTGGGTGAGCATCTGCTCAAAACGGCGGGCGTGCGCCCGGGCAGCGCTGAAGCCTATGGCATGAGCTATTTGAACTTTGAAGTGGCCGCCAAGCGCTACGGCAAAGTGGGTGGTTTCGCACACTTGGCCACCTTGGTCAAGCGCCTCAAAGCCAGCCGCCCAGGTGCATTGCTGTTGGATGGTGGCGACACTTGGCAAGGCTCTGCCACCTCGTTGTGGACCAACGGGCAAGACATGGTCGACGCTTGTAAATTGCTCGGCGTAGACGTGATGACCGGTCACTGGGAGTTCACCTACGGCATGGCGCGTGTGACCGAAATTGTCGAGAAAGACTTTGCGGGCAAGGTCGATTTTGTGGCACAAAACATCAAGACCCAAGACTTTGGCGATCCCGTGTTCAAGCCTTATGTCATTCGTGAAATGAATGGCGTGCCTTGCGCCATCATTGGTCAAGCCTTTCCGTACACGCCGATTGCCAACCCGCGTTACATGGTGGCCGATTGGGCCTTTGGCATCCAAGACGAGAACATGCAAAAGATGGTGGATGAAGCCCGTGCCAAAGGGGCGCAGGTGGTGGTCGTGTTGTCACACAACGGCATGGATGTGGACTTGAAGATGGCCAGCCGTGTCAGCGGCATCGACGCCATCTTGGGCGGTCATACCCACGACGGCATGCCTGTGGCTGCGTTGGTCAATAACAAAGGCGGCAAAACCATCGTCACCAACGCGGGCTCGAACGGCAAGTTCTTGGGCGTGCTCGACTTTGAGGTGAAGAACAAAAAGATCACCGACTTCCGCTATAAGTTGCTGCCCATCTTCTCCAACATGTTGCCTGCCGACAAAGAGATGGATGCGCTCATCACCAAAATTCGTGCGCCTTATGAAACCAAGCTGAATGAAAAGTTAGCCATCACCGAAGGCACCTTGTACCGCCGTGGCAACTTCAACGGCACGGGTGACCAGTTGCTGCTTGACGCCTTGATGGATGTGCAAGGTGCTGACATGGCCTTTTCCCCCGGCTTCCGTTGGGGCACGTCTTTGTTGCCTGGTCAAGCCATCACACGCGAGTGGTTGATGGACATGACAGCCACGACTTACTCTTACGCTACCGTGTCCGAGATGACTGGCGAGACCATCAAGACCGTGCTCGAAGACGTGTGCGACAACTTGTTCAATCCCGACCCGTATTACCAACAGGGCGGTGACATGGTGCGTGTGGGTGGCCTCGAATACGTATGCCGTCCCAACGAAAAAATGGGCAGCCGCATTGGTGAGATGCGCCTCAAAGGCAAACTCATCGACGCCAATAAGAAATACAAAGTGGCGGGTTGGGCGCCTGTGGCCGAAGAGGCTAAGCATCAAAATCTGAAACCCGTTTGGGAAGTGGCTGAGCAGTGGCTCAAAGCCAGCGGTGGCAAAGTGTCCAAACGTACGCTGAACACGCCCAAGCTGGAGGGTGTGTTACCCAACCCAGGCTTTGCCGCCTAAGTTGGCATAGACGGGCGCTGGGTTTGCTCAGCGGCCCATGCTCCAAATATTGGTAGAGCGTGCGCCGCTGCGACAAAACGCCAACACAGGTCCGGTTGCCGCTTTCATCAGGGCCGCGAATTGCTGCGTTTGTTCAGGCGTGATTTGACCACTGATCACGGGCAGGTAGTGGTAACTCAAGCCAGCCGCGGCGGCGGCGGCGGCCATCTGTGCCGAGGTGGGCTGGGCTGGACCACCTTCACCATCGGGGCGGTTGTTGATCACGGTGGTGAAGCCATGTGCAGCAATGGCAGCCATGTCTTGAGGATCAATTTGTGGTGCAGTGGCAAAGCTGGGATTGTGCTGGGTGATTTGAACGCTCATCTGAATCCTTGTGTGTGTGGCAAATGCTGAGTTTACAAAATCTGCTTGGCGTGTATGTTCTGTTCTGTCCATTCATAGAGCCCCATGCCAAGCAGCATGGCCAACACAAAAACCAGCGCTTTGTCTTGACCGCCCGCCATGGACACCAAGGCAGGACCGGGACAAAAACCAGCCAGTCCCCATCCCGCGCCAAACAGCAAGCCGCCGAGCACCAGGCGTTTGTCGATGTGTGTGGCGGTTGGTAAATGCAAGGCACCGCCCAAGAAGTTGGTTGTGCGCTTTTTAGCAAGACCAAAGGCCACGACGCCGACCAAAATCCCACCCCCCATGACGAACGCCAGCGACGGATCCCAAGCGCCGGCCAAGTCTAAAAAACTTTGCACTTTGCCAGGGTCTGTCATCCCTGACAGCAGCAAGCCCAGTCCAAACAAAAGGCCCACGATGAATTCAGAAAGACGATGCATGTCGGGCTCCTTAAATGACGTGGCGAATCACAAAAACGATGGCAAAGCCAGCCGCCATGAACGACAGGGTGGCCACCAATGATCGAGGGGACAAACGGCTCAAGCCACATACGCCATGACCACTGGTACAGCCTGAGCCATAGCGGGTTCCCAAGCCGACCATCAAGCCTGCTGCAATCAAGGTGCCCCAGCCAGCATCAATTCTCGGGACGCTGATCCAGTCACTTGGAAACAACAGTCGCGCAGCAAGTGGCGATACAAAGATGCCTAATAAAAACGCAATCCGCCAACTGGCATCGCGCACTTTAGGGGCTAACAGTCCACCCAAGATACCGCTGATACCCAAAATTCGGCCATTGACCAAGATGAACATGGCCGATGCCACGCCTAGCAAGATGCCGCCGGCCAGCGACATCCAAGGGGTGAAATGGTTCCAATCGATTTGCATGGCAAAGCTTCCTTGTTGATGGATGCAGGAATTGCGAAATGGCGTTAATATATCAGCTAATTCTTATATTTAAAAGGCCGCCCATGTCGTCTGTTTTAAACCCTGTTGTCCACGGTATTTTTGACCCTGCCACATGGACCGTCACTTACGTGGTTTATGAGAACGAGGGCAGTGCCTGCGCCATCATTGACTCCGTGCTGGATTACGACCCGAAATCGGGTCGTACAAGCACCGAATCAGCAGACAAAGTGATTGCATTTGTGCGTCAGAAAAAACTCAATGTGGCGTGGATTTTAGAAACCCATGCACATGCCGATCACCTCACCGCTGCACCCTATTTGAAATCGCAACTGGGTGGTCAAACAGCGATTGGCGATCACATCACAGCGGTGCAACGTGTCTTTAAAGGTATTTTTAACTTGGAGCCTAGTTTCAAAGAAGACGGCACACAGTTCAATCACCTGTTGAAAGACAACGAAGCCTTCGCCATTGGCAACTTAACGGGGCACACCTTGTTTGTCCCTGGACACACGCCTGCTTGTGTGGCTTATCAAATTGGCGATGCGGTGTTTGTGGGCGACACCTTGTTCATGCCCGATGTCGGTTCAGCACGCTGTGATTTTCCTGGGGGTGATGCCAAGACCTTGTACGCGTCGACGCGCAAACTGTTGAGCTTGCCGCCCCGGACACGCCTTTTCATGTGCCATGACTACCCACCCAACGATCGCCCCATCCGTTTTGAAACCACGGTGGCCGAGCAACGTGCGCACAACATCCATTTGCACGATGGCATCGAAGAAGCCGAGTTCATTCGCATGCGCACCACGCGTGACGCCACCTTGGCCATGCCAGTGCTGATCTTGCCTGCCGTGCAAATCAACATCCGCGCGGGGGAGCTGCCGCCCAAGGAAGACAACGGCGTGTCGTACTTGAAAATTCCCGTCAACTCGCTTTGAGTGTGAACGACGTCACATGCCGATGGAATAAGCCTTAGATGATTTGGTAATTAACAACCAAAAACTCAGTCGTTCCCTTTTGAGCACAACGCTCTCAGAATTCACCCATCGAAATTTTTCAGATGAATTCAAAGGGAACACAGATGATTCAACGCCAACACTTTCTCAAGGCACTCGCGGCTACGGCCTTATTGGCCGTCAGCGGATTTTCAGCAGCGCAGTCGCCAGTCACGTTGTTGAATGTGTCCTACGACCCGACGCGTGAGTTGTATGCAGAGTTCAATGCCGCGTTTGCCAAACATTGGAAAGCGCAAACCGGCCAAGACGTGAGCATCAAGCAATCGCACGGCGGGTCGGGTAAACAAGCCCGTTCCGTGATTGACGGGATCGATGCTGATGTCGTCACCTTGGCGTTGGCTGGTGATGTGGACGCGCTCTACAAACACGGTAGCTTGATTCCACAAGATTGGCAAAAACGCTTGCCCCACAACTCGGCGCCTTACACCTCCACCATTGTGTTGGTGGTGCGTCAAGGCAACCCCAAAGGTATCAAAGACTGGGACGATTTGGTCAAACCCGGCATCAGCGTGATCACGCCCAACCCCAAAACATCAGGAGGCGCGCGTTGGAATTATTTGGCCGCGTGGGAGTTTGCCAAACGCAAATACGGTGGCGACGCGAAGGCCAAAGACTTTGTGGCGGCGCTCTACAAAAACGTGCCGGTGCTCGATACGGGGGCGCGTGGTTCGTCCGTGACTTTTGCGCAGCGCAACCAAGGCGATGTGTTTATTTCTTGGGAAAACGAAGCGCATTTGTTGGAGAAAGAGTTTGGTAGCAAGGTGGACATCGTTTATCCGTCCATCAGCATCTTGGCTGAACCCCCAGTCACCCTCGTCGATAAAAACGTAGACCGCAAGGGCACGCGCAAAGTGGCCGAAGCGTATTTGAACTACCTCTACACCGACGAAGGCCAAGACATCGCGGGCAAAAACTTCTATCGCCCGATCTCTGCCAAAGCACAAGCAAAGTACGTCAAGCAGCTGCCCAAGCTGTCGTTGTTCACCATCGACCAAGCCTTTGGTGGATGGACCAAAGCCGACAAAGACCACTTTGCCGACGGTGGTAGTTTTGACCAAATCTATTTGAAAAAGTGATCTGCCATGACCGTACTTTTGATTGCAGGCAGTCCCTCCGAGCGTTCACGAACCGCTGCCTTGTTGAATGCCACCGGACAGCGCTTGGCCTTCAGAGGCGCACAGGTTGAAACGCTGCGTGTTCGTGACTTGCCACCACAGGCGCTGTTGCTTGCTGATTTTGGCAATCCCGCCGTGATACGCGCCACCGCGCAAGTGGATGCCGCCGACATCGTGGTGGTTGCCACGCCGGTTTACAAGGCGGCTTACAGCGGGGTGTTGAAAGTGTTTTTGGATTTACTGCCGCAAACCGCGCTCAAAGGCAAAACCGTGTTGCCCTTAGCAACAGGTGGCAGTCCGCATCACATGTTGGCTTTGGACTATGCGTTGCGGCCTGTGCTGCAGTCGCTGGGCGCTAAACATATCTTGCCCGGTATTTATGCCACCGACGCGCAAGTGGTGGTCAATCCCGAAGGGGGTTACCACGTCGCCGACGATATCGGCGAGCGATTGGATGACGCCGTCAACACCTTGGTGAATGAGCATTTGTCGCTCACTAACGCGGGGCGCTTCTCGTCAGTGCCGTTTTCTCAGGTGCGATGTAGCGTGTAAACGCATGGCGATGCCTGTTTCTCACGGGCATCTTTCTTAGACCTCTTCTTCCTGATTTTTAGAAACCGCTGTGCCAGCGGCATGGGCGAAGCCTTGCCTGCACATTTCAAAAAGAAAGTTTGTATGACCTTACGTTCTGATATTTCTCGCCGCCGCTTCCTCACGACGACAGCCGTTGTGGCCTCCACCGCTGCCGGTACGCTGTGGGCCTCTACATCTGCCCAGGCCCAAAAAGCCACACGCACTTTGCGTATCGGCCATCAAAAAGGCTGGCTCTCTATTCTCAAAGGTCGTGGCACTTTAGAGAAGCGTTTGGCTCCGTTAGGCGTGAACGTGACATGGACCGAAGTCAATGCCGGTCCTGTGCAACTCGAAGCCCTGAATGTGGGTGCGATTGATTTTGGTGATGTGGGCGAAGCCCCGCCCATCTTTGCGCAAGCCGCTGGCGCACCTCTGGTGTATGCGGCAGCCACCGTGCCGCGCCCTCGTTTGGAAGCCCTCATCGTGCCTAAAGGCTCACCGATTCAAACAGTGGCGGATCTCAAGGGCAAGCGCATCGCCTACAACAAGGGCTCCAATGTGCAGTATTTTTTGGCCAAGTTGTTGGAGAAGAATGGTTTGAAGTACACCGATGTTCAATCGGTGTTCTTGCCACCCCCTGATGCCCGTGCTGCCTTCGAAAAGGGCGCGGTCGATGCTTGGATCATTTGGGACCCCTTCCTCGCCGCAGCTCAAAAGACATTGAATGCTCAGATCTTGGCGGATGCCACGGGCGTGGCGAACAACCGTGGCTACTACTTCACCTCCCGTGAATTTGCCACACACAACGCAGACGTTTTGCGCATCGCGATTGAAGAGGTCAATGGCATTGACACCTGGGTGTCTAAAAACAAAGCCGCTGCTGCCGTTGAGTTGGCCCAAGTGCTGGGCTTGGACAAGAGCATCACCGAGGTTTATGTGAACCGCGCGGCGTACGGTACCGCGGCCGTCACGCAAGACATCTTGAGCGAACAGCAAGACATTGCCAACACCTTCTTTGAACTGAAGCTCATTCCTAAGAAGCTCAACCTGCGGCACGCCGCACCGGTGAGTTTGAACTGAGCGCTGTGATCTCGGAGTTGCCATGACACATCCACACCTTTTCTCTCAACGTCGTCAGACCGCATCCAGCATCAACCGCAGAGGTTTGTTGCAATTTCTGGCCATGTCTGCAACAGCTTGGGGCTTGACGGCCCCTGTGGGCCTATCTACCACTTGGGCACAGGGCAGAGACAAAACGGCCAAGCCTCTCGAACTTTTGCGCATCGGTTACCAAAAGTCGGCCGTCAATTTGGTGATCTTGAAGCAACAAGGTGTACTGGAAAAACGGTTCCCAAACACCAAGGTGTCGTGGGTCGAGTTTCCTGCTGGCCCTCAGTTGCTCGAAGCCTTGTCGGTCGGCGCTTTGGAGTTTGGGTTGACGGGTGACTCGCCGCCCGTGTTCGCCCAAGCTGCAGGCAAAGATTTGTATTACGTGGGGGCCGAGCCCGCCAAACCTGAAAGCTCAGCTTTGTTGGTGTTGCAAGACTCCGCCATCAAAACCTTGGTCGATCTGAAAGGCAAAAAGATTGCCTTGCAAAAAGGCTCCAGTGCGCATTATTTGTTGGTGCGTGCCGTGGAGAAGGCCGGCTTGTTGTGGAGCGATATACAGCCCATCTATTTGACCCCTGCAGATGCTCGTGCTGCTTTTGAGCGCAAGAGTGTCGACGCGTGGGTCATTTGGGACCCGTTTTATGCCGCTACGGAGCTTTCTGTGCCAACCCGCGTCATCGCCACAGGGCAGGGTTTGTCGGGCAACAACTCGTTCTATTTGTCTTCCATCGCACTGGCCAATCACCACCCCGAAGTTGTCGAGGTCTTGTTTCAAGAACTCAGTCGTGCGGACCGCTTTGCACAAGAGCATCGTCCGGAAACCATCAAGTTGATTGCGGATTTCAGCGGCCTCGATGCGGGTGTGGTCAGCTTGTTTTTGAAGCGCCGCCCGCGTTCGCCTGTGGGTTTGCTCAATGCCGAAGCCGTGGTGGCTCAACAAAACGTGGCCGATGCTTTTACGCGTTTGTCACTGATTCCAAAACCCGTGAAGGTGTCGGACATCGTCTGGCGCTTTGCGCGCTGAAGCGGTGCCGCACACCTTTTTAAACAACGCCTTGAATTAAGAAAGCACATCATGAATATTTTTTGGTTTATTCCTCTGCACGGCGATGGCCGTTACCTAGGCACCTCGCAAGGGGCGCGCGCGGTCGATCATCACTACATGAAACAAATTGCCCAAGCGGCTGACACGCTGGGCTATGGCGGCGTGCTCTTGCCCACAGGCCGCTCGTGCGAAGACCCATGGATTGCGGCAGCCAGTTTGATTCCCGTGACACAACGCTTGAAGTTTTTGGTGGCCTTGCGTCCCAGCATCATGTCTCCGACTGTGGCGGCACGTCAAACGGCCACCTTTGATCGACTCAGCGAAGGCCGTCTTTTGGTCAACTTGGTGGCAGGTGGTGACAGCAGCGACTTGGAGGCCGATGGCACGTTTTTGAGTCATGACGAACGTTACGAGCATGCGCGTGAGTTTTTGGACATTTACACACGCGTGCTTTCTGGGGAAACGGTGAACTTTGAGGGCAAGCACCTGAAGGTCAAAGGCGCACGCCAACTCTTCCCTCCCGTGCAACGTCCGTATCCACCGATCTACTTTGGAGGGTCGTCTGATGCGGCCCACGATTTAGCGGCGGAAAAAGTCGAGCTGTACCTCACTTGGGGCGAGCCGCCCGAGGAGGTGGCGAAGAAGTTTGACGACATTCGCCAACGCGCTGCCAAGCATGGTCGCAAGGTGAAGTTGGGTGTGCGCTTGCATGTCATTCCACGCGAGACCAACGAGGAGGCTTGGGCTGCTGCCGAAGATTTGATCAAACATTTGGATGACGCCACCATTGCCAAAGCGCAAGCCGGTTTGGCCAGCATGGACTCTGAGGGTCAACGCCGGATGCGTGAACTGCACGGTGGCAACCGAAGCAAGTTAGAGATCAGTCCTAACCTCTGGGCCGGAGTTGGTTTGGTGCGGGGTGGTGCAGGCACGGCTTTGGTCGGGGATGGTGAAACCATCGCCAAGCGCTTGAAAGAGTACCAAGCCTTGGGCGCAGACACCTTTGTGCTCTCGGGCTATCCGCATTTGGAAGAGACCTACCGTTTTGCAGAGTTGGTGTTCCCCCATTTGGATTTGGCAAGCACAGCCAGCGCGGCCACCGATGTCAATTGGGTCAGCCCCTTTGGCGAGGTGATGGCGAACAACTTGGTGCCCGTTGAAAAACGTGTGTCTCAGAGTTAAGGCGGCCGCTATGTCTTCTTCCCATAAAGATCTCGAGGCCTTGTGCAGTTTGGAATCTGCATTTGCACAGCCCGCTTGGTACGTGGCATCGAAGTCAACGTGGTGGCCTTGGCTCAAAGTGCAGCGTTTTTTGCAAGTTGTGGCTGAGCGTTTGCTGCCTTGGTTGGTGCCTGTGCTTTTGGTGAGTGTGTGGCAAATCGCGTCGTCGCAAGGTTGGATGTCGGTGCGTGTGTTGCCGGCGCCATTGGCGGTGGTCGATGCGGCGTGGGCTTTGGCCTTGTCTGGTGAGTTGGCGAAACATGTGCAAATCAGTGCAGGTCGTGCTTTGCTGGGTTTGGCGGTTGGGGGCGGTTTGGGTTTGGTGTTGGGCCTTTTGACAGGATCGATCCGTTGGGCTGAAACACTGCTGGACTCTTCCATTCAGATGGTGCGCAACATTCCGGCCTTGGCCTTGATTCCGTTGGTCATTTTGTGGTTTGGTATTGATGAGATTGCCAAACTCTTTTTGATTGCGGTGGCTGTTTTCTTCCCGATCTACATCAATACCTTTCATGGCATTCGCAATGTAGACCCTGGTTTGATCGAGATGGGCCGGACCTACGGTTTGTCGCGCTGGGGTTTGTACCGCCACATCATCTTGCCCGGGGCGATGTCGTCCGTTTTGGTGGGGCTGCGCTTCTCGCTGGGACTGATGTGGGTGATTTTGATCGTGGCCGAAACCATCTCGGCGCAAGCTGGTATTGGTTATCTCACCATGAATGCCCGTGAGTTTTTGCAAACCGATGTTGTGCTGGTGGGTATCTTGCTCTACGCGATCTTGGGCAAATTGGCCGATGTGTTTGCCAAAGGGCTAGAGCGATATTGGCTGCGCTGGCACCCAGGTTATCAATAAGGAAATGAGCCTCACATGACACACACACACCAAGGCGTGCGCTTAGAAGCACGCCATTTAGGCAAAGCGTATGGCGAGCGCCAAGTGCTGCACAACGCCTTGTTGACCATCGAGCCTGGCGAGTTTGTCGCCATCGTGGGACGCAGTGGTTGTGGCAAAAGCACCTTGCTGCGTTTGATTGCCGGTTTGGAAACGCCAACCCAAGGGCAGCTTCAAATCGATGATCAAGTGATCAAGGGTTTGAGTCACGACACCCGCATCATGTTCCAAGAAGCACGTCTTTTGCCGTGGCGTCGCGTGCTCGACAACGTGGCACTCGGCTTGCCCGAATCGCAACGTCATGCTGCGGCCAAGGTGTTGGCGCAGGTGGGCCTCGGGGACCGATTGAACGAGTGGCCCGCCAAGCTCTCGGGCGGTCAACGCCAACGCGTCGCCTTGGCGCGCGCCTTGGTGCATCAGCCACGTTTATTGTTGTTGGATGAACCTTTGGGTGCATTGGATGCTTTGACGCGCATTGAGATGCACACCTTGATCGAACAGCTCTGGCGTGACAACGGCTTCACAGCGCTGTTGGTGACCCACGATGTGCAAGAGGCGGTGGCGTTGGCCGATCGCGTCATCTTGATTGAAGACGGCACCGTGTCATTCGACGAGCGCATTGACCTTCCCCGACCACGTTCGCGTGGTGACGTCAGATTCGCCGCCTTAGAAAAACGCATCTTGGACCGCGTGCTGCAGCAACCCGACACCGAACAACCTGTCAACGACGTGTCGTGGCCGGGCTTGCCCGCGCATGGTTTGCGCTGGGCTGTTTAACTATTTTTTACCACGGACTTTTAAGGAGAAACCCATGTCCATTCAAGCAATCAACGTTCGCAATCAATTCAAAGGCAAAGTGCGCGAAATCATTCGCGGCGATGTCGTGTCAGAAATCGATGTCGAAACCCCGTGGGGCGTCGTCACCTCGGTCATCACCACACGTTCGGTCGATGACCTTGCTTTGGTGGTGGGCTCGGAGGTGGTGGCCTTGGTCAAGTCGACCGAAGTCTCGATCGCTAAGTTGTAGCCCCAAACCTTGAAGCCTTGCGCTCAGACGGAGAAACTCCACATGACACAACCTAAACGACAACTCCATCTGGGCGCCTTTTTCTTTGGCGCCGGTCATCATCTGGCCGCTTGGCGCCATCCGGATGTAGACCCGAACGGCTACACCCAACTGAACACCTTGAAAGAATGGGCGCGTTTGGCTGAAGCCGCCAAATTTGACGCCATTTTTTTCGCAGACAACGTCGGCATGAGCCAAGCGCCTGCCGACATGCTGACCCGCAACGCTTTGCCTCATGTGTTTGACCCGATGCTGGTGCAATCTGCGCTGGCTGCTGTGACCGATCGCATTGGCTTGGTGGCGACGGTGTCCACGACCTATTTGCCGCCTTACCACTTGGCCCGTAAGTTCGCCACACTTGACCATTTGAGTGGTGGGCGAGGTGGCTGGAATTTGGTGACATCGGGCAGTGAGTTTGAAGCCCATTCCTTCGGGCTGCCACACCAAATTGAACATGCCGAACGCTACAAAATCGCGCATGAGTACATGCAAGTTGTGAAAGGCTTGTGGGATTCATGGGAAGACGATGCCTTTACCCATGACAAAGCCAACAACCGTTTCTTTGACACGACCAAGCTGCACCGTGTCGCGCATGAGGGAGCTCACTTTCAGGTGAGCGGTTCGTTGCAAGCGCCGCGCTCGCCTCAGGGCTATCCTGTGTTTGTGCAAGCGGGATCCTCCAACGATGGGCAAGATTTGGCAGCCGCATCTGCTGAGCTGGTGTTCACGGCGCAACAAACGGTGGACGATGCCCGCGGTTTTTACAGCTCGCTCAAGTCTCGTTTACCAGCGTGGGGACGCACTGAGAGCGATCTCAAAATCTTGCCAGGTATTTCGCCCTTTGTCGGACGTACGCAGCAGGAGGCACAGGACAAGTTTGACCAATTGCAAGACCTGATTGATCCGGTGTTGGGCGTGGGTTTGTTGTCTGCATTTTTGGGCAATATCGATTTGTCGGCTTACCCCATCGATGGTCCATTTCCTGTCGACTTGCCTGTGGGCGAGGGCTGGAAGAGTCGCCACGCGTTGTTCAACAACATGGCGCAACGTGACAACTTGAGCATTCGTGATTTGTACAAGCGCGTGGCCACAGGGCGCGGTCATTGGACTGTGGTGGGGACGCCCGAGTCCATTGCCGATCAACTCGAACATTGGTTCACCACAGGGGCGGCAGACGGGTTCAATATCTTGTCACCCACCTTGCCGCATGGCTTGAAAGACTTTGTCGACTTGGTGATCCCCGAGTTGCAACGTCGTGGCTTGTTTCGCACCGAGTACACGGGGCGCACATTGCGCGAACATTTAGGACTGCGACGACCCGCGCATCCCAATGCGGGTGTCAATGGCCAATGATCTTGGCTAAAAATGCCTGTGTACGTGGGTGGCGTGGGTTCTCAAAAAACTCAGCGGGTGCGGCTTCTTCCACGATTTGACCTTGATCCATGAACACCACGCGGTCGGCCACGGCGCGTGCAAAGCCCATTTCGTGGGTCACGCACAGCATGGTGATGCCTTGCTGTGCCAACTCGGTCATCACCTCTAACACCTCTTGAATCATCTCGGGGTCGAGGGCCGATGTCGGCTCATCAAACAGCATGATTTGTGGGCTCAGGCACAAGGCCCGAGCAATCGCCACGCGTTGCTGTTGCCCGCCTGAGAGTTGTAGCGGGTACTTGTGTGCTTGGTCGGCGATGCGCACGCGCTCGAGTTGTTGCATGGCCTTTTTGTTGGCGTCATCCACCGACAGTTTTCCAACAAAAATGGGGGACAGTGTGAGGTTTTCGAGCACGGTGAGATGCGGAAACAAATTGAACTGCTGAAACACCATGCCCACTTGGCGACGCACTTGGTCGATGTCACGCAAGTTGTCGTTCAACGTCACGCCAGCGACGGTGAGTTGGCCTTCTTGGTGTTCTTCCAAACGGTTGATACAACGAATCAGGGTGGATTTGCCCGAGCCCGAGGGGCCGCAAATGACAAGGCGCTCGCCGCGTTGCACGCTCAAATTGATGTCGCGCAGCGCATGAAAATTGCCAAACCATTTGTTGACGTTTTCGAACCGAAGAATGGGGTCAGACACGGGGGTTCCTTGTGGATGCATCAGCGGTGCGCAAGTTGGCGCTCTACCCAGAGGCTGTAGCGCGACATGGCGAAACAAAAAACAAAGTAAATCAGGGTGATGAACAGGTAGCCTTCGATTTTGAAAGGTCGCCAGTTGGGGTCTCCGCTGATGGCCAGCCCCAAAGCGCCCGAGAGTTCGTACAAGCTCACGATGGTCACCAGTGAGGTGTCTTTGAAGATGGCGATGAAGTTGTTCATCAGTCCTGGCACCACATGGGTCAGTGCTTGGGGCAGAACCACTAAGCGTTGGGTTTGCCAGTAGCTCAGGCCTAAGGTGGCAGCTGCTTCCACTTGTCCCAGCGAAACAGCTTGCAACCCACCGCGCACAATTTCGGCGGTGTAAGCCGCTGAGAACAAGGTGATGCCTACCAACACGCGCAGCAACACATCGGGTGAGGTGCCGCTGGGTAAGAGCAGCGGGAACATGAAGCTGGCCATGAACAACACCGAAATCAAAGGCACGCCGCGCACCAACTCGATGTAACCCACGCACACGCTGCGTAAGGCGGGAAGTGTGCTTTGTCGCCCCAATGCAAGCACAACGCCCAAGGGGAATGCCAAGGTGATGGCCAGTGTGGCCAGCATCAAAGTCAAAGGCAGGCCGCCCCATTGGTCGCTGGGCACCCAGCGCAAACCCGTCGGTATGCCCCACCAAGTGCCGCCGCCCATCAAACCAAAAAACAGCAACCACACGGCCACCCACAACAAGGCCAAACTGCGACGCCAAAAGAAGGGCAGACAACTCACCACCACCACGCTGACGAGGGCGAGTGTGGCAACGACGGGGCGCCATTGCGCATCAAAGGGGTAACGCCCGAGCAAGATGAGTCTGTATTTTTCACTCACTACGCCCCAGCATGCGCCAACACCTCGCAAGGCTTGGCAACTGTCAGCCTCTGCGTGCCATACCGCGTGCCATAGCCCCCAACTGAGAACTGTTGGTAGCCACCACAGCAGCCCAGCCACTAACAACGCCGTGATGGTGGCTTGGCCTTTGGTGGGCCACAGATGGGTTTGGCACCGCGTCAAGAGAGGGGTCTTTGCCACGGGGGCAGGTTTGGCCGAGATTGACCTGTGGGTGAGGTGAGGCGTGGTCATCAGCGTGCCTTCAAGGCCATGCGACGGTTGTACGCATTCATCAGCGCAGAGGTCAGCAAAGACAGGCTCAGGTACACCGCCATCACGATGGCAATGCATTCCACGGCGCGGCCTGTTTGGTTCAGTGCGGTGTTGGAAATGTTGACCAAATCGGGGTAGCCAATGGCCACGGCCAGCGATGAGTTTTTGATCAAGTTCAAATACTGGTTGGTCAAGGGCGGTATGACCACGCGCATGGCCTGTGGCAACACCACCAAGCGCTGTGTTTGCCAAGCGGACAAACCAATACTTTTCGCGGCTTCAGTTTGACCATGCGGCACCGCGGTGATGCCGCCACGCACCAACTCCGCCACAAAAGCGGAGGTGTACAAACTCAAGCCCCACGTCAACGCCAAGAATTCAGGCGTCACGCTGGCGCCGCCAGTGACTTCGCCTACACCGTCGACCGTGCGCCACACCGGCACGTCCCATAACCAAGCCCCATCGGCAGGCATCAACCAAGGCATCGTGAGCCCCCCCTTGCTCAAAAAGAGCCAGTCGTTGAAGTGCAAAGGCGCATCGGTGTCGGGCATGAATTCCACCAGCAGCACGTACCACATGAAGAGTTGCAGCAGCAAGGGAATGTTGCGAAACAGTTCGGTGTAGCCGTAGCACAGGCCACGGGCCAAGGCGTTGTTTGACACACGGCCCAGACCCAGCAAGGTTCCCCACACAGTGCAGATCACGATGCCCAACACCGAGACGCGCAAGGTATTGAGCAAGCCCACGACAAAAGCTTGCCAATAGGCATGGGTCGACTCGTAAGTGACCATCGATTCACCGATGTCAAAGCCCGCGGTGTCGAACAAAAAGTCAAAGCCGCTTTGAATACCGCGCGCACGCAAGTTGGTCAGCGTGTTGTTCAACAGCCAATAGCCTAAGCCCAGCAACAGTGAAACCAAGATGGCTTGGTAGAGCAGGGCGCGTGTACGTCGGCTGTGCAGTGGCATGGTGAGTCAGTGCAAAGGCTGGATGTGGGTCAGCGGATGGGCATGGCGTATTGCAAACCGCCTTTGTTCCACTGCGCGTTCAAGCCGCGTTTGAGCGCCATGGGTGTTTTCTCGCCCAAGTGGCGTTCGAAAATTTCACCGTAGTTGCCCACAGCGCCGATGGCACGAGCCAGCCATTCGCGGTCCAAGCCCAGCAGTTTGCCGGTGTCGTCAGATTTGCCCAACAAACGCAGCACCACAGGGTCTGTGCTTTCGGCTTTCAGTTTGTCAACGGTTGCTGCGGTGATACCGACTTCTTCGGCCTCGATCAAGCCATACACCGTCCATTTGACGATGGCCAGCCATTCGTCGTCACCACGGCGCACCAAGGGTCCCAAAGGTTCTTTAGAAATCAACTCGGGGAGGATGACGTGATCTTTGGGCGTCTTCGCTTCTTTGGCTCGGATAGAGGCCAAGCTTGATGCGTCTGTGGTGTAGGCCTTGCATCGACCCGCAAAGTAGGCAGCATTGGCGGCATCAAATTTTTCAAACACCACGGGTTTGATGTCGAGTTTGTTGGCGCGCGAAAAGTCGGTCAGGTTCTTTTCGGTGGTGGTGCCTGATTGCACGCACACGGTGGCGCCTTTGAGTTGCTTGGCACTTTTGATGTTGCTCTTCGCGGGCGTCATGAAGCCTTGGCCGTCGTAATACGTCACGGCGGTTTGGTGCAACCCCATGGAGGCATCGCGCGTCAACGTGAAGGTGGTGTTGCGTGAGAGCACATCCACCTCGCCCGATTGCAAGGCTGTAAAGCGTTGCGGGGCAGACAAAGGCACGTAGCGCACCTTCTCAGCATTGCCCAACACGGCTGCGGCGACGGCACGGCACACGTCCACATCCAACCCCGCCCATTTGCCTTGGCTGTCTGCGGCACCAAAACCGGCCAAGCCTGTGTTCACGCCGCACACCACGTGGTCGCGTTGTTTGACGGTGTCTAGGGTTTTGCCTGCCCATGCGTTGATGGAGCCTGCAGTCAGTAAAACGAGGGTGGCCAAGGTTTGCAGCGGGCGACGGGTCAGAAGTGAGTGCATGGGGTGATCTCCAGCGTGAAAAATACAACTGAAGCATTGTCCGTCAAACATCAAGACCTTTGGCCTCATGCGGCCTGTCGCTGTATAGATGAGTTGGCTATTAACAAACTACAAAACTGTAGTTTGTGATTTAAGAGGGCTTGCACACAATCGCGGCCATGTCTCAAATACCCACCCTCATCATCGTCCCTGGTTGGCGCGACTCTGGTTCTGGCCATTGGCAAAGTTTGTGGGCCGAATCTTTGGTCGGTTCCGTGCGTGTCAAGCAAGACGACTGGATGCAGCCCACACGAAATGCTTGGGTGCGTTGTATCAGCGACACCATCTTGGCGCAACCTGGGCCAGTCGTGGTCATTGCACACAGCTTGGGCTGCATTGCGACAACGCATTTACCCCCTGAGGTCGCAGCGCGCATTCAAGGTGCATTGTTGGTGGCGCCTGCGGACCCTGAGCGTCGAGGCCCGCTGGTCGACTTTGCGCCTGTTCCGTACCACGCCTTGCCCTATCGCAGTGTGTTGGTGGCCAGCAGCAACGATCCGTTTTGCCCCGTGCGCACGGCCGGGGCCTATGCCCGAGCGTGGGGCAGTGAGTTTGTGCGTTTACAAAACGCAGGCCACATCAACATTGAGTCTGGCTTTGGTGAATGGCCTCTGGGCTTGGCCTTGCTGCAATCTTTGGTGGGGTCACCGTTACTCACCCAACCTGCAGCCAGTGCAGTGGCCTCCAGCTCATCTTTAGGATTTCAAATCGCATGAGCCACATGTTTCGACCTACGCGTGTTCTTCCTGGCTTCAACATCACGCTGGGATTCACGCTCACGTATTTGAGCTTGATCGTGTTGATTCCGCTCTCCGCCCTGCTGTTCAAAACGTTCACTCTGACGTGGGACCAATTTGTGGCGGCTGTCACAGGTCCACGTGTGATGGCGTCGTACCGACTCACGTTTGGTGCGTCGCTCATCGCTGCCTTGGTGAATGTGGTGTTTGGTTTGCTTGTGGCTTGGGTGCTGGTTCGCTACAACTTCTTTGGCAAGAAGGTGGTCGATGCCTTGGTGGACTTGCCCTTTGCTTTGCCTACTGCGGTGGCTGGTATTTCGCTCACTGCCCTGCTGGCCGGCAACGGCTGGGTAGGCCAGTACTTGGAGCCCTTGGGTATTCAGCTCGCCTTCAACCCCAACGGTGTGGTGATTGCCCTCATCTTCATTGGCTTGCCATTTGTGGTGCGCACGGTGCAGCCGGTGTTGGAAGACGCCGAGAAAGAATTGGAAGAAGCCGCCACTTGTTTGGGGGCCACACGTTGGCAAACCTTTACCCGTGTGATCTTCCCCAGCATCGCACCAGCCTTGCTGACTGGTTTTGCCATGGCCTTTGCACGTGCCATTGGCGAATATGGCTCGGTCATTTTCATTGCTGGGAATATGCCCATGGTGTCTGAAATCACGCCGCTCATCATCATTGGTAAGTTGGAGCAATACGACTACGCCGGTGCGACAGCTGTGGCTGTGGTCATGTTGGTGATTTCATTCGTGTTGTTGTTGGTCATCAACGCTTTGCAAGCTTGGCAGCGCCGCCGCACAGGAGCCCCAGCATGAGCACGACCATGAACCCTTCACAGCGCCGCGCACAAGCGGGTACGACTGAACCCGCATGGGTGCGCTACAGCCTGATTGGCGTGGCGCTGACGTTCATGTTTTTCTTCTTGGTCTTGCCCTTGGCGGCGGTGTTCACCGAAGCCTTGCGCAAAGGCTTGGATGCCTATTGGGTGGCGTTGCAAGAGCCTGATGCATGGTCGGCCATTCGCTTGACCTTCATCACCGCACTCATTGCCGTGCCTTTGAACTTGGTGTTTGGTGTGGCCGCTGCATGGGCCATTGCCAAGTATGAGTTCACGGGAAAAGCGTTTTTAACCACGCTGGTGGACTTGCCGTTCTCGGTGTCGCCCGTGGTGGCGGGTTTGATTTATGTGCTGATGTTTGGCGCCCAAGGCTGGTTTGGCCCGTGGCTGCAAGAACACGACATCAAAATCATTTTTGCAGTGCCCGGCATTGTGTTGGCCACGGTGTTTGTGACGTTTCCCTTCATCGCGCGTGAGTTGATTCCACTCATGCAAGCGCAGGGCAATGACGAAGAGCAAGCGGCCATCGTGTTGGGTGCCACAGGCTGGCAAACCTTTTGGTATGTCACGCTGCCCAACATCAAGTGGGGTTTGATTTACGGCGTCATCTTGTGTAATGCCCGTGCCATGGGGGAGTTTGGTGCGGTGTCGGTGGTGTCGGGCCACATCCGCGGACAAACCAACACCATGCCTTTGCATGTGGAAATTTTGTACAACGAATACCAATCGGTGGCCGCGTTTGCCGTGGCCTCGCTGTTGGCTTTGTTGGCGCTGGTGACCTTGGCCATCAAGTCCACGGTGGAGTGGCGTCATGCCTGTGAGCTCAAAGCCACGGCTGATCTTCCTCCGGAACGACCATAAGCATGAATGCTTGGAACCCACACGCATAGACGAGGCGGATTCAAGGACGAAGTGCAACACGCTTTAACGAGGCATGGAATACCTCGTGAGGTGTCTTGAATCCTAGTCGCTTTCTGGGGCGATGATTCAATCGGTTTTCAATCATAGTCAATTCCTCATCCGTCACGGTTT
>NZ_JAVKLQ010000083.1:0-3514 GCF_031539175.1 Limnohabitans sp. | reverse complement strand
TTTGGTATCGTTCTTCTCGGCTGAGGTGCTTGTACATTGGGCAATTTCGATTTGGCGGTTAAAGCGGCCATGATGCTCTCGCATCCTCAGCCACCTATAACCAGTTCATCTTTGTTGCACTTCGTCCTTGAATCCGCCGTTTATTAAAAATTGTTTTTCTAGATTAATTGCTAATTTCGAAAAAAATGATAACGGCATTATGGATGAATCCGCCCCAAAAAGAGGCATCAACGGAAAAACGGCAGGGTCACGATGAAGCTGGTCCCCACGCCCATTTCGGATTGGCAGTCAATGCTGCCGCCCATGCGTGTGACGATGCTGCGCACCATGGCGAGGCCCAAACCGGTGCCTTTGCCCACTTCTTTGGTGGTGAAGAACGGTTCAAAAATGCGTGGCAAGGTCTCGGGCGGGATGCCGCTGCCGTTGTCGATCACGGCCACGGCCACGGTGTTTTCTGTCGGGCGCGAGGCCGAAATGACGATGCGCCCGTCGCGACGTTCACCGATCGCGTGGCTGGCGTTCACGCACAGGTTGACCAGCACTTGTTGCAAGCTGCCGCTTTGGCCTTTGAGTTGCACGTTGGCCGCATCGGGTGTGACGGGTTCGATGGCAATGTCAATGCCTTTCAGGCTGGCTTGCAAGAGCGACTTGGTTTCGTCAATGACCGGGGACAACTCAAACAGTGTGAGGTTTTCTTCCTCTTCCTCGGGCGGGCGCTCGCGGCCTAAGCCGTTGAGCTTGATCACGATGTCACGTGCGCGGGTGGTGGCCTGCATGATGGCGCTGAGGTTTTTCGCGGCCTTGGAGTCTTCGCCGATCTTCATTTCTACCAATTCGGCATGGTTTTGGATCACGCCCAAGAGGTTGTTGAAGTCATGCGCCACACCAGCAGCGAGTTGGCCCAACGCGTCTAAGCGCTGCGATTGCTCCATTTTTTGGACCATGCGCAGGTTTTCGGCTTCTTTTTCCTTGAACTCACGCATGTCCTTCATCGTGATGACGGCGCCGGTGATCAGGCCTTGCGCATCACGCAACGGCGCGGCGGTCAACACCACAGGAATTTGTTCGCCTTCGTGCTGGTTCACCACCCATTCCACGTTTTGTACAGCGTGCATGGTTTGGGCCTTGGCTTCTTCGACGCTGTTGCCTAAGCAGGCAATCACCCAGAGTTCGGTGTCAGTTTTTACCGTGAAAAACTGTGTGCTCTCGGACACCACGTTTTGATCCGACTTGAGCCAATTCAGCACTTTGGCTTCTGTGGCGAGCGTGGTCAAGCTGTGCAGGCTGACGGGTTGTGGCAGTTCGTCCAAGCAAGCTTTGGTCAAAATCGACAACAAATGGTGCCCGTGCAGGCTGTGGTGGGCGTAGCCCAAAAAGGTTTGACTGGCCAAATTGGTGAACTTCACGCGCTCGGAAGCGTCAAAGCCCAGCACGGGGTAGGGCATGTCGGCGAGGCGTTGCCAAAAGCGCTCTGGGTCCATGTCGTACAAACGTTGCATCACGTCGCCGTGATACTCGGGCACCCAATGTTCAATTAGCTGGTTGTTGTCGGCGGAGGGCAACAACGCCCCCAGTGTGTGGCCCAGCACATGAACCTTGGCGTAACCAAAAAGTTCCAATGCCTTTGGGTTGGCACTGAGCAAGGCGCCGCTTCTGTCGATTCGCAGCACGCCATCTTGCATGGCATCCATGGTTTTTTCGAGCAAACTGTTTTGCAGTTTGATTTGCTCGTTTTTATGAATCAGCGACGACACGTCGTGCACGTTGATGACGGTTTGTTCGGGAATGCCTCGCACGCTGAACATGATGGACGACGAAATCCGCACAGGCGTGCTCGGCCCTTTTTTGTTCTTCAGCAAAGTCACCACCGACTCGTCGTCATCATTCACCAAGCGGTTCAAGGTGGTGGTGATGGTCACCGACCAAGGCAGGTCGTGCTCGTTGCGTATGAACGCCAGCACGGTGCGTTGACCGTTGACGGTGTGGTTGACCATGCCCAACTCGATCGTGAGTTGTTCACCCTCTTTGGTTTGCAGATAGAGCAAGCCGCTGTAGCCGGTTTTCTGGTCGTTTTTGTCGTCCAAGAAACTCTGCAAGAGTTTGGTGTATTTGGCTCGCAAAGGCGCTGGGCTGAGGACTGACAAGGGTTGGCCTATCAATTCTTTCCCAAAGTAGCCCGTCATTTGATTGGCACGCGAGTTGGCAAACTGAATGCAGCCATCTGCGTCAATTTGGACGCAGCCCAAAGGCGTTTGGTTGAGCAAATTCATGTAACTGCCGGGCTCAATGAACTCCAAACGCGTCAAACTTTTGCTCAGGCTGTTCAAGAACAGCGTCAGCGTGGCTTCGTCGTCGTCAAACAAAATGGTGCTGCGTTGACCGATCACTTCTTTGCGGCTCAAGCCTGAGAGACCCAATAACGCGGTGTTGCAATCGCGAATGTCGCCCAGTTCGTCCACCACGATCAAGCCGCTTTGCATGGACGAGAACAGACCGTTCACATACTGAATCTGTTGCTCAATCGAAATTTGGCTATCTTGTAGTTTTTCTTGGTTTTCTTGCAGCTGGTTGGTCAGACGGTGCGAATCCATCAACGAAGCCAACAAGGTTTCGCGGTTTTGCGCTGACTCGTAAGCCACGCCGATGGCCACTGAGCCGGGCAGCATCAGCTCGGACACATGAACGGGCAATTGGTACCGTGACTTGACCACAAAGATGCCGCGCACCTGGTTTTCAAACTGAAATGGAATGATCAAAAAGTGGCGTGATTGTTCGTTATGCGCGGCGTCCAGCGCTTCGAGGCAAGCGGTGGGCAAATCTTTGTTACGCAGCAGCAGCCCGTCGATGGCCGCTTGTTTCAGCAGGTGGCTGGGCAGTGGCAACTCGTGCGGAAAGGCAGTGCTGTCGTGTGATTCGCTGCCCAATAGGGTGAGTTTTTGGCGCTGAATCATGGAGTCGTCCACCACGCCAAAGGCGTAGGCGTACAGTGCACATGCTTGAACATCCAAGTAATGGGCCATTTTTTGACTGATTTCCATGGCCAACTGCGAGGGCGAATGCTCGTTGCGCACGGTTTCATTGATCAAGGCCAGTCCGTTGTCAATCCATAAGCGGTGATGGTTTTTGGCTTGGTTCGAGCGCAAACTCTCCACCATCACGCGAATATTGGCCAATGCGCTGGACTTGTCGCCAGGGGCGACGTCAATGGTTTGCTCCAAGTTACCCAGAACAATTTCGTGGGTGACATTGACCAAGCGGCGTGGCTCTCCGCCCACCAAGTTGCGCACGATGTTCACCAACCAGCCCAAGGAGGCCAAAATCAAGGCCAAGGTCAGGCCGACCAACGCGTAGAACTGAAAGGTCATGCTCTTATAAGAGGCGGATTCAAGGACGAAGTGCAACACGCTTTAACGAGGCATGGAATACCTCGTGAGGTGTCTTGAATCCTAGTCGCTTTCTGGGGCGATGATTCAATCGGTTTTCAATCATAGTCAATTCCTCATCCGTCACGGTT
>NZ_JAVKLQ010000082.1:0-52535 GCF_031539175.1 Limnohabitans sp. | reverse complement strand
GAGATGGTGATGCCTGGTGACAACGTGTCGATCACTGTGAAGTTGATCCACCCGATTGCGATGGAAGAAGGCTTGCGCTTCGCGATTCGCGAAGGCGGCAAGACCGTTGGCGCTGGTGTGGTTGCTAAGATCATTGCCTAATCGAGGAATCTAAATGTCCTCGAAGCAAAAAATCCGCATCCGCCTGAAGGCGTTTGACTACAAACTGATCGACCAGTCTGCAGCTGAAATCGTTGAAACTGCCAAGCGCACCGGCGCGATTGTCAAAGGTCCCGTGCCTTTGCCAACACGCATGAAGCGTTTTGACATCTTGCGTTCACCGCACGTCAACAAGACCAGCCGTGACCAGCTCGAAATCCGTACCCACCAGCGTTTGATGGACATCGTGGACCCAACTGATAAAACAGTTGACGCCTTGATGAAGCTCGATCTGCCAGCGGGCGTGGACGTCGAAATCAAATTGCAATAAAAATTAAACGTTATTGCAGTTTTGGCGTGGGCCTCAAGCCCATTCCAAGCACCGCGCCAACGAGTAGTTGCTCTTGGCGCGGTTTTCGCGATATACTCGCGGGCTCTGTGCATTTTGTGCAGGGATTTATCAACCGTCTTTCACGTAAAAACGTAACTGCCAATTGAAGTGGTTGCGGTGAGAGTTTTGGAGAAAACAATGAGTCAAAGCATCCGTTTGGGATTGCTGGGCCGCAAGGTGGGCATGATGCGTCTGTTCACTGATGATGGGGATGCGATCCCTGTCACGGTGTTGGATGTGTCCAACAACCGCGTGACCCAAGTGAAAACCCAGGAAAACGACGGCTATGTGGCCTTGCAGGTCACATTCGGCGCGCGTAAGGCATCTCGTGTCACCAAGCCTATGGCTGGTCACTTGGCCAAAGCAGGCGTTGAAGCCGGTGAAATTATTCAAGAATTCCAAGTGACTGCTGATGTCGCAGCTAAGTACGCCGCTGGCGCTACTGTGCCTGTGTCTGATGTGTTTGTTGTGGGCCAAAAGGTGGACGTGCAAGGCACAACCATCGGTAAAGGCTTCGCAGGCACGATCAAGCGTCACCACTTCAAGTCGCAGCGCGCGTCGCACGGTAACAGCCGTTCGCACAACGTGCCCGGTTCTATCGGTATGGCACAAGACCCAGGTCGCGTGTTCCCCGGTAAACGCATGTCAGGCCACTTGGGCTCTGACACTGTGACGACACAAAACCTCGACGTGATTCGCATCGACGAAGCCCGCCAATTGTTGATGATCCGTGGCGCAGTGCCTGGCTCAGCTGGTGGTTTCGTGTCTGTGCATCCCGCTGTCAAAGCTAAAGGAGCGAACTGATGCAAGTCGAACTCCTGAACGACCAAGGTCAAGCTGCTTCTAAATACGAAGCACCTGAAGCTGTGTTCGGTCGTGAATACAACGAAGATCTGGTTCACCAGATCGTGGTGGCTTACCAAGCTAACGCGCGTCAAGGCACTCGTGCCCAAAAAGACCGCGAGCAAGTGAAGCACTCCACCAAGAAGCCGTTCAAGCAAAAAGGTACGGGCCGCGCTCGTGCTGGTATGACGTCTTCGCCTTTGTGGCGTGGCGGCGGTCGGATTTTCCCGAACATGCCTGACGAAAACTTCACACAAAAGATCAACAAGAAGATGTACCGCGCTGGTATGGCTTCGATCTTGTCCCAATTGGCCCGCGAAGGTCGTTTGGCTGTGGTTGAGTCTTTGACGGTTGACGCTCCTAAGACCAAGCTGTTGGCTGCCAAATTCAAGGCGATGAACCTTGAGTCTGTGTTGGTCATCGCTGATCAAGTGGACGACAACTTGTACTTGGCCTCGCGCAACTTGCCTAACGTGCTGGTTGTTGAGCCACGTTACGCTGATCCGCTGTCATTGGTTCACTACCGCAAGGTGTTGGTGACCAAGGCCGCCATGGACAAGCTCAAGGAGATGTTTGCATGAGCCACGGACAGAAAAAAACCAAATTCGACGAAGGTCGTTTGATGCAATTGCTGGTCGCTCCCGTCGTGTCCGAAAAGGCCACCATGGTTGCTGAGAAAAGCAACGTCGTCACCTTCAAAGTGCTGCAAGACGCTACTAAACCCGAGATCAAGGCCGCTGTGGAATTGATGTTCAAGGTTGAAGTGCAAGGCGTTTCTGTGGTGAACACCAAAGGCAAGTCCAAGCGTTTTGGCAAATCCATGGGCCGTCGCGACAACGTTCGTAAAGCTTATGTGACGCTCAAAGCTGGTCAAGAGCTGAACATCTCTGGGGAGGCCGCTTAATCATGGCAGTCATCAAGATGAAACCTACGTCGCCCGGTCAACGTGGCGTCGTTAAAGTTACCCGTGATCACCTGTACAAAGGTGACCCTTACGCGCCGCTGCTGGAACCCCAGCATCAAAAAGCTGGCCGTAACAACAACGGTCACATCACAACCCGTCATAAGGGTGGTGGTCACAAGTATCACTACCGCGTGGTGGATTTCAAGCGTAACAAAGACGCTATCCCCGCAAAGGTGGAACGCATTGAATACGATCCAAACCGTACGGCACACATCGCTTTGGTGTGTTACGCAGACGGCGAGCGTCGCTACATCATTGCACCGCGTGGTTTGGAAGTTGGCGCAACGTTGTTGAGCGGTTCGGAAGCCCCGATCCGTGCAGGCAACACATTGCCCATCCGTAACATTCCCGTGGGTTCAACCATTCACTGCATCGAATTGCAAGTCGGTAAAGGCGCTCAAATCGCGCGTTCCGCTGGTACTTCGGCCACCTTGTTGGCGCGTGAAGGCACTTACGCTCAAGTGCGTATGCGCTCGGGTGAAGTTCGCAAGATCCATATCGATTGCCGCGCCACCATTGGTGAAGTTGCAAACGAAGAGCACAGCCTGCGCCGATTGGGTAAAGCTGGTGTCAAGCGCTGGATGGGTATTCGCCCAACCGTGCGTGGTGTCGCTATGAACCCTGTGGATCACCCACACGGCGGTGGCGAAGGTCGCACCGGCGAAGGCCGTCATGCAGTTGACCCATGGGGTAACCTGACCAAAGGTTACCGTACCCGTAACAACAAACGCACACAAGTCATGATTGTGTCGCGTCGTAAAAAGTAAGGGGTAACAAATGACTCGCTCTCTCAAAAAGGGTCCGTTTGTTGACCATCATTTGGTAGCCAAGGTCGATAAGGCCATCGCTAACAAAGACAAAAAGCCGGTGAAAACTTGGTCGCGTCGTTCAATGGTTTTGCCCGATTTCATCGGCTTGACCATCGCTGTGCATAACGGCAAACAACACATCCCTGTTTACATCACCGACCAGATGGTGGGCCATAAGCTCGGCGAATTCGCCTTGACGCGCACCTTCAAAGGTCACCCCGCGGACAAAAAAGTCCAGAAGAAATAAGGAAAGACCATGGAAACACGTGCAGTCCTTAGGGGCGTCCGTCTGTCGGTCGACAAAGGCCGTTTGGTTGCGGACATGATCCGCGGCAAAAAAGTTGACCAGGCTCTGAACATCCTGACATTCACGCAGAAAAAAGCTGCGGGCATCGTCAAGAAAGTTTTGGAATCTGCGATTGCTAACGCTGAACACAACGACGGTGCTGACATCGACGAATTGAAGGTGAAAACCATCTACGTTGAAAAAGGTGCCACGCTCAAGCGTTTCACTGCCCGCGCCAAAGGCCGCGGCAACAGTATCAGCAAGCCTACTTGTCACGTTTACGTGACAGTCGGTAACTGAAAGGTATAGGAAGATATGGGACAAAAAATCCACCCCACAGGCTTTCGCCTTGCAGTGAGCCGCAACTGGGCTAGCCGCTGGTACGCGAACAACCGTGACTTCGCTGGCATGCTGGCTGAAGACATCAAAGTTCGTGAGTACTTGAAGGCCAAGCTGAAAAACGCTTCTGTGTCTCGCGTTCTCATCGAGCGCCCCGCTAAAAGCGCCCGCATCACCATCTTCTCGGCTCGTCCAGGCGTTGTGATCGGCAAAAAAGGCGAGGACATCGAGAACCTCAAGCGCGAATTGACAGCTCGTTTGGGCGTGCCAGTTGCAGTCAACATCGAAGAAGTGCGCAAGCCTGAAATCGATGCTCAGTTGATCGCAGACAGCATCACCCAACAGCTCGAAAAACGCATCATGTTCCGTCGCGCTATGAAGCGCGCTATGCAAAACGCCATGCGTCTGGGTGCCCAAGGTATCAAGATCATGTCGGCAGGTCGTTTGAACGGCATCGAGATCGCACGTACCGAGTGGTATCGTGAAGGTCGCGTGCCACTTCACACCCTGCGCGCAGACATCGATTACGCAACTTCTGAAGCAAAAACCACCTACGGCATCATCGGTGTCAAGGTGTGGGTCTACAAAGGCGATACCTTGGGTCGTAACGATCTGCCGGCCGCCGTTGAGCCTCGCGAAGAAGAGCGTCGTCCTCGCGGTCCCCGTCGTGATGCTCGCCCTACAGGTGATCGTCCCGCACGCAGCGGCGCTCGTCGTCCTGCAGGTACCAATGCCGCACCAACGGATGGCAGCGATAAACCCGCTGAAGCCGCTGATGCCCCTACAACTGCCGTCAAGCGCGTCCGTAAGGTTGCCGCGCCCGCAACCACTGGCACGGCTGCGGACGGTCAAGGAGAATAAGCATGCTGCAACCAGCACGCCGTAAATACCGCAAAGAACAAAAAGGCCGCAACACCGGCATCGCTACCCGTGGCAACACGGTGGCGTTCGGTGACTTCGGTCTCAAGTCAACTGATCGCGGTCGTCTGACGGCTCGTCAAATTGAGGCCGCACGTCGTGCGATCTCGCGTCACGTGAAGCGTGGCGGTCGCATCTGGATTCGCGTGTTCCCTGACAAGCCGATCTCCCAAAAGCCTGCTGAAGTGCGTATGGGTAACGGTAAAGGTAACCCCGAGTACTACGTGGCTGAAATCCAACCCGGTAAGGTTCTCTACGAAATCGTAGGTGTGCCCGAAGAGTTGGCCCGTGAAGCATTCCGTCTGGCCGCTGCAAAGTTGCCCTTGCGTACCACGTTTGTGGCCCGCATGATCGGCCAGTAATTCAGGAGAGATAAGAAATGAAAGCTGCTGAACTGCGCCAAAAAGACGTTGCTGGCATCGAAGCCGAAGTCAAAGAGCTGCAAAAGGCCCATTTTGGTCTGCGCATGCAAAAAGGCACGCAACAACTCAATAACACGTCACAACTGCGTTCTACACGTCGCAGTATTGCCCGTGCAAAAACCATTCTTGCTGAAAAGCAAGCCGCCAAGTAAGGAGTGAACATGACGGACGCTAAGAAATCCCTCAAACGCACCTTGATTGGCAAGGTGGTCAGTGACAAACGTGCTAAAACCGTGACCGTGCTGGTCGAGCGTCGTGTGAAACACGCGCTCTACGGCAAGATCGTGGCTAAGTCGAGCAAATATCACGCTCACGACGAAACAGGTGAATACCACTTGGGCGACGTGATCGAGATTACCGAAAGCAAGCCAATTTCGAAAACCAAAAACTGGGTTGCGACCCGTTTGGTTGAGAAGGCCGCTGCGGTTTAAAGCTTTTAGGACCTCGGTCCTGCAAAGTCCTGAAAAACGACCCACAATGTGGGTCGTTTTTCTTTTTTGTACGCATCATTTTTAGGATTCAACATGATTCAAGTCGGAGACACCCTGCCACACGCCACGCTGATGGAATATTCAGAAGTTGAAGGCGAGGGTTGCAGCATTGGGCCAAACGCCGTGGACGTGGCCAAAGCCGCTGCCGGTAAAACCATTGCTTTGTTTGCCTTGCCCGGCGCATTCACGCCGACTTGCTCTGCCAAGCACGTGCCTGGCTATGTCGAAAACTTTGAGGCATTCAAAGCTGCAGGCGTGGATGAAATCTGGTGCTTGAGTGTGAACGATGCTTTCGTCATGGGGGCATGGGCCCGCGATCAAAAAGTCGGCAACAAGGTTCGTATGCTGGCCGATGGCAGCGCAGATTTCGCCAAAGCCACAGGTTTGACTTTGGATTTGACCGCACGTGGTATGGGCTTGCGCAGCAACCGCTACTCGATGTTGGTCAAAGACGGCAAAGTGGTGGCCTTGAACAATGAAGGCCCAGGCAAATTCGAAGTCAGCGACGCTGCAACGTTGCTGGCCCAAGCCAAGGCCTGAGTCACTGGAACAAGCAAGTCAGCGTACTGACTTGCAACA
Source organism: Limnohabitans sp. (assembly GCF_031539175.1). Lineage (GTDB taxonomy): Bacteria > Pseudomonadota > Gammaproteobacteria > Burkholderiales > Burkholderiaceae_C > Limnohabitans. The sequence goes on along the minus strand of NZ_JAVKLQ010000082.1, from coordinate 46,355 downwards.
CGTGAATGAAAAAGCCGCGCAATTGCGCGGCTTTTTTCATTCAGGGATGGTGTGTGACCCACATCAGGCCAAATGAACCAGTCGATAAACCACATAGGCACATGTGGCAAAGACAGCGGCCGCAAGTGTGCGCGTACCCGCAGTGTCTTTGGAGGGCGGCGTATCGCTCGGTAAAGCCTTGTCACCCTTGAGCATGGGCGTCACCAAGTCTTCATGTTTGAAAAACTTATAAAAAGCGATAGAGCCCACATGCAACGCAATCAGCAGGATCAGAAGCACTTGGCCTATTTCTGTGTGGTAATTCGTGGCAAAACTCACCCAGTCGCCTGAAATCAGAGGCGTCCAAGGACCCATGGCGGCCACCTCGTCATCGCTGCAAAAGCCACTGACAACCTGTAATAGCAACGCCAACAGCATGGCCAGCACAGAGAGTGCACCCAGCGGGTTATGGCCAATCGTGTGTTCAGCCTTGTTTTGACGCAAACCCACAACGTATGTGAGCAAGCGACTGGGTGTCGGGATAAAGTGTGAAAAGCGCGACCAGTAGCCACCGACGAAACCCCATACCAGTCGAAACAAAATCAGGGTCAGGACAACGTAGCCCAACAAGAAATGCAAGCGCAGCCAGTCGTCGCCAACTTCGCCTGTGACATACATGCCAGCGACTGAAGTCAGCAACAAGACATGAAAAATCCGCGTGGGCAAGTCCCAAACTCGAACAGCTAAGACGGAATTGTTTGTAGACATGAAAGACCTTTGTCATCAAAAAGACAGCGACACATAAAGTACGTAAACTCAGCATCGCAAAAACCAATTCTATTTTCTATATTCAAAGGACGGATGCCATGAAAAAATGCTTTTGACACTGATCGCTGTCAGCAGCGCAGCCCTGAGTTTCTCGGCTGCCGCACAATTCGCCAAAGCGGAAGACGCGGTGAAATACCGCAAAGCCAGCTTCACAGTGATGGGCGCGCACTTTGGTCGTTTAGGCGCCATGGCGCAAGGCAAGGTGGCATTTGATGCCAATGCCGCCGCTGCCAATGCCGACATCGTCGCCAGCATGGCCAAATTGCCTTGGGCTGCCTTTGGTGAAGGAACCGATCAGGGCGACACCAAAGCGAAACACGAAATTTGGTCGCAAGCCCCCAAGTTCAAAGAAGCCGCCGACAAGCTCCAAGCCGAATCTGTGAAATTGGCCGCAGCCGCCAAAACAGGCAAAGAAGATGCATTCAAGGCCGCATTCACCGCCACTGCGGGTACCTGCAAATCGTGCCACGACGACTTCCGTAGCAAATAAGACTTGATGATGGGTTAAGTCACGCGAGATCACCTTGCGTGACACATCGGGGCACTGTTCTCAGAACGTGCCCCGTTTTTATGGGCGCTCGTGATTTAAATGATGTGTTGTTGGCGCAGGCTTGCAATGGCTGAAGCGTCGAGATGCAGCAACTCTTGGAGTACTTCGTCGGTGTGTTGACCCAGCGTCGGTGGTGTGATGTCTTGCCGAACAGGTGTTGCGCTGAGCTTCATCGGGCTGGCCACCAGCTCAACAGGGCCTGCCAAGGGGTGCTCCCAAGTGCTCACCATGTCTCGCGCTCTGATGTGGGGATCTGCAAAAACTTCAGCCAAGTTATTGATCGCGCCGCAAGGCACCTTGGCCGCTTCTAGGGCCTCCAGCCACGCCGATTTGCTGCGCGTCAGCATCACGGTTTCAAGAATGGGGACCAACACGGCGCGGTGACGCACACGGTCGGCATTTTTCACAAAGCGCGGATCGCTGGCCAAGTCTGGACGGTTTGCCACGGTACAAAATTTGGCATATTGGCCGTCGTTGCCTACCGCCAAAATCAAATGGTCTTTCGTGCCGTCTGGCATCGGGGCCACTTCAAACACTTGGTATGGCACGATGTTTTGGTGGGCATTGCCGGCGCGGCCCGGCACCTTGCCTTCCTTTTGTCCGGAGACCAAGTAGTTCGCACCTAAGTTGGCCAGCATCGCCACTTGCGTGTCGAGCAAGGCCATGTCCACTTGTTGGCCAATGCCTGTTTTTTCGGCGTGGCGCAGCGCCGCCAAAATGGCCACGGTGGCGTACATGCCCGTGAACAAATCGGCCACCGCAACGCCCACCTTTTGTGGTCCACCGCCCAAGTCGTCGCGCTCGCCCGTGATGCTCATGAGCCCGCCAATGCCTTGCACCGCGTAGTCGTAGCCTGCACGCTCGCGGTAGGGGCCTGTCTGGCCAAAGCCGGTCACGCTGCAGTAGACCAAGCGTGGGTTGATCGCGATCATGCTCGCGAAGTCGAGCCCATAGCGGGCCATGTCGCCCACCTTGAAGTTCTCGATGAACACATCGCAAGACTTGACCAATTCGCGAATCAGTGCTTGTCCTTCGGGTGTTGCGATGTCACACGTCACTGAGCGTTTGTTGCGGTTGGCGCCCAAGTAATACGCGGCATCTCGCGTGTCTGCACCGTCTGCATCCTTCAAAAAGGGAGGGCCCCAGCTGCGCGTGTCGTCGCCGGCGCCGGGGCGTTCAATTTTGATGACGTCTGCGCCAAGGTCAGCCAAAGTTTGGGTGCACCATGGGCCCGCTAAGACGCGGGATAAATCTAAGATTCGAATACCGTCGAGTGAGTTCATGTGCAAATTGTCGGGTAAGTGACAGACGTTGGGCGACATGCAAGTGACAGCCGTCTGTCGTATGCCGCCGCCGCATGAGCGCGCCTGATAATGCGAACCATGAAAAATATATGGCAAACCGTGGTGCTCAGTGCGCTGGTGACTGTGTTGGCGGGCTGCACGCCCGCCTTGAATTGGCGAGAAGTCCGCTTTGAGGACGGCATCGTCACCGCTCTGATGCCTTGCAAACCAGACACTGGGCAGCGCGACGTTACCCTGAAATCGGGGGATCACATCGTGGTGGCGAGCTTGCAAATGCGAGGCTGTGAGGCAAGTGATTTGCAATTTACTTTTGGACAAATGACCTTGCCCGCAGACATGACGTCCACCGAAGCCATGGCGGCATGGCGTTTGGCCAGTTTGGCGCCGTTGAATATGTCAGCCGCTGATGCCTCGGCACAGTCTTGGGTCTTGCGTGGCGCCGACGCCATGCCTGTGCCAGTGAAAACACAGGTCACAACGCCGTCGCACCGTGTGCAGTGGGTGTGGTTTGTGCGTGATGGCAAGGTGTATCAAGCCGCTGTTTACGGCAGCCTGCCATCGCCTAAGTTGGATGCGATTGCTGACGAGTATTTTTCAGGAATCAAACTCCCATGAACACCGATTTGTTGTCCCGTCGCGCCGCCGTGTGGGTGTTTGTGGCGTTCGCTTGCGCTTATTTTTTATCGGCCTTGCTGCGTGCCATCACCGCCACGCTCTCGCCCACGTTGTCTGTTGAGTTTGGGTTACATGCGCGTGATTTGGGTCTGCTGGCTGGCGGCTACTTTTTTGGCTTTTCGTTGACCCAGTTGCCCATGGGGCGTTGGCTCGACAGCCATGGCCCTAAAAAGGTGGTGCTGAGCTTTTTAGGTGTGGCGGTCTTGGGCTGCTTGGCCTTTGCGTGGGCAGACGGCTTTGTGGGCTTGCTGCTGTCGCGTGTGCTGATTGGCGTTGGCGTGAGTGCTTGTTTGATGGCCCCACTGACGGGCTATCGCCGCTGGTTGGTGCTTGAAAAGCAGCAGCGCGCCAATTCGTGGATGTTGATGACGGGCTCTTTCGGCATGTTGGCGTCTACCTTGCCTGTGCAGTGGTTGCTGCCCGTCATCGGTTGGCGTTGGATTTTTGTCGGCTTGGCACTGCTGGTGCTGTTGTCCATGGGCTTGATGGCTTGGCAAGTCCCCCGCTGGCGTGTGCCTGAGCCGGCTGATGCTGGGGCCCAAGGGGCGCCTGTGGCCGCCAGAGAAGGCATTTTGGCCAGCTACGCCCAAGTTTGGCGGCATCCGTACTTTCGCAGCCTCACGCCCATCGGGTTTTTCAACTACGGCGGTTTGATCGCCATGCAAACCCTGTGGGCGGGCCCTTGGATGGTCAAGGTGGCCGGTTACACCGCCTTCGAAGCCGCCACCGGCCTGTTTTGGATCAACGTTTGCATGTTGTTCACGTTTTTGGTTTGGGGGCTTGTGACGCCGTCGCTGTATGCCCGTGGCCTGAATGCCAACAAGTTGATGGCGTGGGGCGTGCCCCTGAACTTCATCGTGCAGATTTACATCGTCTGCGCAGGCGTCGATGCTGGGGCGCTCTCTTGGGCCTTGTTTTGTATCAGCAGTTCTTTTGTGTCCTTGGCACAGCCCGCCGTGGGGATGGCGTTTCCGTCAGCCTTGGCGGGGCGTGCTTTGTCTGCCTATAACTTGGTGTTGTTTTTGGGCGTGTTTGTGGTGCAGTGGGGCATGGGTTTGATGATCGACGGCTTTCAAACGGCCGGTTATGCTGAGCCTATTGCTTTCAGGGCGGCCATGGCTGTTTTCTTCTTCAGCTGCTTGGCGTCTTATGGCTATTTCTTGAAGCACAAATCTGACCATTGATAATGCACAACAAGACCTTCGCACAAGTGCACCCGCACACGTTATGACCAACTGTATTTTTATCATCGCCCACGCTCCTTTGGCGCAAGCCATGCGCGACTGCGCCATGCATGTGTACCCAGAGTGCGCGGCCACTGTGATTGCATTGGACGTGTTGCCCTATGCCGAGCCCGAAGACACCTTGGCTCAAGCACGCCAACTCTTGGCGCATGCTGAAGGTCAAGGCTTGTTGGTGTTGACCGATATATTTGGTGCAACGCCGGCCAATGTGGCGCAAAAATTGGTGGCCAACAATGGCAACGCCAAGCTCATTGCGGGTGTGAATTTACCCATGCTTTTTAGGGCGGTCTGTTACCGCCATGAATCTTTAGATGCCTTGGTGACGCGCGCTCTCGTGGGCGGCACGCAAGGCGTGATGCAGGTGGCGATCACCGCCCCTCAAAATCAAAACCGTCGAATCCATGATCAAAACCACCGCGACCATCAGCAATAAATTAGGCCTGCATGCCCGAGCCTCTGCCAAACTCACCAAACTCGCGGGCAGCTTCCCGTGCGAGGTCTGGATCAGCAAAGGCGAGCGCCGTGTGAATGCCAAAAGCATCATGGGCGTCATGATGCTTGCTGCTGGCATTGGCAGCGATGTGGAGCTTGAAACCAACGGCACGCAAGAGCAAGAGGCCATGGACGGACTGTTGGCGTTGATCAACGACAAGTTCGGCGAAGGCGAATAAGGGGCTTCATGACGTTTTCCATCCACGGTCTTGCAGTTGCGCGCGGTATCGCCATTGGGCGTGCGGTGTTGGTGGCATCCAGTCGCGTGGATGTGGCTCACTATTTCATCGACGAAGGGCAAATCCCTGCTGAGCTCCTGAGACTGTCGCAAGCCCGTGATGCCGTCTCGCAAGAGTTGCAGCAGTTGCATGACACCTTGCCCAAAGAATCGCCCCCTGAACTGGCCGCGATTCTTGAGGTGCACCTGATGCTCTTGCAAGACGAAATGCTGGCGGATGGCGTGAGCCAATGGGTCAAAGACCGGTTCTACAACGCCGAGTGGGCGCTGACTTCGCAGCTTGATGTGGTGGCGCGCCAGTTTGACGAGATGGACGATCCGTATTTGCGTGAACGCAAAGGCGATTTGGAGCAAGTGGTGGAGCGCATGCTGCGCCACATCAAAGGCGTGCCTCATGTTGTGCCACAAGCATCGTCTAAGCGCTCGCCATCGTCTCGTCAGCAAGACCTGCAGCTCGATGACGGCATGGATGTTCCCTTGGTCTTGGTCGCGCACGACTTGTCGCCAGCCGACATGCTGCAGTTTAAGCAAAGCGTCTTCACGGGTTTTGTGACCGATGTGGGGGGCAAGACCTCACACACCGCCATCGTGGCGCGCAGTTTGGACATTCCTGCGGTCGTGGGCGCACGCACGGCCAGCCAGTTGGTGCGTCAAGACGACTGGATCATCATTGATGGCGACGCAGGCGTGGTCATCGTCAATCCGTCCTCCATCATCTTGGCCGAATATGGCTTCAAAAAACGCCAGGCCGAATTGGAGCGCGAGCGCTTATCTCGTTTGCGCCACACGCCTGCCGTGACGATGGATGACCAACGTGTGGAGTTGTTGGCCAACATCGAAATGCCCGAAGACGCGCCTGCCGCTTTGGGGGTTGGTGCTGTCGGTGTGGGCTTGTTTCGCAGTGAGTTTTTGTTCATGGGGCGCATCGGTGCGTTGCCCGACGAAGAAGAGCAATTTCAGGCTTACCGTCGCGCGGTAGAGGGCATGCAAGGCTTGCCCGTGACCATTCGCACCGTGGACATTGGTGCGGACAAGCCGCTGGACCGTGCGCACAAAGAAGACACGCATCTGAATCCTGCCTTGGGCTTGCGCGCCATCCGTTGGAGCTTGGCTGATCCCGCTATGTTTTTGACCCAATTGCGTGCCGTGTTGCGCGCGGCGGCGTTTGGTCAAGTCAATTTGTTGATTCCCATGCTGGCGCATGCCCGCGAGATCAAACAAACCTTTGCCTTGCTGGACCAAGCGCGTGCGCAGTTGGACGCGCGAGGCGTTGCGTTTGGCCCCCTCAAAGTCGGCGCGATGATTGAGATTCCTGCGGCTGCGTTGAGTGTGAAGATGTTCTTGCGCCATTTCGATTTCTTGTCGATTGGCACCAATGATTTGATTCAATACACCTTGGCCATCGACCGTGCCGACGAGTCGGTGGCGCACTTGTATGACCCGTTGCACCCCGCGGTGTTGCACTTGGTGGCCGACACCATCGCCGAATGTCGCGCGCAAGGCAAGGGCGTGAGTGTGTGCGGTGAAATGGCGGGCGACCCCTCGCTGACGCGTTTGCTACTGGGTTTGGGGCTGCGAAGTTTTTCTATGCATCCCACCCAAATCTTGGCGGTGAAGCAAGAGGTGCTGCGCGCCGACGCTTTGCGTCTGCAAACGTGGGCGCAACAGGTGATGGCCAGCGATGAGCCAGCCGAGTTGATGGGCGTTTAAGCCTTAGACGCTTCCGATGCCGCGTGGGCCTGTTGGTCCGCGTGGTAGCTGGAGCGAACCATTGCGCCGACGGCGGCGTGACTGAACCCCATCTCGTAGGCTTTTTCTTCAAACATCTTGAACGTGTCGGGGTGAACGTAGCGGCGCACGGGGATGTGGCTGGTGCTAGGTGCCAAGTATTGGCCAATGGTCAACATGTCGATGTTGTGCGCACGCATGTCTTGCATGACCTGCAAGATCTCTTCATCGGTCTCGCCCAAGCCCACCATCAAGCCGCTTTTGGTTGGCACGTTGGGGTGGAGATCTTTGAATTTTTTCAGCAAGTTCAAGCTGAAGGCGTAATCGCTACCGGGGCGCGCTTCTTTGTAGAGGCGTGGCACGGTTTCCATGTTGTGGTTCATGACGTCAGGCGGCGCAGCTTTCAAAATTTCAAGCGCGCGGTCGTCGCGTCCGCGGAAGTCCGGCACCAAAATTTCAATTTGAGTTTGAGGTGACAGTTCGCGCGTGCGGCGAATGCAATCCACAAAGTGCTGGCTGCCACCGTCGCGCAAATCGTCGCGATCCACGCTGGTGATGACCACGTATTTCAGCTTCAATTCCGCAATGGTTTTGGCGAGGTTCTCAGGCTCGTTCGCATCCAATGGATCGGGGCGACCGTGGCCCACATCGCAGAAGGGGCAGCGGCGTGTGCATTTGTCGCCCATGATCATGAAGGTGGCGGTGCCTTTGCCAAAGCATTCGCCAATGTTGGGGCAGCTGGCTTCTTCGCACACCGTCACCAATTTGTTGGCCCGCAGGACATCTTTGATTTCGTAGAAACGTGTGGTGGGCGAGCCAGCTTTGACGCGGATCCAGTCGGGCTTTTTCAGCACTTCGCTTTGCTCGACTTTGACGGGAATGCGCGAGAGTTTGGCGGCAGCTTTTTGTTTGGCCGACGCGTTGTAGTTTTCGACGGTTTGCGCTTCGCGCACGACGGGGTTGTCAGAGGTGGACATAGCAATAAAGCCTGTGTTGGAGGCCCTATGGGGTCAGGGCGTCAAATAGGTGACGAGCTTTTGGCTCAAAACATCAGCGGCATCTTGCCAGCTGACCGATACGCCGATTGTAGAAAGGTCTACGGTTTGCAGGCCTTGGTAGCCGCAAGGGTTGATGCGTTGAAAGGGGGATAGGTCCATGGCCACATTGAGCGCAAGGCCGTGGTACGTGCAGTGGCGGCTGACTTTGATGCCCAGTGCCGCGATCTTGCCAAGCCCCGCGAAGTCGGGGGTCTTGTTGCCGTCTTTTTGTGGGCGTTGTGGCAGCGTGGCGTGGCTGTGTGGGGCGTCGAGGCGAACATAAATGCCTGGTGCCCCCGAAACGCGATGCCCTGTCACGCCAAAGTGCAGCAGCGTGCGAATGAGGGCTTCTTCCACACGGTGTACGTACTCTTTCACGTAATAGCCAGCGCGCTGCAAGTTCACCAACGGATAAGCCACCACTTGGCCTGGGCCGTGGTAGGTCACTTGCCCGCCGCGGTTGGTGGCTATCACGGGAATGTTGCCAGGGGCCAGCAGGTGGTCGGCTTGCCCTGCCAAGCCTTGCGTGAAGGTGGGTGGGTGTTCGCAGATCCAGAGCGCGTCAGGCGTGTCGGGCTCTCGCGCAGCCGTCCATGCTTGCATCGCGTCATACGTGGGCTGGTAGTCCACCAAGCCCAAATGGTGTACTTGCATGACCGGTTAGAGAACGACTTTGACCATCGGGTGAGAGGACAGTGCGCTGTACAAACTGTCGAGCTGCTCACGGCTGGTCGCTGTCACCGTGACGGTGATGCCCAAATATTTGCCGCCTGAGCTGGCGCGTAACTCGATGCTGGCTGCATCAAAAAAAGGGTCAAACATGCGCACGACCTGGGTCACGGTGTGCACGAAGTCGTCATGGGCGAGTCCCATGACTTTGATGGGGAATGCGCTGGGGTATTCGATGAGCGAATCTTTGCGCGCAGCCGCATTGGCGGTGGGGTCTTGAGGGGGATGGATGGATGCGCTCATGAGTTGGCGATGCTTATGGCGAAGCTGGTGAGAGGTTGAAATGGTTTTCAGTATGCATGAGGCGGCAGGTGCGCGCCCGTGAAAAAACGCTAACCTGAAAGATGCCGGCCATTTCATGGCCCGAAATGGGTCGATTTAAGTCGGAATAAGTAAGGGCTTTCTTAAAGCGCAGGTAAAGCGAGGGGGTTTCTACGTATAATCATAGGCTTTGCTAGTTCCAACTTTCGTAACTTCGGTGTAATTTGAGATGACTAAAATCTCGACAAGGCTAGAAGATGAGGCTCCAGAGCCGGAATTCAAGCCCTTAACGCCGCAAGAAGCGCAAGTCTGGCGAATGAAGAATCCAACCGCCTCGCCATGGCTTATTTTGGCGATGCAAGTTGCGGTTGCAGCCACTTTGGCGCTGGTTGTCGGCGTATGGAGTGACCGGCCTGCATGGATGTGGTCCGTGGCTTGGGGCGGTTTTGCTGTCGTGTTGCCTGCTGCCTTGTTTGCCAGAGCGTTGGCTCGGCAGATGAAGTTGGGTTCATCAAGCGCGGCTTTGGCTGGCTTGTTGATGTGGGAGTTGGTCAAAGTTGTTTTGACCGTGGCGCTGCTTGCCGTGGCGCCCAAAGTGATTTCTGAGCTGAGTTGGCTGGCATTGCTGGCTGGCTTTGTGGTGACGATGAAGGTGTATTGGTTGGCGTGGTATTGGTCAGCAATACGCAGTCGATCGGTATAAAAGTTTGAAAATTGAAATGGTGAACTATGTCTGCTGAACACGCTGGAGCGCACGCTCCGACGGCTGGAGAGTACATCCAGCATCACTTGCAACATTTGCAAAAGAACTTTGCATTTGAAAACGTGAAGCAAGAAACTATTGTTGACTTTTCGCTCTTCAACTTCGACTCCGTGGTTTTTTCCTTGGTGTTGGGTGCGTTGGGTTGTTTGGTCATGTGGATGGCGGCTCGCAAAGCGACTTCTGGCGTCCCAGGCCGCTTCCAGGCTGCAGTAGAAATGCTGGCTGAATTGGTGGAGAACCAAGCCAAAGGCGTGATTCACAACGAAAAAAGCCGCAAGCTGATTTCTCCTTTGGCGCTCACGGTGTTCGTTTGGATTTTCCTGATGAACGCCATGGACATGCTGCCTGTCGATTTGATTCCTCAAATTTGGCACAGCGCGGGTCCAGCGATGGGCTTCAAAGATTACATGCGTGTTGTGCCTACGGCCGACTTGTCCACTACTTTGGGCTTGTCCACGTCAGTTTTGCTGATCTGTTTGTTCTACAACATCAAGATCAAAGGTTTGGGTGGTTGGGCGCACGAGTTGATCGCTGCTCCCTTTGGTGACCACTGGGCGCTGTATCCGATTAACTTCTTGATGCAGATGATTGAATACGTTGCAAAAACCGTGTCGCATGGCATGCGGTTGTTCGGCAACATGTTTGCGGGTGAGTTGGTGTTCATGTTGATCGCTCTGATGGGCGGCGGATGGGCAGTCTCGGCATCTGGCATTGGCTTGGCTGTTGGTCACGTCATTGCTGGCACTGTGTGGACCTTGTTCCATATCTTGGTGATCACCCTGCAAGCCTTCATCTTTATGATGTTGACGCTGATCTATGCAGGTCAAGCGCACGACGCACATTGATGTAACTTTTTCTGTTTTCGTTTTTTCTTTTTCACAACTTTTAGGAGCTTTTCATGGAAAACATTCTCGGCCTGGTGGCATTGGCTTGCGGTTTGATCGTTGGTTTGGGCGCTATCGGCGCTTCTATCGGTATCGCTTTGATGGGCGGTAAATTCCTCGAGTCTTCTGCTCGTCAACCTGAATTGATGAACGAATTGCAAACCAAGATGTTCATCTTGGCTGGTTTGATCGACGCTGCTTTCTTGATCGGCGTGGCTATCGCTTTGCTGTTCGCGTTCGCCAACCCCTTCGTTCTGAAGTAATTTGAGCCCCCTTCACGTAAAAGAAGGACTTGAATCGTGAACATTAACGCAACCCTGTTCCTGCAGGCTATTGTTTTTGCAATCCTGGTGTGGTTCACGATGAAATTCGTGTGGCCACCCATTGCGAGCGCTCTTGATGAGCGTTCTGCAAAGATTGCACATGGCTTGGCTGCTGCTGAACACGCCAAAATTGAACTCTCTAACGCGCACAGAGAAGTGGAATTGAAGCTGGCTGAAACCCGCAACGAATCTACAACTCTGTTGGCTGATGCAGAGCGTCGTGCCCAACATTTGATCGACGATGCCAAGGTTCGCGCCTCGGAAGAAGCGAAACGAATCGTGGCTGCCGCTCAAGCAGAGGCTGCACAAGAAGCCGTGAAAGCCCGTGAAGCCTTGCGTGAGCAAGTTGCTGCATTGGCTGTTAAAGGTGCTGAGCAAATTCTCCGCAAGGAAGTCAATGCCAGCGTCCACGCCGACTTGTTGGGTCGCTTGAAGACAGAGCTGTAAGAGGAAGATATGGCTGAACTCGCCACCATTGCCCGTCCTTACGCTGAAGCTTTGTTCCAAGCCTCCAAAGCCGACCTGAGCGCTACTGCCGCATGGTTAGACGAACTCGCCGCAATCGCAAGCAATGCGCAGTTGATGCAATTTGCTGATAACCCCAAAGTCACATCTGAACAAGTGTTCGGTCTGATTCAGGGCGTCGCGAAAGCGCAGTTGTCGCCTGCAGCACAAAACTTTTTGCACGCCGTGATCGACAACGGACGACTGAGCGCAATGCCTGAAATGGCTGCCCAGTTCCGCGAGCGCGTGAATGCACAAAGTGGTACGTCAGATGCCGTGGTTTACAGCGCGTTTGACATCGACGCAGCGGCCTTGGCCAATGTGACGGAATTGCTGCAAAAACGTTTCGGCCGCAAGCTCAACGTTTCTGTGACGCTGCAGCCTGAGCTGATTGGCGGCATTCGCGTGGTGGTGGGTGACCAAGTGCTCGACACTTCGGTCAAAGCCCGTTTGGATCAAATGAAAGTTGCGCTGACTGCCTAAGCCTTTGGCTTGAAAGCAGTTGGCCCTTACAAGAAAGAAGGAAAGAGTCATGCAACTCAATCCCGCAGAAATCTCTGAGCTTATTAAGACTCGTATCGAAGGTTTGGGCACCGATGCCAACGTTCGTAATCAAGGTACCGTTCTCTCGGTGACCGACGGTATCGTTCGCGTGCACGGTCTCTCAGACGCGATGCAAGGCGAAATGTTGGAATTCCCCAACAACACATTCGGTCTGGCCCTGAACCTCGAGCGTGACTCGGTCGGTGCCGTGATCTTGGGTGAGTACGAGCACATCTCTGAAGGCGACATTGTCAAATGTACAGGTCGCATTTTGGAAGTGCCCGTTGGCCCCGAACTGATTGGCCGCGTGGTGAACGCCTTGGGTCAACCTATCGACGGCAAAGGCCCCATCAACGCCAAGTTGACTGACGTGATCGAAAAAGTTGCGCCAGGCGTGATTGCTCGCGAATCCGTGAGCCAACCCATGCAAACGGGTTTGAAGTCCATCGACTCCATGGTTCCCGTGGGCCGTGGTCAGCGCGAGTTGATCATTGGTGACCGTCAGACAGGTAAAACTGCTGTCGCGATCGACGCCATCATCAACCAAAAGGGTCAGAACATGACCTGCGTTTACGTCGCGATTGGCCAAAAAGCCTCGTCGATCAAAAACGTGGTGCGCGCTTTGGAACAAGCTGGCGCGATGGAATACACCATCGTGGTGGCCGCTTCTGCCTCTGAATCTGCAGCGATGCAGTACGTGTCAGCCTACTCAGGTTGCACGATGGGCGAATACTTCCGTGACCGTGGCGAAGATGCTTTGATCGTTTATGACGATCTGTCCAAGCAAGCCGTGGCTTACCGTCAAGTGTCTTTGCTGTTGCGTCGCCCACCAGGCCGCGAAGCTTACCCTGGCGACGTGTTCTATCTCCACAGCCGTTTGCTCGAGCGCGCTGCCCGCGTGAACGCCGACTACGTCGAAGCCTTCACCAAAGGCGCCGTCAAAGGCAAAACAGGTTCATTGACTGCATTGCCAATCATTGAAACCCAAGCCGGTGACGTATCTGCCTTCGTGCCAACCAACGTGATTTCGATCACAGACGGTCAAATCTTCTTGGAAACCTCGTTGTTCAACGCCGGTATCCGTCCTGCGATCAACGCAGGTATCTCGGTGTCTCGCGTGGGTGGTGCAGCTCAAACGAAATTGATCAAGAACTTGTCCGGTGGTATCCGTACCGACTTGGCTCAGTACCGTGAATTGGCTGCTTTTGCCCAGTTCGCTTCTGACCTCGACGAAGCCACACGTAAACAACTCGACCGCGGTGCTCGCGTGACCGAATTGCTCAAGCAAGCCCAGTACAGCCCACAAACCATCAGCTTGATGGGCGCTACTTTGTTTGCTGTCAACAAGGGTTACCTCGACGACATCGAAGTCAAACAAGTTCTGAGCTTTGAACATGGTTTGCATGCTTACCTCAAAGACAAGCACGCAGCGTTGTTGGCCAAATTAGAAGCCGACAAAGCCATGGACAAAGATGCCGAGGCCGACATGAATGCCGCTATCGCAGCATTCAAGAAAACCTTTGCTTAATTCCTACCTGACCACACAAGGAGCCTCTAATGGCAGCAGGTAAGGAAATTCGCGGCAAGATCAAATCGGTGGAAAACACCAAGAAGATCACAAAGGCCATGGAAATGGTGGCCGCGTCCAAAATGCGCAAAGCGCAGGAGCGCATGCGCGCTGCGCGTCCGTACAGCGAAAAAATTCGCCATGTTGCGGCTAACCTCGGCAAGGCCAACCCTGAATACGTTCATCCCTTCATGGAGATCAACGAAGCTAAAGGTGCTGGCTATGTCGTGGTGACCACCGACAAAGGTTTGTGCGGCGGCCTCAACACCAACGTGTTGCGTCTCTTGTCACACAAGTTGCGCGATATGCAAGCTGAAGGCATGACGGCGCAAGCCGTGGCCATTGGCAACAAAGGTTTAGGCTTTTTGAACCGTTCAGGTGTCAAAGTGGTGTCGCACGCGACGCAACTCGGCGATACGCCACATTTGGACAAATTGATTGGCCCCGTGAAGGTTTTGCTCGACGCTTACGTCAATGGCGAAATCAACGCTGTGTATCTGTGCTTCACGCGTTTCATCAACACGATGAAACAAGAAGCCGTGGTCGAGCAATTGCTGCCTTTGTCGGCAGAGTTGCTCAAGACCCACGAATTGCACAGCACATGGGACTACATCTACGAGCCCGAGCCGCATGTCGTCATCGATGAGCTGTTGATCCGTTACGTAGAAGCCTTGGTCTATCAGGCCGTGGCTGAAAGTATGGCGTCCGAGCAATCGGCACGCATGGTGGCGATGAAGTCCGCGACCGATAACGCTGGGAACGTGATCAACGAACTCAAACTGGTTTACAACAAGACGCGTCAAGCTGCGATTACGAAAGAACTTTCGGAAATCGTTGCCGGTGCGGCTGCTGTCTGATTTTAATTTTTGGAGCAAAAAATGGCTCATGCCCAAGGCAAGATTGTTCAATGTATTGGCGCTGTGGTGGACGTCGAGTTCCCACGCGACCAAATGCCCAAGGTGTACGACGCACTGAAGCTCGAGGGCACGGCCCTGACGCTCGAAGTGCAGCAACAACTCGGTGACGGCATCGTCCGTACCATCGCGTTGGGCACCTCCGACGGTTTGCGTCGTGGTTTGATGGTGACGAATACTGGCGCGGCGATCACCGTCCCCGTCGGTAAAGCCACCCTCGGCCGCATCATGGACGTGTTGGGTAACCCCATCGACGAACGTGGTCCTGTGGATTTGGCACAAACTGCCTCTATTCACCGCAAAGCCCCTGCGTATGACGAACTCAGCCCTTCGCAAGAATTGCTCGAGACCGGCATCAAAGTGATCGACTTGGTCTGCCCATTCGCCAAAGGCGGTAAGGTTGGCTTGTTCGGTGGCGCCGGTGTGGGCAAGACCGTGAACATGATGGAGTTGATCAACAACATCGCTAAAGCGCACAGCGGCTTGTCCGTGTTCGCTGGTGTGGGTGAGCGTACCCGTGAAGGTAACGACTTCTATCACGAGATGGCTGACTCTGGCGTTGTGAACCTCGAGAAACTCGAAGAGTCCAAAGTGGCCATGGTTTACGGTCAGATGAACGAGCCTCCTGGCAACCGTTTGCGCGTGGCCTTGACAGGTTTGACCATCGCTGAATCGTTCCGTGACGAAGGCAAAGACGTGTTGTTCTTCGTGGACAACATCTATCGCTACACCTTGGCCGGTACCGAAGTGTCCGCCTTGTTGGGTCGTATGCCTTCTGCTGTGGGTTACCAACCTACATTGGCCGAAGAAATGGGCCGTTTGCAAGAGCGTATTACATCGACCAAAGTCGGTTCGATCACCTCCATCCAAGCCGTTTACGTGCCTGCCGATGACTTGACCGATCCATCACCCGCGACCACCTTTGCTCACTTGGACTCCACCGTTGTGTTGTCTCGTGACATCGCCTCGCTCGGTATCTACCCAGCTGTGGATCCTTTGGACTCCACCAGCCGTCAGTTGGACCCCTTGGTTGTGGGCGAAGAGCACTACGCCACAGCCCGCGCTGTGCAAGGTACTTTGCAACGCTACAAAGAATTGCGTGACATCATCGCGATTTTGGGCATGGACGAATTGGCGCCTGAAGACAAGCTGGCCGTGGCCCGCGCTCGTAAGATCCAACGTTTCTTGTCGCAGCCTTTCCACGTGGCTGAAGTGTTCACTGGCTCGCCCGGTAAATACGTGACCTTGGCTGAAACGATTCGCGGCTTCAAGATGATTGTGAACGGTGAGTGTGACCACTTGCCAGAACAAGCCTTCTACATGGTCGGCACGATCGACGAAGCCTTCGAAAAAGCTAAGAAGATCTGAGAGATCCTATGAGTACCATCCACGTTGATGTCGTCAGTGCAGAAGAGTTGATCTTCTCCGGCGAAGCCACTTTCGTGGCTTTGCCTGGCGAGGCGGGTGAGCTCGGTATTTATCCGCGCCACACCCCGCTGATCTCGCGCATCCGTCCCGGTTCGGTGCGCATCCACACGGCAGATGGTGGCGAAGAGTTTGTGTTCGTGGCGGGTGGCATTCTTGAAGTGCAGCCCGATTGCGTCACCGTCATGTCTGACACCGCAGTTCGCGGCAAAGACTTGGACGAAGAAAAAGCCAACGCTGCCAAATTGGCTGCTGAAGAAGCAGTCAAGAACGCCAAAGGCGAAGTCGATTTGGCTCGTGCTCGTTCCGAGTTGACCATCTTGGCTGCCGAGTTGTCTGCTTTGCGTCGCTTCCGCGGTAAAAAGTAAAACAGCTTCACGGCTGCAACTTGCCAAAGCCCCTGTCTCACGACTGGGGCTTTTTTCTTGGGCAAAAATCAAGCGACAATTTAGCCATGCGAAAAGCCAAACTCCAAGCCGCAACTGTGGGCGGCAGTGCCGATGAGATTGAGGCCCAGTTCTATGAGGCCTTGCAGCAGGCTGACCTCGACAAGTTGATGGCTTGTTGGGCGGATGAAGACGAAATCATTTGCGTGCACCCGGGTGGCCCGCGTTTGATCGGCAGTGCCACCATTCGCGCTGCTTTTGAGGCCTTATTTGCCAACGGCAACATCGCTGTGCGCCCTGAGCAAGTGAGCAAAGTCGAATCGCTCACCAGTGCTATGCACAACGTGGTGGAGTGTGTGGCCGTGCTTTCTGCTGAAGGCCCACAAGAAGCCTTTGTCATCGCGACCAATGTGTACCAACGCACGCCCCAAGGATGGCGCATGGTGGCCCATCACGCGAGCCCAGGCACTTCGGCGTTGAAGCAAGCGTCAACCCAGACCCCTCAGGTTTTGCATTGAGTTGGGATTACCAAGCACCTTGGTGGCTACCGGGTGGAAATCTGCAAACCATTTATGCCGCCAAAGTTGCGCGGTACTTTAAAAACGCAGACACACGGTGGTCGCGTGAACGTTGGCCAACACCCGATGGCGACTTCATCGACGTCGATTGGCTCAATACCCCCAACGCCGCAGACGATGCGCCACTCTTGGTGCTGTTCCATGGGCTAGAAGGCTCCTCTGGCAGCCACTATGCCCAAGCCTTCGCTGCCGAAGTGCAGCAACGTGGCTGGCGTCTTGCCCTCCCGCATTTCAGGGGCTGTAGTGGCGAACTGAACTTGGCCCCCCGCGCCTACCATTCAGGCGATCACGAAGAAATCGCTTGGATGTTGTCCCAGTTTCGGCAACAACACGACGGCTTGATGTACGCCGTGGGAATTTCACTCGGTGGCAACGCCTTGATGCGTTGGGCGGGCGAGCAAGGGCATCGTGCATCAGGCGTGATCGATGGCATCGCGTCGGTGTGCTCACCCATCGACCTCGCTGCCAGCGGTCATGCGATAGACAGTGGATTTAACAAACGCGTCTATGCCCGCATGTTTTTGTCCAGCATGAAGCCGCGTGCTTTGCAGAAGTTGCATCAATTTCCTGGCCTGTTCGATCCGCACGCTTTGATGCGCGTGGACACCTTGTATGGGTTTGACAACGTGTTCACCGCACCTTTGCATGGCTTCAAAGACACCGATGACTATTGGCAACGCGCCTCCGCCAAGCCGGGCCTCGCCAGCATACGCGTGCCCGCCTTGGTGATGAATGCCCGCAACGACCCCTTCATTCCAGCCGCCTGTTTGCCCAATGCTCACGATGTGAGCGATTGGGTGCAGTTGTGGCAGCCCGCCACGGGGGGGCATGTCGGATTTGTGAGCGGGGCGTTTCCAGGGCATTTGGCTGACATGCCCCGCGCCGTCGTGGAATGGCTCAAGCAAGCCTCGATTTAAAAGGACAGCTATGGACGAGATCGTCAAACAAGCCATTGCCAAATGGCCGAATGTGCCCGACTGTTATGGGTGGCTTGGGCTAGACGCACGTGGCGATTGGTACATGCGTGACGACCAAGTGCAGGCCAAAGGTACGTTTACCCAAAGCAAGGGCTCTCGCCTACAGCACGAAAAGCTGATTGACTTCATTGGTCGTAACTACGAATGCGACAAGCAAGGTCGCTGGTTTTTTCAAAACGGACCACAGCGCGTGTATGTCGAACTTGAAGCCACCCCATGGGTTTGGCGTATTCAACCAGATGGCAGTCTGCAAACGCACACGGGTCGCACCGCACGCATGCAACGTTGCTGTGTGGACGAAGCGGGTTACTTTTATATGGACACCGAAATCGGATTTGGCTTGGTGCACACCCAAGATATGCATTTGGCACTGGCCCCCATCGAGTCGGGTTTGTGGGTGCCCCAAGAAGTGTCGCGTGCTACTTTGAGCCAGCAATTTGGCTACGTACGAAGTCCGCAGACTGCGCAAAAGCCAAACGCACAGGTATAAAAAAACCGGCCTAGGCCGGTTTTTCTGTGAGGTGCCACCAAATTACTTGGCTTCAGCTTTCTTAGGCTCGCTGAACTTAGCGCCGCCTTCGTTCGCCATGTACACCACGGCGCGGCCAATTTCGAGGTCTTCAAAATCGCCACCGCCTTGAGCGCCCATGGCGCCTTTGCCTTTGAGGGCAGAGGTCAACAAAGCTTCGTAACCCTTGCCAATGCGTGGGCCCCAAGCGGCTTTGTCGCCAAACTTAGGTGCGCCGGCAGCGCCGGTTGCGTGACAAGCAGAGCATTGTGCTTTGAACACATCTGCGCCAGCCTTCAGCTCGCGGTTCGCATCGCGAATCTCAACAGCCCCAACCTTTTGAATGCGGGCTGCGACGGCCTCAGGCGCATTGGACGAGCCAGCCTGTGGCTTGTTGGCGGAGGTGACAAAGTAAACCAAACCAATGATGATGAAAACGGGCAACACAAATGAGTAACCCACAGCCAGCAACAATTGCTTGGGCGTTTTGATTGGGCCGGTGTGGTCTTCTTCGTGGTGGTTGTCGCTCATGATGAATGTGTCCTTAGGAATCAACTTTTAAACTCTTGAAATTATAGCGGGCCCCCTACAATAGGGATCGACTCAGATGCGGCTGTAGCTCAGTGGATAGAGTATTGGCCTCCGAAGCCAAGGGTCGTGGGTTCGATCCCCGCCAGCCGCACCACTTTTTGAAACCCAAGCCCCATGCGGCTCTCCAGCCGGTTTGGGTTTGGCTATCATCCACTTCACTCATCCAGTTCCACCCAGGAACTGCCCATGAGCATCAAGACCCCACGTCTCACACGCGACCGCTGCGGCGTTTTTTACATCCGACTGGTAGTGCCCAAAGCACTGCGCGCAGATATAGGAAAATCTGAACTCAGGCGCAGCCTGCGTACCAAAGACTGCTCAATCGCGAAGCAGCGCGCACTGACGCTGAACCTGGCTTTGGAGGCCGCATTGACCAACCCGAAAATCTCGGACTTTGAGCACCTGTTCAACTCGCCCGAAGTCACGACCCGCAAGGCGATGACCATCGACTTTGAACGTGGGTTCTTCCATGCCGACACCCCAGAAGAAGGCCAGGCACTCCAAAGCATCGTGGCAAGCTACGCCAGCAACCGGGCCAACGCGGTGAGGGAACAAATCACCGAGATCATGCCTGTCAACAAGTGCGGCACCAGCCTGGAAACTGCCAAATTCCGCTACTTCATGGAGCGGATCAAGACCCTGAAAAAGTCGACCTACAACAAACAACTGGGCGTGGTCGGTGCGTTTGCAAAAATGACGGGCAATATTGACGTCGGCTTGATCACCGCCATGACGGTTGCGGACTACAAAATTCGCCTGCTCGAAGACAACCGCAGTGCCAGCACCGTCAACGACCATTTGTCCATTCTGCGAGGCTTTTTTGACTTCTGCATCAACAACAAAATCGCACGCATGGAAAACCCTGCAGTAGGAATGAACATCGCAGGCAGCAGCAATCAGATGGAGTCTTACGATACTTTCTCTGCCGAGGAAATTGAACGGATTTTTCATCCTGAGCAGTACCTCAAGCAACTGAAGCTGCCTGACTTTTATTGGTGCCCATTGATTGCTTTGTTTACAGGCGCCCGTGCAGAAGAGATCGCCAGCCTAGACATTAGCCAGATCAAGGAAGAACGAGGGATTGCCTACATTGACATCCTCAAGGGCAAGACGGACAACGCCAAGCGCAAAGTGCCTGTCCACGATCAACTGATTGCCCTTGGATTCTTGGGCTATGTGCAGGTCATGAAAGAAGCAGGCTACCTCAAACTGTTTCCACACCTGCGCGACGGAAAAAACGGCTATCGAAAAAACATGTGCCGAAACTTCGGCAAGTACCTGGACAAGAAGGAAGTCAATGTCGTCAGTGAACTCAAGGTGTTCCATTCCTTCAGGCACACGGTCGTCACGGCCCTGACCAACGCGGGCGTGAATGATGGCTTGAAACGGGTCATGGTCGGCCATGATATGGACACGCGAATGTCCTCTCACGACGTCTACATCCATGAAAGCGAATTGACCCTTGAAAACATGCAGCGTGCCATCAATAAGCTCAATTACAAGTCGGTCAACTTTGATGCCTTGAGGCTTACGTCGACCACATTTCTGGAGCCTGTTGCACGACGCCTGAAGTCAAAATTCAGCACACGCGAGGCCGAGTGAATTCGATTTGCAAGTCCAGAAATTCTTGGGTGTGGGCAGCACAAGGGTGCCACCTCTAAAAGTGTCCGTATCCATGACCCAATGACTTGACTTCCGCCGTAAACCCGCTAATTTGTACCGTATGAATAACGGAACAAAAGGATGAACCAGATACTGCAAGATTTTTACGATCACCTAAACGTTGCCGTGGTCACCACCAACGACTTTGAATACGGCACCAGGTTTCGCAAGCGAGAAAAGGTAGGGGACTTCGCCTACTGCGGTCTCAACCAGATGTACCGCCATTACCTAAGCTTCGACATTGACGAGCCAGGCTCAGCATTCCGATACGAGGCCGTAGGACTGCCACCACCGACCATCATCACGGTAAACCCAGTCAACACCCACTGCCACTACCTGTACAAGCTCAACACCCCCGTCGCCTTCCATGACGGCGGACGATCAAAGCCTCAAGACTTTTTCAAGGGCATTGAAAGGGCGATGACCGACTGCCTGGTTGCCGATCTGGCATACAACCATGTGATCACCAAGAACCCCTTGCATCCCAGGTGGCATGTCATCACCAATCCAGCCAGCTACGATCTGTCGGTGATCAACGAATACCTGCCAGACAAGCCCACCCCCCATCCCCACAGAAAGGGAACCGACCAGGATATACGAGGCCGCAATGACAAGCTGTTTCACACCATGCGACATTGGGCATACCGCGCTGTCCAGCAGTTTGCAGGCGAGGAAATCTGGCTGCAGGCCATCCAATTCAAGGCGACAGAAATCAATGCTGGATTTGCCGATCCCCTGCCTTACAAGGAAGTCCAGCATTCAGCAAAAGCATGTGGTCGCTGGGCTTGGAAAAACCGTCACAACTTTGGAAGCAGGCCCAAGGTGCTGAACTTCACCACGGAAACACCACAGGAGCGAATGAGCAAGGGTGCCGAGTACACCAATGCCATCAGAGCTGAAAAAGCCATCCAGACCCTGCAAAAGGCAGCTGCAGCCCTACGCTCCAGCGGCACCCTCGTGACACCACTGGCATTGCAGGCGGCATCGGGGCTGAACATCAAGACGGTGAGGAAGTACATGGGGCATGTTGGGCATTGAGGTGCAATTGCGATTTGGGAAGAACTACCTTCTGCGGTCAACTCAATGACGGCAATAGGCAGGAAGCGACATCGGGATGGCAAAACTGACCAGCGAAAACTAGTCGCTGGCGGGGCCAGCGGCCCCGAGGAAGTATCCGACCGATGTAGATGCATCTGATGCCGCCGCCGATATACCCAAGTCGTTGGGACTTTTTGAGCTATCGTGGCTAACTCGTTGGTTGACGCAAGATGGTGCTTTAACGAATGGCAAGTGCCACCTGGATCGACCTAGATGGCTGGCCCATGCCTTGAGCTATCATGCAGAGCTACTTCCAGACATTCGCGAAGTCGCTGAAATCATGAATGTCACCATTAGAACCCTGTTTTTTCTCTCCGCGATCGCGCCGGCGGTGGTATTGTCCGCTGCCGCACAGGTCTACAAGTTTGGCGGATCGTACGAGACCTACGGATGGATAGCTGCGGGGGCATTGGCTTGCGTGTTCCCGTTTTTGGTTATTCGAGCCGCCGGAGTCCAGACTGAGATACTTGCTTTCAGTGCGAAGAAGATCGAGTCGCAGGATTGGCTACTGGTAGTCTTTGTTGTGTCCTACTTTATTCCCTTGATAACCAAGCTGGAAGACCTTCAGGTGCTTGCGTTGATCTCCGCTGTCTCGGCTGTGCTTTTGGCAACGCTGGAGGCCATCCCATGCCATCCCATGCTGCATGTCTTTCGCTACCGGTTCTATAAGGTTGAAGGTGCTAACGGCATGGTTTACACCTTGATTTCGCGTCGAAAGTTACTCTCGGCGGCTGACATTAAGTCTGTTCGCCAGTTAAGTCCTCAACTACTGCTGGAGGGATGATGTATACACTTTTTGCCTATACCCGAGACCCCGGAAATCGAATCGTCAGGTTTGCGGTGAACAACGATGTTCAGACGTCGATGACCTCGTACTTGACGTCACAGGTTGAGGCTTTCGGTACCGGCTGCGAAGAGGTGTTATTCGATGGGAACTACAAACCTGATCAGGGAGAGATGCTCGTCATTGAGGAATTCGAGGACTTGGATAACCTGTCGAAAGTAGTCGCTACGCCCCTGGACGTGCCGGTCGCCGATCCATCAAATCTAGACTTTGACCAGATCAGGGCTCTGTTCTTCGGCCATAAGGAAGAGGAGGGCACTTGGGTGGTGTATCTTCAGAGCTTCGATCGACGTAGGGTGATCTCCTCTGCGGGGTTTTCGATCTTTCACTCGAAGGACACGTACAGGCGAATCGAGGGGGCTGGTCTGACGCTAGACAACAAGCTCGCGGCGAAGTTGCGCGGCACCAAACTGTCCTTCTTCAGTTTTTTCCACATTCGGCAGCTTTTTGACATGTCGAATTATTATCAGGAAGCGACTGACAACGACATCAAGCAGTTCTCAGAACTGAAGGAACTGCATGTCGAGAATGTTGACGCATTGATGACTGCCAGCGACTCCTGGGTCCGACGCAAGGTCTGGTTAGTAATGCAGAGCAACATCCTGAACAAGGTGCCATCAAACGACATCAAGGCCATCGCCTCGGAATTCAGTATCCCAATTGAATACGTTACTAAGGATGGTAGCGAAAAGATAAAACTCCCCGGCGACAGAAAGTCGCTGAAGACGTTGCTGCGCTTTCTGGACGAGGACTACTACAAGTCTCCCTTGTCGAAGACGAATTACCTCACTAACTCAAAGCGAGCAGTCTGACTAAACGAGAAATATAAGTATCCAGCGTCATGTCGATTTGTGCCCAGAAACTCTATCGATACACTGGCGAATGGTGACCTCAATACCAAGCCTGACCGACAACTTTTTGTGCGAACCAACGCATACCTTACACAGTTGAATTTTCGGAGAGTGCCGACGTTCCATTCAGCTGACTCCATCTAAGCGAACCTGAAGTTCGCTGTTCTCATGGGCGTTGCTCACAGCGCCAGTCGATATTACAGACAGGTAGGCCTCTTTGTCCCGTAAGATTTCTGCGGTCAACAACCCTCGATGATGCAGTGACACGTATAGCGCAGCGGCATACGCTTGACAGTTAATTGACCGCTCTGGATTGAATGCAATGTCTGAAAACGCTCGGTACTCCAGCACCTGCGTTGCCAAATCTGGATGCTTGTGCAGGGCATTGATATAGAGCCAGTCATAGAACGCAGTGCGCGGCTGAAGATCCCAATCGCACCCATAAATCGTGAACTTGATAAGCCGCCCATGTTGGAGCAGCCGTGGGTCACGTTTCGCGTCGATTGAACGCATTTCGCGTAGGTCAAGAAATGGCCCGCCACGTTCAAATACCTTGGCTGACTGATAAGCGCATTCAAGGCTGTATTCGCGCCCCCTCGGCGTTCGGATCATGAGATTGAAGGCACTGAGCGCTACGCCAAGCTCATCAAGTGACTTGCTCGAAATTTCAAGTACCTTGTCAACAACGATCTGGCGCATCGCGTTCTGATGCAAAGAGGCAATGGACTTCTGTGCCTGTACCTTCGCCATCCCCGGGAACCAATCAAAATCAACGTGGTGGGTCCACACGAGCAGCTTGCCGCTCGTGGATGGCGTGAAGATCGGACGGGTTGCCATGTCAGACGCCAGCCTTCCAAAATGCAAAGTCCTTGCGATACCGGAAGTAACCAGCATGCATCCATACCTGTAGACTTGGGTACTTCGTTCGGAGTCGTTGTTCCTGAGTGGTGTTTAAGGCGATCACGCCTCGAATATAGTTTCGCGGAATGCCCTGAAGCATCAAGACCTCAGCCTGCGGATTTGTAGGCCAGTGACTAGGGATGCCCAACTTCACCCGCTCCTTGCCTGGCACGTCTACGTACATGCCCTGGAAGGCTTGCAGCGTTTGACGCTGCGCGATGGGGATTGCTGCAACAGCCCCAAGCGCAGCATTCGCTGAACAGAACGCGCAAGGGAGTTCCCACAAAGCGGTGGGCGCGATGACCAAGATCACCCAATCAACATCCGGGTTGTCCTTTTTGATCCTGAACCACATCTTGTAGTTCGGGAATCCAATCGATACGCAAACCGCATGTGTGTAGTCTGCACGCACGTTGTCGTTGAAGGCTGCGAATCCCTCCAAAGTGAGGGTGTCTCGTGTGATTAGACCCCGCTGCAAAATGGAGTCAAGGCTGCTCTCTCGCGTGAAGTGCACGAGCTGCTTCACGTCAATCTCGGCCGCGTAGTCTTGTACATTGGTTGCCATGTGACCTCCCTCTGAAAGCTCATGTTACAGGAAGCTTCATAAGCACCCGAAGAGGTGGCCAACGAACTTTTGAATTGTTGGTCTACACCCAAATTTGCCCATCCATAACCAGCCGTTCATGACCGGCTGGTAACGCTGCATTGCCATCATCCAAATCAATGCAGATTCCCTGCAACCCCACAGCACTTCTTGAACTTGTTCCCACTGCCACAGGGGCAAGGCTCATTGCGTCCAACCTTCTTCTGCAAGGTGGTGGCGACATGCCGCTCATGGACGGCAAGACGATGCGGCAGCCAATACTCATAGATGGCGACCACAGCATCAGGAATTTGCAGTGCCAACTTTCCACGCATGGTTGGCGTCTTGGTCAATGCATCCTGGTCTGCTGAAAACTCATCCTCGCCCAATAGGCCTATGGGGCGATACCAGGCCTGTCCTTGCGGCGTTTGGAGCATGGGTTGCCAGTCGGACCAGCACAGCTTCATGCCCTGCCAGAAGCCATATGCCCAGCCCTCTGCATCGTCGTATTCTTTGCCACGGTAGGTCTGGGTGCACCAGTTGGGGCAGAACTCACGTGGCTCGGTTTCCAGACCCGCGATGATGCTGTTGAACAGCCGCATCACCAAACCCAAAATCTCATTGAGCTGCTCGATGCTTTCCATGGGCGGCATCATGCCTGTGTCCTGTCCCCATACGGCAGGCATCCACTTACTCGGATGAACGGAAGTCGGTCCGATGGCAATGGCATGCAAGTAGCCATCCAGAATGTCCAGCGTCATGCCCTCGTCGTTTTCCACTCCGTAAAGCAGGAAGTCATCGAGCTTTTGCAACTCGTCATCGGACAGTGGGCTAAAAGGTGAATTCATGGTGTAAAAACGACATTGGCTGCTCGATTATCGCAACGGTTATCAACGAGCGTGCAAGGCTAGTCATCTTCATATCTTGGCCAACTGAACCTCTCCCTTTCGAACCAACTTGGTGTCAAGCTTTTGGCGAAGCTTGTGATTAGCGACCGCGCTCTCGAAGTTGGCGATGATGAGGGTAAATTCATCGGGTCCCTTGATGCGTTCGTTGACCTCCCCCACATAGGTGGCCCACTCGTCCTGCGTGAAAGCAGGGCGCCATCCCTGTTGCAATTTGAAGGACTCCAAAAACACGTCGTATGCTTTTGGGATATCACCGAGTGCTAGTTGGGCGAAGATCTCGTTGACCTGAGCATCTGGGAAATGTGGAGCATCGCCGTCAATCATGTCTTGAAGCAATCCTGTTCCCACCCATGGTGTTTTGCCTGGGTGATGGGCAGGGTCCGCACCCAATAGTTCGGTCGCCACATGCTCAGCGATACGGCCATTGATGCCAATGCAAAAGTAGTCGGCAAAGGCGTCAAATGAAAGGTCGGAGTTCGCAGGGTGTTGAAGCTCCTCCAATGTCTGTCTGATTAGCTTTTGCAATACTTCAGGCTTGCCGAATACCTCATGAATTGCTTGTTGATTTGTTGTTGTCATCGTCGTCTCCTTTAAAAAATGGTTCAATGTGATTTAGTTCAAAATCAGGCTCGCATGCGAGCAGGTGTTGGTGCGGCTTCGGTAGTTTTCGTCTCAGGCGGGGTGTCTTCAAATTCGTTACCCCAGCTCTTCGATTAGTTGTTAAGCGGTCAATTTTTTGATGGCATTGCCGATGCTGTGTTCCCCATTCAATTCCGAATTCACATTGATGAGGTAGGTCTGCAAAGCCGCAGGATTCATTCGTGGAAAGTCGCTCTTTTGACGGACGATGATGTCCCTGAAAAGAACCTGAGCATCGGTGGCATCATTACGGTGCAAAGCATCAAGCAACTTGTTGACACAGTGGTCGCGGTCCTTGAACTCAATCTCGTCAATGATTCGTTGCACATCGCCCGATTCCATCTGGCTGCTGGTCCTGATGTAGTAATGGGTAAGGTCCACCCCCAATGCCATAGCGGCATTTTCGGCAGCAAGACTGTTAAAGTCATAGCAGAACTGGTCAAGAGCATCTTCAAATGAAGTGTCCTCATCCATGCTGTCTTCCATTTGTTCGATGGCCTGATTGATGATTTCCCTCAATCGGGCTTTTTTCCCAAATACGGCCTTGATGGCTTTTTGGTTGTCGTTCGCGTCTTCACGTTTTTTCATAGCTTTCTCCTTGTAATAAGTCTTTAAATTCATGCGCGTTTGCGAGCAGGCAAAGGTGCTGATGCAGCTTCAGTAGTTGTCGCATCGGGTGGGGTGTAATCGCACTCGTTGCCCCAGCCAGCCCAGCCATGCGCGGGCGTTCCGCGGCAGAACAACTCCACCTTGGAAAGCTCGGGATACATGGCATCGATCAAGTCACAGACCTCGGGAGGCTTGCGGCTGTGCTCAAGTCTTGGGTACTTCAAAACAGAAACAGGTCGTGCAGAAAATGGCACCTCTGGCACAGCCCCGCGCAAACAAATTACGAGGGTTTCATGCATCTGGCGGCAATAAGCTCCCTGGCCGGCGATGCCCTTATCCCAGACCATGGAGGTCTTGAAAGTGAAGCCCCATGCCTCAACCACTTTCAAAGCATCGGGCAACAATGAGTTGGAGCACCACATGAACAACACCGCATCCTCAGCGCAAATGGTGTTGATGGGCATGTCGCAGATTTCCTGCAAGGTCATCACAGGGTAAGGAACGGCAGTGCCAAGGTAGTCCCATGGAGGATCTGCATAGATGACCCCAAAGTTCCCAAGTCCAGAAGTCAATGGCTTGTTGTTGGCCCTCTTGGCTTCAATGGCCTGCAATCGCTCCTGGCGACGCACTTCAAACTTGGCCTTGTTGATGGCCTTGCTGGCATCCTGAATGGCCTTGATGTCGTCGAAATTCAGCTGGCTCTGGTCTTCCTTGGCAAGGTCTGCCAACTTGGCCGCACTGGTGATGTTCAGGCGACCAGAGGAAACCGCTTCCACCAACTCAGGGATGCCGTGTTTAAGCACCTTCTTGCCGCGTGCAATGGAGTCCACAGAAATGCCAAGGTCTGCTGCCACCTTGGTCTGGCTTACCGCTCCAGCGGTATGCTGATTGCTGCCAATGGCGGAATTGGTCAAACTGGCACCAATCAAGGCGCGTTTGCCTTCTGACAAGTGACGGCGGTGCAAATTGATGCCGACTACTGCTTGGACGATGGAAGCGTCATTGGCGGCAACCATCTGTTCAAAGCGAGGGATGATGCCCAGCTCCATGCAAGCACGAAGACGGTGGCGACCGTCCACCACTTTCTCACCGAAGGTCAAGATGGGAATTTGAAGCCCGTTGACACGGATGTCTTCCTTTAGTTCAGCGAACTCTTGCTCCTGCATTTCAGGAAAGAGGTAAGCCGCCTCGTGGATTTCCAGAGAGCTCAAGTCCGCAAGGGACATGACACCAGCATTCTGGGAGGAAGAAACCAAAGACACAGCCCCAGCGATGGGGGTAACCAAACCGATATTATTTTGCTTATTCATAGCGTTCTCCAATTCAAAAAGCGTTGTTAGAACCCGCCTGTTGGGTTGATCGCTATGAATGGGGGAGGGAGTCGCTATTAAATAAGTGCTCTTCGCTAATTAAATTAGGCTGTCGTCAATAATAAGTATTTAGTCGCTGTAGGTTGTATTATGCTAAATAATATCGGCCGTGTCAATAGATTATCTGCATTTAATTCAAAATATATTAAAATTCATTGTATTCAATAGATATTGACAAATAATAGACCTCACCGTAGGAGGTGCATTGTTGGGCTTTGCATTGAAGCCGACCAGTTATCTATGGTCTCGCGCCCTTGTGGCTTTTGTTCGGGTTGTGTAACTTGACCCAGTATGGAAGACCACTACGCCTTACATCAGGTAATTCACCAAGTGGGAATGATTGTTCCCAGCAGGAATAACCAATGAATTGATCTACCAACACCGATGAGTATCAACTTAACTAAGGATAAAGATAGAAGTGGACTGCTGGATTGCTTGGCTTATTACTCCCATTGGTCTGTTGGCTTGAATGCATAGACTGATGCCAGATATTCAATCCAGAAGTCCACAACGCCTCACATCAGGTAATTCACCCAGTGGGAATTGAAATCCCTCAGAGCAAAACCCAATGAATCCACATCCAGCGACCAATGAACATCCATCCAATAAACGATGGGAGTAAAAATTGGCCGCTCGATTTTTTTCGCTTCGTCCGGCTCGCCTTTACTTGGCGTTGCGCTTCCTGGCAGCGTTGTAGGCTTTGACAGCAGCGATGGTCACCAGAATGAAGGCAAACAGGTACTCCCTCAAAAATCCACCCAGATAGGGCATTTGCCGCACCAGTGAGAAGCTGAGGATGAACGGGTAGATGAAGAACAGCCCTGCCACGCTGAGCATGACCTTCACGGTTTTGGTCAGCATGAAGTTCCGTGCCAGCACTTCCTTCCAGATCCAGTCCCTGACACCTTCTGTCCACTTGAACGAAGGATCGAGGAAGACGCGCTTGCAGTCCCCGCATTTCCACTGGTTGATGTAGCGCCGCATCACGTCGGGAAACACACGGTTGCGATGGTTCCAGATGATGGGGTATTGGTAGGCGGCATACACCATGGCCGGGCAGACCAGCAGCCACATCCACGGTGGCGGAAAGTTCATCAGCGCAAACAGCATGATGACCAATGCGATGTAAACATTGCCGTAGGAGAACTTCTTCGGTGGTTCAAGGCCTGCGGCCTCCAGTGTTTTGCTCACCGTGGTGGTATTGGTCATGATGACCTGACCGTCTGTGGCGAAGCCAAACCCACTGCCCGTGGAGATGGAAGTGCCCGCGTTGTGGATATCAAAAATCCTGCGGGTGTGGTCTGAGTTGCAGTAGTCGCATTTCATGGTGGTCTCCTTTGTCTGGTGGTTCTTTGTTGGTGGTTGGCTGTTGGGGTGCTGATGCAGGGAGCCTCCTGCTGGGGCGAGACCCTCGATGTGAAATCCATTGCCCTGAGCACTGATGCAGAGCGGCATCCGTTACTCAGGTTGAACTCAGGTTGAAGGGCCGTGCCCGTTAGTAACAAGTGTGGGTGCCGCTGGAGCAAGACCCTCCACCCTGGTCAGCACATCCAGCAGGTTCCCCCGGTGGTCATAGACAAACAGTTCCTCCCGTCCTTGCTCGTCACTTAGCATCTGCGCACGCAAGTGACCATCGCGGGATTCAAACTGCACTGACGGTACCAAGGGTGCTGTCGGCGTCACTGCCAAGGTTTGTTCTGTAGTTGCCGACCTCAAGGCTTCACTCCGAAGGAGAAGTAGCCCGGTCCATTGGCAAAGTTGTTGGCATCGTTGTTGCCAGTCACTACCAGCCCTGCAGGAGAAGACACCAGATAGTTGATGTTGCCATTAGAGGCCGTTGTCGTGGCCACGCCCGTGACGGGGCTATCCGCAGTCAATGCATGGTTTTGGCTACCCACCACCACGTTCTGCAAGGACACCGACAAGGGGTTTTGAATGCCATCGCTGGAATTCATCACATAGCTGCCCGCCACCGGCGACCATGCCGACTGCGGCGTACCCAACCAGAGCCCTGTCACCACACCATTGCCACCGGAGTCGTTTTCGGCCACCACCAGCACACGGTTGGCACCTGTGCCCATCAGATAGGCCTTGGCACGCACCAGCCCACTGGAGGACAGGTCAAAGGCGGTGGAGCTGCCAGCAGTGGCTGCAAAGCTTCCTGTGGCCGTTGGGGTAGAGCAGCTTGCGGTGTTTTTGCACATGCTCCAGATGCCACTTCCATCGATGGAGAAGGCGGCATACGACATGCGAATCTGACCGCCGCCACTGGTGTCCTTCTGGTAGCGCAGGACAACGTAGTTACCCTGAAGGGTGGACACGGAACCGTTGGATGCCAGCCCGTTCGTGTTCAAGAGCAGTGCAGGCTGGTTGACACCAGCCACGGTGACATGGGAAACGCCCAGCCCAGAGGCTCCGGTTTGCATGGCTGTGGCCATGCTGGTATTGCTACTGGTGCTGTCGAGACAGGCAGCACTGCTGCCATCTTTGACCAAAGCAAATGACCCCGTCAGACCACCTGAATAGGTAAGCTGGCTACCGCCACCAGAAAACTGGGCAGAGCCCACAGCACCATTTAAAGACACCGCAAGCATTGGATCGGTGCTGGCAATCGTGCATGCCGAGGCCACAGGGGTGTTGTCGGTCTTGGAAGCTGTGGAGGAATCCGAGCCACCACCACCGCAGGCCACAAGAGCCATGCACATCGCCCCGATGGCGAGAAAACTTGAAAACCGCATTGCCAGTCCTTCCAAAGCATGAGAAAAGTCGAAAACATGATGAAATTCAACCCTATGGGGTGATCTTCAACTTTAACGCATGTTCACCCAAAAGGTTGACTATCAATACAATGAGGTGATCTATTTATCTCCGACCAAGAACACCAACCGTCATGGCAGCAAAACAGGTTCCATTCCAAGAGCAATCCATCGGGCCACTGATTGGTCGGTGCATCGCCAAGCGCAGACAGGCTGCTGGCCTCACGCAGGGACAAGTGGGTGAGGAGTTAGGCATCGGACTTGAGGCCGTTTCCAGAATGGAACGAGCCCTGACCATCCCAACGGTGGTACGTCTTGCCGAATTGGCGGAGATCTTTGGATGCGGGATTGATGCACTGGTGATTGAAACCAGTGAACGAAGCAGCGATCAGGCCGAACACATTGCCACCTTGCTCAGTACCCTGAGCAAAAAGGACAGGGCCATGGTGGTGGATGTGGTGGAGAGAATTTGTGATGGGGTGCGGGGGAGGAAGTAGTCATTTCGCGATTGACATGACTGCAGTGAGTTGCGGTCATGGGCGAACGGCTGGTTTCTGGAAACCAATCGTTGGCAAAGACGGCACATCCATTGAGCCAGCGCAAAGACTCTTTTGCAGCGTTTGCAGTCGTCATTTTTTGTCGCTGAACACTTACTATGCCTATTTCAATGGTCTAGGCCATCATCACCTCTCCAATCAATCAGTTTTATTTTTTTCCGCTTTTCATGACTCAATATGAGGTATGATTTACGGAAATTACTGCAGGAGTCAATGTGTCGAATTCTGGTTTCCGATTAGTCCCTGATCCCTTCAATCAGCTTGCCAAGATCGTCGTCCAGCCCGACGAGGTGCGCGCACGGCTCCTGCAACTCCACTCTGACCTTGCGCCAGAACTCATGTCCAAGGCGATCCTGAAGGGCCTCAGTGCTCGCAATGACACCACCAGAGCATCTGCACCGACCGCAGCAGGCGGAAAGCAATGGTTCGACACACTGGATGAGCTGCGCAATCTACTGCTTGAAAAGCAGTGGAACGCTCATGACCAGAGAAACTGCCCATTCGCCATCGCTCCTGATCGCAGCATTTCAATCGTGGTGATGACAGGCAACGCTGAAACCGGCAAACAAGGGCTGGAAGATCCCAGTACCGCTGCTGATAAAGGTGCCGTTGCTGAAGGCTATGTCGACGCCAATCGTCAGCAGAAGCTTTTCAACCAAGCCCGGGATCAACAAGGCACGCAAGTCTGGGCACTGCTTTACCACTACGACAAAACTTTGAAAGAAGTTCGATACGAACTCTCACTTCCAACGGACTTCAGTAAGAAGAAAATCACTGGCTGGGGTGAACGCCTGATTCTGGGTAGCATCCCTAATAGTCCAACCGACTTCACCATCCGCGAGGACGTACCCAACGCCCCAGCCACGGTCGAAGTCCAGCCCAAAACCGGCACATAACTGAGTAATAAATCATGTCAGACATCAACCCCAAGCAAATCACATTTGCCCGGGTTAGACGGCGCTACACCAAAGCGCAATTAGCCAAGGAGCTGGGCGTTACCAGCCGCACCGTACAAAACTACGAAGCTGGAACGCCTGCTCCTGACTTAGGAACCTTGGCACAAATCGCAAAACTGCTGGACTTTCCCCAGCAGTTTTTTTTCATCGATGAAGATATGCCAGAGCTGCAAGAACATGCAGTTAGTTTTCGTGCGCTCTCAAAAATGTCAGACGCGATGAAGAAGGGCGCGTTCAGTGTGGCCTCTATTGCCTTCAAAGTGAACGACTGGATTGAAGAACGCTTCAATCTGCCGCAAGCAGACCTGCCTGACTTGAGCGATCTTGATCCCGAGGATGCCGCCGCAGCCCTGCGCCGCTTGTGGGGGTTAGGCAATGCGCCCATACCAAACATGATTCACCTCCTGGAATCCAATGGCATCCGCATCTTTTCTCTGACAGAAGACGCTCGTGACGTGGACGCTTTTTGCACATGGCACAACGGCAAACCCTTTGTACTTCTCAACACATTGAAATCTGCTGAGCGCAGCCGCTTTGATGCAGCCCATGAACTAGGTCATCTGGTGCGCGATGTTTACTCCATGCAGCACGGTAAGGCCCCTGACCCGGAAATCGAGAAACAGGCAAACGCCTTTGCCTCGGCTTTTTTGATGCCGAAGGAGAGCGTCGTGGCTAACCAGCCTCCGGCATACACGATCAACTACCTCATGAAGCTCAAACACTACTGGGGAGTATCGCTGGTCGCCATGGCTTACCGCTTCCACTCGCTCGATCTTATTACCGAATGGAACTATCGCATCCTGTGCATTGAAATGGCTAAAAAAGGCTACCGCACCCAAGAGCCAGAAGAGATGGATCGCGAAAAATCTCAATTACTCACCAAGGTGCAGGACTACCTGCAAATGTACAAACAAGGTTGGCGGGATATCGCTCAGAGTTTGAGCTTGACTGTAGATGAGATCAATGCGCTTACCTTTGGATTAACGCAGCTATCGGTAGTCAAAGGAGATGCGGTAGGGAGACCAACAATTAAGGCCCCTCCTAAATTGCGGTTGCTGTCTTAACTTATCAAGTCTGCTCCCGGGAGTAGAGATAGCGTTAAAGAACTGTCCGAGTTTGGTCTCTGAGAAATCAATCTCGGTGGACATATCTTCATCAATGAGGGGCTGTGTATTTATGGCAGTCACCTTGGAGAAGTCGTTTAACCGGCTCACCGCTTCCGCCGTCGAATATCCTTTATCTACTTCACCCCCCAGAACCCCTTGCTATTCGAAATCGTTCCTGTAACTTGTTCAGCAGGAGGAAATCAATATGCAAGAAAATATACAGTTCCCAGACGGAACAAAAATCTACATCACTGACGGCAGGTTGCACCGAGAGGACGGGCCAGCCCTAGAAACTTCGGACGGCACAAGCTATTACTTCATCGATGGAGCTTTGCACCGTGACAACGGCCCAGCAATCTGTTTAGCCGATCCCAAACTCTGCCACTGGTACAAGCACGGAATCCGCATACCGTCGCAAGAGCGCAGTCGTTCATTGATCGCAGAGCTACGTCACAAGCACCTTGGCATTCACCCGGTAGGCACAGCGGGTTCAGACGGCAGGAGTGGAAACGGTGATGGAGCGGGTGGTGGGACAGTCAACAACTCACCCAGCAAACCGAAGAGGTAGGAAGCCCAAGCTGTGAGAGGGGTACACAGCAAGGTCAATCTATAACCCGTCGCAAATTTTGCGTTTCGGGTTATCGAGTTATCTGGGGTGTTTCCCCAGTCCCCCGTGCGCACCATCAACCCGTGAATGCATAACCCGCATACGGCACAGCGCATACGAATTAGCAACCAACCAGAAAGGAACGAGGCCCTGCCTCAACAGAACAAAAACCAAAGGAGGTCACCATGACACAAAAGAAAAAAGCCGGCCAGTCTGGCATCGAACAAAACCAAGAATTGAGAACCCTGCGTTTTGAACTGCGCCTCTCACCCGCAGAGCACAGCACCCTCGTTACACAAGCCCTGCTTGCCGAAGAAAACTCACTGGCCCAATACGCCCGTAACAAACTGGTCTATGGCGGCATGGCAGTCACCCAGCACATTCGCCAAGAGCGCGACACCAGCAAAGCCATGATTGCCGAGTTGGCCCGCATTGGCAACAACGTCAACCAGATCGCCAAAGCCCTCAACAGCGACGAGGAAGTCTCCACCGCCATGCTGGAAGAGTTGTGCAAAGTGGAGTCCAGGCTCACAGCCATGGACCAGCACTACCAAAGCATCATGCGCGCGCAGGTGCAATCATGATGGTGCGCATCTTCAAAACAGGCACAGGCAGTGCCAAGTCCGCCATCAATTATTTGATGGGCAACAACGACCACACCGGCCAACCACGATCTGTGCCGCCAGAATTGCTGCATGGCTCCCCCAGCATGTTTCAACTGGTCTCCAACGGCACCAGCAGAAAACACAAGTACGTGTCAGGGGCCATCAGCTTTCGTGACACCGAAAAGCCCAATGCCGCGCAAATCCAAAAAATCATGGATGCCTTCAAAGCCAGCTTTCTTCCTGGTTTGAAAGACTGCGACAACTATGCCGACGCCTGGATTGCCCACCGAGACAAAGGCAATCTTGAACTGCACTTTGTGGTGGCTGGAACGGAAATGCAGACTGGAAGGCAGCTCAACATCCACCCACCGGGCAAGAGAAACATCGAGCACTTCCAAGCCTACACGCAGGTCATGAACCAGGCCATGGGTTACAACCAGGTCACGCCTGATCCCTTGAAGGTGGCCCTTAGTGAATTTGAGGCCAAGTCACAAGCAGGCAAGCAATCCAGAAGGGTCAAGACCCTGCTGGCGAAAGAACTGCACGGTCACATCGTCAGCGGAAGAATCGCTGACCGCGATGAACTCATCACCCATCTGGAAGACAACTATGGTGAAGTCACCCGTGTCGGCAACGACTACATCTCCATCAGGTTACCGGGCAGCGCCAAAGCGAAGAGGCTCATGGGACCCTTGTTTCAGGAAGGGGCTGATTACCAGCAATTGGTGGAACAACACAAGAAGGCACAGCAGCCCCAGAAACTCACCGCAGAGGAATACACCCAAGCCAAGGCCACCCTGGAGAAGCTGACCCTGGAGAGGGCTGAGTATTTCGCCAAGCGTTACAAGAAGAAGACTACGTTCAAACGAACCATCCGTCGCAAAGGCGGTGTCAAGGGACAACCCGAAACCATGCCGAACTTACCCGCACAGAAGCCCACTGAACCCGTCAAAACGGCATCAAAACCTGCGCTTCCAGTCACCATGCCATCAGAAGCCGATGTCGCCACTGTGGCCAGCACTCAAGCCAAACAGGCAGACCATGGTGCCGTAGCTCGTGGAGCGGCTCCAAGCCACACAGCCAAAGAATCTGAAGGCAGCTCCGCTGTCCAATTTGCCAGCATTCCGACGACATCGGTCACGGCCATCGGCATGGAAATGCAGCTCGGCAGTCTGGCCAATCTGGTGTCCAAACTAATGGTCAAGGCCAGAACCACGACCAACACCATGTACTACGAGGTGCTGAATGCCCAGATCATCAAGCTCCAGTATCAGATGGCACAACTGAGTTTGAATTTGGAGGCTGAGAAAGTGAGGGCCTCATTGGATGCCAGTCAGGTGGCTGACAAGGGCAAGCCCAAAATCTGACCGAGGGAGGGTGCCGCTTGAGCGGGAGGCTTTGTGCCTGAGAAGCAGGTGTCCGCCTGCACCGTTCGAGAATGGGCGAGAAGGCTACGAAGTCATAGCAGCAAGTACCCCGATCAAGGTAAGTGCAGCAACTGCAGTTACCTGGGCGCTTTGAGGTTCTTCGCCTAGTAGCCAAGTGGCATAGTGCTCACAGTTGCGGTTCAATAAGTCATATTTGAATGCTCCACCTATTGACTGGAACGCGTTCCACTGAATCTGCTGATGTCGGTGAAGTAGGGTTTCTCTTTCATATGTGATGGGTCGTCCTTGGGCGAATTCGGTCAGCGTGACAATTGCCTGCCCATCGGGTGTCAT
This sequence comes from Limnohabitans sp., assembly GCF_031539175.1. Taxonomy (GTDB): domain Bacteria; phylum Pseudomonadota; class Gammaproteobacteria; order Burkholderiales; family Burkholderiaceae_C; genus Limnohabitans. The sequence continues at coordinate 9,555 of NZ_JAVKLQ010000082.1, read as the reverse complement.
GTGTGCAACATGACCATTGGGTAGCAATACACCTGCATGCCGCCCAATTCCGCTGAGTTTGGGGCGCGAGATAAGACCAACGAACGGTTGTGCAATAGTGGTTTGCATATGCCTGCTTACCTCAGTGATGTATCGGATGCATGTGATGGCACCGCTGCTGCAGCAATACCGAATCGTCAATATGGAACGTCTCGCATTGAATTACATGCATGCGGGCAATGACAAGAGGTTGTCGTTCCATACACCGTCTGCGTAGGTTCTGATATACGCACGTCCCTGTGCTGGTCGCACAACGCCAACATTCGCGCGTTTGCCGGTCTTTTGGTCCTTGACATAAAACGTGTTGGAATTGGAGTCGATACTTTGAATGACCTGCTCCACAGTCCAATACCAATTTGCCGTGACGCGGTTGCCCACGTGCGTAATGTGCTCATGACCTCCCTGAGGGTGAGATTTGGTAATACAACGGATTTCGCAATCTGCCATGATGGTGTCTTTCTGAAAAAATTATTTCTACTTTATGCAGAGCAAAAGAGAAGGAGGTTCTTTGATGAATTCACTCCAAGTATTCCAGCCTGCCGGTGTATGGAAGTAGCTTGCGGTGCATACAAAGAAGCCACCGAGTGTGATCAATACCCACGAGGACATCCGCTCAAGCCAGGTATAAGTGGTCTCGCTGACGGCGATGTCAAAGTATCCGAAGATGGTTGCAACTGTGCAGACGGGTAACAGAAAAAGTAACCCAACAGCAAACCCTATCCCTGCGGTCAGTGCATGAAGCAGCGCAAGCTGCCGACCATATACGTTAAGCCCGCACCAGAAAGTGCGAACCCCCTCTGATTGCTGCGCGAGATGAACGATCTGATTTGGGTAGTTGGCTTGGGCAACTGTCAGGCCGAAACATCCGATGGCCGATAGTGCGGCCACAAAAGTCATCTTGATAACAATTTCAGGTGCGTCGCGTTGACTGTAGAGATAGATGGCCCAAGCTGCGCCAATGGCTTCTAGTCCCGCCAAAGTCCGCAGCACTAAATAAATCACCTCAGAATAGAGCGCGAAGTAAAAGCTCGCACCAGCCAACGCAAGGGCCATGGCGATTGCAATAGCACCAATCCCGCCACCTTTCTCTCCGTCTCCGTTCTTTCCACCTCTGTAGTGGTGGTTTTGATGCTTGATGACGGTGATGCGATTGTTGTTGCCGACGGCGTTGCCGTCACCTTGAATCCCGACAATGCTTCGCATAGATTTCACCCTTAAAGCTGTTATTTATTTTCTTTGCGCACGCCTTTAAAGGGTGTGCCGTCCTGCTTTTGATCCATGAAACGGCCTGTGTTTGCATCCCGTTTTACCCAGGTATCAGTTTTTGGGTTGTGTACTTGCGAGCGTTCACGAACGGCGCCTACTCGTGCGTTGTCTCCGACTGGTGCGTTTTTAGCCATGTTAGGCCTCCAAAGTTGTTGATGCATGCAATGTAGCACTGAATATTGCTATATAGCAATACGCATTCGGTGCTTTTTCTATAAAATATTGCCAATTAGCAACAGGAGAACCAATGGCCGCTAACCGTGGACATTTCGACTGCGATGCCTTTTACGCTGCACTCGATGAAATCCGTAAGCGAAAAGGGCTGCCGTGGAAGAAGCTTGCCGATCAGACTAAAGTGAGTGCATCAAGTCTGACGAGAATGGGGCAGGGAAAGCATCCAGATGCAGATAGCCTGACAATGCTCTCCGCTTGGTCTGGATTGAATCCAGCAGATTTTGTGACCGACGAGGAGTTGAAGGCGAAAGACGCAGAGTCTTTGCCGAAGGTGATGGCTTTGTTGCGTGCTGACAGGACATTGTCGCCTGAGGGCATAGAGGCCATACAAGATCTTCTGAATGCGGCCTACCGGACGTTCGGACGGAATACGACGGAGCGTGCAGATGCCAGTTCAACTTCGGCGCGGGTTTAAGTCGGAAGCTGAGGCGTATGCCAAGGACTATAGGCAGGAGCTAGGCATCCAGCCGATAGCTCCTCTGGACATGTTCTGCTTGGCGGCACATTTGGCAATGCCGGTGTTTGCACTCAGCAAATTAAACGAGGAAATGCAGGAGAAAAACTATATGTTTTTAGCATGTAGCTATGGAAGTCCTTTTTCAGCAGTGACCCTGTTCCAGGGGCGGCGCAGGTTTATTGTGTTCAACGATAGCAATGCTGCAACACGTCAACAAAGTGATATGGCGCACGAGCTGTCGCATGCGATTCTCGATCATCCTCCAAGTGAACTCACTGATGAATCTGGTGGACGGCACTACAACGAAGTGCTGGAAGCAGAGGCTAACTGCTTGTCAGGAGTGCTACTGGTTCCGGGTCCTGCGGCCATTCGTTTGGCGACAACCAGAACTTCCTTGGACATAGCTGCTGCACGCTACAACATCAGTCCCGCCATGATGCGCATGCGCTTGAATCAGAGCGGGGCAATGAAAATTGCTGCACGATCTGGAATACGGTGACCGAATTCGTCGAGCAAGTGAATTGCAATGCTCAGAACCCAAACACCATGTAAGCGGACATATGCCCACAAAGTCAAAACACACTGTCATGCTGCACATTGAGAAAAAAATTGTCCCGACTAACTGATCTCATTGCCCAGGCAAAAGCCAAAGATTCGCAGTTCGGTGCAGACCTAGAGCGTGAGGTCAAGGCACTATCTTCTCGCCTGCCTTTTGGTCTGAACTTCGAGCGACACAGCCCCGAGGCGGTGGAGCTGCCGTTGCGTCCAATCCGTAAAAGTGACAAAGTGCGCGTGCTGCCACTGCGTGGATCGGTCAAGAAAGGTGATCAACGCTTGTGGCAAGTGAAAGACATTCACAAGGCCAAGAAAGTAGCCGAAATTGAGCTGACCGATTCAGATGCGGTGGAAAAGCAAACCGTGTCAATGGATGAGTTGGTGGTGGTGGCCGAATTCCGGGACATCATTTATCCCGGCTTGGTCAGTACAGGTAAGGTGGAGCGTGGTGGCGATCAGCCTTTCCACACCGTCATCAATGGCGAAAATTACCATGTGCTCAAGGCATTGACCTATACCCACCGTGGCAAGGTGGATGCGATCTACATCGACCCGCCCTACAACACTGGTGCGAAAGACTGGAAGTACAACAACGATTACGTAGAGAGCGACGACCAGTACCGACACAGCAAATGGCTGGCGATGATGGAGCGACGTTTGTTGGTTGCAAAGGATTTGCTAAACCCCGCCGATTCCGTGTTGATTGTCACAATTGACGAGAAAGAATACCTACGGCTTGGACTGCTGCTCGAACAGGTGTTTACTGATGCTCGAGTTCAGATGGTCTCCATTACTACGAATCCGAAAGGTGCATCCCGCCCCGATATGTTCGCCAGGGTGGATGAATTCGCTTACTTTGTTTTGATCGGTAACTCTGCCGTATCTGGAATTGCAGTCTCTGATTCTGAAGGGCAGGCTGTTCGTTGGCCCTATTTACGTCGGTCAGATGAGCAATCCATGCGAGGAAATCGACCTCGACAATTTTATCCAGTGTTCGTCGATCCAGTCACCTCGAAAATTACGGGAGTTGGTGAACCCCTAGCTCATGACGTAGCGCGTGAGACTATCCTGCCCCCTCCGGGGGTGGTTGCAGTCTTTCCTGTCCGTGATGATGGGGTTGAAATGGAGTGGGGTCTCACGGGTCCAAGTCTTATGAAGGCGGTGCGCGCTGGTTTCGCTAGAGCGACTCGTGCGAATTCCCTACAGCCGTATGCGATCTCATACCTAACTGGGCCTGCAATCAACAAGGTCGAGTCTGGGGAGTATGTCGTGTCTGGTATTCGAGAGGACGGAACAAAGCTTGTTATCGCACCAGCTGGCAAAACGACCCGACCCACAACAGTTTGGGTCGAGAGCCGACATAGTGCACCTGACCATGGGAAAAAAGTCGTAGGAGCGTTACTGCCAACTCGGTCTTTCCCATTTCCAAAGTCGTTATACGTTGTGGAAGATTCGCTGCGGCTATTCGTCGCTAACAAGCGGGAAGCAACGATCCTTGATTTTTTTTCGGGATCGGGCACGACAGCGCACTCAGTCATGCGACTGAACCACCAAGATGATGGTCGTCGGCAATGTATCTCCGTAACGAATAACGAAGTTGCCGCCGATGAACAAGAGGCACTGCGTGGACAAGGCTTGCGGCCCGGTGATGCTGAATGGGAACAGCACGGCATTTGCGACTACATCACAAAACCACGAGTCGCTGCAGCCATTACGGGCAAGACCCCTGTCGGCGATGCTATCAAGGGCGATTACAAATTCACTGATGAATTCCCAATGTCAGAAGGCTTTGAAGCCAACGCCGAGTTCTTTACCCTTACCTACGAAGCGCGCAATGCCGTCAACCACAATTTGGCCTTTTCGCGCGTGGCACCGTTGCTGTGGCTTCGTGCTGGTTCGCAGGGAAAGCGTATCGACAAGCTGCCTGCCAATGGGTGGGAAGTGGTTGACACCTATGGGCTTCTGACGGAAGTGGATCAAGCCACGACGTTCCTTAAGGCCCTGCAAAAAGCGTCGGACTTAAGAATGGCCTATATCGTCACCGATGACGACCGGCGGTTTCAAGCGATAGCAAAACGCTTACCCAGAACCGTAGAGCCCGTGCGTCTGTACGAGTCCTATTTGACAAATTTCAGCTTCACGAGTGGGGAATAGGCGTGGGGAACAAGAAGAGGAATAGAAAATGAAGTTCACCCTCAAAGACTATCAGCGGGATGCTGTACGCGATGCCTTGGTCAATCTTAAAGACGCTCGTGATGATTGGCAGCGGAAAGCACGCAAGTGTGCATTTTCTTTAACCGCCGTGACTGGTGCGGGTAAGACAGTGATGGCTGCTGCTGCCTTCGAAGCGTTGTTTCATGGTGACGATGAGTTGAACTTTGATGCTGACCCCGGTGCCGTGGTCATTTGGTTCAGCGATGACCCTTCGCTCAATGAGCAGACCCGGTTTCGTTTGATGGAGGCCAGTGATCGCATCAACCACTCCGACATGGTGGTGGTGGAAAACACGTTCAATCAGCCACGGTTTCAGGCAAAAAAAATCTACTTTCTCAACACGCAGAAGCTGAGTAAAAACAGCCTGCTGGTTCGTGGCCATGACCCTGTAGAGCTACAAGCCAAAGGCGGTGACCTGCTACCTGAAACAAGGCCTGATTTGCGCGCCTTCACCATCTGGGACACCATTCAGAACACGATTGACGACCCAGAGTTGACTTTGTATCTGGTGTTGGACGAGGCACACCGAGGAATGGGCAAGCAAACGACGGCTGCCGAAAACTCCAAGAGCACCATCGTGCAGCGTCTCATCAATGGTGCGGGCGGCGTCCCCGGCATCCCAGTGGTGTGGGGTATCTCGGCAACGGTTGAACGCTTCAACCAAGCAATTGCGTCAGCAGGTAAACATATCAAATTGCCCAATGTGGTGGTCGATTCAACCAAGGTGCAGGAGTCGGGCCTCATCAAAGACACCATCTTGTTGGACATACCCGATGAGGCAGGCAACTTTGACACTGTGCTGGTGCGTCGTGCGACGGATAAGCTCAAAGAATCAACCTACGCATGGGGTGAGTATGCGAAGCAGCAGGAAGAATCTCGCGCAGTCATTCCACTGATGGTGCTGCAAGTGCCCAACACCCCTGACCCAGATGAAATGGGTCGCGCGTTGGATACGATTTTTGAACGCTATCCTGAGATGCCTGCAGCCAGTGTTGCCCATGTCTTTGGAGATCACACGACCCAGCGATTTGGGAACCGTGATGTGCCATATATCGAGCCACAACGCGTTCAAGATTCCACTTGGGTTCGGGTGCTGATTGCCAAAGATGCCATTAGTACGGGCTGGGATTGTCCCCGTGCGGAGGTGATGGTGTCGTTCCGCTCCGCAAGTGATGAAACGCATATCACCCAGTTGCTCGGGCGTATGGTTCGTTCACCATTGGCGCGCAGGATTCCTGGCAACGACCGTCTCAACGCGGTGGATTGCTTGCTGCCCAGATTCAATAAAAAGACCGTTGAAAAAGTTGTTGATGTACTGATGAAGGGTGACGAATCTGGGCCACCCACCGGACGCATCCTGATCGATTATGTGGAAGTCAAACCCAACCCCGCTGTGGCCGATGCAGTCTGGCAAGTGTTTGAATCACTGCCTTCGCAGACGCGCCCACAACGTGGCGCAAAACCAGCTAAGCGTTTGACCGCATTGGCGCATGAACTGGCATCCGATGGCATTCTTGCTGGTGCTGGCAAGTTGGCACATCGCAAGCTACACGAAGCACTTGATGAATTTGCGGAGAGCTACCAGGACAAGATCAAAGCCAAGCGTAAAGCCGTGCTGACGGTTGATGGGCAGACTGTTAAGGCTGACCTCAAAGGCAAGGAAAAGAGCTTCGATGAGTTTTGGGAAAACGCTGATATGGCGGTCATTGACGATGCCTATCGCCGTGCAGCCAGAGTTTTCAGTCCCGACGTGGCCCACACCTATGTTGACTATCTGGCTCAGAAAACCGCCAGCATTGACGACGATCCCGAAGAGTACCTCGAAGCGATCACTGAAGCACGGGTCACCGTTGCTGGATTAGGTTTGGTGATGGAAATCGGGCCTTATTTCGATGCCAAAGCTGACGAAGTGGCCAAAACATTTCTTGCGGATTATTCGGCTCAAATCAAGTTGCTAAGCGATGACCGCAAAGAGTCGTATCGGCAGATCATTGAGATGAGCACCGATCCGCAAAGCGTTGATGTCGCCAAACCTGAATCCCGATACGAAGCGACTAAAGCCGTCGATAACGGCAGCACGTCAACTTTCGACAAATGGAAAAACCACCTGCTGTGTGACAAAGAGGGGCAGTACCCCGCTGAGTTCAAGAGTAGCTGGGAGCCAGCTGTTATTCGTGCCGAAATGAAGCGTGTAGGCTTTAGATTCTGGTATCGCAATCCACCGCAACCCGGTCAGTCGTCACTCGGTGTGGCCTACATGGAAGATGGCGAATACAAAATCGTCCGCCCTGACTTTGTTTTCTTCGCAGAGCCTGATGGGATAGTTGTTGCAGACATTGTTGATCCCCACGGCATTCATTTGGCTGATGCCCTACTGAAACTGCAAGGATTAGTCGAGTATGCAAAGGTTCACGCTGGTTCCTATCGTCGCATTGTGTCGGTTGCGGAAGTCAACGGAAAACTGAGGGCCTTGGACTTGACCAATTCAGATACTCAGCATGCCATTCTTGAGGCTGACAGTGCGAAGAGTTTGTTTGAGGGGGTAGTTGCGAATGACTATGAGCAATAGCGTCATGCAGCACTGTCGGCGCCAATCATTGTTCAAACGGAAAATAATTTGAAAGCGACAAGTTAACTTCGTTGCTGATCCAAATAGTTGACAGCTAGGGTGCCGCTGAGGCGGTAGGCGATCTGGGAAAGAATGACGAAAGGCCTTATTTGCGGTCGTGGCGTGCAGCCTGCAATCGCTCCCGTGAATCAGCAGCAGAGATACCATTGCCCGCTAGGCGATCTTGTTCGCCTGACGCGATGGCGTGCAGTGCGGCGATCACATTCTCAGCTTTGCCCGCAACGCCTCGTGCTTCGGCCAAAAGCTTTGACCAGTCATCGGGCGGCTGACCTGATTCCAGCATTTTGCGAAACACCCGATACGCATCCTCGCTGCTCTCATAGGCTCGCTTGGTGTCTTCGTCATTGACCCAAGCCAGCACGATCACCTTGCTGGGAGCGTGGTAGCGAAAAAACAGTCGGTACTGCTGGAAGAACTTCGCACGAAACCAGTGCTTGTGTTCTTCGCCGAGGGTGTTTCCTTGTCGGTATTCTGGCCGTGTTGGGTCTTGTGGGATGGCATCGAAAGCCAGCTTGGTAATGGCTGCCAAACGCTTGGTTGCGTTTTTCTTTACAAACCCGATAGGGTCTTTTTCCTTGAGGAAACTGACCTGCTGAGCAAGTGCGTCAAGTTGCGAAATGAACAGCGGGTGGGCAAATACTGTCCAGCCATGAATGACCAAAGGTGTGGGATTCGGCCCATTCATTCATCGTCTGCCGACAGCGGGGCGTCAAGGTCCACTTCGATGCCCATGGTGAGTGACTGAAAGCGTTGCGCGAAGCTGGCATCCAAGGCTTGCAATCGCTCTGGGTGTTCGGCCATGTCGCGGGTCAGAAAGCCCAAAAACTGACCTAGCACAGGGTCATCAGTCTCAGAGACTTCCGCACGACTGAGAACGACCTCGCCGTTGGGGCGAATGGAGTAGTGGACCTTGTCGCGTTTGCCCAGGCGAAGACTGCGGCGCACCATTTCTGGCACCGTGGTCTGGTAGCGGTCGGTCAGCGTGGATTCAACTTCGAGGGTGGCGGGCATGGGGTCTCCAGTTCAGAGAAGATGCCCAATGGTAATGCAATTGCATTGCCGCGTCAATCTTGCAGGCGTCCAAGACTGGACTGCTGGCTTTCCAAGAAAATGGGGGCACAATGTCATCCACTTAGGTCATCCACTTCAACCCACTTTTTTCAACCACTGGAATGTGTGAAAGTGAGTGCTGGTGCGGGTTTGCGGACGATTTGCCCCAAAGTGGGTTCGATCCCCGCCAGCCGCACCAAATTTACATGCGCCATCCTTCGGGGTGGCGTTTTTGTTTGCGGCAAAGCCTTACCGGACAAGGGTTTGCTGGATTTTTGAGTTCCTGAGTCTTCGTCATGTTGCGCCGACAGTCGGGGGTTGAACAGGGTTTGAAGAGGGTTTTGTGCCTGAAACGGACAAAATCAAACCCTGGAAATTACCCTGAGGCCTATGTCGCTGAGGGTTTCGGTATGTTCCTCGCGCGCGAGTGCCCGCGCGTATCGTTCGCCGGTCAATTTGACATGCGCTTATCGGCATCTTTTAAAAGTTCCGATGGGCGAATATCGAGGGCATCATATAGCTTGTAAAGCATCCGCACACTAGGACTGTTCTTGCCTAGCTCGATGAGCGAGATGTAGTTGCGGTCAACGTCAGCACGCAATGCTAAGTCGGTTTGACTCAATTTACGCTTTGTGCGTTGGTCCCGAAGTGCCAAACCGAATGCCTGATGTATATCCAATTTGCTTGCTCAATTTATTAAGCAAGGTTCGTTGATACGCGGCTAGAAATTGCTGTATGTGTGCGGCAGAATGAGAAGCATGTATTTAGGAACAGAATTTCATCGCTATTGGGCTGAATGCGGTGACGCCTTAATCCATCCAAGGGATCAAAGCTACTTCGAAAACAACAAAACAAAACAGAGCAAAGAAGCCTGTGACTTTGTAACAAGTGACTATGGGCCATGGTCTTTCGATGGGCCGATGGAGACGGCAAAAATTGTCGTTTGCTATGCCAATCCAGCTTATTCAGTAGAAGGCGGATTCAAGGACGAAGTGCAACACGCTTTAACGAGGCATGGAATACCTCGTGAGGTGTCTTGAATCCTAGTCGCTTTCTGGGGCGATGATTCAATCGGTTTTCAATCATAGTCAATTCCTCATCCGTCACGGTT
>NZ_JAVKLQ010000081.1:0-24926 GCF_031539175.1 Limnohabitans sp. | reverse complement strand
TTCGCTCTTTCGAGCAACTCATAAATTGGAATCGACGTGATTTTCTTTGACGAAATTCACATCTTTTTTACTTCATGAGCGTTTGTTAGCTAATTAAAGCTAAGTTCCTAAAGAACTTGGCAATCACCATCAAACGCCCACGCTTATCGGCTGTATTTTTTTAATGAACCACTTAATCTCTTAAGTCAACTCGCTGCGATCAGCGAAGCCCTCTATTATGCAACATTTTTTTGGAACTTCAAGAAAAACTTGAAATTATTTTTTGCACACCACCTAGTTAGACGCATCGGGTTAACCCTCTTGCGTTGCTATCAAGGCAGCCCGTTAGTATAGCACTGGTTTTTGATGTCGGCAAATAAATCCTCAACTTTTCATCAAGGCGCCTACTGCCTAAGCCTTCCAAGCGGGCGCCTTCTCTATCTACAGAGTCGCCTCATGGCATACGCCCTTGATAATGACGCATGTCTTTAATCACCTTACAACAAGCCCAACTCGCGTTTGGGCACGTAGCACTGCTTGATCGTGCTGAATTTTCACTAGAAACCGCTGAGCGCGTTGGCCTCATTGGCCGCAATGGCGCGGGCAAGTCCTCTTTGCTACGCATCTTGGGCGGCCTAGAGAAACCCGATGATGGGGACTTACGTGTCCAACAAGGCCTGCGCGTGACCTACGTCGCACAAGAACCGCAGCTGGACGGTGAATCCACCGTTTTTGAGTCTGTCAGTGAAGGCCTCTCACGCGTGCGTCACTTGATTGAACAATACTGTCTCGGCGAAGGTGACCTCACAGCCATGCAAAACGAGATTGAAATGCTCGACGGCTGGAACTGGGAGCAACGCGTTCAAGAAACCTTACACCGTTTGCACCTAGCCCCTGATGCGCACATCAACGCCCTCTCAGGCGGCACGCTCAAACGCGTGGCGCTGGCACAGGCTTTGGTCACATCCCCTGATGTGCTCTTGCTAGACGAGCCTACCAACCACTTGGACCTCGACAGCATTGAATGGCTGGAGCAACTCTTGATCGACTTCAAGGGCAGCATCATCACCATCACGCATGACCGCTCTTTCCTAGACAAAGTCGCCACACGCATCGTCGAGTTAGACCGTGGTCATTTGTTGACCTACCCCGGCAACTTTTCTCAATACCAACTGCAAAAAGAAGAACAAGCCGCGCAAGAGGCCGTCATCAACGCCAAAGCCGACAAGCTGCTTGCAGGCGAAGAAGTGTGGATTCGCAAAGGCGTAGAAGCCCGCCGCACACGCAGCCAAAGCCGCATTGGTCGACTCGAAGCCTTACGCGCTCAGCGCGAGGCACGCCGCGACGCTGTGGGCCGTGTCAAGCTCGACGTGGCCAGCGGCGCACCTACAGGCAAGATCGTGGCGGAGCTCACCGAAGTGGACAAGGCCTTCGGCAGCAAAGTCATTGCCAAGAACTTCTCAGCCACCTTCTTGCGCGGAGACAAGATTGGTTTGATTGGCCCCAACGGCGCCGGCAAATCCACCTTGCTAAAAATGATCTTGGGCGAGCTCGAAGCCGACAGCGGCAAGATTCGTCAAGGCGCCAACTTGCAAGTCGCGTACTTTGACCAAATGCGCAATGGCTTGGACATGGACGCCTCGCTGGAAGATTTCATCAGCCCAGGCAGCGAATGGATCGAAATCGGGACACAACGCAAGCACGTCAAAAGCTACCTCGACGACTTCTTGTTCTCCCCCGCGCGCGCCACATCGCCCGTACGCTCACTGTCTGGCGGAGAGCGCAACCGCTTGCTGCTAGCTCGTTTGTTTGCGCGCCCCGCCAACGTGCTGGTGCTGGACGAACCCACCAACGACTTGGACATTGACACGCTGGAACTGCTGGAAGAGCTGCTGCAAAACTACAACGGCACCGTCTTCATCGTCAGCCATGACCGCACGTTCTTAGACAACGTCGCCACCAGCACCTTGGTGTTCGAAGCCAACGAGGACAAACTTGGCTTCTGGCGCGAGTACGAAGGCGGCGTGCAAGATTGGCTCATCCAGTCCGAGCGCGCACGCAACATGAGCGCCGCAGCCAAGCCCAACAGCGCCAGCCCAGCAAAAACCACCGAGCCGGCCAAAGCTGCACAAACGCCCGCCACCAACGCCAGCAGCTCGAAGCCCAAAAAGCTCAGCTACAAAGAACAGCGCGAGCTGGATGCTTTGCCCGACTTGATCGCCTCGCTCGAAACCGAGCAAAAGCTAACCCAAGCCGCGCTCACAGACAACAGCTTGTACGCCAGCGATCCCGCCAAAATCGCCCAACTCCATGCGCGCGACACAGAGATCGAAACCGCCCTCATGGCCGCACTCGAACGCTGGGAAACGCTGTCTGCCACCAGTTGACGGACACGGCCAACGTCGCCTCGACGACGCTGATGCAATCCCCGCCCAGACCCCTGCTGCATCCAAGGTGACAGCTGGTCTCGGCGGGGACTGTTTTTTCAAACGTCTGTCGACAAAATCTTGGCAAACAACTACCAAAGACCGCCATGGGACAGCTTTATCTGGTGCGACACGGCCAAGCCTCTTTAGGCGCCGCAGACTACGACCAACTCAGCCCTTTGGGCGCCCAGCAAAGCCAGCGCTTAGGCGAACACTGGCGCGCGCAAGGTTTGCAATTTGATGCCGTCATTTGTGGCACCTTGAAACGCCATGCCCAAACTTTGGCAGGCATCCAACAAGGCTTGGGAACCGCCCACACGCCGCTGCTGTGGCCGGGTTTGAATGAGTACGACAGCGAGGCCGTCATTCGCACCGTGCACACGGGCGAACTGGTCAAGCCCACCACCCAAGAAGGCTATCGCGATCACTTTCGCCTGCTGCGCGACGGCTTGACGCAATGGATGGCTGGCGTGGTCAGCCCACAAGGCATGCCCACCTACGTGGATTTTGTAAAAGGCGTGACGTCTGCGCTCGACCACATTCGGTTGAACGTGCAGGGCAATGTCTTGTTGGTTTCCAGCGGGGGGCCCATCGCCACAGCCGTGGGCCATGTGCTGCGGCTGAGTCCTGAAACCAGCATTGAACTCAATTTGCGCATTCGCAACAGTGCGGTCAGTGAGTTCAGCTTCAACCCCAAACGCCACAGCTTGGTGGCGTTCAACAGCATCACGCATCTGGAAACCCCCAGTCACAAAGACTGGATCACTTTCGCTTAAATGCCCCGCTCAATACGCCGGTGCGTTAAACGCGCACCGTGCTCAAAGGCAAGGCCACCAACTCTTTGAGCAGCAGGGCCAGTTGCTCGCCCGCACTGTGCACCAGCGCCTCGCCCTTGGCGGCAGTGGCTGCCGCTGCATTGCCTGCTGCGCCATGCGGGTTGTAGTCCTGCATGTGCCAGCCGAGCTTGGCGCTTTTGCCATTGCCCAAAATGGCAAAGTGCTTGGCACGGTCTTGCGAGGTCGAGGTGAAGTTTTGTGCGGCGGCCATGTTCACGTGGTCCGGCGAAAGCGCCAGCATCATGGAGGTTTCGATGTCACCCGCATGGATACCAAACCTGTGCTCGTCGGAAGAAAATTGGCCCATCACCGAAGCATCCAACGGCAAGTTGTACCAACTGCTGCTGTAGACGATCAGACCATGTTGCGCACGTAACTCACGCGCCACCACATCCATCAAGCCGACGTTGCCGCCGTGCGCATTGAACATCAGCAGCTTCTTCACGCCGGCACGCGCCACGGACGCACCGATGTCGCACCACACTTGAATCAAGGTTTGCGGCGACAGGTGCAACGTGCCTGCAAACGCGGTGTGCTCGGTGCTCAGACCCACCGTTTGCGTGGGCAACACCAACACGGGGTCTGTGGCGGCCAAATGGGTCAAGGCAGCACTCACCACACCCTCGACCAACTCCGTGTCCACCGACAGCGACAGGTGTGGCCCATGCTGCTCGGTCGCGCCCAAGGGCAACACGGCCACGGTATGGGCGGGGTCAAGCGCAGAAAAGTCACGGGTGTTGAGCTCGGCCCAAAAGTGCGATGCCAAAGCGGTGGGGGTGGGTGTGCTGGTGTGCGCCGTCATAAACGCCATCTTACTTTCACGCCATTGCGTTGCCCTTAGGCGCGACACGCCGTGGCTCGGTAACATCTGGCGCATGCTTCATTTTCTTTCGCGCCTGACAGGCACTGCCCGCCTTGACCATGCCCCCGCCCGCCTGAAAGCCCTCTGGGCACATGCGTTGGCCATCTTGCTGTGGAGCGTCGGGGCATTCGCCATCCCCAGCTATGGACAACCCTTGGCCAGTGCGGTGGTCACCACCCCCCAAGTACGCGCCGAACTGATGGCGCATGCACCGCAAGGTGTGCAAGCTGGGCAGCCACTTTGGGTTGGCTTGCAACTCACACACCAGCCTGAATGGCATACCTATTGGCGCAACCCCGGAGACTCGGGCTTGCCCACGCAAGTCGAACTCAACTTACCTGTCGGCATCAGCGCAGGTGATGTGCTGTGGCCGCTGCCGCACAAACTCAAAGCGGGCAACTTGACCAACTACGGGTTTGAAAAAACCGTCTTGCTGGCTGTGCCGCTCACCGTGTCTGCGTCATACAAACCCAACACGACACAAACGATGGACATTCAGCTGCACGCCAGTTGGTTGGTGTGCCGTCTCGAATGCATTCCACAAGAAGGCGACTTTGTGTTGCGCATTCCTGCCCACAGCAGCTATGTCGCCAACGCCTCGGCCTTTGACGCCGTGATGGCCGAGCAACCCCAATCCTTGCCCAATCTCAGCGCCACCAGCCACTTTGAGGCACAGCGCTTGGTGCTGCAAGTCAACGGTCTGCCTGCCTCGCTGAATGGCAAAACGCTGAACGTATTTCCAGATGCCGCCGAACTGGTGGCGTCTGCCGCTGAGCAACATCCCAATGCCCAGCAATCGTGGCAAGGCGATGTCTGGACCGTGAAATTGCCCCTCAGTAATTTGCGCCTGACCGACCCCAAACAGTTTGGCTTTTTGCTCACGACGGGCGACGGCACAGAGCGCCAAGGATTTGCCGTCTCAGCCCCCGTCACACAGGCATGGCCTGCGGTGTCTGAGTTGCCCAATGCCGAAACACCTGCCGTCAACGCTGCAACCGTCGATGAAAGTTGGCTGGGCTTTGCATTGGCGCTGGTGGGTGCATTTGTCGGCGGGCTCATCCTCAACCTCATGCCTTGCGTGCTGCCCGTCTTGGCCATCAAGTTGCTTGGCTTTGCGCAACATAGTCGCGCGCACCGTGCTCATCGCATCGCGGGCATGGCGTACACGGCCGGCGTGGTGCTGAGTTTCTTGGCGCTAGGCGCGGGCGTGTTGGGCTTGCGTGCAGCAGGCGAGCAACTGGGCTGGGGCTTTCAGCTGCAGTCACCGCTCGTGGTCAGCGTGTTGGCGGCGTTCTTCACGCTCATCGCCCTTAATTTATGGGGGCTGTTTGAATTTGGGCAAATCTTGCCGTCGCGCGTGGCGAGCTTTCAACACAAGCACCCCATCATGGATGCGGCACTCTCTGGCGTGCTGGCGGTGGCCGTGGCCTCACCTTGCACCGCACCGTTCATGGGCGCATCGCTGGGGCTCGCGATGACCTTACCCACGTGGCAAGCGCTCACCATCTTTGTCGCCATGGGTTTAGGACTTGCCGCACCCTATTTGCTTGCCAGCTTTGTTCCGGCCGTCGCACGCCTGCTGCCTCAGCCTGGTGCTTGGATGGTCACGCTGCGCCAGCTGTTGGCCTTCCCCATGCTGGCCACGGTGATCTGGCTGCTGTGGGTCTTGGGCCAACAAACCAGCTTAGACGCCGCGATGTTGGCGCTGAGTGGTCTGCTGTTGCTCGCCACATTCATTTGGGCACTCCAACAACACGCGCCTGCCGCACGCGGTTTGGCTGGACTGCTGGCCGCCGCCTTGGTGTGGGGCGCCGTCAACTTGGCAGACGCGTTGAAAGCGCCAGCCAATCCGAGCTCTGGCACCAGCAGCCAAACTCAGACCAGCACCATTTGGCAAGCTTGGTCCGAAAGCGCCGTGGCGCAAAGCTTGGCACAAGGTCGGCCCGTGTTTGTCGACTTCACAGCGGCGTGGTGCGTGACCTGCCAGATCAATAAAAAATCGACCCTCAGCAACGCCGAGGTATTGGCAGACTTTGCAGCACACCAAGTCACACTTTTGCGTGCCGACTGGACACGCCGCGACCCCGCCATCACCGCGGCCTTGACCGCCTTAGGACGCAGCGGCGTGCCTGTGTACGTGGTGTACGCGCCAGGCCGACCAGCCCAAGTGTTGTCCGAGTTGCTCAGCGTGCGTCAAGTGCGCGATGCACTGGCGGCACTGCCCACACCCGAGCCACAGGCATTGCCCACCGACTTCGCGCAGCGACCGAACACCGCGCCGGAGTCCCAATCCACACGTCCTTGAGCCATGACACACAGCCCCATCGCACACAGCCTTGCACATTGCAAAACCATCGCCGTGGTGGGCCTGTCGCCCAAACCGCACCGTGACAGCTACCGGGTGGCCAAGTACATGCAAGACCACGGCTTTCGCATCGTGCCCATCAACCCCAATGCCACCGAAGTGCTGGGCGAAAAGGCCTACGCCACCCTCACCGAGGCGGCCCAGCATGCCTCCATTGACATGGTGGACTGTTTTCGCAACGCCGAAGACATTCCGCCCATCGCGGCGGAAGCTGTCGCCATTGGCGCCAAATCGCTCTGGCTGCAAATCGGCATCGTAAATGACGTGGCCGCGCAACAAGCCCAAGCCGCAGGCCTCACCGTCGTGCAAGACAAATGCTTGATGGTCGAGCACGCTCGGTTTGCCTAAAGTCCGCTAACGGCACGGACACATCAACGCACCGCTCGCCGTCCCAAACCCCCACGCCCACGCCTGTCCAAGCCTGCGGCGGCCTCGGCGACAATGTCGCCATGTTTGCACCACTCCAAAACGACACCTTTTTGCGCGCTTGCATGCGCCAAGCCACTGACCACACCCCCGTTTGGCTCATGCGCCAAGCCGGACGTTACTTGCCTGAGTACTGCGCCACGCGCGCCAAAGCTGGCAGCTTCATGGGTTTGGCCACCAACACCGACTTCGCCACCGAAGTGACCTTGCAGCCACTCGAGCGCTACCCGCTCGATGCCGCCATTTTGTTCAGCGACATCTTGACCGTGCCCGACGCCATGGGGCTGGGCCTGTCTTTCGCCCAAGGTGAAGGCCCCAAGTTCGCCAAGAACGTGCGCACCGAAGCCGCGGTGAACGAACTGGCTGTGCCCGACATGGCCAAGCTGCGCTATGTGTTTGACGCCGTCACTTCTATTCGTAAAGCACTCAACGGCCGCGTGCCTTTGATTGGCTTCTCGGGCAGCCCTTGGACCTTGGCTTGCTACATGGTTGAAGGCGCGGGCTCAGACGACTACCGTCAAGTCAAAAGCCTGATGTACAGCCGCCCCGACCTGATGCACCGCATTTTGGAAATCAACGCCGACGCGGTGGCTCTCTACCTGAACACCCAAATCGAAGCCGGCGCACAAGCCGTGATGATTTTTGACAGTTGGGGCGGTGTGCTGGCCGATGGCATGTTCCAACAGTTCAGCATGGCCTACACCAAACGTGTGTTGGCACAGCTCAAGCGCTCGCACGATGGCGCAGTCATTCCCCGTTTGGTCTTCACCAAAGGCGGTGGCTTGTGGTTGCCCGAAATGGCCGACCTCGACTGCGACGTCTTGGGTGTGGACTGGACGGTCAACTTGGCCAAGGCCCGCGCCCAAGTGGGCGGCGCCGTGGGTGGCCCGGGCAAAGCCCTACAAGGCAACCTCGACCCCAATGCTTTATTTGCACCCGCTGACGCGATTGCCACCGAAGCCCGCCGCGTGCTGGATGCGTTTGGCAAACCACACACCGACACCACGACAACGGGCCCTACTCAGATCTTCAACTTGGGCCACGGCATCAGCCAATTCACCCCACCCGAGAGCGTGGGCGTGCTGGTTGAAGCGGTACACAGCCATTCACGCGCCTTGCGCCAAGCCTGATCGCCCATCGAAACTTTCGAGCCCTAGTCCACAAAAGTTTTACTCGGGCTTGCGACTTATGCACAAAAAAGTTGACCCCGTGCACCAACATGAAGTTTTATGAACAAATCTAAAAAAACTTCTTTAAAAATCGTAAGTCCTTGATTTATAAAGGTTTCTAAAGTTGCTTTTTTTTCGTGCAGTTTGTGCAAAGCCTTGATTTTTGGGGCTTTGCAGCGGCTCAAGGTGAGATATCAACAAAGTTATCCACAGAAAAACTGGGTTAACCCCGATCCTCTTTTAAATCAACGACTTAAAGCGTTTTCTGCAAAAACACCTGAGCAAACCTGCCCAACTGACCGCTTGACATGTCGCACCTAATTTCCGTCATGGTTCACACCCCCGCGCACAGCGGCTTGGGGGGTGCGTTGACCTACGAAAGCGACAGCGTCCTCGCACCAGGCACCTTGGTGCGCGTGCCGCTGGGCAGCCGCGAGTTACTCGGCGTGGTCTGGGACGAGGCGGGAACACGCCCCTGCGCCAAGGAAACTAACGCATCAACGCTTGCCCCAGACGCATCCCACACCACAGCCTCGCAACCCTCGTTGCTGGCCATGGATGACCCCTCGCACAACAACGCAGCGCCAGCAGCGCTGCAGCTGCGTGCCATTGCCAGTGTGCTGGACGGCGTTGCCCCCTTAAGCGCGCATTGGCGCCAGTTGGTTCAATTTGCTGCGCGGTATTACCAGCGCAGCGCGGGCGAGGTGGCCTTGGCGTCCCTGCCCAGCCAATTGCGCGATCTGAGTGCCGAACAGTGGGCCCGCCGCTTAAAGCGCAAACCCAAGCCACCGCTTGCCAACGATGCGCCTGCGCAAGCCATCCCCACACCGACCGACGAACAAGCCCAAGTGCTGGCCAGCATCGACGCCCAATCCGGCCCGTTCTTGTTGTTTGGCAACACCGGCAGTGGAAAAACCGAGGTGTATTTGCGAGCCGCTCAGGCCTTGCTGGAACGCGATCCAAGCGCTCAAATTTTGGTGATGGTCCCAGAGATCAACCTCACGCCACAACTGGAAGCGCGTTTTCGCGCCCGGTTCGCGCCGCAATGGGGCTCAGAGTGCTTGGTGGCCATGCACAGCAGCCTCACGCCCGCGCAACGCCTCAACAACTGGCTGGCGGCACACAGCGGCCAAGCGCGCATCGTGTTGGGCACGCGCATGGCCGTGTTTGCGTCGATGCCGCATTTGCAACTCATCGTGGTCGATGAAGAACACGACCCCAGCTACAAACAGCAAGAAGGTGCCCGCTACTCGGCGCGAGATTTGGCCGTCTACCGCGGCCAATTGGAAAACGCCAAAGTCATCTTGGGCTCGGCCACCCCGTCGCTAGAGAGCTGGCACCACAGCCGCCCCGCTACAGAGACAGAGCCCGCAGGGCGCTACATGCGTTTGGCCATGCCCTCGCGCGTGGGTCAAGGCGCACTGCCGCTGGTGCGGCGTGTGGACATGAACCGCCAGCCCTACAAAACCGTGTTCTCCAGCCATCTGCTGGAAGCCATGCGCGAACGTGTGACGCGCGGTGAACAAATTTTGGTCCTGCTCAACCGACGGGGTTACGCGCCCGTGCTGCACTGCACCGACTGCGGCTGGAAAAGCGAATGCCCGCATTGCAGTGCCTACCGCGTGTTTCACAAACTCGACCGCACGCTGCGCTGCCACCATTGCGGCTTCACCCAAGCTGTGACACGCGCCTGCCCAAGCTGCGGTAACTTAGACATCAGCCCTTTAGGGCGCGGCACCGAACAACTTGAAGAGCACTTGGCCGAGTTGCTGGCGGATGTGCGCCGCCCCGACGGCGAGCCCATCCGCATTGCCCGCATTGACGCCGACAGCACCCGCCTCAAAGGCGAACTGGAGCGCCAGCTGGCCGAAGTGCATGCAG
This sequence comes from Limnohabitans sp., assembly GCF_031539175.1. Lineage (GTDB taxonomy): Bacteria > Pseudomonadota > Gammaproteobacteria > Burkholderiales > Burkholderiaceae_C > Limnohabitans. The sequence goes on along the minus strand of NZ_JAVKLQ010000081.1, from coordinate 14,982 downwards.
GCGCCGTAGACGTGCTGGTGGGCACACAAATGATCGCCAAAGGCCACGACTTTCGACGCGTCACCTTGGTGGCGGCTTTGAACGCCGACGGCGCCTTGTTTTCCAGCGATTTCCGCGCACCAGAACGTTTGTTCAGCTTGCTGATGCAAGCGGCGGGACGCGCAGGACGCGATGCCACCATGAATTTGGTCAGCCCCTGCGAAATGTGGGTGCAAAGCCATCACCCGCAGCACCCCTTGTTTGAAGCGCTCAAGCAACACGATTACCCTGCATTCGCAGACCAACAACTCCGCGAGCGCGAACAAGCCACCTTGCCGCCCTTCAGTTTTCAAGCTTTGGTGCGTGCCGAGGCGCGCAGCCAAGAAGCCGCACAAGACTTTTTGAACGCCGCTCGCGACGCTGGCTCAGCCTTGGCCGATGAACTCTTGGTGGATTTGTACCCCGCAGTGCCCATGACCATTCAACGCATCGCCAACATAGAACGGGCGCAAATGCTGATCGAGTGCACCTCACGCAAAGCCTTGCAGCATTTCTTGGCGCATTGGCAAGCTGACCTCCACGGCCTGCGCAGCGCACATCGGCAAGTCATTCGTTGGGCTGTCGACGTGGATCCGCTGGCCATCTAGCGCCAGCACACCCCGTCGGTGAGGTGGCGTTTTTGGGTGCGAAGACGCTCAGGGATGCAACAGCGCCACAGCACCTGAAAAGGTAAAAAAAGCAGCGGCAGTCGTCACCAAAATAATGCGGGCAATGCGCCCCGTGTCTGCCTCGAAACGTTCCGACAACAAGGCCACGTTACTCGCGCTAGGCAAAGCCGCCACCAGCACCACCACCATGAGTGTGAACCGGTCAATCGCATAACCCGACTGATTCACAGTGATCAACACCAGCAACACCAACACCGGGTGCAGCACCAATTTGATGAAAGCCACGGGCATGTAATCACGCCACAAAATGGGCGCGTGGCCGCTTTCTTTCACGCGAATTTGCGAGCGTGCCAGCACAGCACCGATCGTGAAGAGCGCCACAGGCGACGCTGCATCGGCCAACAAGCCCACGGTTTTGGCAAACGGCCCGATCAATTGATAGCCCAACGCCGACGCCAAGCCGCCCAAACTGATGGCCCACGGCATGGGGTTGGTCAGCACCCCTTTGAGTGCACTTTTGGCCGCGCGCGCAGCCCCATGCTCATCCGCACCATCGAGGCGTGACAAGGCAATACACAAGGAGGTGGTGATCACCATGTCCACCACAATGGTCACGATGGCCGGTCCTGCGGCGCCCGCCCCGAGCAAGGCCACCAACAAAGGCACGCCCATGAAACCGGTGTTGGGGAACGCCCCCACCAAGGCGCCAAACGCAGCATCGTTCCAGCCAATGCGGCGATTCAAACTCACAGCGACCAAGAAAGCCACCATCACCAACGCGCACAACAAATAGGCCACAAACAACGTGGGGTCCAGCAGTTGCACGATCGGCGTACTCTCGCCAAAACGGTACAGCATGCAAGGCAACGCAAAAAACAGCACGAAGCCATTCAAGCCGGGAATGGCTTCGAGCGGCAACATGCGTCTATGCGCGGCCACGAAGCCTGCCAAGACCAGCGCAAAGAAGGGGAAAGTCACAAGAAGAATGTTCAGCACGCACCTATTTTGCACGCACCGTGGACCGGTATCATTCCAAGCTTTGCCTACCTTGTCTCACGCATGTCTGCTGGTCTAAATTTCGCGCAACAAGAAGCCGTCAATTTCTTGCACGGTCCTTGTCTGGTGCTGGCGGGGGCGGGCTCGGGCAAAACACGGGTGATCACGCACAAGATTGGCCGCCTCATTCAAGCCGGCTGCGAGCCAGACCGCATTGCGGCGATCACCTTTACCAACAAAGCCGCCACAGAAATGCGCGAGCGCGCCAAGGGTTTGATTGGCCGCGCCGCCAAAGACGTGTTGATTTGCACCTTCCACGCGTTGGGCGTGCGCATGCTGCGCCAAGACGGCGGCGTGATGGGCCTGAAGCCGCAGTTCAGCATCATGGACAGCTCGGACGTGACGGGCATCTTGAAAGACGCGGGCGGCACCTCAGACGCGGCCACCGCGCGCACCTGGCAATGGACCATCAGCCTGTGGAAAAACATGGGCCTGAACTCGGCCCAAGCCATGGCCATCGCCAAAGACGACAACGAACGCATCATTGCCAAGATCATGGAACGCTACGAAGAGCGTTTGAGCGCCTACCAAAGCGTGGATTTTGACGATCTGATCGGCATGCCGCTCAAACTGCTGCAAGAGCACGAAGAAGTGCGTCTGAAATGGCAAGCGCAACTCGGCCATGTCTTGGTGGACGAATACCAAGACACCAACGCCACGCAATACGAAGTGCTCAAGTGCTTGGTGGGTGAGAAGGCTCGGTTCACCGCGGTGGGCGATGACGACCAATCGATTTACGGCTGGCGTGGCGCCACGCTGGACAACTTGCGCAAACTGCCGCAAGACTTCCCGAACCTCAAGGTCATCAAGTTGGAGCAAAACTACCGCTCCACCAGCGCGATTTTGCGGGCCGCGAACAACGTGATTCAACCCAACCCCAAGCTGTTTCCGAAAACCCTGTTTTCAGAACTGGGCGAAGGCGAGCCTGTGCGCGTGGTCGATGCCGACACCGAAGAACACGAAGCCGAGCGCATGGTGGCCCGCATTCAGTCGCTGCGCTCAGGCACGGACACCTCGGCTGGCGGCCAATACAAAGAACTCAAAGACTTTGCGGTGCTCTACCGCGCCAACCACCAAGCCCGCGTGCTCGAAAAAGCACTGCGCAAAGCGCAAATCCCTTACAAAGTGTCAGGCGGGCAAAGCTTTTTTGACCGCGCCGAAATTCGCGATCTGTGCTCGTGGCTGCGTCTGTGGGTGAACAACAACGACGACCCCGCTTTTTTGCGCGCCATCACCACGCCCAAGCGCGGCATTGGTCACCAAACCTTGGCCAGCCTGGGTGAGTTTTCGAGCAAATACAAACTCAGCATGTTTGAAGCGCTGTTCAGCAACAGCTTGCCGTCGGTCTTGAGTGCACGCGCCATGGGCAGCTTGCACGAGTTTGGTCGCTATGTGAATGACCTCGAATACCGCGCACGTCAAACCATGGGCGCCGAAGACGCGCGTGCGTTTTTGACCGACTGGCTGAAAGACATCGACTACGAAAAACACCTCTACGACGCCGAAGAAAGTGAAAAAATTGCGGCGGCCAAATGGTCAAACGTGATGGACTTTTGCGACTGGATGGCCCAGCGCTGCGGCGGTGAGCTAGACGACAGTGCTGGCGTGAGCATCGGCAACGACGTGAAAAGTTTGCTCGAGGTGGCACAAACCATCGCTTTGCTGTCGACGCTGACGCAACAAGAAAAAGACCAAAACGTGGTCACGCTCTCCACCTTGCACGCCTCCAAAGGTTTGGAATGGCCACACGTCATGTTGGTGGGGGTCACGGAAGGCATGCTGCCGTTTCGACTCGACGATGAACCAGGCACTGAGCACACCAACGAGAACATCGCCTCGCGTCTACAAGAGGAGCGTCGCCTGATGTATGTGGGCATCACCCGCGCCCAACGCACGCTGGCTGTGAGTTGGTCACGCAAGCGCAAAAAAGGCCGAGAGATGGTCGCGGTGCAACCTAGCCGCTTCATCGCTGAAATGGGATTGGACAAAGACACCATCAAAGAAGACCCACGCGAAAAACTCAAAGCACTCCGCGCCGAGTTTGCCAAACGGGCCACGGCAGCCTCGGCGGAGAGCGCGGCGGCGAAATAAAGCATTCCGCATAATGGCGACGAAATAATCACACACACAAGGAGAAACGCATGTTCAGTCACGTCATGGTTGGGGTCAAAGATTTAGACGCCTCGAAGAAGTTTTATGACGCTGTGTTGGGCACATTGGGCATCGCCCCTGGCGTGGCCAACAACAACCGCTACTTCTACCGCAGCCCCACAGGCACATTTGGCATCACCACGCCCATCAATGGCGAACCTGCCACGCACGGCAATGGCAGCACGATTGGTTTCTCGGTTCAATCCGCGGAGCAAGGCGAAGCATTCCACGCGGCAGGCATTGCCAACGGCGGCGTCACCTGCGAAGACCCCCCTGGCTTTCGCGAAACGCCAGCAGGCCAATTGTTCTTGGCCTACCTGCGCGACCCCGACGGGAACAAGATCTGCGCCTTATTCCGCCCCACCAAATAAACGCACAAAGAAAAACCCCGTAGCCTCTTGCGAAACTACGGGGTGTATCTGGTGGTGGAGTATAGCAGTTCGGCAAACACTCATCCCGTAGGTGTGAGACGTGCCGTCCCGGGTTTGCCCCCCAATGAGGAGTATGGGGTGCATCCAAGGATCTGCTCTAACCACCTCACTGGTTCGGGAAATTCCGTCCCAGTGCGTGTGTCGATTGCTTGCGCCAACAGTGGCACTTGCTTGGAGCTGATTGTATCCCTGCCTAACGCTTCTTGTCGCCGCCTATGGCACCGCCAGAGAGCATGGTCGTGGATCAGTCGCTTATATTTAATAGGCGGCACCGAGTCGGGGCGCATATTTCCATTCACACATCCTCATTCGGACAAACGAAACCATGCCCCATTCATCCACACAACTTCATTTGGATGACATCCACACCTTGGCATTTGCAGGAGGCGGAAATCGATGTTGGTGGCAGGCTGGCGTCGTTTCACAACTGCTGGACATGGGATGGAAACTTCCTCCAACTTTGGTGGGCACCAGCGCAGGCGCAGCCATTGCCACATCACTTCTGACCAGTTCCGCCAGGGATGCACTTGCATCTTGTAAGCAGCTTTACATGAGCAATGATCGACTGTTTGATTGGAAATCTTTATCCCAATTTCGTCTGAAATTTGCGCATCAACACATTTACCCTGCCTGGATCGAATCCTTCACCAGCGACCATCATTTTGAAAAACTAAAGACAGCAGGCTCCGAACTGATTGTCGCCATTACTCGTCCCGCTCGTGCGCTTGGATTAGCAGGCAGTCTGGCAGCCGGTTCACTCGCTTATTTATTAGACAAGAAATTGGCTCACAGCATTCACCCCAAGTTGCCGCGCTATCTTGGATTGAAGCAAGAATTTTTGAGCATGAACGACGTCCCTGACGGGCAATCAGCTCGAACATTACTGCAAGCTGTAGCCGCTGCCGCTCCGTTTATGCTGGCCCAAAAAGTCGAGGGGCGCTGGGGGTTCGATGGAGGATATTCTGACAACGCCCCCATCCCACCTCAAACTGCAGCAGAACGGAAACATACGCTGGTACTACTCACCAGGCACTACCCGAGCCTTCCAACCGTTTTTGCTTGGCAAGGACGAACATACTGGCAGCCGAGCCAGAAGGTCCCCGTGTCCACTTGGGATTGTCGGCCAGGAACTACCGTTGACCAGGCATTTGAGCTAGGCCTTCGCGATGGAGCGAAATTCGCAATGGCTAAATAGAGGGCGTCACTCGAGGTCCCGTTACACAGCGAATGCATTGCCAGCCAAATATTCTGCCCAAAACTCAACACATGCCCGAATTTTCGGAAGCCGGTGTCGCTCTTGCAGCATCACAGCATAAACAGGGATTTCTTGAACATCGAAGTACGGTCGAAGCAGAGGAACCAGTTCGCCCGACTTGACCAGCGGCGACGCGACGATGTCTAGTAATCGTGCGATACCGACCCCATGCCTGACCATGGAAAGCAATACGGCAGAGTTATCGGTGAGCGTCTGCCCTTTGATTTGCAGACCTGACTTTGCATCTTGTCGCTCCCACAGGTTCATCGAAATGGCACGGCTATTGCCGATCATGTGATGCTGCGCCAGCTCGTCCGGATGCTGCGGAGTGCCATTCTTAGCCAAGTAGCTTGGACTGGCATACAGCGTTCGACTGGCAGAGCCAATCTGCCTGGCCACCAGTGTTTCGCTATGCACGGCGGCGGTGCGGATGGCGATGTCAATGCCATCGCGCGCCATGTCTGCCAGTCGGTCATCGGCCAACACCTCAATATGCAGGCGCGGGTATTTTTCGTAGAGTGCAGGCAAGCTTAGTGCGATGAGCGACTCTGCCACCGAGGCACTGACACCGACACGAACCCAACCACTGGGCTCGTTTTGCCGACCGCGCAAATCGGCTTTGAGCACTTCTGAGGTGTCGAGCATTAGCGACCCGTGCTGCAACAAGGTGTCACCCTCATCAGTCAGGCTCAGACCGTGAGTTGTCCGGTGCATCAGTCGAGCACCACAAGCAGCTTCCAGCCGATTCAACGCTCGCGTCACTTGGCTGACCGGAATGTTGCGCTCGCGTGCCGCCGCTGACAGCGTGCCCAACGCACTCACCCGGGCAAACAGGGCCAGATCATCCAAATGAAAGCTCATGGGTCATTCTAAGAAGTTTTGCAGAATTTGCAAAACCAATTTCAATTATTAGCGGTTTCCATGCATTGGATATATCAATACAGTCACATCCAATGTTCAAAGGAGTCAATCATGCCCATTCTCAACGTACTACTCAGTGGCCCAGCGCAAGAGCAGAAAACCCAACAGGTGGCACAAATGCTGGGGGAATTTACAAGCCGGATATTGCGCAAAAAGCCCGAACTGACCTCCATCGCTATCCGCTATGTAGAGCCAGAACATTGGATCGTGGGCGGCCAATCATTGGCTGCGCAAAACAAGTCCAGCGCCTTTGTCGAAATCAAGATCACAGACGAGACCAACACCCGACTCGAAAAAGCGGCATACATTCAGGCCGTGTATGACGGCCTCTTAAACCTTATGCCCGACCTGCACCATGAGAGCTACATCCATGTCGATGATGTGCGGGCTGGCGCCTATGGTTATGGCGGCAAAACGCAAGAGTTCAGATCGCACAAAACGTGAGCAAAAAGCATAATGCTGCCGCTCTATAACTACAGTTGATGATGAGCTTAAGCCTGGACTCCGCGCAGGAGCCAATTCACGGCAACGCCAAAGATATCAAGAGTTGCTTATGGCTCCTCGTCAAAGTCAGGCTCAACTTCTCCGACCTCAACGTCATACTCGCCACCAGCCAGCTCAATTGACGGGTCCAGCTCATCAACTGCCGCAAGCTCAAGATCGCCGCGCAAGGTGATGAACATATCCACTTCCAGTTCATGATCGCGCGTAACCTCTAGAGAGCCAAAATTCAGCTCTTCGTGGTCGATAGTGTCGTACACAAAAAATTCGACATTAACGTCCACCGAGACCTGAACTGTTGCCCTGACCTCAATTATGCAAATGGTGGGGTCATGCTCCACCAACCATATACCAATTCCAGTCAGGTCCACCGAATGACCGAGGTAGTGCGCTTGATCCACCTCAGCCTCAACACGGTGACAGAACCCCGTCCAGACATCATCTGCATTCCAATATGCGCCAGCGACATGGTTTTCAACTGCGGCCTGCACCAACGTAGAAAGACTGCTGGCGGTGTTTGAGAGCTCCGCACTGACTTTCGCGGTCACGCCCGCTGCCACCGGATTGGTGGACTTGAACAGCGCGGCGAATTCATCCAAGGATTTCACACAGTAGAGCCAATCACTGTGCTTGGCGAAATCTGTCCAACCGCCGTCCCTCGAGATCAAGATGCCTTGCTTTTGGGTTGCCTTGGCATGGTTTTCCAGCGTCAAAAGCGCGGCAGCATCGGGGAATTCGGACTTCTTTCTGGCTTCAAATGGTGCCGCTTCTTGGAAATAGCGGTCAAACATCTGCCGCGCTAAATCTGGCCCAGCTATTGGTAAGACGCCCCCACCTAGGCTTGCCACAAAGGCGCTGAACTCTCTGGAAAAATTGCGAGCGGTGACAGATTCGGAGTCAAGCGCTTTGACTTGTTCACTGACAGGGGTGAAATTCAGCCCTGATAGGCGTTGCAGTTTTGCAATTGCTGCATTCAACTCTTTGGCAACCTTGGACACCGGCTCCATTCGATGAGCGTGGACTTCCCGCTCAACAATTTCAGTTTGCTGGATGGTCAGCCAAGCCGGTCTCTGCAGTGGCAATGCACGTAGCGCACCGGCGGAAAATTTGTACGCATGGCTCTGAATTACGTCCGTATCAATGGAAAAGAAGCCTACGCTCTTGTCTTCCAGCAATGCTTGCGCGCTTGGCAATCCACTCGGCATACCGCTCCCTTTCGTCAACTGTGGACAGATGCGATCAAATCATTGATCTCTCTAATTTGCCGCAAGCATGCGGGGAAAAGCATTCTTCTCCAAGCAAATCCTAATGAAATTAAACAGCATACGGATTGTGATATTGCCGTTCAAGTTTTGGTTGCGACGCGATGTCAAAGACCTGTCCGCAATCTTTGTTTTTGCAATAGGCCGCACTGCCATCCTCTTGCAAGATTGAAATCTTGTTGAGTACATCTTTGCAATTGGGACAGATGAAGTGAGTTGGTTCACCCGACCGTGCCGCATCGGCCTTGAGTCGATACAACCGTGTTCCCCTATACGGCTCCGCCAATTCATAGCGATCGAATTGAGCTCTCCGCGAAAGTTCTTCGTTCGCTTTTCTCAGCTCATCCTGCATTTGTGCCATTGATTGCTGAGCTTCAAGGAGGCGACCTTGTATTTCTGAAATTGTGGAAAGCAGCTCTATTGCTTTGGCATTGACGGCAGCATCTTTGCTTGCTGTCAACATTCCGTTCGCAATTTCATAGAGTGTCTTCAGACTAGAAATTGCACCCCCAACCATAGTTGCATCAACCATTTTGAATTTCTCCTTTCTTTGTCATGACGACTCAATGACCTGGAGCAGCATCGAAATGCCCTGCAAAGCGGCGGCAATCGCAGCTGAGTAGGCCGCCCAGCGGTTCCACTCCCCCTGCTTCTTCACGGCCTCAATGAAGTCATCATCTCCATCTGAAATTCCGGACGGATAAAAACCATCTTCATTTGGCTTGGGGTCATAGGGCACTCGGGCACGAGCTGCGATGACCCAAAGAGTCGCGGACACAAACGCAGCAACCGCAGATCCAATTGAAATATAAGCTCCTAAGTTCATGCCATTCCACGCTTCCCTTCGTCAACTGCGAGCAAATGCAATCAAATCGCCGAACTGCCCCTGGTCTGCTGCACGTAAGGCGGCAAGGTATTGATCGCGTAGCTCCCCCACCGTGGTGATGGATGTTTCGCCGCCGCCCCATGTCAGTCGCGGACGGCCAAGACGCATTGCCAACAAATCTGCCATCAAACGTGCATGGCGTCCGTTGCCATTCGGGAAGGCATGGATCCACACCAATTGATGGTGAAACCTCACTGCCGTCTCATCGGCATCAAAGACATGATTCTCGATTTGATATTCTGTATTGTCCAGCAAGTTGCGTAACTTCACCGCCACCTGTGTCGAGTCCACACCGATGTTTTTATTGGTCTTGCGGAATGTTCCCGCCCACTGCCAGGTCTTATCAAACATCTGGCGATGCAGATCTCGAATAAACCCCTCATCCAGCAAGCCCCGCTTTTTCTGGCGCGCAGCCCAGCGATCCCCCTGAACGATGTTGATTTGCTCCCATGCGTTTAGATCGCCTTGGGTGGTAATGTGCGTCGGCACCAAACCTGCGGCTTCGTCCGGATCTAATGGGGTTGCCCCAGGGGCGTAATGAAATTCCATATTCAATATCTCACCACAGTTCGCGACGCGAACCTTCCAACAACTCCTTGATGGCCAGCTCCAGTTGCAGCTTGGTCAATGGCCCTTGGACAGCCTGATCCTCCAATGCCATTGAATGGGCAATCGGGCGCAAGCGCTCCCGCGCCACTGACTCGGCTCGTTCTTTCACATGCTGCGACAGGCTGGTACGAGGCACCAAGGCATATTGCAGTTCGCAATCCAACGCCTCAGCCAACTTGCGCAGGCTGGCCAACGTGATGACATCTGACGCCTCTGCATTTTCCAGCTTGCGGACACCGGCATGGGACATGCCCAGACGACGAGCAAAGGCTGCGGCGGACATGCCCAGGGACTCACGAATCGCGCGCACCCATCCAGACCTGGGGCGTGCGCTCAATTGCGCAGCCTTCCAAGTGGCAAGAAGTGCGTCCATTTGCTGGAGCTGAAGATCGCGGAATTGGTTTTCCATGGAACCTACAGGTAACGTTTTAATGTCACCATCTTAACCTATGGGTTCCAATAATGCAAATACCCCGAAACCTACAGGTTCCTGATAGCAGGATTAAATGAAACTCATGAGTTTCATATTGAATCTTCTCCTGTTGGCCATAACTAGCCAGCAGGCGCAACCATGGTGACTTCTTAGGGGTAAGAACCGGGGGGAACGAGAGTTTCCATACAACTTTTGTATGGAGACATTTGATGCCCGAAAAGCTTTGCGCCAACTGCGGTTCCCCGTTCCAACCTCGTCCCCAAGTGCCCAGTCAGACCTTCTGCGCTGACCCGGCATGCCAAAAAGCACGGCGGCAACGCTGGCACCTCGAAAAGCTGCAGGCCGATCCAGACTACCGAGAGAATAAAGCTCGGTCGCAGAAAGCCTGGCAAGAGCGCAACCCGGATTATTGGCGCAGGTATCGCGATGAAAACCCGGACTATGCCGAGCGCAACAGGGCCATGCAGCGGTCGCCATCTGCACCCCCACCAACCCTGGAAGGCCTTTATCGCATCAAGTCAGTGCCTGCCAGTGGGCTTGCAAAGACAGACGCGTGGATCGTTGAGATCACGCCCGTTTGCGCAGACTGCCCCTGCAAAGATGACGCTTGCAAAGATAGGACTTGATGGTCATTTGTGTTGCTGGGCATTACCGTTGCTCCCAAATGCGATTTCGACCACCTGCATGGCAACCGTTTCGGGGACATGTGTGAAAGCCAAAAACCTCTGGCTGTTCACCATCCCCTGAAATGAATGGCAGGCCCGAGCGCATCAACACTAACAACAAGCGATCGGGTTATATGCAGTCAGAAGAGTCCATCCACGATGCAACGGACCAACCTAGCAACGTCAAAGCAGCCGAATACGTTCGGATGTCCACTGAACATCAACAGTACTCAACGGAAAACCAAGCAGACAAGATCCGTGAGTATGCGGCCCGGCGCAATATTGCGATCGTGCGCACCTATGCCGACGAGGGTAAGAGCGGCCTGAACATCGGTGGGCGACTGGCATTGCAGCAACTCATCCATGATGTCGAGTCAGGCCAGGCCGACTTCAACCTCGTGCTCGTTTATGACGTCAGCCGGTGGGGACGATTCCAGGATGCGGATGAAAGCGCGTATTACGAATACATCTGCAAGCGTAAAAAAATCCATGTGGTGTACGTTGCGGAGCAGTTCGAAAACGACGGCTCGCCGGTCTCCACCATCGTTAAGGGTGTCAAACGTGCCATGGCTGGTGAGTACAGCCGAGAACTGTCGGCGAAAGTTTTCGCAGGCCAGTGCCGACTCATTGAGCTCGGATACCGCCAAGGTGGCCCCGCCGGGTATGGTCTGCGACGCGTCCTGATTGATCAAACTGGATCTGTCAAAGGTGAACTCTCGCGAGGTGAACACAAGAGTTTGCAAACCGACCGGGTCATCTTGATGCCGGGTCCGGACCCCGAAATTCAAAACGTCAACATGATCTATCGCTGGTTCATTGACGATGGGTTACGGGAATTTGAAATTGCCCAACGGCTCAACACCATGGGCATTCCAACCGATCTGGAGCGGGACTGGACTCGTGCAACAGTACGCGAGGTACTGACCAACGAGAAGTACATCGGCAACAACGTCTACAACCGCATCTCCTTCAAGCTCAAGAAGCATCGCGTCTCAAATGAACCAGATATGTGGATCAAAAAAGAGGGGGCGTTCGAGGGCATCGTGCCACCGGAGGTTTTCTACACCGCACAGGGAATTCTCCGAGCCAGAGCGCACCGGTACAGCAACGAAGAGTTGATCGAGAAGCTGCGAAATCTCTATCAGAACCGAGGCTACTTATCGGGGCTGATCATTGACGAGACAGAAGGTATGCCCTCGGCGTCTGCATACATACACCGATTCGGAAGCCTGATTCGCGCCTACCAGGCGGTGGGCTACACCCCGGATCGAGATTACCGATTCCTTGAGATCAATCAGTACCTGCGGCGCTTGCATCCTGACATCATCTCTCACACCGAACGGATGATTGCGGATCTGGGCGGCACAGTGCAGCGCGATCCAGCGACGGACATGCTGAATGTGAACCAAGAGTTCACAGCATCACTGGTCTTGTCACGGTGTCAGCTCCATGAAAATGGGCGAAGGCGCTGGAAGGTTCGGTTTGACACCGGCCTGGCTCCTGACATTACCGTGGCCGTGCGACTGGATGAGACCAACCAGGCTCCACTCGACTACTACCTACTGCCACGATTGGATTTTGGTCAAGCTCGCGTCAGTCTGGCGGATCACAACGGTCTTGAGTATGAAAGCTATCGCTTTGACAATCTGGACTACCTGTACGGCATGGCAGAACGCAGTCGAATCCGGAGGGCAGCATGAGCATGGAACATTCGGCTGCAGATCTTCAGATGATTCCTGTCGATCGAATTGAGGTCTTGAACCCCAGAGAGCGAAACAACAAGGTCTTCGACGAGATTGTTGGCAACATCAAATCCATCGGTCTGAAAAAACCAATCACCGTCACCCCCAGAACGGATGAGAGTGGCCAAGTGAAATACTTGCTCATTTGTGGCGAGGGGCGACTTAAGGCGTTCAAGACCCTCGGCGAAGCATTGATCCCGGCCATGGTTGTCAATGTCAGTGATGAAGATGCCTTCATCATGAGCTTGGCAGAAAACATTGCGCGTAGGCAGTGCCGCCCTCTCGAATTGCTCATGGGCATTGAGCAACTCAGAGATCAAGGGTATGACAAAAAATCGATCGCCGAAAAAACGGGCCTGAGTGTCGACTATGTGAACGGCATCTTGCAATTACTGAAAAATGGAGAAGAGCGATTGCTGGTTGCTGTTGAAAGTGGCCGCATTCCATTGAACGCAGCGCTCTCCATTGCAGGGGCTGGCAATGACAAAGAGATTCAGGCAGCGATGCAAGAAGCCTATGAGTCGGGGAAGCTGCGGGGCAAGCAACTCATCCAGGCGCGCCGTGTGATCGAACGCAGAAGGACCCTTGGCCGCTCCATCGCTCGAGGCACGCCTCGCAAAGCCGCTGAAGAGGTGACCTCATCCAGTCTGATTCGCAATTACCAGAAGGAAGTTGAGCGGCAAAAACTGATGGTGAAGAAGGCGGAGTTTGCTCAGCAGCGACTTCTCTTTGTTGTCGAAGCAATGCGCCAGCTGCTGGCCAACGAAAACTTCACCAATCTGCTACGAGCGGAAGGTCTGGACACACTGCCGAAATACCTGGCCGAACGCGTTTGGCACGGGGGACATGCAGCATGACACAAATGCCCCTTGGCTTCGTTCCGGATCCGCTGACTATTTCACTGGACTTGCTATTGCCCTCGCGGAAAGTTCCAGAAGGTCTGCTCACGTCCAGAAAATTCAAGCAAATTCAGTCGTCCATTGATGCCGTTGGATTGATTGAGCCCTTGACCATAGGCAAGCCAGACAAAACCACGGGCATGCATGTTTTGCTTGATGGCCACATCCGGCTATTCGCCATTAAGCAGATCGGCTTCAAAGATGCTCCGTGCCTGGTGGCCACCGACGATGAAACCTATACCTACAACAATCGAATCAATCGACTGTCCACAATCCAAGAGCACTTCATGATCCGTCGGGCGGTAGAACGCGGCGTGACACCCGCCCGTCTGGCGCAGGCACTGAGCGTGGACATCAGCCAAATCATCAAGAAGATGAACCTTCTTGATGGCGTCTGCGCTGAGGCCGCAGAGCTGCTCAAGGATCAACAGTTTTCTGCCAACGTTGGGGCTGTCATTCGCAAACTCAAACCGACTCGTCAAGTTGAGTGCGTAGAGTTGATGGTGGCCACCAACAACATCACCGTGTCCTACGCCCAGGCTTTGCTGGCAGCAACGCCAAGCCATTTACTGGTTGGCGAGGTCAAGCCCAAGAAAATCGGCGGCCTGACGCCAGAACAGATGGCCAAGATGGAAAGGGAGATGGGCAATCTACAGGGGCAGTTCAAACTGGTTGAACAAACTTACGGGCAAGACGTTCTCAATCTGGTCCTGGCAAAGGGCTATCTCGTCAAGCTACTGGATAACGAAGCCGTCATTCGGTACCTTTCCCACAACCATCCCGATGAGCTTGTTGAATTCGAGCACATTGTGAGAACGGTGGCATTAGACAAATGAGAAGCACCTGTCATGCAGCAGTCCCCCAAAATGGCTGGCCAGACCAACGGTCTTGCAAAGCCTCACGTGGATGACTCCATCGACATTGATGTCCACAGAAATCCACCGCAACCAGATCCAGCCTGCCTCTATGGATTAGTGGGTGAAATTGGACGGGTGGGCGGCGAAGAAACGGAAACCAATCCCTACGCCATCTCCGCCAACTTCATGACATATTTGTCGTGCGCGATTGGCCGTGGGGTGTACTTGCCCATCGGAAACACTTGGCACCATCCCCGCATGTTCCTTCTTCATATTGGAAGGTCTGGGCGCGGGCGCAAGGGTGACGCCCTCTCCTTGGTTCTTCGCCTTGATCAAGCACTTCGAGAGATCGAACCGACATTGGCACCGCAAATTCATAGAGGCGGGCTATCCAGCCGCGAAGGGTTGGTGGCGCTGATGCACGATGGCTATCAGCAGGGAAAGAACGAGGTTCCACCGATAGAAGATAAACGCCTATGGGTTGTTGAATCGGAATTTGCCAATGTGCTGCACCAAGGTCGTCGAGAGTGACCTGCCCCCACTAGCCGTACCACTGAATTAGAAGTTAGTCCGATGTGTCAAGGTTATTCCAAAACTTGATGGTTTGTATTTGCAGCAGCATTTGAATTAATCCTATGCTGCTGCGCGAATTGAGCCGGTGGTATCC
>NZ_JAVKLQ010000080.1:0-75192 GCF_031539175.1 Limnohabitans sp. | reverse complement strand
TGAGTGGTTTGTGATTGACGCCACCGATAAGGTGCTCGGACGAGTAGCCAGCGAAGTTGCTCTCCGTTTGCGCGGCAAACACAAAGCCATTTACACACCCCACGTCGATACAGGTGACTTCATCGTCATCATCAACGCTTCGAAGATCAAGGTCACAGGTACCAAGTCTTTGGACAAGGTGTACTACCGTCACTCGGGTTACCCCGGCGGTATCACTGCAACAAATTTCCGCGATCTGCAAGCCAAGCACCCTGGCCGCGCGATTGAGAAGGCTGTCAAGGGCATGTTGCCCAAAGGCCCACTCGGTTACGCCATGATCAAAAAGCTCAAGGTGTATGGCGGTGCTGAGCACCCACACACCGCACAACAGCCTAAAGTGCTGGACATCTAAGGAGCTGAAATGATTGGTGAATGGAACAACGGCACCGGCCGTCGCAAATCAAGCGTCGCTCGCGTGTTTCTGAAAAAAGGCTCCGGCAAAATCACGATCAACGGTAAAGACATCGCCGCTTATTTCGGCCGTCAAACCTCGATCATGATTTCGAAGCAACCCTTGATGCTGACCAACAACGGCGAAGCGTTTGACATTCAAGTCAACGTGCACGGCGGTGGTGAGTCTGGCCAAGCTGGTGCAGTGCGTCACGGCATCACCCGCGCTTTGATCGACTACGACGCAGCTTTGAAGCCCGTCCTGTCACAAGCCGGTTTCGTGACTCGCGATGCTCGCGAAGTGGAACGTAAAAAGGTTGGCTTGCACTCTGCTCGCCGCCGCAAGCAGTTCAGCAAGCGTTAATCCGCTTTCTGTTTTGCCAAAAGCCGCATGGGTTCGCCCTTGCGGCTTTTTTATTGTTCTCACCGCATCAAAGCCCATGTTGCAAGCAGCGTTACTCTGGCGGAGGCGCTTAATTCCCGAGTAAACCGATATACTTTAAGCATTGAATTTGGAGAGAAAACCATGAGCGCAGTTGCCGAAAACATTGAAACCGAAATGCCAGAGCCGATCAACTTCACCGACAGCGCAGCTGCCAAGGTCGCAGATTTGATCGCAGAAGAAGGTAACCCAGATTTGAAGTTGCGCGTGTTTGTGCAGGGTGGCGGTTGTTCTGGTTTTCAGTATGGCTTCACGTTTGATGAAGTGACCAACGAAGACGACACCACCATGACGAAGAACGGTGTGTCCTTGTTGATTGATGCCATGAGCTACCAGTACTTGTTGGGCGCAGAGATTGACTACAAAGAAGACCTGCAAGGCGCGCAGTTTGTGATCAAGAACCCCAATGCGACCACGACCTGTGGCTGCGGTTCTTCGTTCTCGGTCTAATTTCCTAGCCCGCCCAGACGCAACCTCAGGCGGGAAAAATACCACCCAAGATGCGGGCGCCTTTGGCGCCCGTAACTTTTGGTGCGTTACCGGGGCGTCCGTGCACCGTTTGACGCGCAAGCCATGCGAACGCCGTGGCTTCCACTTGCAACGGTGGCAAGTCGCGTTCTGCAGATGACACCACGCGGCACGAGTTAGGCAAGCCTGCGCGTAAACGCGCCATCAAGAGGCTGTTCAGTGCGCCACCTCCGCACACGATCAATTCACACGCATCTGGGGCATGCCGCTGCACATCGTTCACGCACGCTTGGGCGGTGAACTCGGTCAATGTGGCTTGAACATCGGCAGGGGCCACATTGTCGAAACAGGCTAAATGGGTCGCTAGCCACGCAGGATGGAACAAATCACGGCCCGTGCTTTTCGGTGGGGGTTGTTGCAAAAACGGTTCTTGCATGAACGCGTGCAGCAAGGGGGTGATCACTTGGCCACTGCGTCCCCACTGCCCGTTGTCATCGTAAGGTTGTCCTGTGTGCTGCAGGCACCAAAAGTCCATCAACGCGTTGCCAGGTCCGCAATCAAATCCCACGACATCACCTTGCGCCGACAGCACGCTCACATTGGCAATGCCACCGATGTTGAGCACGGCGACGGTTTGTTGCGCCTTGCCAAAGATCCCTTGATGAAACACAGGTACCAACGGCGCGCCTTGGCCTCCCGCTGCGACATCACGGCTGCGAAAGTCGGCGACGACGGCGATGCCAGTCAACTCCGCCAACAGCGAGGGGTTGTTGAGTTGCAGGGTGTAGCCCACGCCGTCGAACAGACCGGGTTGGTGGCGCACAGTTTGTCCGTGCGCACCGATCGCTTGAATGGCCGATGCGGGTTGCGCGGTCGCTAACAAGAGGTCGTGCACCACTTGGGCATACACATGCACCAACGCGTTGGCGGCAAGTGCGCCGCGGTGCAGCTCGTTCGCTCCCCCCGTGTTCAAGGCCATCAGTTCAGCTTTGAGCGCTGCGTCAAAGGGGCGGGCTTGGTGCGACAGCACCTGAGGCGAGCCTTGACTGAAGTCGACCAGCACACCATCGACGCCATCGAGCGATGTGCCCGACATCAAGCCGATGTAAAGCGCGGACATTTATTCAGATTGACTCAGCTGAGCGTTCGATGCGGCGGCGAGGTCGACCTTGGCGGCCGTGGCGTGACGCATGAACTCTGCGCGTGCGGCCGCAGACACCTCGACCACGTCGCTTTGACGCGCCATGGTGAGTGGATCTTTGTGTTGGCCATTCACACGGAATTCAAAATGCAAGTGCGGACCTGTCGCCCAGCCTGTGGCACCGACGGCACCCAAGGTTTCGCCTTGCGCCACACGTTGTCCAGCGCGCACGGCAATGCGGCTCAGATGGGCGTACACCGTGGACTGTCCGTTGGTGTGTTTCACGATCACCACGTTGCCGAACCCGTTTTGAGTGCCTGCCACGTCCACCACGCCTTGGCCGACGCTGCGCACAGGTGTGCCCGTTGGGGCGGCGTAGTCGACGCCCAGATGCGCGCGCCAAGTTTGCAAAATCGGATGGAAGCGCATTTTGAAGCCGCTCGTCACACGCGAAAACGCCAGAGGCGATGCCAAATAGGACCGACGCAAGCTGACGCCTTCTGCGTTGAAGTAGCCGCCTTCTTTGGCGCGGGCCTCTTTGAACCAAAACGCTTGATGTGTCTTGCCATTGTTCACAAACTCGGCCGAGACCACGCGGCCTGAGCGCAACGTTTCGCCATCGGCTTCGAAGGTTTCGTAGACCACAGCAAATCGGTCGCCTTTGCGCAGCGCACGGTGAAAGTCGATGTCGCCCGCAAAAATATCGGCCAATTGACTGGCCACGCTGTCCGGAATGTCTGCGGCATCTGTGGCGGCAAACAGGGAGCTTTGAATCACGCCATTGGCATGGCGGGTGCTGACGCTCAGCGGGGCCGATTCCAAGCGCTCGGTAAAGCCTGTCGCCGTGCGCTCCATCACCCAGCGCGAAAAATCTGCCGCATTGTCTGGCGCCCAGCGCACGGTCAAGCGTGTGAGATTGCGTGATTCATCGCCTTCCACCGTGACCAAGCGGCCGTTGCGCGCCAAAATTTGGCTGCGTGCCACCCGCGCGTTGCGCAAGTAGGCGCTGGCTTCTGCATCGCTCACGCCCAAGCGGCTGAGCAAGCTGTCCGCGGTGTCGCTGGAGCGTGTGACGTCTGAGCGAAAGAGCATCAACGAGGGGGCTGTCGCTGTATCGCTGGGCAGTGCCAAGGTGGGCACGCTTTCCACCACTTGGTTGAGTGATGTAACGTTGGCATTCGACGACAAACTGCCGACCGCAAATGCGCCGCCGCCGATGACGCACAGGCTCAGGGCAAAGCCAGCCATGGTGCGATGAGGATGATTTTTGTGTAAATCGTGCAGGCGTTGTACCCACTGGGAAAGTCGTTGCAGCAAGGGCGAGGTCTCCGGCTGTCGGTGGGGGCGGGGATCGTGTCCAAGGCCCTACGTCTGCGGCCTCTAAAATCAGCTGCAAACACCAAAGCGCAAAGTATAACGTGCGCGTCAAAAAATCCTTATGAATCAAGCATCTTTACATACTTACCCTATCACCGACCGTGTGCGTGATGCCTTGGTCGTGACGCAACGCGGCTGCGAAGAGCTGATTCCTGCCGATGATTGGGTCAAAAAGCTGGCTCGCTCCGAGGCCACAGGCCAGCCTTTGCGGATCAAGCTGGGCTTGGACCCCACCGCACCTGACATTCACATCGGTCACACCGTGGTGCTCAATAAGATGCGCCAGTTGCAGGACTTGGGCCATCAGGTCATCTTTTTGATTGGTGATTTCACCAGTTTGATCGGCGACCCCTCCGGCCGTAACAGCACCCGTCCACCGCTCACGCCCGAGCAAATCAAGGTGAACGCTGAGACGTATTACAAGCAAGCGTCGTTGGTGCTCGATCCTTCGAAAACCGAGATTCGCTACAACAGCGAGTGGTGCATTCCACTGGGCTCAATGGGCATGATTCAGTTGGCATCGAAGTACACCGTGGCGCGCATGATGGAGCGCAACGATTTCCATGACCGCTTTCACGCCAACACGCCCATCAGCGTGCACGAGTTTTTGTACCCGCTGATGCAGGGCTACGACTCGGTGGCGTTGAGGTCAGATTTGGAGTTGGGCGGTACGGACCAAAAATTCAACTTGCTCATGGGCCGCCATTTGCAAGCCGAATACGGTCAAGAAGCGCAGTGCATCTTGACCATGCCGTTGCTGGAGGGGTTGGATGGCGTTGAAAAAATGTCCAAGTCCAAGAACAACTACATCGGCATCAGCGAAGCGCCCAACACCATGTTTGCCAAGGTGTTGTCCATTTCTGACGTGTTGATGTGGCGCTGGTACACCTTGTTGTCGTTCAAGTCGATGGCGGACATCGAGGCGCTGAAAAAAGAAATCGAAGGGGGACGCAACCCCAAAGATGCCAAGGTGGCTTTGGCCAAAGAAATCACCTCCCGTTTCCACGGCGCTGCAGCGGCCGAGGCAGCGGAGCAAGACTTCATCAACCGCAGCAAGGGCGGCGTGCCTGATGACATTCCAGAGGTCTCGCTCAACGGCGCACCTTTGGGCATTGGTGCGTTGCTCAAATCGGCAGGTTTGGCGCCGTCCACCAGCGAAGCGAACCGCTTGATCGATGGTGGTGGTGTGCGCGTGGACTCCACCGTGGTCAGCGACAAAGGCTTGAAACTCGATGCGGGTACCTTCGTGGTGCAAGTCGGCAAGCGAAAGTTTGCACGTGTCACGCTCAGTTGATCGCGGGGTATCACGCGTGACCACAACAAGGCTGCGGGCATGAACAAGCCAACGAACCATTCCAAATGGCTGTCTCCCCAAGGTTTGCTTTGGGTGTCCGTGTTCGTGGCGTGCATCACGATTGGCTTGAAAACCTTGGCGTGGTGGCTGACCGATTCCGTGGGCTTGCTGTCGGACGCCATGGAGTCGTTGGTCAACTTGGCCAGCGCGGTGTTCGGTTTGATGATGGTCACCATCGCGGCACGACCCGCCGATGACGACCATCCGTACGGTCACCACAAGGCGGAGTATTTTTCGTCTGGCTTTGAAGGCATCTTGATCGTGGTGGCCGCGTTGGGCATCGTGTGGGCAGCCAGCCATCGCATTTTTGACCCACAACCGCTGGAGCAAGTGGGGTTGGGCTTGGCGTTGTCGATCGCCAGTTCGGTGCTCAATGGCGTGTTGGCGTGGGTCATGTTTCGTGCCGCCAAAACCCATCGCTCCATCGCACTCGAAGCCGATGCCCGTCATTTGGTGACCGACGTTTGGACCTCTGCCGGTGTCGTGATTGGCATTGGCTTGGTCAGCTGGAGTGGCTGGCTTTGGCTGGACGCGGTCGTGGCGATTGGCGTGGCCTTGAACATTTTGAAAGAGGGCTGGCACCTCATTTGGAGTGCCTCGCAAGGCTTGATGGACGAAGCGGTTGAACCCGAGGTGTTGGCTCAAATTCAAGAGGTGTTGCACGATTTTTCGCACAGCCGCAATGGCCGAGGTGCGGAAGCCGGTTCTACCGTGCACATCGTGCGTTTTGACCATGTGACCACGCGCAAAGCGGGACAACGCCGTTTTGTGGACATGCACATGCACATGCCTGCTGAATGGTCGTTGGGACGTGCAGCCGCATTGCGCGCCAGTGTGGAGCAAGCCTTGATGAGCACGGTGCCCGGTTTGCGCGCCACGATTCAGCTGCTGCCCAGCGACGTGGAAGCGCACTTTGATGACCCGCGCGATTTAATTTAAGCCACACACCGAGTCCACGAAGAAGAGAGGCTGAGACGATGAAAGCCGTGTTGCAACGGGTGAGTGAGGCCCGCGCGGTGGTCGATGGCCAAACCGTTGGCGAAATTGCCCAAGGCTTGATGGTTTTGCTGTGCGCAGAGCGCGGCGACACCGAGGCCGTGGGCCAAAAGATGCTCGACAAAATTCTGAAGCTGCGCGTTTTTTACGACGACGCTGGCAAGATGAACCACAGCGTCACCGATGTGGCGGGTGGCTTGTTGGTGGTGAGCCAGTTCACCTTGGCGGCGGACACCCGAAGCGGCACGCGCCCCAGTTTCACCAGTGCGGCCCCCGCTGACGAGGGGCGCCGCTTGTACGACGCCTTTGTGGCGCAAGCCAAAACACAGCACGCCAACGTGCAAACGGGCGTCTTTGGCGCAGACATGAAGGTGCATTTGGTCAACGATGGCCCCGTGACCATCCCGATCACGATAATCGGTGCATGACCGATTCAAAAAACACCGTTTCTTCTTTTGCCGCTTTGAGCCTTGCGGCCGCAACGCTAGACAACCTCACACAGCTGGGCTACACCCAGATGACCCCTATTCAAGCCGCGAGCTTGCCCTTGACTTTGGCGGGGCGTGACCTGATCGCCCAAGCCAGCACCGGCAGCGGCAAGACCGCCGCATTTGGCATTCCCTTGGTCGAAAAGCTCGATGCCGCCCAGTTCGACGCACAGGCGTTGGTGTTGTGCCCCACGCGTGAGTTGGCCGATCAGGTCACGCAAGAGCTGCGCCGTTTGGCGCGCGCCGTGGGCAACATCAAAGTGGTGACCTTGTGCGGCGGTGTGGCCTTGCGTGGCCAGACGTTGAGCCTTGAGCACGGCGCCCATGTGGTGGTGGGGACGCCTGGGCGCATCATGGACCATTTAGAGCGCGGTTCGTTGAGTTTGCAGGGCGTGAAAACCTTGGTGCTGGACGAGGCCGACCGCATGCTGGACATGGGGTTTTTTGAGGACATCGCCAAAGTGGTTCGTCAGTGCCCCAAAGACCGTCAAACCTTGTTGTTTTCGGCCACGTACCCAGAAGGCATTGCCAAGCTGTCTGCGCAGTTCATGCGTGAGCCCCAAACCGTCAAGGTGCAAGCGCAGCACGATGCGCAAAAAATCAAGCAGATCTTTTACGAGGTCTCCAACAGCGAGCGCTTGCATGCGGTGTCGTTGTTGTTGAATCACTTCCGCCCCGAGTCCACGCTGGCGTTTTGCAACACCAAGCAGCAATGCCGCGATTTGGTCGCTGTGTTGCAAGCCCAAGGCTTCAGTGCCTTGGCCTTGTTTGGTGAGCTGGAACAACGCGAGCGCGATCAGGTATTGGTGCAATTCGCCAACCGCAGTTGCTCGGTGTTGGTTGCCACCGACGTGGCCGCACGCGGATTGGATGTGGCCAACCTAGAAGCCGTGATCAATGTGGATGTGACGCCGGATTCTGAAATTCACATCCATCGCATTGGCCGAACCGGACGAGGCGATGCCGAAGGTCTGGCCTTGTCGCTCGCCAGCATGGACGAGATGGGCAGCGTGGGCAAGATTGAGCAGTTGCAAGGCCGCGAGTCCACCTGGGCCCCGCTCAGCAGCTTGACGCCTGCCGCAGGCGGCGTCTTGCAGCCCCCGATGGCGACGCTGCAGATTGTGGGCGGTCGCAAAGAAAAGATCCGTGCCGGCGACGTTTTGGGTGCGCTCACCGGTGATGCCGGTTTCACCAAAGATCAAGTGGGCAAGATCAACGTGAACGAGTTTTCAACCTACGTCGCGGTGGCGCGCAGCATTGCACGTGAGGCGGTCAAGCGCTTGAGTGCGGGGCGGGTCAAGGGCAAGACGGTGCGTGTGCGGTTGTTGGAAGACACCGCGGGGCGTTAAGCCCGCGGTCAACGGTCACGCTTTGTACGGGTTTTTGAAACCCAAGCCCGCCAAAATATCGATCTCGTAGGCTTCCATCTCCTCGGCGTCTTGCGTGCTGGTTTCGTGGTCCCAGCCTTGGGCGTGCAAGGTGCCGTGCACCAGCAAGTGCGCGTAATGTGCTTGCAGGGTTTTGCCCTGCTCTTTGGCTTCTTGGGCCACCACCGGCGCGCACAGCACCAAGTCCGCCATGACCACGGGCTCTTGCGCGTAGTCAAAGGTCAGCACGTTGGTGGCGTAATCTTTTTTGCGATAGCTGCTGTTGAGCGCTTGACCCTCTTCCGCGTTGACGATGCGCACCGTGATTTCCGCATCGTCGACCAGTGCGTGGCGGATGCATCGGGCCACAAAGTGGCGGGGCATTGCGGCACGATGGCGTGCGGCGTAGGGCACATCGCCAAATTGCAAAGAGAGTTGAAGGTGTTTGAGCGCCATGGGGTGATCGAGCCTGTGTGTGGGTCTATGGGGGCTGAGGGCTTAGCTGCGTTTGCGCACAGGCGCGCCGGTGGTGGCGCTGCGCTGTGCGTCGTAAGCATCCACAATGCGCGCGACCAGCGGGTGACGCACCACATCGGCGCTGGTGAAGCGCGTGACGGAGATGCCTTTCACCCGTTTGAGCACACGCTCGGCATCGATCAAGCCACTGAGCTGGCCTTTGGGCAAGTCGATTTGGCTCACATCGCCAGTGACCACGGCTTTGGCGCCAAAGCCCACGCGGGTCAGGAACATTTTCATTTGCTCGGGCGTGGTGTTTTGGGCTTCGTCCAAGATCACAAAGGCATTGTTCAGCGTGCGCCCGCGCATGAAGGCCAAGGGGGCAATTTCGATGGCGTTGCGCTCAAACGCTTTTTGCACCCGGTCGTAGCCCATCAGGTCGTAGAGCGCGTCGTACAAGGGGCGCAAATAAGGGTCGACTTTTTGGCCCAGATCGCCGGGTAAGAAGCCGAGTTTTTCGCCCGCTTCCACGGCTGGGCGGGTCAGCACAATGCGCTGTACCGCGCTGCGGTCGAGTGCATCAACGGCGCAGGCGACGGCCAAATAGGTTTTTCCTGTACCCGCAGGGCCAATGCCAAAGGTGATGTCGTGCGTCGCGATGTTGTCCAAATACATCGCTTGGTTGGGGGTGCGGGCACGCAGGTCGGTGCGGCGGGTGTTCAGGACGGGCGTTGTGTCTTCGTCCATGGCCGCATCGCCTGCCAGCATGAGCTGCACCTGTTCGGCAGGAATAGGGCGCTCGGCCCGCTCGTACAAGGCTTGTAGCACCTCCATGGCACGGGTGGCTTTGGCCTTGTGGCCATCCACTTTGAACTGCTCGTGGCGGTGGGCGATTTTGACGTTCAGCGCCAACTCAATGGTGCGCAAATGTTCGTCGACGGGGCCGCACAAGTGGGCGAGGCGGGCGTTGTTGTGCGGGGTAAAGGTATGGCGAAGAATCAAGTCGATAATCCCTAAAAAGGTCCCCCAATGATAGGCAAGTTAACAGGCATCCTGAGTGAAAAGAATCCACCCCAAGTTTTGGTGGATTGCAATGGCGTGGGCTACGAAGTCGATGTGCCCATGAGCACGTTCTACAACCTGCCCGCGACCGGCGAGCGCGTGTCGTTGTTGACGCACTTTGTGGTGCGTGAAGACGCCCAAATTTTGTATGGTTTTGGCACTGCGTCTGAGCGGGCCACGTTTCGCTTGCTCATCAAAATCTCAGGCGTCGGGCCACGCACAGCGCTTGGCGTGCTGAGTGGCATGAGTGCGGACGAGCTGGCGCGCGCGGTGTCGGATCAAGAAGCGGGGCGCTTGACCAAAGTGCCGGGCATCGGCAAAAAGACGGCGGAGCGTTTGCTGCTCGAACTCAAAGGCAAGTTGGGCGCAGATTTGGGACCCAATATGTTCTCCACACCTGACCATCAAAGCGACATCTTGCAAGCTTTGCTGGCGCTGGGGTACAGCGACAAAGAGGCGTCAGCGGCCCTCAAGCTGCTGCCTGCGGAGGTGGGGGTGAGCGATGGCATCAAATTGGCGCTCAAGTCACTGGCGAAATAAACGATGAGTATTCAAACCGACGACTTTGCCCCCACGCCCCTGCCTGCGCGCGTGGTGTCGGCCGCCCCCGTGTCGCCCAACGAAGAGGCGATTGAGCGCGCATTGCGCCCCAAGCTGCTGCAAGAGTACGTGGGCCAAATGAAAGTGCGCGAGCAGCTGGAGATCTTCATTGGCGCAGCCCGCAAGCGTGGTGAGGCCTTAGACCATGTGCTGCTGTTTGGTCCCCCCGGTTTGGGCAAAACCACATTGAGTCACATCATTGCGCAAGAGTTGGGCGTGAATCTGCGCTCCACCAGCGGCCCCGTGTTGGAAAAACCGAAAGACTTGGCCGCTTTGCTCACGGGCCTAGAGAAAAACGATGTGTTGTTCATCGACGAGATTCATCGCTTGTCGCCGGTAGTCGAAGAAATTTTGTACCCCGCGCTTGAGGACTACCAAATCGACATCATGATTGGCGAAGGCCCTGCCGCACGCAGCATCAAGCTCGATTTGCAGCCTTTCACTTTGGTGGGTGCCACCACCCGCGCGGGCATGTTGACCAACCCGCTGCGTGACCGTTTTGGCATCGTGTCGCGCTTGGAGTTCTACACCGCCGAAGAATTGCAGCGCATCGTCATTCGCAGCGCTGGTTTGTTGAACACGCCGATGGATGTGGATGGCGGTTTTGAAATCGCCCGCCGTTCACGCGGCACGCCACGCATTGCCAACCGTTTGTTGCGCCGCGTGCGTGACTACGCCGATGTGAAGGGCAATGGCCGCATCACCCAAGACATGGCGAATAAAGCGTTGGCGATGTTGGATGTCGACCCGCAAGGCTTTGATTTGATGGACCGCAAGCTGCTCGAAGCCGTGATTCACCGCTTCGACGGCGGCCCTGTGGGCCTAGACAACATTGCCGCCAGCATCGGTGAAGAGCGCGACACGATTGAGGATGTGATCGAGCCGTTCTTGATCCAGCAAGGTTACTTGCAGCGCACGCCGCGTGGCCGCATTGCCACCTTGGCGGCGTATCGGCATTTGGGCGTTACGCCGCCCAAATCGCACTCGGGCCTGTCCGACGACTAAGCCGTTGTTTCGTCGCGGGGGCCTGTGGCGGTTTCGTCAAAGTGCGACACATCGCCCCATCCCACCAAGCTCAAGCCCTGAGGGGTCCATAGCAAACGGTTGATGGCGGCATTGCCCAAATGCCAAGTGCGCGGGGCTTGTGTGTCTTGGTTGGTGGCCAATCGGTACAACACGTCCATCACGCCGCCATGGGCCACCAACACAATTTGTTCGCCCACATGGGGACGGGCCAGCTCTTCCACGCACTGTGCGATGCGTGCGCGCAACGCGACCAGTGATTCACCACGTTCTGGGGCCCAATGCGGGTCGCGGTTGCGCCATCGTTTGGCGTCTTCAGGCCAGCCGGTTTCGATTTGTGTCCACGTTTGGGCTTGCAGATGACCGAAGTGGCGTTCACGCAAGCCGGTGTGCGCCGTCACGCTCAATGTGGCATTGGCGCCATGGAGGGCCAGGCGGGCGGGCGATTGGGCAATGGCGCGGGCCGTCTCAAACGCCCGTTTCAAGTCACTGCTGTAAACGGCGGTAATGGGTTCTTCGGCCAAGGCATGGCCGACGCGCTGGGCTTGCCAGCGCCCCGTGTCATTGAGGTCGATGTCGAGTTGGCCTTGGATGCGTGTGTCCACGTTCCAGGCGGTTTCCCCGTGGCGGATGGCGAGTATTCGGGTGGCAGTCATGCAGCGAGTTTAATTTCGTGCAAAATAGCACGATCGTTCTTTTTTTAAGTGGTCTGTCATGACGGTTACCCATAAAGCCCCGCCGGTTGAAAACCGAGCCTTGCAAAAGGGCCAGCAAACCAAAGCCGCCATTGTGGATGCGGCCTTGGGCTTGGCGACGCAAATCGGTTTGGAAGGCTTGAGCATTGGCGCTTTGGCTGAGGTGGCGCGCATGAGCAAATCGGGCGTGTTTGCCCACTTTGGCTCGCGCGAAGAGTTGCAGTTATCGGTGGTGCGCGAATACCACGAGCGCTTTGAGGCCGAGGTGTTTTACCCCGCACTCAAGGCAGAACGCGGTTTGCCGCGCTTGCGCCAGTTGTTTGCCAATTGGACCAAGCGCACTTCTGCCGAAATCGACACAGGCTGTCTCTACATCAGCGGTGCTGCTGAGTTTGACGACCGCCCTGGCCCCGTGCGCGATGCCTTGGCCAGCTCGGTCAAAACTTGGTTGGCGGCGGTGTACCGCGCCGTCATGCAAGCCCGTGAAGAAGGGCACTTGGGCGCCAACATTGATGCCGAACAAATGGTGTTTGAGGTGCATGGCTTGATCTTGGCGCTGCAATACGAGGCCAGATTCTTGCGTTCTTCCAAATCGCTAGAGCGCACCACGCGCGGGTTTGAAAACATCTTGCAACGCTATGGCGCGCAAGCCCCTTTGCTCGCCGTCGAGTCTGTCATTCCATCCGTGTCCAAACCGGCCGCCAAGCGCAGCCGTACCCCCGCTAAAAAATAAGGAGTTTTTATGCCCAGCTACACCCCACCTCTGCGCGATATGCAATTTGTGCTGCACGATGTGCTGCATGTCACCGATGACTTCAAAGCCATGCCCAAGCATGCCGACATCGATGCCGACACGATTTCTGCGGTGTTGGAAGAAGGTGGCAAGTTCGCCTCAGAAGTGCTCTTCCCCCTCAACCAAATTGGCGATGCGCAAGGTTGTACCTTAGACCGTGACACGCATGAGGTGAGCACGCCCGATGGCTTCAAAGCCGCGTTTGACCAATACGTGCAAGGCGGCTGGCCTGCCTTGAGTTGCGACCCCGCTTATGGCGGCCAAGGCTTGCCCATCGTGGTGAACCAATGCTTTTACGAAATGCTCAACAGCGCCAATCAAGCATGGACCATGTACCCAGGTCTCTCGCACGGCGCTTATGAGGCGCTCCACGCGCATGGCACCGATGCACAAAAAGCCTTGTACTTGCCCAAACTCACCAGTGGCGAGTGGACGGGCACCATGTGCTTGACCGAGCCCCATTGCGGCACCGACCTTGGATTGTTGCGCACCAAGGCTGAGCCGCAAGCCGACGGCACGTACCGCATCACGGGCAACAAAATTTTCATCAGTGCGGGTGAGCACAACATGGTGAGCAACATTGTTCACTTGGTGTTGGCACGCTTGCCCGATGCGCCAGCAGGCAGCAAAGGCATCAGCCTGTTTGTGGTGCCCAAGTTCCACGTGAATGACGATGGCAGCTTGGGCGATCGCAACGGCATTTACTGTGGTGGCTTGGAGCACAAAATGGGCATCCATGGCAACGCCACCTGCCAAATGGTGCTTGATGGGGCCGTGGGAACGATGGTGGGGCAACCCAACAAAGGCTTGGCGGCGATGTTTGTGATGATGAACGCTGCGCGCATTGGCGTGGGCATGCAATCGCTGGGCTTGACCGAAGTGGCCTACCAAAACGCGGTGGCCTATGCCAAAGACCGCATTCAGTCGCGCAGCTTGACCGGACCCAAAGACATCAGCAAACCGGCTGACAGCATCTTGGTTCACCCTGATGTGCGCAAGATGCTGCTGACGGCCAAGGCCTATGCCGAAGGCGGCCGTGCACTCAGCTTGTACTGTGCATTGCTCATTGACCGCGAGTTGAACCACCCCGATGCCACCGTGCGCGCCGACTCGGCAGAAATGGTGGCCTTGTTGACCCCCATCGTAAAAGCCTTCATCACCGACAACGCGTGGACGGCGACCTCGGCTTGCATGCAAGTGTTTGGTGGTCACGGCTTCATCCGCGAATGGGGCATGGAGCAATACGTGCGCGATGCACGCATCAACATGATTTACGAAGGCACCAACACCATCCAGAGTTTGGATTTGTTGGGCCGCAAGGTCTTGGGTAACCAAGGGGCCACCCTTAAGAAATTCGGCGCGCACATCACCGAGTTGGTCATGGCCGAGCAGGGCAACGAGGACATGGCCGAATTCATCACCCCCTTGGCCAAGTTGGGCCAGCAAATGACGCAGTTCACGGGCGAGATTGGCTACAAAGCCATGCAAAACGCGGACGAAGTAGGCGCCGCTGCGGTCGACTACTTGCGCGTGGCTGGGCACTTGGTGTTTGGCTATTTCTGGGCGCGCATGGCCCAAGTGGCTTTGCAAAAAATTGCAGAAGGTAACCGCGACACGTTCTACCAAGCGAAGTTGCAAACCGCGCGCTTTTACTTTGCCAAGCTGTTCCCCGAAACCGCCTCGCTCATGGCGACCGCGCGTGCTGGCTCGGCTGTGCTGATGGAGACAGACGCGGTGTTTGCCTGAATTGGGCCACACCACAAT
The DNA here is from genome assembly GCF_031539175.1 of Limnohabitans sp. Taxonomy (GTDB): domain Bacteria; phylum Pseudomonadota; class Gammaproteobacteria; order Burkholderiales; family Burkholderiaceae_C; genus Limnohabitans. The sequence goes on along the minus strand of NZ_JAVKLQ010000080.1, from coordinate 60,737 downwards.
GCTGTAAATTCACACGCTTATGAAAATCAAAACATTCAAATGCTGGTTGAGCTTCGCCATGCTGGGCGCGGCCAGCAGCTTCGCGCAAATGACACCCGTTGGGACATGGCACACCATCGACGACAACACGGGGGAGGCCAAGGCTGAGATCCAAATTGTCGACAAAGGTGGTGTGTTGAGTGGTCGTGTGGTCAAGTCGCTGCGACATGATCCGAACGCCAAAAAAACCTGTGACGACTGCAAGGACGATCGCAAAGGCCAAGACATCATCGGCATGGAAATCATCCGTGGTGTGAAGCCTGAGCCTTTGACCGAGCACTTGTGGGCGGGGGGCGGAAAAATCTTAGACCCTGAAAACGGCAAAGACTACACCGTGAAAATGGTGCCCAAAGACGGCGGTAAAAAGCTGCAAGTGCGTGGCTACATTGGCCCGTTCTACCGTACACAAACTTGGCTGCGTCAGCCTTAATGGAGCGATCGATGACCGACATCTTGAACCACATTGACCAGGGCGTCATGACGCTCACGTTCAACCGCGTTGACAAAAAGAACTCCATCACCTCTGCCATGTACGCGGCGCTGGCCGATGCCATGGAGCAAGCCGAGCAAGATGCCGCCGTGCGTGTGGTGGTCATTCAAGGTCATGAAACGATCTTCAGCGCAGGCAACGACATTGCCGACTTTTTGAACAACCCGCCAGCGGGCCAAGACTCGCCCGTGTTTCGCTTCTTGCGCAACATCGCGGCGTTCCCTAAGCCCGTGATTGCGGCGGTGGCCGGACCTGCTGTGGGCATTGGCACCACCTTGCTGTTTCATTGCGATTTGGTTTATGCCGGTGACAACGCGGCGTTCTCCATGCCTTTTGTGAATTTGGGTTTGTGCCCCGAGGCTGCATCCAGCCTGTTGGTGCCGCAAATGATGGGCTACCACCGTGCCGCCGAAGCGTTGCTGATGGGCGAGCCTTTCATGGCCGAAGCTGCACAAGAAGTGGGCTTGGTCAATCGCGTGGTGCCACCGCTTGAGCTGAACAATTACGCACAAGCTCAAGCGCGCAAATTGGCGGCCAAGCCGATCACGTCGCTGACGGAAACCAAGCGCTTGATGAAGGGCGGTCAAGCTGCACACATCAAAGCGCAGATGGCGGAAGAGGGCGCGTCATTTGGTCGCATGCTGCGTGAGCCTGCCGCCAAAGAGGCCTTTGGCGCGTTCATGGAAAAACGCAAGCCTGATTTTTCTAAACTCTAAGCACGACCCGCACCCCAGAAAGTCAATCGGCATGCCCCAACGTCCCCAGACCCCCGTGGTTCTTGAGCCTAAGTACTTAGAAGGTTTTCGCCAGATTTACGAAGAAAAAATTGTCTTCAACAAAACCTTGGGACTGAAGCTGGTGAGCGTCACACCTGAAGAGGTGGTGGCACGCATTGACATGAAGCCCGAGTTGGTGGGGCATTACGGCTACAACCGCATCCACGGCGGTGTGATCAGTGCGGTGCTCGATGCGATTGGCAGTGCCGCGGTCATGGCCGCATTGGCCGCGAAACACATGAACGAAACGCCTGAGCAGCGGTTGCAGCGTTTCACCAAGTTGGGCACCATTGATTTGCGTGTGGATTATTTGCGCCCTGGGATTGGTGAGCACTTTACGGTGCACGCCCATGCCTTGCGAGTGGGCTCGCGTGTGGGCTCATCGCGCATGGAGTTTCGCGGGCCCGATGGCACCTTGATGTCGACGGGCGCGGCGGCCTACATCGTCTCGTGAAACTCAGTTTTTGGGGATCTGGCGAGGCTTGCCTTGCTCATCGATCGCGACGTAAGTGAGCATGGCTTGCGTCACCTTCATATATTCCCCTTGCGTATGAAAACGTTCGGCAAATACTTCGACGCTGACGGTGATCGACGTGTTGCCAATGCGTTGCACGCGTGAGAAGAAACTCAAAATGTCGCCCACTTTCACGGGCTGTTTGAAGATGAACTCATTCACGGCGACGGTGGCCATGCGTCCGCGCACATAGCGGGCGGGCAGCACCGCACCGGCCAAGTCGACTTGCGCCATCACCCAGCCACCAAAAATATCCCCATTGGCATTGCAATCGGCAGGCATGGGAATGACTTTGAGTACCAACTCTTGGTCGGTGGGCAAAGGGACGGCGTGGGGATTGACGGGTGATGACATAGGCACAATCGAAAGATAACTCTTGGTCATTGTGCAACATGCGTCATCACGCCCATTCTTCTCAAGCGCCGCAAAGCGGCGTACCCGTCAAGCAGCGCCCCGATCGCGAGACACTGAAACGACTTTTCCCCTATTTGTGGCAATACAAATGGCGTGTCTTGATGGCACTGACGTTCATGGTGGGTGCCAAAGTCGCCAACGTCAGTGTGCCAATTTTGTTGAAAAACTTGATCGACGACATGTCCATCAAACCCGGCGATCCGCAGGCTGTGTTGGTGGTGCCCGTGGCCTTGCTGCTGGTCTACGGCGCGTTGCGCTTGTCGGTGTCGGCTTTCACCGAGTTGCGTGAGTTGGTGTTCGCCAAGGCCACGCAAGGTGCGGCGCGGCAGATTGCGCTGGAGACGTTTCAGCATTTGCATGGCCTGAGTCTGCGTTTTCACTTAGAGCGCCAGACCGGTGGCATGACGCGTGACATTGAACGCGGCGTGCGCGGCATTGAGTCGCTGATTTCGTATTCGCTCTACAGCGTGGTGCCCACCTTGATTGAGGTGGCGTTGGTGCTGAGCATCTTGGCCGTGAAGTTTGATGTGTGGTTTGCCGGCATCACGTTGGCTGCGCTGGCGCTGTACATCGTGTTCACCATCAGCGTGACCGAGTGGCGCACGCAGTACCGTCGCCAAGCCAATGAGTTTGATTCGGCCGCACACACCAAAGCCGTGGATTCGTTGCTCAACTATGAAACGGTCAAGTACTTCAACAACGAAGCCTTTGAGGCCTCGCGTTACGACAAAAGCCTAGAAGCTTTGCGTCGCGCACGTCTGAAAGCGCAAACCTCCTTGTCGTTGCTCAACACGGGGCAGCAACTCATCATCGCCGTGGCTTTGGTGGGCATGTTGTGGCGTGCCACGCAAGGTGTGGTCGATGGCCGCATGACCTTGGGCGATTTGGTGATGATCAACGCCTTCATGATTCAGCTCTACATTCCTCTGAACTTTTTGGGGGTGCTGTACCGCGAAATCAAACAAAGCCTGACGGACCTAGACCGCATGTTCACCTTGCTCGAAAAAGAACGCGAAGTGGCGGATTCACCTAACGCGCCCACGCTTTTGCTGAGCGGCCCGCCTACGGTGAAGTTCGAGTCGGTGGTGTTTGCTTACGACCCTGCGCGGACGATTTTGCACGGCATCAGTTTTGAGATTCCTGCCGGTAAAACGGTGGCGGTGGTCGGGCCTTCGGGGTCGGGCAAGTCCACGTTGGCACGCTTGCTGTTTCGTTTTTACGACGTGGGTTCGGGGGCGATCACCATCGACGGTCAAGACATTCGTCAAGTCACGCAAGGCAGCGTGCGCCGAGCCATGGGCATCGTGCCGCAAGACACGGTGCTGTTCAACGACACCGTGCGTTACAACATCGCCTATGGCCGCACGGATGCGAGCGAAGCCGAGGTGGAGCAAGCGGCTCGTGCGGCGCATATTCATGACTTCATCGTCGCAACGCCGAAGGGCTACGACACGATGGTCGGCGAGCGCGGCCTCAAGCTCTCAGGGGGTGAAAAGCAACGCGTGGCCATTGCGCGTACCTTGTTGAAGAACCCACCCATTGTGATTTTTGACGAAGCCACATCGGCACTGGACAGCGCCAACGAACGTGCGATTCAGGCCGAGCTGCAAAGCGCCGCGCAAAACAAAACCACCTTGGTCATTGCCCATCGGTTGTCCACTGTGGTTGAGGCGCACGAAATTTTGGTGATGGAGGCGGGGCACATCGTGGAGCGAGGTTCGCACGCGGCTTTGCTGGCACGCAATGGGCGTTACGCGCAGATGTGGGCGTTGCAGCAGTCGTCGGAGTCTTGACCGACGGTTGTGGCGCTGCCTAACCAGCACGCATTGTTTGGAAAAAGAAAAAGGCCCCTCGTCAACAACGAGGGGCCTTTGTGTTTTTGCGTGAAGCGTGATTACTTCAAGCCAGCCGCTTCTTTCAACAACGCCGCCTTGTCCGTGCGCTCCCACGTGAACTCCGGCTCTTCGCGACCGAAGTGGCCGTAAGCCGCAGTCTTGCTGTAAATCGGGCGCAGCAAGTCGAGCATTTGGATGATGCCTTTGGGGCGCAGGTCAAAGTGCTCGGCCACCAAGGCGGCGATTTTGTCGTCGGCGATCACGCCCGTGCCTTCGGTGTTCACCGTGATGTTCATGGGGCGTGCGACGCCGATGGCGTATGCCACTTGAATTTGGCACTTCGTGGCCAAACCTGCCGCCACGATGTTCTTGGCCACGTAGCGCGCTGCGTAGGCGGCTGAGCGGTCCACTTTGGTGGGGTCTTTGCCAGAGAACGCACCGCCACCGTGGGGGCATGCGCCGCCGTAGGTGTCCACAATGATCTTGCGACCGGTCAAGCCGCAGTCGCCTTGTGGGCCGCCGATGACGAATCGGCCTGTGGGGTTGATCAAATACTTGGTGTCTTGCAACCACTCTTTGGGCAACACGGGCTTGATGATTTCTTCAATCACGGCTTCGATGAAGCTGTCCTTCATCTGAGTCGCTGATTGCGATTGGTCAGGGCTGTGCTGGGTCGACAACACCACGGTGTCGATGCTGTGAGGCTTGCCGTCCACATAGCGCATGGTCACTTGGCTCTTGGCATCGGGGCGCAAAAATGGCAAGCGACCGTCTTTGCGCAGCTGAGCTTGGCGCTCGACCAAACGGTGGGCGTAGTAAATGGGGGCGGGCATCAGCTCGGGCGTTTCGCTGCAAGCGTAGCCAAACATCAGGCCTTGGTCGCCCGCGCCGATGTTGAGATAGTCGTCAGAGGCGCGGTCCACGCCTTGGGCGATGTCGTTGGACTGCTTGTCGTAGGCCACCAAAACCGCACAACCTTTGTGATCGATGCCGTAATCGGTGTTGTCATAGCCGATGCGTTTGATGGTGTCGCGCGCCACTTGGATGTAGTCCACGTTGGCTTGCGTGGTGATTTCGCCGGCCAAGACGACCAAACCGGTGTTGGTCAGCGTTTCTGCGGCCACGCGTGAGAGGGGGTCTTGCTCGAAGATGGCGTCGAGGATGGCGTCTGAGATTTGGTCCGCGACTTTGTCGGGATGGCCTTCCGAGACGGACTCAGAGGTGAAGAGATAGTCGTGAGACATGAAAAAAGCTCCAATCAGTTGATGTTGGCGTTGCCAACTCTGAGGGGAGCCCGGCGAACGCTTTAGCAGTGGGTGAGGCTTTGGCCCAACCTTCACACCTCGGTGTGGTGTCGCCCTGCAAGTAGTTCTTTAACTCAGCGACAATCTGTATTCTATTTGAACTTCCACCCCCGCCAAAAATAACCCTATGGCCCCCGTGACACGACTTTTCCATTGGCTTGCCCGCCTGCCCTTGCCGTTGATGCAGCGCTTGGGTGCGGGTTTGGGTTGGGTCGTCTGGTGGTTGTCGCCCAGTTACCGTCGCCATTTCAAGGCCAACGTGCAGGCCGCGGGCATGGCATGGCGTGACGCGCGTCCGGCGGTGTCGGCGATTGGCATGATGGTGGCTGAGTTGCCTTGGGTCTGGATGCGCCCGCACAGCGCTACCTTGAACGACGTCATGCAATGGGATGGCGCGGAGCACTTTGAAGCCGCGATGCTCGCGGGTCAAGGCGTCATTATTTTGTCGCCGCATTTGGGCAGCTGGGAAATCGGGGCCCAAGCGATTGCCGAAAAGTTTGGTCCTCGCTTTGGCCCCATGGTGGCCTTGTTTCGGCCTGCGCGTAAGGCGTGGTTGGAGCCTTTGGTGGCGAATGCCCGCACCCGCCCTTATCTAGATTCCGCCCCCACGTCGCTTGCGGGTGTGCGCACCCTGATTCGCACGCTGCGCAAAGGCGGTTACACCGCCATCTTGCCGGACCAAGTGCCGCCGCTGGGCCAGGGCGTGTGGGCCCCTTTCTTTGGGCGCGAGGTGTACACCATGACGCTGCTGGGCAAGCTGGCCCAACAAACCGGTGCGCAAGTGATCTTGACGTGGTGTGAGCGATTGGCCCCTGGCCAAGGTTTTTGCATGCACATGCGTCCGTTCGATGCGCCGGAACTGCGCGATGCCTCGGTGTCGCCCGAGCTGGCAGCCGCCGCCGTGAATCGGGGCGTCGAGGCGATGGTGCGGCACGCGCCTGGCCAGTATTTGTGGGGCTACCCCCGCGACAAACAACCCCGTTCGGAAGCCTGAGCGATGTTCAGTGTCTTAGGGCTGTGGTTGCTGCGTGGGCTGGGTTATTTGCCCCTGCCTTGGTTGCGCGCACTCGGCGCGGGTTTGGGCGGTGTGCTCTACCGCGTGGTGCGCTCCCGTCGCCATGTGGTGTTGACCAATTTGCGGGTGTGCTTCCCGCATTTGAATGACGCAGAACGCGAGGCCTTGGCCCGTCAGACCTTTGTGCATTTCGCGCAAGCTTGGTTGGACCGCAGTTGGCTGTGGCACCGCAGCGCGGCATGTATTGAGTCGCGGGTGCAATTGACGGGGGAGGTGCAGGCCTTGTCCGAAAACGTGCCGACGGTGTTGTTTGCCCCCCATTTTGTGGGCTTGGATGTGGGCTGGACCCTGCTCACCTTGCGCTTGTCGCTGCACTTCACCACCATCTTTACTCCGCAGTCCAATGCCGCGGTGGACGCTTGGGTGGCGCAAGGTCGGCAGCGTTTTGGCAAGGTGCGTTTGTTCAGTCGTGAGGATGGTGTGAAACCCATCGTCAGCGCCTTGCGTCAAAACGAGTTGCTGTATTTGTTGCCCGACATGAACTTTGGGCCCAGTGAGTCGATTTTTGTGCCGTTTTATGGCGAGTTGGCCGCCACGGTGCCCTCGCTGTCTCGCTTTGCCAAACTGGGGCGTGCGCGCGTGGTGCCTGTGATCACCCGCATGACAAAGGCGGGTTACGAGGTGGTGGTCCATCCTGCTTGGACCTATTTCCCCACCGACGATGCCGAGGCCGACACCGCCTTGATGAACCAGCGTTTAGAGGGTTTCATCAACACCATGCCCGCGCAGTATTTTTGGGTGCACAAGCGCTTCAAAACAAGGCCCGCAGGCGCGCCTGACATTTACTGATTCAATATTTGCGACCACCCGTTGGGCGGTTTGTGCTGTTGCGGTCATGGGTGCGCGCGCTGATGGTCACGGTGCGCTCTTGGGCTGCGCGGCCTGACTTGTCTTCGTGCAAAAAGTCTCCTAGCAAACTCGCCACCAAGGCCGGTTGTTCATGCACCAGCCAATGCGTGCCATCGGCCACTTTGTGCAGCGTGAGCTTGGGCACATAGGCGCCCAGTCCCTCAATCAGGCCCGCCGGTAAAGCGATGTCTTGCATGGCCCAAATCACGCACGTAGGCACGTTGACGGTCAACATGCTGTGTGGCAGGTGCAGTGCGGCCGCCGCGGGGTCCCCTGGGCGTGCGGGGCGCATGGGGGATGCGCGGTAATAGTTGAGGGGGCCGGTCAGACCTTGCTGCCACACGGCGCGGTAGTGGGCTTTGATGTCATCGGTCAACCACGCATGGGGGCCATCGGCGGCGCCCATGTGCGTGAAAAACTCCCACAGACGGCGGTAGTCGTCTTCGGCCAGCAAGTCTTCGGCATCCGGACGGATCAAAAAGTTCATGTAGGCGCTGGCCGCCTGTTGTTCGGGGCTGTTTTGCAGCTCGCGCAAAAACGTGCCCGGATGTGGCGAATTGATGATGGCCAAGCGGCGCATCAGGTGGGGGTGTTGGTTGGCGGTATTCCACGCCACGGCGCCTCCCCAGTCGTGCGCGATCAGGCCCGCCAAGGGGGCGTGCGGGCTTTCGATCGCTGCCAATGCCACGATGTCTTGCACCAAGTGTTTCGTGCGGTAGGCGGCCACATCGGTGGGGGCGCTGGAATGTTCGTAGCCACGCAGGTTGGGCGCGACGCATCGGTAGCCGCCGTGCTCGGGTTGTGCAAAAAACGTCAGCAATTCATCCCACACAAAGGCCGCCTCGGGAAATCCGTGCAAAAAGAGCAACACGGGGCGGCCCACTTCGCCGCTGGCACGGCAACTCAAAGAGATGCCGTGTGGCAGGGCGTGTGTGAGATGTTGAATCAAGGATGCATCCAGTCGTAGAGGGTGGCGGCGACTTCGTCTACGCCTTGTTTCTTGAGGGCCGAGAAGAGGCGAACTTCGCCACCACCGGCCTGCAGTTTGGCAATCGACAAGGCTTTGGCGCCTTCTGAGCGGTTGAGCTTGTCTGACTTGGTCAAGAGCACCATGAATTTCAGTCCCTCTTCGACGCGCGGGCGAATGACGTCAAGCAAGATGTCGTCCAAATCCGTCAAGCCGTGGCGGGGGTCACACATCAGCACCACGGCGCGCAAGTTGTCGCGGGTGAGCAAATAGTTGGCCATCACCTGTTGCCAGCGGATTTTGTCTTGTTTGGGCACGGCGGCATAGCCGTAGCCGGGCAAATCGGCCAGCACGGCGTCGGTTTGTCCTTTGCGGCCCATGGCGAACAAGTTGATGTGCTGGGTCCGGCCGGGGGTTTTGGAGGCGTAGGCCAAGCGTTTTTGCTGGGTCAACACGTTGATGCAGGTGGATTTGCCTGCGTTGGAGCGCCCCACAAAGGCGATTTCGGGCAAGTCGTAGGCGGGCAAATGGTGCAGCTGGGCGGCGGTGGTTAAAAAACGTGCCGTGTGCAGCCATCCCATGGCAAACTTCGCTTGGTCTGCGGGGCTGAGCAGGGCGTACGCTGCTTTAGCGGCGGCTTTTTCAGCCTCTTTTTCGGCGTCCAAGACCGTTGTATCGGGCACCTCGGGCAGGTCAATCGGGGCTTGGGTGTCGTGTGGGTCTGGCAGGTTCATACGGCATTGTAGAATCTGCCGAGTTTTTCGACGTTTTTGCGCGCAATTTACCAAAGAATACTTATGAAACTGTTTGCCTCTTTGCTGATCGCTGCCGCTTTGGTAGCCCCCGTTTTCTCTGCTCACGCCAATGAGCCAGCCGCTAAAGCCGCCAAGCCTGACTTGGTCAAAGGCGAAGCCAGCTTCACAGCGGTTTGCGCGGCCTGTCACGGCGCCGATGGCAACTCAGGAACGCCTGCCAACCCCAAGTTGGCTCAGCAGCACCCTGACTACATCGTCAAGCAACTCCAAGAATTCAAGTCTGGCAAGCGTGCCAACGCCATCATGAGTGGCATGGTTGCGGCCTTGTCGGACGACGACATGAAGAACATCGCTGCTTGGGTGGGTTCTAAGACGGCCAAAACAGGCTTCGCCAAAGACAAAGAATTGGTCACCTTGGGTGAGCGCATTTACCGCGGTGGCATTGCCGACCGTCAAATCCCAGCGTGCGCTGGCTGCCACGCACCCAACGGCGCAGGTATTCCTTCGCAGTACCCACGCTTGTCTGGCCAACACGCCGAATACGCTGTTGCGCAATTGACCAGCTTCCGCGACGGTGGCCGCAAAAACAGCCTGCAAATGACACAAGTTGCTGCCAAGATGAATGACCGCGAAATCAAAGCCGTGGCCGACTACATCGCGGGTCTGCGTTGATCCGAGTTTTGTAACTCCCCAAAAAAGCTGGCTTGACGCCAGCTTTTTTTTCGCCTGTTCATGGTCAGTGGTCGTCTGCAGTCCGCTTTCGCCCCAAGCCCATTTGTCAGGAATGCCTTTTTTGCACGACCAAGCATGCGTACCTCATCTCCCGCACAATGCCTCGCAACGTTTTAAGAAAGCAACACCCCATGCGATCCAATGCCTACACCCCTTTCAGTGATTCAGGTTTTACGCATCCTGTCAGCAGCGAGATCACGCCGCAATCGGTGTACCTGCAACGACGTGATTGGCTCAAGCAACTTGCAGCAGGGGCTGCTGGCGTGTCGATGGCGGCATGGGCAGGACGAGAAGCGATGGCGCAAGGCGCGGCGCCTGCCGGTGCACGCCCTGGCAAGCTGGCGCCTTTGGCGGGCGCACCAAGCCGCATCAGCGGCGGCAGTGTGATGGAAAAAATCACGTCTTACACCGACGCCAGCACGTACAACAACTATTACGAATTTGGCACTGACAAAGCCGATCCCGCCCAATACGCGCACACCTTGCAGACCAAACCGTGGACGGTGGAGGTGGAGGGCTTGGTGAAAAAGCCCACCCGTTTTGATCTGGATGATTTGCTCAAACTCAGCCCCATGGAAGAACGCATTTACCGCTTGCGTTGCGTGGAAGGTTGGTCGATGGTGATCCCCTGGGTGGGTTATTCATTGGCGGAGCTCATCAAACGTGTGGAGCCTTTGGGGAGCGCGAAGTACATTGAATTTCACACCTTGGCCGATCCCAAAACCATGCTCGGTGTGCGTTCGCGTGTGCTCGATTGGCCGTATGTGGAGGGCTTGCGATTGGACGAGGCGATGCACCCGCTCACGCTGCTGTCGTTTGGCATGTATGAGGAAGTGCTGCCGAATCAAAACGGCGCACCCGTGCGGTTGGTGGTGCCTTGGAAGTACGGTTTCAAAAGTGCCAAGAGCTTGGTGAAGATTCGATTCGTTGACAAGCAGCCTGTGAACTCGTGGGGCCGCTCAGCGCCGCAGGAGTATGGGTTCTATTCCAACGTCAACCCGTTGGTCGATCACCCACGTTGGAGCCAAGCCGCCGAGCGTCGCATTGGCGAAGACGGCTTGTTTGCCAAGAAGCGCAAAACGCTCATGCTCAATGGCTACGAGGCACAAGTGGGTCAGCTGTATGCGGGCATGGATTTGAAGAAGTTTTTCTGAGGTGAACTTGTTTGTGCGCAGTGCCTTGAGGCATCGCAGCGCCAAGCCCATCGCATGGCTGGTGGGCTTGTTGCCTTTGGTGTGGCTGGTTTGGGGGGCTGCGTACGATGCTTTGGGCGCCAATCCCGCGGAGTACGTGATCCGCGCCACGGGCGACTGGACCTTGCGCCTGTTGTGCCTCACCTTGGCCATCACGCCCCTGCGTGTGAGTTTGGGGCTGCCCGAATTTGCCAAATTCAGACGCCTGTTCGGCTTGTTCACCTACTTTTACGTCGTGCTGCATTTGCTGTGTTACAGCTGGTTAGACATGGGGTTTGAGCTGGAGGACATCGCGCATGACATTGCCAAACGCCCGTTCATTTGGGTGGGGTTCAGCGCCTTTGTCTTGCTCACACCGCTTGCTGCTACCTCATTCAATGCGGCCATCCGTTGGCTGGGCGCCAAGCGTTGGCAGCATTTGCACAAAGCGGTTTATGGCGTGGCAGCATTGGCGGTGCTGCATTTCTTTTGGATGCGTGCGGGCAAGAACAACTTCGCCGAAGTGGCGGTGTATGCGGGCGTCTTGGCGCTGTTGCTGGGTTGGCGCATGCGGCGCGCGATAGGCAGACCTTGAGATGCCCAAGCGGTTGGCTGCGTGCCTTAGCGAACCAGCGACTCCATCGCCATTTGGTCTGCTGAGGTCTCGCGACGGCGAATGACGTGCGCTTTGTCGCCGTCCACCAAAATCTCGGCCGCGCGGCCACGCGTGTTGTAGTTGCTGGCCATGGCCATGCAATAGGCGCCGGTGGAGAGCACCGCCAAGGTGTCGCCTGTTTGCACCGTCAATGATCGGTCGCGGCCCAACCAGTCGCCACTCTCGCAAATGGGGCCCACCACGTCGTACACCACGGCATCGCCACTGCGTGGCGCCAAGGGCACGATTTGGTGAAACGCCTCGTACATCGCGGGGCGGGGCAAGTCGTTCATGGCTGCGTCGACGATGCAGAAGTTCTTTTGCTCACCAGGCTTGAGGTAGAGCACCTCGGTCAAACACACGCCTGCGTTGCCCACCAGCGAGCGGCCTGGCTCGATCATCAACTGGCGTTGGCCGTAGCCGCGTGCGTCGAGCTTGGTCAGCAGTTGGGCCCACAGCGCATCCGCTTCGGGTGGGGTGTCGCCGTTGTAGTTGATGCCGAGGCCGCCGCCAAAGTCGATGTGGTGAATCGGAATGCCCGCCGCTTCAATGGCTTGCACCAAGTCGAGCACGCGGTCCATCGCGTCAAGGTAGGGCGTGGTTTCGGTGATTTGTGAGCCAATGTGGCAGTCAATCCCTGTCACTTGCAAGCCGGGCAGGCTGGCGGCGCGTTGGTAGGTTTGCAGCGCACGTTCGTGGGCCACGCCAAATTTATTGCCTTTGAGTCCGGTGGAAATGTAAGGGTGGGTTTTGGCGTCCACGTTGGGGTTGACGCGAATGCTCACGGGGGCGCGTTTGCCCAAGCTCAGCGCCACGTCGCTCAACACGTCCAACTCGGCTTCACTTTCTACGTTGAAGCAGGCAATGCCCGCTTCTAACGCTTGGCGCATTTCGGCGCGGGTTTTGCCCACGCCAGAAAAGATCACTTTGGACACATCACCGCCGGCGGCCACCACGCGATCCAGTTCGCCGCCTGACACGATGTCAAAGCCGCACCCTGCTTGTGCAAACACTTGCAGCACGGCCAGCGATGAGTTGGCTTTCATGGCGTAGCAAATGCGGGCGTTGCGACCGGCAAAGCCGCGTTGGTAAGCCGCAAGCGCGCTCAGCATGGCGGCCTTGGAGTACACAAACAAGGGCGTGCCGTGTGTGCGTGCGAGGTCGGCGAGCTTCACGCCTTCCAAGTACAGGTCGTTGTTTTGGTGGGCGACAAAAGGGGCACCGGCAAGCGTGGCGTGGGTCATCAGACGGCTCTTGAAAAAAAACGTGAAGAAGGTCAGCGACTTGCAGGCGAAGATGCTGCAGGGGCTGGCGATGTGGCGCTGGGTGCTGGCGTGGTCGTCGAGGTGCCTGGCAATTGACGACGCACGATGTCGGGCAACGTGGCGCGTTGTTTGAACTCGGGATCGGTGGGCAAGGTCAACGGTCCTTTTTGGCCGCAGCCACCCAACAAGGCGACGGCGATGGCCACAGAGGCCATGTTCGCGCAAAGGGCGCTGGCCCTGACTAGAATGTTTTTCTCAATACCCATGGCGCAAATTGTAATGACCGATCTCGAATTCTTAGACCATGCCGAACTTCTGCTCAAAGCGGTGGAATTGGCGTGCGACCGCATCAACGACGATGGCGTGGCCGACATCGACAACCAGCGCGTGGGCGGCATGATCACGCTCACGTTTGAAAATAAGAGCCAGATCATCATCAACTTGCAAAAACCGTTGCATGAGGTGTGGCTGGCTGCGCGCTCAGGGGGCTATCACTTCCGCTTTGACGGCTCGCAGTGGGCAGACACCAAAGGCCAAGGCGAGTTTTTCCAGCGATTGAGTGACGATGCCAGCGCGCAAACGTCGCAGACTTTGCGTTTCTCTGCGTGACCTTGGTTTGTTGAGCCCCCAACATTCGGGGCATGAAAAAAGGAGGCCTAGGCCTCCTTTTTTAGTTCTTGAACAAATCGAGAATTCGTTTCTTCTCGTCGTTCGCGGGTAACTCGCTGGTGGGCTTGCTGTCTGCTGTGCCCAAGCTGATCACCCCAGCGCCACGGCTGAACTCGGTGTAGGCCCAGTCGCCGCTGTCGTGCGTCACGCCTTCAGGGGCGGTGGGCTCCATCACGGGCACGCCTTGCAAGGCGTGTTGCATGTAACTGATCCACACCGGCAGGCTCAAGCCCCCCCCCGTCTCGCGGTCGCCCAGCTTGCGTGGGGTGTCGTAGCCAATCCACGTCACGGCGGTGAGTGTGGGCTGGAAGCCGGCAAACCACGCGTCCATGGCGTCGTTGGTGGTACCCGTTTTGCCATAAATATCGGGGCGTTTGAGCGTGGCTTGCGCGCGTGCCGCGGTGCCAGTGCGCGCGACTTCTTGCAGCAAGCTGGTCATGACAAAGGCGTTGCGGGCATCAATGCCGCGCACCGATTCGTCCAAGGGCGGGGGGGTGAACTCGGACAACACTTTGCCTGTTTGGTCGGTGACCTTGGTGATCAAGAAAGGGTTGACACGGTAGCCCCCGTTGGCAAACACCGAATAGCCTGTGGCCATTTGCATGGGCGTGACCGAGCCAGCGCCCAGCGCCATCGTCAAATAAGGCGGGTGTTTTTCGGGGTCAAAGCCAAAATTCGCGATCCAGTTTTGCGCATTTTGTGCACCCACCGCTTGCAGCACGCGGATGGAAATCATGTTCTTGGATTTGGCCAAACCGCGGCGCAAAGTCATGGGGCCGTCAAAGGTGCCATCGTAGTTTTTGGGCTCCCACGGTTGGCCGCCCGTCACGCTGGCGTCAAAAAACAGCGGTGCATCGTTCACCACCGTGGCGGGCGTGAAGCCTTTTTCCAAGGCTGCCGAATAGATGAACGGCTTGAAGCTGGAGCCGGGCTGGCGCCAAGCTTGGGTGACGTGGTTGAACTTGTTTTTGTCAAAGTCAAAGCCGCCGACCAAGGCGTGGATCGCGCCATCACGCGGGTCGACCGACACAAACGCGCCTTCCACTTCAGGCAGTTGGGTGATTTCCCACGTGTTTTTCACGGTTTTGGTCACGCGAATCAATGCCCCTGGGCGCAGTTTGATGTTGGGTGGCGCTTTGTCTGACAAACCCGATTGCACGGGTTGCAAGCCTTCGCCCGTCACTTCAATCACTTCGCTGTTGCGGCGCACGGCACGCACTTTTTTAGGCGTGGCTTCCAGCACCACGGCGGCGAGCAAATCGCCTTTGTCGCCTTGGTCAATCAAGGCATCGTCGATGACGTCCTCTTGTTCGGCGGGGTTGGTGGGTAAGGTGATGAATTTTTCAGGGCCACGGTAGTGCTGGCGTCGCTCGTAATCCATGATGCCGCGACGCAGGGCGAAGTAAGCCGCTTGCTGGTCGCTGGCGCGGATGGTCGTGTAGACGTTGAGGCCGCGGGTGTAGATGTCGTTGCCGTATTGCGCAAACATCAATTGGCGCGCCATTTCTGACACGTAATCGGCATGTGTGTTGAGATTGCTGGCCGCTGTGCGGATTTTGAGTTCTTCTTGCTTGGCGGCTGCGGCTTGTTCTTTGGTGATGAAGCCGTTTTCTTCCATGCGCTCAATGATGTAGAGCTGGCGTGAGCGCGCGCGCTTGGGGTTGACGATGGGGTTGTAGGCCGACGGCGCTTTGGGCAGGCCAGCCAGCATGGCGGCTTCGGCGATGCTGATGTTTTTCAGGGGCTTGCCGAAATAGGCTTCTGACGCGGCCGCAAAGCCGTAAGCGCGGTTGCCCAAGTAAATCTGGTTCAGGTAGATCTCAAAAATCTGGTCTTTGCTGAGCATGTGCTCGAGCTTGCTGGTCAGCAAGATTTCGTAAATCTTGCGGGTGAACGTTTTTTCGGACGACAAGTACACATTGCGTGCCACCTGCATGGTGATGGTCGATGCGCCTTGGCTTTTGGCGCGGCCCAAGTTGGCCAAGCTGGCACGCAGCAAACCGATGTAGTCCACGCCACCGTGTTGGTAGAAGCGCGCGTCTTCGATGGCCAGCACCGCGTCTTTCATCACTTTGGGAATGTCTTTGAACGGCGTGAGGTTTCGGCGCTCTTCGCCGAACTCGCCGATTTGCGTGCCTTCCACCGAATACACCCGCATCGACTGTTTGGGGCGGTAGTCCGCCAAGTCTGAAATATCGGGCAACTGTGGATAGGCCATGGCCAAGGCCACCCCCACGAGCAGAGCCAACGCCACCAAGCCGGCGGTGGCAAGACCCACACCCCAGAGCAGCAATTGGCGCACCAAGGATCGCGGAGCTGCAGGCGCAGCGGCTTGTTCGTTCGAACGTTCGGGGGTAGGAGTGGTCGCCATAAGTAAGAGTGATTATAAAAAGGTGGCATGCAGTCTGCCGAAATTACAAATAAGCCGAGTCAAGCGAGCACGCGGCCTCTGGGTCAGGCACTAAAACTGAACCCATAAAAACAGGAGACATGCGATGACACGAGCGATTTGGCCGCGTCGCCGGCCCGCCCGCCTTTGTGTGGGAGGCCTCGATTTGCAGGGCGATGGGGCGCATTGGGTGACGTTGGCGGGTTCAGCGCTGGCTGCTGACAGCGTGTGTTGTGCCGAAATTTTGACCTTCCCAGAGGGCTGTGTGGTGCAACACCAGTTGGTGCAGCCGCAAATTTTGGGGCGGTGGTTCAAAGATTGGTTAAATGCACGAGACCTGCACATCGATGCTTTGTACGTGGCCGTTTCCGACGCCGAGGTGATGCGAGGCACTTTACGTTTGCCGCTTGATTTGCAGCCCGATGACGTGGCGTTTCAAATGGCCGCAGAGCTGCAATCCCCGCCAGACACCCCAGCGGTGTGTTGGGATTACTGCGAAGACGACACCTTCGCTGAAGTACCCGCTGACACCCAGCAGCCCGCTCAGCAGCGGGTGTATGGATGGGTCACAACCCCGCAGGCGCGTGTGGATGCTTGGGCGCAGTTTGCTTTGGCAGCGGGCTTGCGCATGTCGGTGGTGACGCCTCGTGAAGAGGCCTTAGCGCTCACGCAACAAAGCGCGCTGATCGCCCAGTTGTCTGCGGCCAACGCGGGTCTTGCGCTGCAATACGACGTGGCCTTGGGGTTGGCCTTGGGCGCTTGGCAATCGGTGCGTTTTAATTTTCTGCCCCATCGGGCCATGAAGTTGCAGGCCCTGCGTCGGCGCTGGGGGCTGCGCGTGGCGATGGGTGCGTTTGCTGGGGCCCTTTTTGCGGTAAGCGCTGCCGTTTGGATGTCTCACATGGCCACCAGCCTGCGCGACGAGACCGGCGACATCGCCGCCGCCGAGCAGGTTTTGAGGCAACTGCGCAGCGCACACCAAGAAGCACAGGTCGCGCTGACCGATGCCCAAGCGTTGGGGCAATGGCTGCGTGATCAAGCTTGGGTGCAGCAGCACACGCTCCAATGGAGTCGCGTGTTGGCGACGCACAGCCAGGGACTGTGGATTTCTGAGATCAAGCAGCAACAGGCGCATTGGCGGGTGACAGGGGAGGCCTTGTCGGCGGCACAAGCGCAGCACTTGGCGCAGCAACTCAAGGGCTTGGACATTTGGTCCCAAGCCCCCGAGCTGCGCCACTTGGAATTGACCGCACCTGCCTCGCCCACTGGCATGTCGGTGTGGCACTTTCGCATTGAGGCTGATTTGAAGGTGGGCGCCTGATGCGCCGCCCGGCATGGGGCTCATTGGATGTGCGTCGACCTTGGCTGTGGCCTGATTTATGGCAATGGCTGAGTGTGACTTTGGCCCTTGTGGGCGGTGCGCTGCTGATCGCACCATGGTGGTTGAGTGCTTGGGACGTGTGGACGGATGCCCAGCAATCTGCCCAAACCTTGGTGCGCGTGCAAGCCGACACTCGCAGCGCGCAGCAGCGTCGCGCGCAATTGGACCAAGATTTGGCGCAACGTTTGGTCGACAGCTCGGTGGTTGTACAAACTGTGGCGGTTGAATTGCCAACGGTCACCCAAGCATTGGCCCACTTGGCTGAGCGTGAAAAGTTGGCCTTGTCTTTGGTGGATTGGGATGTGGCTGTGCCCGTGTCGTCGCTGAAAACAAGCGCCGTGCAACAGGTGCCGGTGCAGATGCAACTGCGTGGCGCATGGCCCGCATGGATACGTTGGTGGTCGCAGTTGTCCAAGGTTGCGCCGCTGGCCACCGTGTTTCGCTTAGATTTGCATGCGCACCCTCAGGGCGGCTGGCGAGCCCACGTGGTGTTGCACATGCCTCAGCGCCTGACACCGCCTCTGTTGCAAGGGTCGCGCGATTGGCAATTGGCGGGCGCGCCATCGCTCGCTTCGAGCGATGTGGCCCCTTTCGACCCGATGGATGCCCGTGTTTGGCAGCACACCCAAAGCCAACATGCCCAGCAGCACCCCAGTTATGCGCGCTGGATTGCGCCAGAACTTCAACGCATCCGCACCCCTTTGGAGGCGCTGCCGCGTGAGCGTCTGCGCTACGTGGGGCAGATCTCGCAAGCGGGTGTTCAGCAGGCGTTGTTGCGATCGTCTGAGGGGAGCGGCGTGGCGGCGCATGCCCCGATTTATCGGGTTTCTGTGGGCGATTACGTGGGCCAAGACTTTGGCCGCGTGCAAACCATCGCGCCCGATCAGTTGACTCTGCGTGAGTTGGTGCGCGACGCGCACGGCGTTTGGCAACCTCGCGATGTGACCTTACCTTTGGAAGAGGGAACGAAATGACACACAGTCCAATCAATGGCGGTCAGCGAGACAGATCGCACTGGGCGTGCGCCTGGCGTGCTTGGGCCCGTGTGCTGGGCATCGTGATGGTGTGTGAGATGACCGATGCAACGGCGCAAAGCACCGCCCAAAGTAGCGGCCCAAAAAATGATGCGCAACGTGACGCCAACAGCCCGAGTGCCGACGCGCAGGGTTTCACGGGCAAGCCCATGTCGTTGAACTTTCAAAACATCGAGGTGCGAACGGCCTTGCAAATCGTGGCTGATTTCACAGGACTCAACATCGTCACCTCCGACAGCGTGACCGGCGCCCTCACGCTGCGCCTGCACCAAGTGCCATGGGATCAGGTGCTTGACATCATGGTGCAAGCCAAGGGCTTGAGTCAGCGCCGACAAGGCAACGTCATCTGGGTGGCGCCGCGCGCCGAGGTGGCTGCCCGCGACAAGTTGGCGTTTGAAACCCAAGCCGCGTTACAAAACTTGGAGCCCGTGCAAACGCGCAGTTTTGTGTTGAATTACGCCAAGGCGATCGATGTGATGGCGCAAATTCAAGGCAACAACGCCTCTGTTGGTGCCATGCCCAGCGCGACGTGGGGCAACAGTTTTAGCCCCGCCAGTGCTTACGGCAACTTAGGCGCTGGCGGTTTGGGCGGTCCTGCGGTTTGGGGTAGCGCAGCGAGCAATAACCTAGCGGGCGGTCTGTCGTTGGCGCCCAGTGGCCCACGCATGCTGAGCGTGCGTGGCGGGGTGATGGCCGAGCCGCGCACCAACCAATTGTTCGTCACCGACGTGCCATCGCGGTTGGCTCAAGTCGCCGAGATGCTGGCCAAGATCGACGTGCCCTTGCGCCAAGTGATGATCGAAGCGCGCATCGTGCAAGCCAGCGACACCTTTGGCCAAACCCTCGGTGTACGTTTGGGCGGCTTGGGCCAAGTGGGCCCGCAGGCGGTGTGGGGTCCGACCAACGCGAACGTGATGGCCAATGCCAACCCCATGGCGCAGCAAGCCAACAGCTTCAACATCGCCGACAAAGCCTTGGACACCACCGGCCAGTTCGTCAATTTACCAGCGGCGAGCTTGAATGGCTTTGCCGCCGGAAGTTTTGCTGTGTCGATCTTCAATTCCGCCAAAAACCGATTTCTCAATTTAGAACTCTCGGCTTTGGAAGCCGATGGCAAAGGCAAGGTGGTGTCTAGCCCGCGTGTGGTCACGGCCGACCAAGCCAAAGCCGTGATCGAGCAAGGCACCGAGTTGCCTTACCAAGTCGCCTCCGCCAGCGGCGCGACCACCTTGGCCTTTCGCAAAGCCAACCTCAAGTTGGAGGTCACGCCGCAAATCACACCCGAGGGTGGCATCGTGTTGGACTTGGACATTTCAAAAGACAACGTGGGTCAAATCACCCCTGCGGGTTTTGCCATCGACACCAAGCACGTCAAAACACAGGTGTTGGTCGACAACGGTGGCACCGTCATGATTGGCGGCATTTACGAAACCAGCGAGCAAGACGACGAGTACAAAGTGCCGTTCTTGGGTGATTTGCCGGTTTTGGGCTACTTGTTCAAAAACCGCCGACGCGCCACGGCCAAGCAAGAGTTGCTGGTGTTCATAACCCCTAAAATGCTGGTCCAAAGTGCACTTGCACGTTAAGAAAGCAAATTTTGTTGGTTTTGGTGGGTCTGCCGGGTTCCGGCAAAACAACCGTGGGGCGTCAGCTGGCCAGACGTCTTCACCTCCCGTTCGTGGATTCCGATCACGCGATTGAGCACCGCCTTGGCTGCTCGGTGCGTGAGTATTTCGAGCGCGAAGGCGAAGAGCGCTTTCGTGACCTTGAATCCGAGGTGCTCGACGATTTGAGTCTGCACCACACGGGCGTGTTGTCCACCGGCGGCGGCTCGGTGCTGCGTCCCATCAACCGTGAGCGTTTGCGCGAGCGCGGCCATGTGTTTTATTTGCGCTCCAGCCCCGAAGAGGTGTACCGCCGTTTGCGCAATGACCAGAATCGTCCGCTGCTGCAAGTGGCTGACCCGCAAGCGCGTTTGCGCGAATTGTTTGAAAAGCGTGATCCGCTGTACCGTGATTGCGCCCATTACGTGATTGAGACCGGTCGACCCAGCGTGTCGGCGTTGGTCAACATGATCGTGTCGCAGTTGGAGCTGGCGGGCCATTTGCCTATGCAGCCCTCGGCGTCCTGAACTTTTCTCTAAGGCTTTTTACCGATGTCAGACACCTCCCACCTCGAACGCGTTGCCATTGACTTGGGGGATCGCAGTTACCCCATCTTGATTGGCGGTCAGCTGTTGGACGCGCCCAGCACTTGGGCCGATTTGCCCAAGGCGAGCGCCGCCTTCATCGTCACCAACGACACCGTCGGCCCGCTTTATGCGCAGCGTTTGGCCAACGCGTTGGCGGGGCACTATTCACATATTCAAACTGTGGTGTTGCCCGACGGCGAAAGCCACAAAGATTGGCAAACCCTCAACCTCATTTTTGACGCCTTGCTGGGCCAAGGTGCCGACCGTAAAACTGTGCTGTTCGCTTTGGGCGGCGGCGTGGTGGGCGATATGACCGGGTTTGCTGCTGCGTGTTACATGCGTGGCGTGCCGTTTGTGCAGGTGCCCACGACCTTGCTGTCGCAGGTGGACTCCTCGGTGGGGGGGAAAACCGCCATCAACCACCCCATTGGCAAGAACATGATTGGCGCGTTCTACCAACCGCATCGCGTGGTGTGTGACCTCGATACTTTGCAAACCTTGCCCCAACGTGAGATGAGCGCAGGCTTGGCGGAAGTCATCAAATACGGCCCGATTGCCGACATGGCATTCCTCGATTGGATCGATGACCATTTGGACGCGCTGATGGCGCGTGACCCCCAAGCGTTGGCGCACGCCGTCAAGCGCAGCTGCGAAATCAAAGCGTGGGTGGTGAGCCAAGACGAGCGCGAAGGCGGCATTCGCGCCATTTTGAATTTCGGTCACACCTTTGGTCACGCCATCGAAGCGGGCCTCGGTTTTGGCGAATGGTTGCACGGCGAAGCTGTGGGCTGCGGCATGGTGATGGCCTCGCACCTGTCACAACGCTTGGGGCTGGTGGACGAGGCTTTTGTGTCGCGCTTCACAGGGCTGATTGCTCGGGCGGGACTGCCCACCGTGGGCCCGAAACTGGGTGCCGAGGTGTACTTGCACCACATGCGCGTGGACAAAAAAGCAGAGGCGGGCGATATCCGTTTTGTGCTGATCGACCAGCCCGGCAATGCCATCGTGCGTGGCGCGCCCGATGCGTTGGTGTCGCAGGTGATCGACGATTGCTGTGCGGTGTGACTGAGTTAGCGGCCTACGCCTGCCAGCCTGAGCGCTCGCGTGGGCGTCGTCATGCCGAACCCGAGGCGCCTGCGCACGCGCCGAGTTTTCGCAACCCGCATCAGCGTGACCGCGACCGCATCGTGCACTCCACCGCGTTTCGCCGGTTGGTCTACAAAACCCAGGTGTTTTTGAACCACGAAGGTGATTTGTTTCGCACACGCATGACCCACTCCTTGGAGGTGGCGCAACTGGGTCGTTCCATTGCCCGTGCGCTCGGCTTGAACGAAGACTTGGTGGAGGCCGTTGCTTTGGCCCATGACCTCGGTCACACCCCGTTCGGCCATGCAGGCCAAGACGCCTTGAACGAATGCATGGCGCCCTACGGCGGCTTTGAGCACAACCTGCAAAGCCTGCGCGTGGTCGACGAGTTGGAAGAGCGCTACCCGACTTTCAACGGTTTGAACCTGAGTTTTGAAACCCGCGAAGGCATCTTGAAGCACTGCGCCCGCCGCAACGCCCAAGCCATTGAGGCGCACGAGCCCAACGGCATTGCCGCCCGTTTTTTGAACGACACACAGCCCAGCTTAGAGGCGCAGCTGTGCAACTTGGCCGACGCCATCGCTTACAACGCACACGACATCGACGACGGCGTGCGCTCGGGGTTGCTGACCCTCGCGCAGCTGCAAGACGTGTCGCTGTTTGCCCGCTACCACGCGCAAACGCTGAGCGAGCACCCGCAGTTGCAAGGGCGTCGCGTGTTGTTTGAGACCATTCGCCGCATGTTGAGCGATCAGGTCTACGACGTGATCAACACCACCCGCGACGCTTTGGTGCAGCACGCGCCTGCAAGCGTGGATGACGTGCGTCAGTGCCCGCCGCTGGTGCAGTTCAGTGCGGCCATGTTTGACGAGTCGCGTGCCCTCAAGTCGTTTTTGTTTCGCAATTTGTACCGCCATCCGCAAGTGATGCAAACCACCGATTGGGCGCGCGAGGTGGTGCGCGAGTTGTTTGCGGCTTACCTCGCCAAACCCCAAGAAATGCCGCCGGCTTACGCCCACCGCAGCGACTTGCCGCGTGCCGTGGCCGATTATTTGTCGGGCATGACGGACCGTTTTGCCACCCGCGAACACGCACGCCTCACGGCTTGAAAGCTGCCATGACCCATCCCCGCTTTGGCATTCACCCCTCTTGGGTCATCGTCTTGGCTGGCGTGTGTGCCGCGCTGCACATCGGCAAGTTGCCGCCTGCGTTGCCAGTGCTGCAAACGGCGTTGAACATCACCTTGGTGCAAGCCGGCTTCTTGCTCTCCGCCGTGCAAATTGCCAGCATGACCCTTGGCTTGGCCGTGGGTTTGAGTGCGGACAGTTTGGGCCTGCGTCGCAGCATGTTGACGGGTTTGTTTTTGCTCTCGTGCGCCAGTTTGGCGGGCGGCTTTGCGACTGAGCCCACCCGTTTGCTCGCGCTGCGGGCCTTGGAGGGCTTGGGCTTTTTGTTGGTGGTGATGCCCGCACCTGCATTGATTCGCCGTACCGTCACGGTCGATCAACTCAGCGGCCGCATGGGCTGGTGGGGCACGTACATGCCGATTGGCAATGCGCTGGCCTTGCTGATCGGCCCCTTGGTCATGGCCGTGCTGAGCTGGTCTGTGTGGTGGTGGGGCTTGAGTGCGGTGTCGATGTTGGCTTGGCTCGCGGTCTGGTGGTGCGTGCCCGATGTGGCGCCGCCCGCACCAACCTCGCAACAAGCCGCCAGCGTGAACAACGCATGGCCCAAGCGCTTGGCGCTGACCTTGCGCAGCGCTGGGCCGTGGTGGGTGTCGTTGAGCTTCGCGGTCTACGCCTCGCAATGGATGGCGGTGATTGGCTTTTTGCCCACGGTCTATGCCGAGATGGGTTTGACTGCCCGTTTGACGGGGGTGTTGACCGCCTGCGTGGCGTTGGCCAATGTGAGCGGCAACGTCATGTCAGGGCGCTTGCTGCAACGCGGCTGGCGTCCGCAGCGTTTGCTGCAAATCGGATTTGGCTGCATGGCCCTCGGCGCGATGGGGGCCTATGCGCAATGGCAAGGTGTGGGTCTGCCCATGCCTTTGCGGTTTTTCAGTGTGGTGATGTTCTCGGCGGTGGGTGGTTTGATTCCCGGCACCTTGTTTTCGATGGCGGTGCGCTTAGCGCCCAGCGAAGGCACGGTGTCGACCACCGTGGGCTACATGCAGCAATGGTCGGCCTTTGGCCAGTTTGCGGGCCCGCCTTTGGTGGCGTGGGTTGCTGCCGCAGTCGGTGGCTGGCAGTGGACGTGGACGGTCACCGTGACGCTGTCGTTGTTGGGCGTGGTGTTGTCGCAGTGCATTGGCCGCGCTTTGGTTCAACGCAACGAGGCACCACATGGTTGATCACGACGCGACCGAGGCGACCCGCATCGCCATTGAAGACACCCAAACCTGGCTGCTGC
This sequence comes from Limnohabitans sp., assembly GCF_031539175.1. Lineage (GTDB taxonomy): Bacteria > Pseudomonadota > Gammaproteobacteria > Burkholderiales > Burkholderiaceae_C > Limnohabitans. The sequence goes on along the minus strand of NZ_JAVKLQ010000080.1, from coordinate 36,736 downwards.
AAGCCGTGGTGGGTTTGAACCTGTGTCCCTTCGCCAAAGCCGTGGTGGTGAAAGACATGGTGCGCTACCGCGTGTGCCTGTCGACCGACCCAGCCGATTGGCTGGTGCTGCTGCGCGACGAGTTGCAGCACTTGTCCGAAGCCGATCCGCAGGTGCTCGACACCACGCTGCTCATTGCGCCCCACGCGTTGCCTGATTTTTTAGATTTCAACGACTTTCTCGCGGCTTGCGACGAGGTGTTGGTGGACCTTGAACTCGATGGCGTTTTGCAAGTTGCCGACTTTCATCCGCGTTACCAATTTGGCGGCACGTCTGAGGACGACATCGACAACTTCACCAACCGCACGCCGTACCCCACGCTGCACTTGCTGCGCGAGGCCAGCATCGACAAAGCGGTGCAGGCTTACCCCGATGCTTCGCTGATTTTTGAACGCAACATCGAGGTGTTGAACACCTTGGGGCATGCGGGCTGGGCCAAGCTGGGGATTCAGGCCCGAGTCATCGCGTAAGTTTTTAACTTCGGTCTGTGCAAGACGCTGCCGTGTGCATCGAATTTGTGACTGACGCGCGGCACAATTGGCCCATGTCCAAACACAACCAAGCCACCGCGGCGCAGCCTCAAGACCCAAGTTCTCAACTGGACCTGCGCCCTGGCCAGTCCATCGAGCTGCTCAAAGCGCTGCACATCCTCACCCGCGACGGCAAGTTGAACCAAGATTCGCGCCGCAAGTTGAAGCAGGTGTACCACCTGTTTCAGTTCATCGAAAAGTTGTTGAAAGAACTGCCCGCGAGCGACAAGGGCCCCACCTTGGCTGACCATGGGGCAGGCAAGTCGTATTTGGGTTTCATCATTTACGACCTGTTTTTCAAGGCCTTGGGTCAAGGCGCGATTTACGGCATCGAGACGCGCAGCGAATTGGTGGATTCATCCAAAGCGCTGGCCGCTCGCTTGGGGTTTGAGCGCATGCACTTCCTCAATTTGAGCGTGGCCGAGTCGGCGCACAGCGCTGCGCTGCCTGAGCAAATAGATGTCGTCACCGCGCTGCACGCCTGCGACACCGCCACCGATGACGCCATCGCTTTTGGTCTGCAAAAGAAAGCCAAATACATGGTGCTGGTGCCTTGCTGCCAAGCCGAGCTGGCGCGCGCGCTGAACCAAAACAAAGCCATCAACTTGCAGCGCACGCCACTGGCCGAGTTGTGGCGCCACCCGCTGCACACCCGCGAAGTGGGCAGCCAGTTGACCAACGTGCTGCGCTGCTTGTACCTCGAATCACAAGGCTATGCCGTGACCGTGACCGAGCTGGTGGGTTGGGAGCACAGCATGAAAAACGAGTTGATTTTGGCCAAATACACCGGCCAGAAAAAGCGCGCAGCGGGCGAGCGACTGCAAGCTTTGCTGACTGAGTTCGGCGTGGCTCAACTGATGGGTGAGCGCTATCCGTTGGTGGGACTCACTGCGCCTCAATCTTCGCGTCCCGAATAGCTTTCGCCCATTTGGCCGTTTCAGCTTTCGAGCGCTGCGCCAAGGCTTCGGGCGAGGCGGGCGCGGTCTCAAACCCCAGTGCCGCGAAGCGTTCCAGAATGCCCTTATCGGCGGCTGCCGTGTTGATGGCCGCGTTGAGTTTTTGAATGATGTCGTGCGGCGTGCCTGCGGGCGCAAAGATGGCGAAGTAGGCAATCAGCTCATAGTCTTTCAGGCCCAGCGCCTCGTTGACGGTGGGCAACTCGGGGATGGCTTTGGAGCGTTGGGTAGATGTGACAGCCAAGCCGCGAATCTTGCCCGCTTTGACCTGCGGCAAGGTGACGGCAAAGTCGGCGGTGAACAGGTTGACTTGGCCGCCCATCAAATCGGTCATGGCAGCGGGGCCGCTTTTGTAGGGCACATGCGTCATTTGAATGCCGGCCATGTTGGCCAACACTTCGGTGGACACCAATTGCGAGGTGCTGGCGCTGGCAAAGGTGACGTGGGTGGGTTTGGCTTTGGCCAATTCCACCAACTCTTTCAGGTTTTTCGCGGGCACGTCGTTGTTGACGGCCACGATCAAGGGCACGGAGCCTAAGTAGCCCACGGGCGCAAAGGCAGTGTCTTGGTCGTAGGGCAGTTTTTTCATCAGGCTTTTGAGCGCCGCGTTGGTGCTGTTGGTGCCAATGAGGAGGTTGTAGCCGTCGGGGGCTGATTTGGCGACGGCATCCGCGCCGAGCATGCCGTTCACGCCTGCTTTGTTGTCGACCACGATGGGTTGGCCGAGGATTTCGGACATCTTTTGCGCAAAGGCGCGGCCAATTTGGTCGGTCGCGCTGCCTGCGGCAAAGGGCACGATGGCTTTGATGGGCTTGCTCGGGTAGCTCTGTGCTTGGGCTGGCGCGGTGATGAGGCCTAAGCCAAGCAAGGCGGCCAGCAGGCCGACGACGCGGATGTTTGTCATGGTGTCTCCAAAAAGTGGGGCTATTCAATCACAAGGCTAAGCAAGTGGGCACTCAGGCATTTCCCGTGGGCGTCGAGCGCCAAAGAGCGGGTCACGCCGCCGCCCAAGGCGTTGTGCATGACAAAGTTCAGTGCCCCCAATTGCGGCAGAGCATAGCGCTCGACGGGGCCGTGCACGATGCCTGCGTAGTGCGCTTGCACGCGCTCTGGCGTGAGGTGTTGTTCGAGCCGAGCAAAGTCTTTTTTGTCGTAGGCGATGACCGACAAGGTGGACCGGTTGCCTTTGTCACCCGTGCGGGTGTGGGCGATGTCGCGCAGCAGCATGTCAGTGTCCTTCTGCGTTGAGCAAGACGGTGGATGTGCGGATGGCGCTGCGCGGCATGAGTACCGCGGCTGCCGCGATGACTTCGCGTACCGAGCGTGTGGCGCCACCGCCCCCCGCGGGGCCATTGAGGTAAAGCGCTTCGACTTCGTGGGCCACATGTTGGGCGAGCTGCAAAGTGGGCACGCGCAGGGTCACGCGGGCGCGGACTTCGGCGGGTTCTTGTTCGGCCGCTTGGGCATCAGGTGCATCGGGCCCGAGGATGGCGTTCACGCCGATCAGGTCGTAGCGGCTTTCAAATTCGGCGTAACCCGATTGCGCCAACCGCTCACGCACCAAGTCCAGCGCCAGTTGGCCACGCGCTTGTGCGCCCACTCCGGCGTAACTGATTTGGCCTTCGCCGATGAAACCGTCGCGGTAACCCAGTGTGACTTTGAGGGTGTCGGTGCGCGGGTGGCCGTTGCCGCCGGTGATTTGCACGCGGTCAGGGCCCGCTTGGCTGAGCTGAACTTGTGAAAAATCAGCCACCACATCGGGTTGCAGATAGCGTGCGGGGTTTTCGATTTCGTACAGCAGTTGCTCGGTGCAGGTGGCCACAGTGACGCAGCCGCCCGAGCCCGCTACTTTGGTGATGACCGCATCGCCCGAAGCGCTGACCTCGGCCAGCGGAAAGCCCAGACTAGCCATGTCGGGCACATCTTTGTAACCTGGGTCCGCAAAGTAGCCACCGGTGATTTGTGCCGCACATTCGAGCAAATGTCCCACCAGCACGCCCTTGCCCAAACGTGTCCAGTCGTCAGCCGCCCAGCCGAAGTGGTGCATCAAGGGCGCCAAAAACAGCGCTGGGTCGGCCACTCGGCCGGTGATGATGACGTGGGCGTCGGTTTGCAAGGCAGGCAGCAGCGCCTCGGCGCCCAAATAGGCGTTGGCGGAAATCAGTTGGGGTTGCAGGTCGGCCAGTGTTTGACGGGACTCGAGCACCGGCAGCGACAAACCATCCGCACAGAGGGTGGTCAGCACATCGTCGCCCAACACCACCGCCACTTTGACGTGCGGCAGCCCCAGTTCTTCGGCCACGGCCAGCACCGCGTAGCCCGCTTGCAGTGGATTGGCTGCGCCCATGTTGCTGAGGATGCGGGTGCCGTGGCGGATGCAGGCCGGCAGTACCGCTCGCATGCGTGCGGTGAGCAAAGCATCAAAACCCGCGTCGGGGCGATGGCTGCGCTCGAGTTGCGCCAAGGCGATCGTTCGCTCGGCCAAGCACTCAAATACCAAGTAGTCGAGCTGGCCTTTGTCTGCCAGTTCGATGGCGGGCGGTATGCGGTCACCCGAGTAACCGGCCCCTGCGCCGATGCGAAGTGTTGTGTGGTCCATAGGCTGAGCTTACGTGAGGCCCACCGCTTGCGGATGTCTCTTGTGAGCTTGTTTCGTTAATTGGGGTCAGATCCCAATTAAACTGACTCCTGTCATAGGCATTCAATCATTCAAGAGGTGCAAGGCATGGCTCGCCAACCCCGTCTCACCGTCACCGGCTATCCGCACCATGTCATCTTGCGCGGCAACAACCGGCAAGACATTTTCCGCACGAGCGTCGATTTCCAACGGATGCTGGATTTGCTGTTCGAGCACGCGCGTGCGCAAGGCGTGGAGGTGCATGCGTATGTGCTGATGAGCAACCACTTGCATCTGCTACTGACCCCGCAAAAAGACCAAGCCTTGCCCAAGATGATGCAGGCGGTGGGGCGCAGTTACGTGCAGGTGTTCAACAAAGTGCACGGTCGCACAGGTACCTTGTGGGAGGGGCGCTACCGCTCCACGCTCATTCAGTCAGACCGTTATTTGCTGGCGTGCATGGCCTACATGGACCTCAACCCCGTGCGTGCGCACATGGTGGCGCAGCCCGAAGATTACCCCTGGTCGAGCTATGCGCATTACACGGGGCGGCGAACCGACCGATTGATCACGCCGCACGCTTTGTATTGGGGGCTGGGCAACACCCCGTTTGCGCGTGAGGCGGCATACGCCGAATTGGTGCAAGCGGGCATCAGTGCGGACCAGCAAGGTGCATTGACCGACGCCACGCTCAGCGGTTGGGCATTGGGTGACGCGTCATTTGTTGCAGGTTTGCAGGCGCAGACACAACGGCGCTTGAGCAAGAGCAAAGCGGGCCGACCCTTTGCAGCGCGTCCAGATGCGCCTGATTCGCTGGCGTGAGCCTTTGTTTAGAGGGCAGCTGGTGCAAAACGATGCATTGATGCGGGATGTTTTAATATGTCCCCAATTAATTTGATCGAATAATTTTGATGTGATTAATTGGGATCTGACCCCAATTAATTTTCTTGGCACAGATGCTGCAGTGCAGTATGCTTCCAGTCCCGCTGAATTTTTGAGGAATGCGCCATGACCACGGCTGCCGATAAAGCACACATGCAACTCCAGGGTTTGTACGACCCATCTAACGAACACGACGCCTGTGGCGTGGGCTTTGTGGCTCACATCAAGGGCCAAAAGAGCCACGCCATCGTGGGTCAGGCGCTCAAGATTCTCGAAAACCTCGACCACCGGGGTGCTGTGGGTGCCGATGCACTCATGGGCGACGGCGCTGGTATCTTGATTCAGCTGCCCGATGCGCTGTACCGCGAAGAGATGGCCAAGCAAGGCGTGACCTTGCCCCCCATGGGTGAGTATGGCGTGGGCATGGTGTTCTTGCCGAAAGAACACGCCTCGCGTTTGGCTTGCGAGCAAGAGCTCAACCGTGCGGTGTTGGCCGAAGGTCAAGTCTTGTTGGGCTGGCGCGATGTGCCGGTCAACCTCGACATGCCGATGTCGCCCACTGTGCGCGCCAAAGAGCCTGTCATGCGCCAAATTTTCATTGGTCGCGGCAATGACGTGATCGTGCAAGACGCGCTAGAGCGCAAGCTGTACGTCATCCGTAAAACGGCCAGCGCCGCGATTCAGCACCTGAATTTGAAGCACGGCAAAGAGTATTACGTGCCCAGCATGTCCAGCCGCACGGTCATCTACAAAGGTTTGCTGTTGGCGGACCAAGTGGGCACCTACTTCACCGATTTGACCGACGAGCGCTGCGTGTCGGCCCTCGGTTTGGTGCACCAGCGCTTCTCGACCAACACCTTCCCCGAGTGGCCCTTGGCTCACCCTTACCGCTATGTGGCGCACAACGGCGAGATCAACACGGTCAAAGGCAACTACAACTGGATGAAGGCCCGCGAAGGCGTGATGTCTTCCCCCGTGTTGGGCGACGACCTGAAGAAGCTGTACCCGATCAGCTTCCCAGACCAATCTGACACGGCCACGTTCGACAACTGCTTGGAATTGATGACGATGGCGGGTTACCCCATCAGCCAAGCCGTGATGATGATGATTCCCGAGCCCTGGGAAAACCACAACACCATGGACGAACGCCGCAAGGCTTTCTACGAATACCACGCTGCGATGTTGGAGCCATGGGATGGCCCCGCGTCGATCGTGTTCACGGACGGCCGCCAAATCGGCGCCACGCTGGACCGCAACGGCTTGCGTCCTTCACGCTACTGCATCACCGACGACGACATGGTCATCATGGGCTCAGAGTCGGGCGTGTTGCCAGTGCCTGAGAGCAAGATCGTGCGCAAGTGGCGTCTGCAGCCCGGCAAGATGTTCTTGATCGACCTCGAGCAAGGTCGCATGATCGATGACGACGAACTCAAAGCAGGTCTGACCAACACCAAGCCTTACAAACAGTGGATTGAAAACGTCCGCGTCAAGCTCGACGATGTCAAAGCGCACCAAGGTGAAACCGCGCAAGCCAGCGACGTGTCTTTGCTTGACCGTCAGCAAGCGTTTGGCTACAGCCAAGAAGACATCAAGTTTTTGATGGCGCCTATGGCCATCAATGGTGAAGAGGGCATTGGCTCGATGGGTAACGACAGCCCCTTGGCTGTGTTGTCTGGCAAGAACAAGCCGCTGTACAACTACTTCAAGCAGTTGTTTGCGCAAGTGACCAACCCACCGATCGACCCGATCCGTGAAGCCATCGTGATGTCCTTGGTGTCGTTCGTGGGCCCTAAGCCCAACTTGCTCGACATCAACCAAGTCAACCCACCCATGCGTTTGGAAGTCAGCCAGCCTGTGCTGGACTTCGCCGACATGGCCAAGTTGCGTGACATCGAACAGTACACACACGGCAAGTTCAAGAGCGCCACGCTCGACATGACTTACCCCTTGGCTTGGGGTCATGACGGCGTGGAAGCCAAGTTGGCCTCGCTGTGTGCCGAAGCTGTGGACGCCATCAAAGGCGGCCACAACATCCTGATCATTAGCGACCGCGCAGTGGGCCCCACGCAAGTGGCGATTCCTGCGGTGTTGGCTTTGTCTGCGATTCACCAGCACTTGGTGCGCGAAGGCTTGCGCACCACGGCTGGTTTGGTGGTGGAAACAGGCAGCGCCCGTGAAGTGCACCACTTTGCGGTGCTGGCAGGCTACGGCGCAGAAGCCGTGCACCCCTACCTCGCGCTCGAAACCTTGGCCAACTTGCACAAAGAGTTGCCCGCTGATTTGTCGACCGACAAAGCGATCTACAACTACATCAAAGCCATCGGCAAAGGCCTGTCGAAGATCATGTCCAAGATGGGCGTGTCGACTTACATGTCTTACTGCGGCGCCCAGTTGTTTGAAGCCATTGGCGTCAGCAGCGAGACCGTGCAAAAGTACTTCACTGGTACACCGAGCCGCGTGGAAGGCATCGGCATTTTTGAAATGGCCGAAGAAGGCATTCGCATGCACAAGGCCGCCTTTGGCGAAGACCCTGTGCTCTCCAACATGCTCGATGCAGGTGGCGAATACGCTTGGCGCGCCCGTGGCGAAGAGCACATGTGGACGCCTGATGCGATTGCCAAGTTGCAGCACAGCACACGCTCCAACAACTTCAACACGTACAAAGAATACGCACAGATCGTCAATGACCAAAACAAGCGTCACCTGACTCTGCGCGGTTTGTTCGAGTTCAAGATTGATCCTGCCAAAGCCATCTCGGTAGACGAGGTCGAACCCGCCACTGAAATTGTCAAACGTTTCGCCACAGGCGCGATGTCGTTGGGCTCTATCAGCACGGAAGCACACGCGACTTTGGCCGTGGCGATGAACCGCATTGGCGGCAAGTCCAACACGGGCGAAGGCGGTGAAGATCCTGCGCGTTACCGCAATGAACTCAAAGGCATCCCGATCAAAAAGGGCGACAGCCTGAAGTCCATCATCGGTGCCGATGTGGTTGAGGTGGACATGCCTTTGGAAGCGGGTGACAGCCTGCGTTCACGCATCAAGCAAGTGGCTTCGGGCCGCTTCGGTGTGACGGCGGAGTACTTGTCATCGTCGGATCAAATTCAGATCAAGATGGCCCAAGGTGCCAAGCCTGGCGAAGGCGGTCAGTTGCCCGGTTCTAAAGTGTCTGAGTACATCGGCAAGCTGCGTTACAGCGTGCCAGGCGTGGGCTTGATTTCGCCTCCGCCTCACCACGACATTTACTCGATCGAAGACTTGGCTCAGTTGATCCACGACTTGAAGAACGTCGCCCCACACGCTGACATCAGCGTGAAGTTGGTGTCTGAAATTGGCGTGGGCACGATTGCCGCGGGCGTGGCCAAGTGCAAGGCCGATCACGTGGTGATCGCGGGCCATGACGGCGGTACAGGCGCTTCGCCTTGGTCGTCCATCAAGCATTGCGGTTCGCCTTGGGAAATCGGTTTGGCCGAAACGCAACAGACCTTGGTGCTGAACGGCTTGCGCGGTCGTATCCGCGTGCAGGCCGACGGCCAAATGAAGACCGGGCGCGACGTGGCCGTGGGCGCTCTGTTGGGTGCTGACGAGTTTGGCTTCGCCACCGCACCGCTGGTGGTCGAGGGTTGCATCATGATGCGCAAGTGCCACTTGAACACCTGCCCCGTGGGCGTGGCCACGCAAGATCCTGAATTGCGCAAGAAGTTCACCGGCAAGCCTGAGCATGTCGTGAATTACTTCTTCTTCATCGCTGAAGAAGTGCGTCAAATCATGGCGCAGTTGGGCATCCGTAAATTTGATGACCTGATCGGTCGCGCTGATTTGCTCGACATGCGTCAAGGCATTGAGCATTGGAAAGCGTCTGGCCTCGACTTCGGTCGTTTGTTGGCCGTGCCTCAAGTGGGCAATGACGTGCCCAAATTCCATGTGGCCCATCAAGACCACGGCTTGGACAAGGCGCTGGACCAAAAGCTCATCGAGAAATCCAAGCCCGCCATCGAGCGCGGCGAGAAGGTGCAGTTCATGGAAGTGGCGCGCAACGTCAACCGCTCGGTCGGTGCGATGTTGTCGGGCGCTGTGACCAAGGTGCATCCAGAAGGTTTGCCCGATGACAGCATCCGTATCCAACTCGAAGGCACGGGCGGTCAATCGTTCGGCGCGTTCTTGTGCAACGGCATCACGCTGTACCTCATTGGTGACGCCAACGACTACACCGGCAAAGGCCTCTCAGGCGGCCGTGTGGTGGTGCGACCTAGCCTCGACTTCCGTGGCGACGCAGTGAACAACATCATCGTGGGCAACACCGTGATGATTGGTGCGACACGCGGTGAAGCGTTCTTCTCTGGCGTGGCGGGTGAGCGTTTTGCGGTGCGTTTGTCTGGCGCGACCGCTGTGGTCGAAGGCACAGGCGACCACGGTTGCGAATACATGACCGGCGGCACAGTCGCGGTGTTGGGTAAAACCGGCCGCAACTTTGCAGCGGGTATGAGTGGCGGTGTGGCGTACGTGTACGACGAAGACGGCCAGTTCGACAAGAAGTGCAACACCGCCATGGTCTCCATGGAAAAAGTGTTGACCGCTGCTGAACAAGAGGCTTCGTTGCCACGCGCCATTTGGCACCGTGACCAAACCGACGAAGCGCAACTCAAGAAGTTGCTCGAGGATCACCACCGTTGGACGGGCTCCAAGCGTGCCCGCGACTTGTTGGACAACTGGGAGACCTCGCGTGCCAAGTTCGTCAAAGTGTTCCCCAACGAATACAAGCGCGCATTAGGCGAAATCAACGGCAAAAAAGCCGACACAGCAGCCAAGGCTAAAAAGCCCGTTGCCGCCTAACCCAACGCCCAAGCAAAAGGATTTGAAATCATGGGAAAAGTCACTGGCTTTATGGAAATTGAGCGTCTTGAAGAGGGCTACAAGCCCGTCAAAGAACGCCTGAAAAACTACAACGAGTTCGTGATTGGCTTGGACGATGGTCAAGCCAAACAACAAGCGGCCCGTTGTATGGACTGCGGTACACCGTTTTGTAACAACGGCTGCCCCGTCAACAACATCATTCCGGACTTCAACGACTTGGTGTACCAAGGCGATTGGAAGAACGCGATTGACGTGCTGCACAGCACCAACAACTTTCCTGAGTTCACGGGCCGCATCTGCCCCGCGCCTTGCGAAGCGGCTTGCGTGGTGAACGTCAATGGCGACGCGGTGGGCATCAAGTCCATCGAGCACGCCATCATTGACAAAGCGTGGTCCGAAGGCTGGGTGGTGGCTAAGCCCGCCAAGCACAAGACAGGCAAGAAGGTCGCTGTTGTGGGTTCAGGCCCTGCCGGTATGGCCGCTGCACAGCAGTTGGCGCGCGTCGGTCACGACGTGACCTTGTTCGAAAAGAACGACCGCATTGGTGGTTTGCTGCGTTACGGCATTCCTGACTTCAAGATGGAAAAGTCGCACATCGACCGTCGCGCCAAGCAGCTCGAAGCCGAAGGCGTGACCATCCGCACCAACGTGATGGTGGGCGAGTTGCCCAAGGGTTCTAAGGTCACCAACTGGGCCAAAGAAACCATTAGCCCCGAGCAGCTCAAGAAAGACTTTGACGCTGTGTTGTTGACCGGTGGTTCAGAGCAGTCACGCGACTTGCCAGCACCCGGCCGCGACTTGGCTGGCATTCACTTCGCGATGGAGTTCTTGCCCCAACAAAACAAGGTCAACGGTGGCGACAAGGTCAAAGACCAGTTGCGCGCTGACGGCAAGCATGTGGTGGTCATTGGCGGTGGCGACACCGGCTCTGACTGCGTGGGCACCAGCACACGCCACGGCGCTGCCGGTGTGGTTCAGTTCGAGGTGATGCCTATGCCACCCGAGCACGAGAACAAGCCTTTGGTGTGGCCTTACTGGCCACTGAAGCTGCGCACCAGCTCAAGCCACGACGAGAGCGCCGAAAAAGGTTTGCTCAAGCGTGAATTCGCTATTTCGACCAAAGAGTTTGTTGGTGAAAACGGCAAAGTCACCGGCGTCAAAACCGTTCGCGTCGAATGGAAAGACGGCAAGATGGTGGAAGTGGCGGGCACCGAAGAAATCATCAAAGCCGACCTCGTGTTGTTGGCGATGGGCTTCGTCAACCCCGTGGCCACCATTTTGGAAGGCTTCGGCGTTGAGAAAGACGCACGCGGCAACGCCAAAGCAACCACCGAGTTCACAGGCGGCTATGCCACCAACGTGCCCAAAGTGTTCGCCGCTGGTGACATCCGTCGTGGCCAATCGTTGGTCGTTTGGGCCATCCGTGAAGGCCGCCAAGCCGCGCGCTCGGTGGATGAGTTTTTGATGGGTGCGAGCGACTTGCCTCGTTAACTTCTCATCTTTACAAGCCCGTGACGGCTTGGCTCTAAAATGGCAAAAGCTGGCCTGTTTTATCAACAGGTCAGCTTTTGTTTCTATGAATACCACTTCTTTGCTAAATACAAACCCTGATGCGTTGGTCGAGCTGCGCGACATTCGCTTTGGCTACGGCGAGCGCGTCATCTTGGATGGCATCACCCTGACCGTGCCGCGTGGCAAAGTCACGGCCTTGATGGGCGCATCGGGTGGCGGCAAGACCACGGTGCTGCGTTTGATTGGTGGCCAATACCGCGCCCAGTCAGGCAGTTTGACATTTGACGGTCAAGAGATTGCTTCACTCAACCAAGCTGGTTTGTATGCGGTGCGCCGACGCATGGGCATGCTGTTTCAGTTTGGCGCTTTGTTCACCGACTTGAGCGTGTTTGACAACGTGGCTTTTCCGCTGCGCGAGCACACCGACTTGAGCGAATCCATGATTCGTGACATCGTGTTGATGAAGCTAGAGGCTGTGGGTTTGCGTGGCGCCCGTGATTTGATGCCCAGCGAGGTGTCGGGCGGCATGGCCCGTCGCGTGGCCCTCGCGCGTGCGATGGCCCTTGATCCGCAATTGGTGATGTATGACGAGCCCTTTGCAGGACTGGACCCCATTTCGCTCGGGACCGCTGCGCGCTTGATTCGACAACTCAACGACACCTTGGGTTTGACCAGCGTGATCGTGTCGCACGACTTGGACGAAACCTTCCACATCGCTGACCAAGTGATCGTGTTGGCGAACGGCAAGATCGCCGCACAAGGCACGCCCGATGAGGTGCGCCACAGCACCGATCCGTTGGTGCGTCAATTTGTCAGCGCTGCGCCTGACGGTCCTGTGCGCTTTCACTACCCTGGCCCTTCGGTGGCGCAAGACTTTGGCGTGGAGGGCAAGGCATGAAATTCGTCGCTGACTTAGGCTTTGCGATCCGCAGTTACTTGGCTGGCATTGGGCAGGCCACGCGCTTGTTCATGCGTTTGGTGGCGCTGTTTGGCAGCAACATGCGCCGCTTCGGTTTGGTGCGCGATCAAGTTCATTTTTTGGGTAACTACTCGCTGGCCATCATTGCTGTGTCGGGTTTGTTTGTGGGCTTTGTGCTCAGCTTGCAGGGCTACTACACCTTGCAGCGTTATGGCTCCTCGGAAGCCTTGGGGCTGTTGGTGGCCTTGAGCTTGGTGCGCGAACTCGGTCCTGTGGTGAGTGCCTTGTTGTTTGCGGGGCGTGCCGGTACGTCGCTGACGGCAGAAATCGGTTTGATGAAAGCCGGTGAACAACTCAGCGCCATGGACTTGATGGCCGTTGACCCTGTGCAACGTATTTTGGGCCCCCGTTTTTGGGGCGGCATCATCGCTTTGCCCTTGCTTTCCGCTGTGTTCAGTGCGGTGGGTATCTTGGGCGGTTGGATGGTGGGCGTGTTGATGATCGGTGTCGATGCGGGCTCGTTTTGGAGTCAGATGCAAGGCGGTGTTGACGTTTGGAAAGACGTGGGCAATGGGGTGATTAAAACTGTGGTGTTTGGCATCACGGTCACGTTTGTGGCTTTGCTGCAAGGGTATGAAGCGCAGCCCACGCCTGAAGGCGTGTCGCGTGCCACCACCCGTACGGTGGTGGTGGCCTCGTTGGCCGTGTTGGGTTTGGACTTTGTCCTCACAGCCCTGATGTTCAGTATTTGAGAAAGAGGGAACGCAATGCAACGCTCCAAAAATGATGTGTGGGTCGGTTTGTTTGTGCTGTTGGGTGCCGCAGCGGTTTTGTTTTTGGCTTTGAAATCGGCCAATTTGTTGAGCCTGAATTTTCAATCCAGCTACAACGTCAGCGCTCGCTTTGACAACATTGGTGGCTTGAAGCGTCAAGCGGCTGTCAAAAGTGCAGGCGTGGTGGTGGGCCGTGTGGAGTCGGTCACGTTTGATGACAAAACCTTCCAAGCCACGGTCACCATGGCGCTGCAAACGCAGTACAAGTTTCCCAAAGACAGCAATTTGAAGATTCTGACCAGCGGCTTGTTGGGCGAGCAATACATCGGTATTGAAGCTGGTGCCGAGGCTGAAAATTTGGCCAATGGCGACCGCATTGAAACCACGCAATCTGCCGTGGTGTTGGAAAACTTGATCAGCCAATTCTTGTTCAGCAAAGCCGCCGAACCCACGCCGAAAGAAGGTGCGAAATGAGCACGCGTTTCTCAGTGCGTGCTGTGAAGATCGCCTTTGTGGTGAGTTTGACGGCGCTGGTCACAGCGTGTGCCACAGGCCCCAATGCCAACCCCAAAGATCCTTTGGAGCCCATGAACCGCAGCATTTCGCGTTTCAATGACACCGTGGATGACAACGTCTTGAAGCCGGTCGCCACAGGCTATCGCGATTACACGCCTGATTTATTTCAAACGGGTGTGCGCAACGTGTTCAACAATTTGTCAGACATCTCGTCGACAGTGAACAACGGTTTGCAATTGAAAGGGCGTGAGACGGCCTCGTCTTTCATGCGTGTGGTGGTGAACACGACATTTGGCATCTACGGCATCTTTGACGTTGCGACAGCCATCAAGCTGGAGCGTTACCCCGAAGATTTTGGCCAGACCTTGGGTTATTGGGGTGTTGGCAGTGGTCCTTATGTGGTGCTGCCACTGTTGGGCCCTTCGACCGTGCGTGACACCGCGGGTCTGCCCGTCGATTTCGCCTTAGACCCCGTCAGCAATTTGGACAATTCCAAAATCCGTGCCGAAGCCCAAGGCTTGCGCATTGTCGAAAAGCGTGCAGGATTTTTGGCCGCAGGCGATATGCTTGGCCAAGCCTCTTTGGACAAATACACATTCTTGCGTGATGCCTATTTGCAACGTCGCCGTTCGCAAATTTACGATGGCAATCCACCCGATGAAGACACGCCCGACTTGAGTCAAGAACCTGCCCCGTCAGCCAAGTGAGGCTGTGTCGCGTTAGGTGTATGTTGAAGTTATGAATTTGATGGCTATGAAACGTTTGAACCGCTCTTTGAATACCCGCCGCTCTTTTGTTGGCGTTTTGTCCTCTTTGGCCTTGGTCGTGTCGTGTGGCTTGACGGCTGGCGCTGCTTGGGCTGCCACAGAGTCACCCGATGTTTTCATCAAACGACTGACCACGGAGTTGCTCGAGACGGTCAAAGCCGACAAGACCAACTTAACGGGTGACGTGACCAAAATTGGTTTGTTGGTGGACCAACGCATCATGCCGCACGTCAATTTTCAGCGCATGACCTCCTCGGCAGTGGGCCCCGGCTGGCGTCAGGCCACACCTGAGCAGCAAAAACGCTTGCAAGACGAATTCAAAACTTTGTTGGTCCGCACCTATGCGGGGGCGGTGAGCCAAATCAACGATCAAACCATTGCGGTCAAGCCCTTGCGTGCAGCACCCGATGACAAAGAAGTGATCGTGCGCACCGAAGTGCGCGGCAAAGGTGAGCCTATTCAACTGGATTACCGCGTTGAAAAATCAGCCGACGCCCCCTCGGGTTGGCGCATTTACAACCTGAACGTGATGGGCGTGTGGTTAGTCGAAAACTACCGCAGCCAATTTGCCCAAGAAATCAATGCCAAAGGCGTGGATGGCTTGATTACCAGCTTGGCTGAGCGCAACAAGTCCAACGCCCGCGTGGTGTCGAAATAAACCATGTCTATCGCTTTACCCGCACTTGTGATGCAAGACCAAGCCCAATCGGTGGCCGATGGCTTGGTCGCTGCTTTGTGTGCGCAAGTGACCCAAGGCCGTGAGGCCGTGTTGGATGCGTCGGCGCTGCAGCAGTTTGACTCATCGGCACTGGCGGTGGTCTTGGCCTGTCGACGTGCGGTGCTCGCGCTGGGCGGTGTGTTTCATGTGACAGGCTTGCCAGCGCGTGCGCAGGCTTTGGCCAAGGTCTATGGCGTCACGGAGTTACTCGGCTAAGGGGTGGGCAGCCGTCTCGGCGGCCATTCCGGTCATTCGTGGCGCTAACCAGTGTGGGCATTGGCGAGGCCTTAAAATCAAAGGCTACTTATGTCCGCTATTTCCTTTCAATCTGTTTCCAAGACGTTCCAAACGGCTCGAGGCCCTTTTCAGGCCTTGGATGGCGTGCGCTTTGACATCGAGTCGGGTGAGTTCTTTGGTCTGCTCGGCCCCAATGGTGCAGGCAAGACAACGTTGATCAGTATCTTGGCCGGTTTGGCCAAGTCCACGTCTGGATCGATCTTGGTGCATGGCGTCGATGTCGCCAAGCAATCGGCACAAGCGCGGCGCTTGCTTGGTGTCGTGCCGCAAGAGTTGGTGTTTGATCCCTTTTTCAATGTGCGCGAGGCCCTGAAATTTCAGTCAGGCTACTTTGGCGTCAAACACAACGACGCTTGGATTGACGAGCTCTTGCACAGCCTTGGCTTGACCGACAAAGCGCACCACAACATGCGTCAACTTTCAGGCGGCATGAAGCGCCGCATGTTGGTGGCGCAAGCCTTGGTTCACAAACCACCCGTCATCGTGTTGGACGAACCCACGGCGGGCGTGGATGTCGAGCTGCGTCAAACCTTGTGGCAATTCATTGCCAAGCTCAATCGCGAAGGCAGCACTGTGCTGCTGACAACACACTATTTGGAAGAGGCCGAGGCGCTGTGTAACCGCATCGCCATGCTCAAAAACGGCAAGGTGGTGGCTTTGGACAGCACCAGCGAGTTGTTGAAAGCGGCATCGAGCAACGTGCTGCGCTTCAAATTGGATGCGGAGTTGCCGCCCGAGTTGGCAGCGCAAGCGCGGGTGACGGGCCGCATCGTGCAGTTTCCTGCCAATGACGCCGCAGAGATTGAGCGTTATTTGGCCGCTGTGCGCCAAGCCGGCTTGACGGCCGAAGATGTCGAAATTCGCAAAGCCGACTTGGAAGATGTGTTCCTCGACGTGATGCATCAACACGAAGAGGCACGCGCATGATGACTGGTTGGACTGCTCTTTTTTACAAAGAGGTGTTGCGTTTTTGGAAAGTCAGTTTCCAAACCGTGGCGGCGCCTGTGCTCACGGCTGTCATGTATTTGATGATTTTTGGCCACGTGCTGGAGTCGCATGTGCAGGTGTACGAGGGCGTCAGCTACACCGCCTTTTTGATACCAGGCCTTGTGATGATGAGCGTGTTGCAAAACGCGTTTGCCAACAGCTCGTCGTCCATGGTGCAAAGCAAGATCATGGGCAACTTGGTGTTTTTGCTGCTCACCCCTTTGTCGCATTGGAATTGGTTTTTTGCCTACGCTTTGTCGGCCATGGTGCGCGGCTTGGTGGTTGGTTTGGGCGTCTTGCTCGCGGGTGTGCTGTTTGTGTGGCAGTCGTCGGTGTTGAACTTTTCGTTGTGGCCTGCGCAACCTGTGTGGGTGTTGGTGTTCGCGGTGTTGGGGGCGTTCATGTTGGGCACCCTCGGCTTGATTGCCGGACTGTGGGCCGATAAATTCGACCAGATGGCTGCTTTTCAAAACTTCATCATCATGCCGATGACGTTTTTGAGTGGCGTGTTTTACTCCATCCATTCACTGCCGAGCTTTTGGCAAAGCGTGAGTCACCTCAACCCGTTTTTCTACATGATTGACGGTTTTCGTTATGGCTTCTTTGGGCAGAGCGATGTGTCACCTTGGCTGAGCCTCGGTGTGGTGGGTGTGTGCCTGTGCGTTGTGTCCGTGGTGGCGCTGCATTTGCTGCGCACGGGTTACAAAATTCGCGGATAAAGAGAGTCCTCATGACAGCACAAGAATTACAAGCTTTGATTGCCGCAGGTCTGCCTTGCGAGCACCTTCAGGTGGAGGGCGATGGCCGCCATTGGTACGCCACCTTGGTGTCGCCTGAGTTTGAGGGCAAGCGACTCATTCAACGTCACCAACGCGTGTACGCGACTTTGGGTGAAAAAATCAAAACTGACGAAGTGCATGCTTTGTCGATGAAAACTTACTCGCCTGCCGAATGGCTGGCTTTGGGCAGCCAAGCTTCTGACTCCGCGCACTGAGCCCCCTGTGTGGCCTGCGCTTGAAAATTAATTTATGGACAAACTTTTAATTCGTGGCGGTCGTTCTTTGAACGGCGAAGTGCTGATTTCTGGTGCCAAAAATGCGGCCTTACCAGAGCTGTGCGCCGCCCTGTTGACCGACCAGCCCGTGACGCTGCACAACGTGCCGCAGTTGCAAGATGTGTCCACCATGCTCAAGCTGATTCGCAACATGGGTGTGACGGCTGAGCGTGCCGATGACGGCACGGTCAGCTTGGACGCCGGTGGTTTGAACAACCCCGAAGCCCCGTATGAGCTGGTGAAAACCATGCGCGCTTCGGTGCTGGCGCTCGGCCCTTTGTTGGCTCGCTTTGGTCACGCCAAGGTGTCGTTGCCTGGCGGTTGCGCCATTGGCTCTCGCCCTGTGGATCAGCACTTGAAAGGCTTGCAAGCCATGGGTGCTGAAATTGCGGTGGAGCACGGCTACATGGTTGCCAAGTTGGGCGGTGGTCGCACACGTCTCAAAGGCGCACGCATCGCCACCGACATGGTGACGGTCACTGGCACAGAAAACTTCCTCATGGCTGCGGCTTTGGCCGACGGCGAAACCGTGTTGGAAAACGCTGCGCAAGAGCCAGAGATTCCAGACTTGGCCGAAATGCTCATTGCCATGGGCGCGAAGATTGAAGGCCACGGCACAAGCCGCATCCACATCCAAGGTGTGGAGCGTTTGCATGGTTGCACCCACAAAGTGGTGGCCGACCGCATTGAGGCCGGTACATTTTTGTGCGCAGTGGCTGCCACGGGTGGCGATGTGTTTTTACGCCACGCCCGTGCCGACCATTTGGATGCGGTCATCGACAAGCTGCGCGATGCAGGTGCTGTGGTCACCGCCAACGAAGACGGCATTCGCATTCAAGGCACAGCGCCTGCGTATGAACACCTCAAAGCGCAAAACTTCCGCACCACTGAATACCCAGGCTTCCCCACCGACATGCAAGCGCAGTTCATGGTGTTGAACGCGATTGCCAAGGGCGCTTCCAAGGTGACGGAAACGATTTTTGAAAACCGCTTCATGCACGTCAACGAGTTGGTGCGCTTGGGCGCACACATCCAGATCGACGGCAAAGTGGCGGTGCTTGAAGGTGTGCAAAAGCTCTCGGGTGCCACCGTGATGGCCACCGACTTGCGCGCCTCTGCCTCGCTCGTGATTGCAGGCTTGGTGGCCGACGGCGAAACCTTGGTGGATCGCATCTACCACTTGGACCGTGGCTACGACAAGATGGAAGCCAAGCTGCGCGCCATTGGCGCAGATATTGAAAGAGTCAAATGAACGGTAACGAAAAAAATACCATGCTGACCTTGGCGCTCTCGAAGGGCCGCATCTTTGACGAAACCATGCCGCTGCTCAAAGCCGCAGGCATTGAGGTGCTCGAAGATCCCGAAAAATCTCGCAAGCTCATCTTGCCCACTAACCACGCCAATGTGCGCGTGGTGCTGGTGCGTGCGTCTGATGTGCCCACGTATGTGCAATACGGCGGCGCTGATTTGGGCGTGACGGGTCTCGACACGTTGATCGAGCATGGTGGTGGCGTGGCAGGTGGCGTGGCCACCACAGGTTTGTACCAGCCGCTCGATTTGCAAATCGCCAAATGTCGCATGAGCGTGGCCGTGCGGTCTGACTTCGACTACGCAGCGATGGTCAAGCAAGGCGCGCGCTTGAAAGTGGCCACCAAGTACACCACCATCGCACGTGACTTCTTCGCCACCAAAGGCGTGCACGTGGATTTGGTCAAGCTCTATGGCTCCATGGAATTGGCTCCGCTTACTGGTTTGGCCGATGCCATCGTGGACCTAGTGTCGACCGGCAACACGCTCAAAGCCAACCACTTGGTAGAAGTCGAACGCATCATGGACATTAGCTCGCGCTTGGTGGTCAACCAAGCTGCGCTCAAGATGAAGCAGGCCGACATTCGCCGCATCATCGATGCGTTTTCTGCCGCGCTTGCCAAATAAACCTTTCACCACACACGTACACAAGATGGCCAAACCGCTTCGTCTCTCGACCACCAGCCCCACCTTTGAAGCCGATTTCAAAGCGCGTCTGCATTGGTCTGCCGACACCGACGCAGCCATCGAGCAACGCGTGGCCGACATCTTGGCTGATGTGCAAAAGCGTGGCGATGCAGCCGTGCTTGAGTACACCGAGCGCTTTGACGGCCTGAAGGTCGACAGCATGGCAGCGTTGGAGTTGACGCAAAAAGAACTCAAAGCCGCCTTTGATGGCTTGCCTGTCGAGCAACGCGACGCCTTGCAAGCTGCTGCCGCACGCGTGCGCAGCTATCACGAGGCGCAAAAGAAAGCCAGCGGCGAAAGCTGGACTTACCGCGATGCCGATGGCACGTTGCTCGGCCAGAAGGTCACGCCGCTCGACCGTGTGGGCATCTATGTGCCCGGTGGCAAAGCTGCGTATCCCTCCAGCGTATTGATGAACGCCATTCCTGCGCACGTTGCAGGCGTGGAGGAAATCATCATGGTCGTGCCAACGCCTAAAGGCGAAAAGAACCCGCTCGTGTTGGCCGCTGCCTATGTGGCTGGCGTGAGCCGCGCTTTCACCATCGGTGGCGCACAGGCTGTGGCTGCTTTGGCCTACGGCACAGCCACTGTGCCAGCGGTCGACAAAATCACCGGCCCCGGCAACGCCTATGTAGCCGCTGCCAAGCGCCGCGTGTTTGGCACGGTCGGCATTGACATGATTGCAGGCCCTAGCGAAATTTTGGTGTTAGCCGATGGCTCCACGCCCGCCGATTGGGTGGCGATGGATTTGTTCAGCCAAGCCGAGCACGACGAGTTGGCGCAAAGCGTGTTGCTCTGCCCCGACGCTGCGTACATCGACCGCGTGCAAGCCGAGATCGAGCGCTTGCTGCCACAAATGCCGCGCAAAGACATCATCGAAAAATCGCTCAATGGCCGTGGTGTGCTTATCCACACCCGCAGCATGGAAGAGGCCTGCGCCATCAGCAACCGCATTGCGCCCGAACACTTAGAGGTGTCGAGCAACGAGCCCCACAAGTGGGAGCCACTGCTCAAGCACGCGGGCGCGATCTTCTTGGGCGCATTCACCAGCGAAAGCTTGGGCGACTACTGCGCGGGCCCCAACCACGTGTTGCCCACCAGCGGCACGGCGCGTTTCAGCTCGCCTTTGGGCGTGTACGACTTTCAAAAGCGCAGCAGCTTGATCGAGGTGAGCGAGCAGGGCGCACAAACGCTGGGCAAGATTGCCGCGGTGTTGGCCTATGGCGAAGGCTTGCAAGCCCACGCCATGGCGGCAGAGTTCCGTTTGCGTCAGAAGTAAATCCAAGCAAAAACAAACAAGGCCCCGTCAGGGGCCTTGTGCTGTGTGGGCTCGCTCTCGGCAGTCCGGTTTAGCGGTTTAGCCTTGCACCAAGGCTTTGAGCGCTTGCACCAACACCCCGCATTGTTCAGGGGTGCCCACGGTGATGCGCAAAAACGCATCAATGCGTGGCAGCTTGAAGTGTCGAACGATGATGGCCCGTTCGCGCAAACCTTTGGCCAGCGCTGCGCCGTCGTGTGCTGGGTGACGCGCAAAAATAAAGTTGGCGGCAGACGGCAGCACTTCAAAGCCCAGCGCTTGCAGGTCTGTGACCAAGGTCTCTCGTGTGGCAATGACTTGGGCGCAGCTGTCGCGGAAATACGCGTCGTCTTCCACCGACGCAACGGCACCAGCCAACGCCAAGCGATCGAGTGGGTAAGAGTTGAAACTGTTTTTCACACGCTCCAAACCTTCGATTAAAGCGGCCGAACCCACGGCATATCCCACGCGCAGGCCCGCCAGTGAGCGACTCTTTGAGAACGTGTGGCAAACCAGCAGGTTCGGGTAACGATCAACCAAGCCCACGGCACTTTGAGCGCCAAAGTCGACATAGGCTTCATCGATCACCACCACCGCTTGCGGGTTACCTGCCACGATGCGCTCGACATCGCTGAGTGACATGGGGCAGCCCGTGGGGGCGTTGGGGTTCGGGAAAATGATGGCGCCCGCCGCTTGTCCGTTCTTAGGCAAGTAGTCATCGGCACAAATGCTGAAGTCCTCGGCCAAAGGCACGGTGCGGTAGTGGATGTCGTACAGGCCGCAATACACGGGGTAGAAACTGTAGGTGATGTCGGGAAATAACAGGTCACCCGAATGCTTGAGCAGCGCCATGAATGCGTGGGCTAAAACTTCATCCGAGCCGTTGCCGACAAAGATTTGTTCAGCGGTGACCTTGTGGTGTGCCGCCAACGCTGCTTTGAGCGCATCCGCATTGGGATCTGGGTACAGACGCAAACTGTCGGTGGTTGCACTTTGGATGGCTTCAAGCACGCGTGGTGATGGGCCAAAAGGATGCTCGTTGGTGTTGAGTTTGACTAAGTTGTCCATTTTGGGCTGTTCGCCTGGGACATAGGGGGTCAAGCTGTGGACGGTAGCGCTCCAGTATTGGCTCATAAGGTCTCGCGTGATAAAAAACGTGCAAGCCCCAATTCATGCGGGTTGCGGAGGGGCGATGGTATCATGTAAGCCTTTTTTCACCACACGGTTAAGACGCGTTTTATGCGACAAGCAGAAGTTATTCGTAACACCAATGAGACCCAAATCACCGTCAAAATTAATTTAGACGGCACAGGTCAATCCAAACTGTCGACCGGCATTGGTTTTTTTGACCACATGCTGGATCAAATCGCACGTCATGGCTTGATCGACTTGGACATTCATGCGGTCGGCGACTTGCACATCGACGGTCACCACACCGTGGAAGACGTGGGCATCACCTTGGGTCAAGCCTTTGCCAAAGCCGTGGGCGACAAAAAGGGCATTCGCCGTTATGGCCATGCCTATGTGCCGCTCGACGAAGCGCTCAGCCGCGTGGTGGTTGATTTCTCGGGTCGCCCAGGCCTCGTCATGCATGTGCCCTTCAAGAGCGGCATGATTGGCGAGTTCGACAGTCAGTTGGCATTTGAGTTTTTCCAAGGTTTTGTGAACCACGCGTTTGTGACCTTGCACATCGACAACTTGCGTGGCGAAAACGCGCATCACCAAGCCGAGACGGTGTTCAAAGCGTTTGCCCGTGCTTTGCGTTCGGCGCTGGAATTGGACCCCCGTTCTGCCGGCATGATCCCATCCACAAAGGGCTCGCTTTGAACAACAAAGTCGCCGTCGTTGATTACGGCATGGGCAACTTGCGTTCCGTGGCGCAGGCTGTTATGCACGCTGCCTCTGTGGTTGACCATGCCGAAGTGGTGGTCACCTCTGACCCGCAAGTGGTGCGTGACGCACACCGTGTGGTGTTGCCCGGCCAAGGTGCCATGCCTGATTGCATGCGCGAATTGCGCGAATCGGGATTGCTAGACGCCGTGCTGGATGCGGCCGAGAAAAAACCGTTGTTCGGCGTCTGCGTCGGCATGCAAATGATGCTGGACCACAGTGCCGAAGGCGATACGCCTGGCCTAGGGTTGATTCCTGGCGATGTGGTGAAGTTTGATTTGACAGGTCGCCTGCAAGCCGACGGTAGTCGTTTCAAAGTGCCTCAAATGGGCTGGAACCAAGTGCTGCAAACCCGTCCTCACGCCATGTGGGAGGGGGTGCCTGACGCCAGCTACTTCTACTTCGTGCACAGTTTTTACGCACGACCTCAAAATGTGGCACACAGCGCTGCCCAAACCGATTACGGTGGTCTATTTACATGCGCTGTGGCGCGTGACAACATTTTTGCGACACAATTTCACCCAGAAAAAAGCGCGGCGCATGGCTTGGCCCTGTACCGTAACTTTCTGCATTGGAACCCTTGAACTTAACTTGTCATCATGTATTTAATTCCTGCGATTGACCTCAAAGACGGCCATTGCGTGCGCCTCAAACAAGGCGACATGGACCAATCCACCACATTTGGTGAAGATCCCGCGCAAATGGCGCTCAACTGGGTGGCCAAAGGCGCACGCCGTTTGCACTTGGTGGATTTGAACGGCGCCTTTGCGGGCAAGCCGCAAAACAATGCCGCGATCAAAGCCATTTTGAAAGCCGTAGGACACGACATTCCTGTGCAGTTGGGCGGCGGCATTCGCGACCTCGACACGATTGAAAAATACATCGATGCAGGTTTGCGCTACGTCATCATTGGCACGGCAGCGGTCAAAAACCCAGGGTTCCTGAAAGATGCGTGCGCAGCTTTTGGTGGCCACATCATCGTGGGCCTCGATGCCAAAGATGGCAAAGTCGCCACCGACGGTTGGAGCAAACTGACCGGCCACGAAGTGGCTGACTTGGGTAAGAAGTTTGAAGACTACGGCGTGGAATCCATCATCTACACCGACATCGGTCGCGATGGCATGCTCAGCGGCATCAACATTGATGCCACCGTCAAACTCGCACAAGCTGTGACCATCCCCATCATCGCGTCGGGTGGTTTGTCCAACATGGCTGACATCGAACAGTTGTGTGCCGTGGAAGGCGAGGGCGTGGAAGGTGTGATCTGTGGTCGCGCCATTTACAGCGGTGATTTGGACTTTGAAAAAGCACAAGCTCGCGCCGACGAACTCAATGGCTAAATTCATGGCTGCGGGTAGCGCGGCCTGCGCCTAAATACCCCGCCATGTCTATGTTTACTTCCGAAGTTTTCCAGGGTTTGGCCTGCCAGCGCTTGACCCTGCCTTGTGGCGATACCGTGTTGGTGGCCTTGCAAGGCGCGCATGTGTTGTCGTGGGTGAGCCAAGGCCGCGAGCGTTTGTTTTTGAGCCCTGACAACCTGTGGGATGGCAAGTCTGCCATCCGTGGCGGTGTGCCGGTGTGCTTCCCTCAGTTCAACCAACGCGGCACCTTGCCTAAACATGGCTTTGCCCGCAACATGGTGTGGCAACTCGACGAGGCTGCGCAAAATGGCGCAGCTGTGGCCAGCGATGACGGCGCGCACATGAGTTTCACCTTGCGTGCTAACCCCGAGACCTTGGCGCTCTGGTCTCAGTCCTTTGTGGCACAGCTGCGCGTGGCCCTTGTGCCGGGTCAGCTGACCATCACGCTCAGTGTGAACAACACCGAGGTGCAAAACGATTTGCAATTCACAGGTGCGCTACACACGTACTTCGCGGTGGATGACATTGACTTGACCGAGCTGCGTGGCTTGGGTGCTCACCCCGAATGGGATGCCGTGTTGGATGTGCATGGCGTGGCCGACGAGGTGCTTTACTTTGATGGCGAGTTCGACCGCGTGTATTCGCGTGGTGAAAATGCATCGGCACCGCCGTTGTACCTGCAAGATGGCACGGCGACCTTGCAAATCGAACAAAGTTCTTCGTGGCGTGAGTCCGTCGTGTGGAACCCTGGCGAGAGCAAATGTGCTTCACTGGTCGACATGCCCGCCCAAGGTTTTGCGCGCATGTTGTGCGTGGAAGCTGCGCAGGTGTTTGAACCTATCTCTATCCCTGCTGGTGGCCAATGGGTTGGCTGGCAGCGTTTGACCGTTTCTTAGGAAACACTGTTTGGATCTCTATGCTTGCTAAGCGCATCATCCCTTGCCTCGATGTGACCGGTGGTCGCGTGGTCAAAGGCGTCAATTTTGTCGAGCTGCGTGATGCGGGCGACCCTGTTGAAATCGCCGCACGCTACAACGACCAAGGCGCTGACGAGCTCACCTTCTTAGACATCACAGCCACCAGCGACGCGCGCGATGTGATTTTGCACATCATCGAAGCCGTGGCCAGCCAAGTGTTCATCCCCCTCACCGTGGGCGGTGGCGTTCGCGTGGTGGACGATGTGCGCCGCATGCTCAACGCAGGCGCTGACAAAGTGAGCTTCAACTCAGCGGCCATTGCCAACCCACAGGTCATTCGCGACGCCTCGGCCAAATACGGTGCGCAGTGCATCGTGGTGGCCATCGACGCCAAACGCCGCACTCTAGAGGACGAACAACGCCTGAGCGCCAACGGCTTGCCCGTCGGCCCTGGCTGGGATGTGTTCAGCCACGGTGGTCGCAAAAACGTGGGCCTGGATGCCGTGGCGTGGGCCAAGCAAATGGCCGAATACGGCGCTGGCGAAATCTTGCTCACCAGCATGGACCGCGACGGCACGAAGAGTGGCTTTGACTTGGCGTTGACCCGCGCCGTGTCCGACATCGTGCCCGTGCCCGTGATTGCCTCAGGCGGTGTGGGCAACCTCGACCACTTGGCCGATGGTGTTCAACAAGGCGGTGCTGATGCCGTGCTGGCTGCCAGTATCTTTCACTATGGCGAATACACCGTGCAGCAGGCCAAAGAGCGCATGCGCGAGCGCGGTATTCCCGTGCGTTTGTGATTCTTTTTTCTTGAAAATAACCGACATGACCTCAACTTGGCTTGACGCCATCAAATGGGACGACAAGGGGCTGGTCCCCGTGATCGCCCAAGAAAAAGACAGCGGCGACGTGCTGATGTTTGCGTGGATGAACCGCGAGGCGCTGCAAAAAACGGCGGAGCTCAAGCGTGCGGTGTATTTCAGCCGCTCACGCAACAAGCTGTGGTTCAAGGGCGAAGAGTCGGGTCATGTACAAACGGTGCACGACATGCGCATCGACTGCGACAACGACGTGGTGTTGCTCAAAGTGACGCAAGAAGGGCACGAGCCCGGCATTGCCTGCCATACTGGGCGCCACAGTTGCTTTTATCAACGCTTGAATCAAAGCGCAGAGGGTGCTGAGTGGCAGGCTTGTGAGCCTGTGCTCAAAGATCCTGAATCTATTTACAAATGACGTTTGACAAGCCACTGACATGAGCTCAATTGACACCCTGCAACGTCTGGCCGACGTGATTGAAAGCCGCAAACCTGCCAATGGTGGCGATCCCGAGAAGAGTTACGTCTCGCGTTTGCTGCACAAAGGCCCCGACGCCTTTTTGAAAAAAATCGGGGAAGAGGCCACCGAGACCGTGATGGCCGCCAAAGATGTGGACCATGGCGGTGACCCTGCCAAGCTGGTTTATGAAGTGGCCGATCTGTGGTTTCACAGCATGATTGCGTTGGCCCACTATGGCTTGAAGCCTGCTGACGTGATTGACGAGTTGGCACGCCGTGAAGGCCTGAGCGGATTGGAAGAAAAAGCTTTGCGCAAGGCGCAACACCGCGAATTGACGGGTGACTAAGCCAGCGTTGCCTGACGCATCGATGAGGTGCAATGTGGGCAACACCGATGGATACTTAATTTGTTGATGACCTCACTATGACGACCGATTTAAATTGCATTTTTTGCAAAATCATTGCGGGCCAAATCCCCTCGCGCAAGGTGTACGAAGATGACGAGGTTTTCGCGTTTCACGACATCAATCCTTGGGCGCCCGTGCACTTTTTGATCATCCCGAAGCTGCATATCCCATCGATGGCGCACGCCACACTGGAGCACGAAGGCTTGCTGGGCCGCATGATGTTGCTGGCGCCCAAGTTGGCTTTGCAAGAGGGTGCAAGACCTTACCCTGAGGGGGGCTTTCGCATCGTGACCAATACTGGGGCCGAAGGTGGCCAAGAAGTCCATCACATGCACTGGCATGTCATGGGTGGTCCGCGTCCTTGGCTGCGCGGCTGATTAGAATTCGTTCAGTAATTTAGGAGTTAGACATGGGTTCATTTTCAATTTGGCATTGGCTGATCGTTTTGTTGATCGTCATCATGGTGTTCGGCACAAAAAAGCTGAAAAACATCGGTTCAGATTTGGGCGGTGCGGTCAAGGGTTTCAAGGATGGCATGAAGGATGGTGGTGCGGCTGCTGACGACAAAGCCACGCCACCCGCTGCTGTGTCTGCTGACAAGACGACGATTGACGTCGAAGCCAAGCAGAAGTCTTAATTCACATTTGATCGCTTGCTTTGATTGACCTTGGTATTTCCAAAATTGCGCTGATCGGCGCTGTGGCGTTGATCGTCATCGGGCCCGAGAAGCTGCCGGGTGTTGCGCGCACCATTGGCACCTTGATTGGCAAGGCACAGCGCTATGTGGCCGATGTTAAGGCCGAGGTCAACCGTTCGATGGAGCTCGATGAGCTCAAAAAAATGAAAGACACGGTCGAAAGCGCGGCTCACGATGTGGAGCATTCGGTCCATACCGCCAGCAGTGACTTTGAAAAAGACTGGGCTGAAACTACCGCCGGAATCAGCAGCGATGGGTACACGCAAGCAGCTTTTTTGCCGACGGTGCCTCAATACCAGCATCCCAAAAAGAAATGGCGCCTCAAGCGTGGCTCAACGCCGCATTGGTACAAGGCCCAAAACGGTGTGCGTACCAAGGCGCAATCGAGCGCCGCGCGTGTGGCGCGTTTTCGTCCCGTTGTGAAGCGTTTTGTTGATGTCTGATACCTCTAACGACGAGCTGGCTGGCACTGAGCAGCCTTTTGTGCAGCATTTGATGGAGTTGCGTGACCGTTTGGTCAAAGCGGTCATCGGTGTGGCTGTGGCTGCGGCTGCGTTGGCGATTTACCCTGGCCCCGCTGAGTTGTACGACTTGTTGGCGGCGCCGTTGGTGGCGCAGCTGCCCGCAGGTGCAACGCTGATTGCGACCTCTGTGATTTCCCCATTCTTGGTGCCGCTGAAGATCTTGCTGATGGCCGCCTTTTTGCTCGCCTTGCCGGTGGTGTTGTATCAGGTGTGGGCGTTTGTGGCACCCGGGCTGTATTCTCACGAGAAAAAGTTGGTACTGCCTTTGGTGGTGTCCAGCACGTTGTTGTTTTTCATGGGCGTGGCGTTTTGTTACACCTTTGTGTTTGGGCAAGTGTTCAAGTTCATTCAGAGCTTTGCGCCCAAAAGCATCACGGCGGCCCCTGACATTGAGGCGTACCTGAGCTTTGTGCTGACCATGTTCATTGCGTTTGGCATGGCGTTTGAAGTGCCGATTGTGGTGATCGTGTTGGCACGCTTGAATGTGGTATCGATTCAAAAGCTCAAAGACTTTCGCTCTTACTTCATCGTCTTGGCTTTCATCATTGCGGCCATCGTGACGCCGCCTGATGTGGTGTCGCAACTTGCGCTGGCGTTGCCCATGTGTGTGTTGTATGAGGTCGGTATTTGGGCGGCCCAGCTGTTCATCAAGCACACCCAAGCACCTGACGCTGACGACGCTTCTCGCGCGTCTTAATCCCTCGGAGGACACCCAATGAAACGTCACTGGTTGTTGTTCTCGCAAGTCGTCACCGTCTTGCTGGCGATCTGGTTTGTGGTGGCGACGCTCAAGCCTGACTGGTTAAACCGCCGTGCGGGCGTGTCAGGTGTCACGCTCTTAGAGGCGGCACCCAGTTCGCCCGGCGTCTTGATGCCGGGCAGTTTGAGCCCAGCTGCGAAGCGGGCATCGCCAGCGGTGGTCAGCATTGCCACGACGCAGGCTAAATCAGCCAATGCACCGTCCAACGACCCTTGGTTTCGATATTTTTATGGTGATCGTGAAGATGACACCCCGCAGCAAGGTTTGGGCAGTGGCGTGATTGTGAGCCCCGAGGGCTATATCTTGACCAACAACCATGTGGTGGACGGCGCTGATGAAATTGAAGTCACGCTCAGCGACAGTCGTCGTGCGACAGCCAAAGTGATTGGCACAGATCCCGAAACTGATTTGGCTGTTTTGCGCATTACCTTGGACCGCTTGCCGGTGATTGCCTTGGGAAATTCAGACACCTTGCTGGTGGGCGACAAAGTGCTGGCCATTGGCAACCCCTTTGGTGTGGGGCAAACGGTGACCAGTGGCATCGTTTCGGCGTTGGGGCGTAATCAGTTGGGGATCAATACCTTCGAAAACTTCATCCAAACCGATGCTGCCATCAACCCCGGAAATTCCGGCGGTGCGTTGGTGGATGTCAACGGCAGCTTGTTGGGGATCAATACCGCGATTTACTCCCGATCTGGGGGCAATATGGGCATTGGCTTTGCCATCCCGGTGTCAACGGCGCGGCAAGTGTTGGAAGGCATCGTGCGCGATGGCCAGGTCACGCGCGGCTGGGTGGGGGTCGAGCCTGCTGAGTTAACGCCTGAATTGGCGGAGACCTTCGGTTTGAAGCAAACCGAGGGTGTGATCATCATTGGGGTGTTGCAAAACGCGCCCGCCGCCAAAGCGGGCTTGAAGCCTGGGGATGTGCTGCTCAGCGTGGCTGGCCAAGACGTGCGCAATGTCGGTGAGTTGTTGACCGCGATTGCGGCACTCAAGCCCGGTGAGCCCGTCAAGTTGGCGGTGATGCGTCGCAACCAATCGCTGATCTTGGATGTCACCCCGTCGCAGCGTCCTAAAACAAAACCACCGGCCCCATGAGCACCACTTCCGTCACTCGCCAAAACTTGTTGAGCGCGTGTAATACCCTGCTGCAACCTGAACGCTTCAAAGATTACGGCCCCAACGGCTTGCAGGTGGAGGGACGCGCAGAGGTTCGGCATGTCGTCTCGGGTGTGACGGCCAGTTTGGCATTCATTGAAGCCGCGATCGCTGCGAAGGCGGATGCAATCTTGGTGCATCACGGTTTGTTTTGGCGCGGCCAAGACGGCAGCGTGACAGGCTGGATGAAGCAGCGTTTGAAGTTGTTGCTGGCACATGACATCAATGTGCTGGCCTACCATTTGCCGCTCGATGCCCATGCGACTTTGGGTAACAACGCGCAATTGGGTATGCGTTTGGGGCTGGTGGGTGCGCCCCTATTTGGCGAACAAAATTTGGGATGGTTGGCGACCTGTGCACAGGGCCAAACCTTTGAGAGCTCGGCGGTTTTGGCGCATCAAGTAGGCCAAGCCCTAGGTCGCACACCCGTGTTGCTTGCAGGGGATGGGCGTACGATTCGGCATGTCGCTTGGTGCACAGGCGGGGCGCAAGGTTATTTTGAGGCGGCCATTGCCGCAGGTGCGGACGCCTTCATCACGGGTGAAATTTCAGAGCCACAAGCACACATTGCCCGCGAGACAGGTGTTGCTTTCTTGGCATGTGGCCATCATGCGACCGAGCGTTATGGTGCGCCGGCTGTGGCTGCGCAAGTGGCTGAGCAGCTTGGACTGACGCATCAGTTCATCGACATTGATAACCCAGCGTGACCATGTCTGCTGCTTTCAAACCGATCGCCTTGACCATGGGCGACGTGGCGGGCATTGGTCCTGAAATCATTGCCAAATCTTTTCTTGAGGCCGCAGATCAAACGGCCGGTTGTGTGGTCGTGGGGAATGTGTTGGCCATGCAGCGCGCCATTCAGGTTGTGCATGATGCGTATCCAAGCGAACCACAACTGACCTTGTTGCCTTTGACGCAACTGCAAGATCTACCGCGAGAGGTTCCAGCTTTGACGGTGCCCGTTTTGCAAGTGTCGCCAGTCGGTTCGGCGGCGGCTTTGCCCGCATGGGGGCGCGTCAGTGGTGTGGCAGGTCAATGGGCCGCAGATGCGGTGACGTGGTCTGCTCATGCAGCTTTGCGTGGCGATGTGTCAGCCATTGTCACGGCCCCTTTGCACAAAGAAGCCTTGTCGGCTGCGGGTGTGCCATTTCCTGGGCATACCGAGTTGTTGCAAGCTTGTGCAGCGATGCATGCAAGGGTCGCGGTTGCGGACATGCCTGTGCGCATGATGCTGGCCAATGACGAATTGAGAACCGTGTTGGTGAGCATCCATGTGTCGTTGCGAGCTGCCATTGAAGCTGTGACGGTCGAGAATATTTTGCAGACACTGCGGATTACCCACCAAGCGCAATTGCGCGCGACCGGTCAAGTGCCGCACATGGGCGTGGCCGGGTTGAACCCGCATGCGGGCGAGGGTGGATTACTCGGGCGTGAAGAACTCGACATCATCATTCCTGCGCTGCAACAAGCACGCGCAGAGGGGATGTGGGTCAGTGGCCCCTTTGCCCCTGACACGGTCTTTATGCGGGCCCGAAGCACGCCAGACCAGCGGGGTGAATTTGACGTGGTGATTGCGATGTACCACGATCAAGGCCTGATCCCCGTGAAGTATTTGGGCGTGGACGAGGGGGTCAATGTGACCCTTGGCTTGCCCTTGGTGCGAACCAGCCCAGACCATGGCACTGCATTCGATTTGGCGGGCACTGGCAAAGCCAGCCCCGCCAGTTTCTTGGCCGCGCTGGCCCTTGCGCGGAAGCTGGCCGGATAAGGTTTACTTTTTGAGGCTGTCGCGAATGTCACGCAGTAACAAAACTTCTTCGCTTGTCACAGGCGCTGGTGCAGAGGCCGCTTCTGCTTCACCTTTGATGCGGTTGATTTGCTTGATCATCAAGAAAATGATGAATGCCAAGATCAAAAAGTTCACTGCGACGGTGATGAAGTTGCCATAGGCAAAGACGGGCACACCAGCTTTTTTCATGGCGTCCAGTGTTGTGGCTGTTCCCTCGGGGACAGCCGCTAAGGCGATGAAGAAATTAGAGAAGTCAATCTTGCCAATTACGGCGGAGATCAGCGGCATGATCAGGTCATTGACCGCCGATTCGACGATTTTTCCGAAAGCCGCGCCGATGATGACGCCGACTGCCAAGTCCATCACATTGCCTTTGACGGCAAACTCTTTGAATTCACGCAACATACATTTTCCTTTTTGTTAAATATAAAGTATCTAAAATCTTAACAAGAAATCGATGAGGGATGCAACGAATAAACTGAAAGCATTGGGCAAGAATCGGTCAGCTACAATGCGCGGCTAACCCAACCAGTGACAATTGCTTGAGGAATTCCATGAGTGACACCCCAGTAGACACCAGCAAACGCACGTGGCTTATCGCCTCGACTTGCGCGGGTGCAATGGGCGGCGCAGCGGTTGCTGTCCCGTTCGTAAGTACGTTTCAACCCTCAGAGCGAGCCAAAGCGGCTGGCGCTGCTGTAGAGGTCGATATTTCAGCGATGAAGCCCGGTGAAAAAATCACTGTTGAATGGCGCGGCAAGCCTGTTTGGGTGGTCAAGCGCACACCTGAGCAGCTTGAATCGTTGAGCAAAACTGAATCTCAGTTGGCTGATCCCAAGTCGGAGCGCAAGCCAGATGAGTTCACGCCTGTGTACGCACGTAATCAAGCCCGTTCAATCAAACCTGAAGTCTTTGTGGCTGTGGGTATTTGCACGCACTTGGGTTGCTCGCCTTCCGACAAGTTCCAAACCGGTGCCCAGCCATCATTGCCAGATGACTGGAATGGCGGCTTTTTGTGCCCTTGCCACGGTTCTACCTTCGACATTGCCGGTCGCGTGTTTAAGAACAAGCCCGCACCTGACAACCTCGAAATTCCGCCTCACATGTACCTCTCCGACACAAAGTTGTTGATCGGTGAAGACAAGAAAGCCTGATAGGACGAACCATGGCTGAATTCAAAGAAATCTCTGCAGACGCCAGCGCTGGCGCCAAACTGCTCAATTGGGTGGATAACCGCTTTCCAGCTTCCAAGCTGTACAAAGAGCATTTGTCTGAGTACTACGCACCTAAAAACTTCAACTTCTTTTACTTTTTTGGCTCGTTGGCGCTGTTGGTGCTCGTGATCCAAATCGTGACCGGTATCTTCTTGGTCATGCACTACAAGCCTGACGCTGCCTTGGCGTTTGGTTCTGTGGAATACATCATGCGTGATGTGCCATGGGGTTGGCTGATTCGCTACATGCACTCCACAGGCGCATCGGCGTTTTTCATTGTGGTTTACATGCACATGTACCGCGGCTTGATTTACGGTTCATACCGCAAGCCACGTGAATTGGTTTGGGTGTTCGGTTGCGCGATCTTCTTGTGCTTGATGGCCGAAGCGTTCATGGGTTACTTGTTGCCTTGGGGCCAAATGTCCTATTGGGGCGCTCAAGTGATCGTGAACTTGTTTGCTGCTGTGCCTTTTGTGGGTCCCGACTTGGCTTTGCTGATTCGTGGTGACTACGTGGTGGGCGACGCTACCTTGAACCGTTTCTTCAGCTTCCACGTGATTGCGGTGCCATTGGTCCTGTTGGGCTTGGTGGTTGCGCACATCATTGCGTTGCACGAAGTGGGTTCCAACAACCCTGACGGCGTGGAAATCAAAGGCCCTAACGCACCGAAAGATGCGAATGGTCATCCTTTGGATGGCATTCCTTTCCACCCCTACTACACCGTGCACGACATCTTGGGCGTGAGTGGTTTCTTGTTGGTGTTCACCGCGATCATTTTCTTCGCGCCTGAATTCGGTGGCTACTTCCTCGAATACAACAACTTCATCCCTGCCGATCCATTGAAGACACCGTTGCACATTGCACCTGTGTGGTACTTCACGCCCTTCTATTCGATGTTGCGTGCGATCACCAGCGAGATGATGTATGCCTTGATCGCTTGCGTCTTGGGCGGTGCATTCTTGGGCGCAACACGCGCCAAGTTGGCGCCTGTGTTCAAGGCTGGCATCGTCGGTGCGGCTGTGGCCGTGACTTTGATGATGCTCTCCATTGATGCGAAGTTCTGGGGCGTGGTTGTCATGGGTGGCGCTGTGGTCATCTTGTTCTTCTTGCCTTGGTTGGACAACTGCGCGGTCAAATCAATCCGCTACCGTCCTGACTGGCACAAGTACATGTACGGCGTGTTTGTCATCAACTTTGTGGTGTTGGCTTACTTGGGCGTTCAACCCCCATCAGCCATCGGTGAGCGCGTGTCGCAAGTGGGTACCTTGTTCTACTTTGGCTTCTTTTTGCTGATGCCTTGGTGGAGCCGCTTGGGTCAAACCAAACCCGTGCCTGACCGCGTGACATTTGCTGCTCACTGAGATTCACGGAGAACATAAACCATGAAAAAAATTATTCTCAGCTTGGCATTGGTTCTCGGTGTGGTGTCGGGTGCGCACGCATCAGGTGACACCATCGCTTGGGACAAAGCACCCAACAAAACCAACGACCTGGCCGCCTTGCAAAACGGTGCCAAGATCTTTGTGAACCATTGCTTGAACTGCCACTCGGCCGCGTTCATGCGTTACAACCGATTGAAAGACATCGGTTTGACGGAGCAGCAGATCAAAGACAACTTGTTGTTCACGACTGAAAAAGTCGGTGACACCATGAAGGCCAACATTGATCCCAAGCAAGCCAAAGAATGGTTCGGTGCTAACCCACCTGACCTGACCGTGATTGCGCGCTCACGCGCTGGTCACGGCGGCACAGGTGCGGATTACCTCTACACCTACATGCGCACGTTCTACCGTGACGAAACCAAAGCCACCGGTTGGAACAACTTGGTCTTCCCGAACGTGGGCATGCCCCATGTGTTGTGGGAATTGCAAGGCGTGCGTCGTCCTATTTACGACACCGTGGAAGAGCATGGTCACGAAGTGCATGTCTTCAAAGGCTGGGAACAAGTAACTCCAGGCACGATGACACCCCTTCAGTACGACCAAGCCATTGGCGATCTCGTGGGCTATCTGCAATGGATGGCTGAGCCAGCTCAAAACACCCGTGTTCGCATTGGTGTGTGGGTGTTGATGTTCTTGTTGTGCTTCACGTTCATCGCGTGGCGCTTGAATGCTTCCTTCTGGAAAGACATCAAGTAATTCAAGCCAATTCGACAGTGGGTGCGTCGCGCCTGCTGTCACCTCACGGAGTGACAGGTCAGCCTGTCACTCTTTTTGATTTTTAGGAGTCGCCCATCATGATGGTGCTTTATTCGGGAACCACGTGTCCCTATTCTCATCGTTGCCGTTTTGTCCTGTTTGAAAAAGGCATGGACTTTGAGATTCGCGACGTCGACCTCTACAACAAACCCGAAGACATCAATGTGATGAATCCCTACGGTCAGGTGCCAATCCTGGTCGAGCGCGATTTGATCTTGTATGAGTCGAACATCATCAACGAATACATCGATGAGCGTTTCCCGCATCCACAACTCATGCCTGGCGATCCTGTGGATCGTGCGCGCGTGCGTTTGTTCTTGTTGAACTTCGAAAAAGAATTGTTCACCAATGTGACCTTGTTGGAAGCTCGCGGTGCGAAGCCAAATGACAAAGCGCTTGAAAAAGCACGCGCTCACATCCGTGATCGTTTGACACAGTTGGCTCCCGTGTTCTTGAAAAACAAGTACATGTTGGGTGACAATTTTTCGATGCTTGACGTGGCCATTGCCCCTTTGTTGTGGCGCTTGGATCACTACGGCATTGACTTGTCGAAGAACGCAGCACCCTTGCTCAAGTACGCAGAACGCATTTTTTCGCGTCCCGCCTACATTGAGGCATTGACGCCCTCTGAAAAGGTCATGCGCAAGTAATTCATATGTTGAACGCTCCTGACGCTACATCGACCCGTCCGTACCTCTTACGTGCTCTGCACGAGTGGTGCACTGACAACGGCTACACACCTTATGTGACTGTGTTGGTCGATGAAACCGTTCAGGTGCCGATGGAGTATGTGAAGAACGGTGAAATTGTGTTGAACGTGAGTTATGACGCCACAAGCGGCATGACGCTCGGCAATGAATTCATTGAATTCAAGGCACGTTTCGCAGGCAAGCCGCGTGAAATCATGGTGCCCATCCACCGCGTGCAAGCGATTTACGCCAGAGAAAACGGACAAGGGATGGCGTTTCCAACGTCGCATATCCGTGCTTCTGACGTCACGGCTACAGCACCAGCAGCTGCCCCTCGCCCTGCATTGAGTTCTGTCGATTCTTCACGCACGAGTGATGCACAAGACAGCACCGATGACTCGCCAACGCCGCCCACAAATCCAACGCGTCCAACACTGACTCGTGTGAAATAAGCACTCGAAATCGGTTAGAATATTGTCCATGCCGCTTTAGCTCAGTTGGTAGAGCACCCGCCTTGTAAGCGGTAGGTCGTCAGTTCGATTCCGACAAGCGGCACCACCTTAAAAGCCTCGATATCCTCGAGGCTTTTTCTTTTGGCGCGAAGCCCCAGTGTGTGCGGGGTTCGAGCAGGGGATGTGTTTTCACACCCCTCACACATCCAAGCAAAAAGGGCTGCCACGCAGCCCTTTCTCGTCTCTGTTCTCTGTTTTGCGTTGGTCGTCCCCCTTTGAGATGCCCTGTTTATGCGGCCTTTCGGGCATCGTGTTTGGGCACAGAGGTGGTGGGCTCAGGTGATTTGAACTTCGGCCCCATCGTTGCCAAACCCTCGATTAGGGCCTCTTGTTCTTCCCAGCTGTCTGGCAGTTGCTTTCGCATAAAGAACTCAAAGGAGAGGCCTACAGGCCCCTTGGCGCAGGCAACACGTTCGGCAATGGCAGGCGACAACCGAGCCAGTTTCAAGATCTTGTGCACACGCACCTTGTCCATCCCCTCGGCACGCGCAAGTGACCTGCCCCCTGCCAGCCGTACCAAGGTAATGGCAGTTAGTCCGCAAATTCTGGAGAATTGCGGATATGAAGACCACACGATTTACCGATGAGCAAATCATCGCTTTCCTCAAACAGGCTGAAGCCGGCATGTCCATC
>NZ_JAVKLQ010000079.1:0-18546 GCF_031539175.1 Limnohabitans sp. | reverse complement strand
TGACGGATGAGGAATTGACTATGATTGAAAACCGATTGAATCATCGCCCCAGAAAGCGACTAGGATTCAAGACACCTCACGAGGTATTCCATGCCTCGTTAAAGCGTGTTGCACTTCGTCCTTGAATCCGCCTTTCTTTATCTCCCTAGTTTTTTGCGCTTAGTCAACGTGTTGGTCTTAGGGATGGTTTGGGGCACATTAGGCACCGCGATAGGATGCTTATTGTTGCTACCGTGGTCACAAGACACCATTTTGATGAGTCTCATCAATGCCACGGCCTCGGCAGGCTGCGCAGCTTTGGCCGTTATGTTGATGCGCTTTATGCAAAAAAGACCGTTGTCCTTGGCGCGTTTGAGCGACTTGCTATCGCTTGCTTTGCTTTATGCCGTACTCAACGCCTTAATTCACCATGCGTTGTGGTCCGCCTTTGACCCTTCGCAATTGGTCAACCCCAATCAATTGGCGTTCATGATGCTGGGCGACCTCAACGGTGCGGTCATCGGGGCCTTGGTGTTGCGATGGTTGGCACGCCATACGCGCTTGGTGGCTTTTGCGCGAGAACGCGCATCACAGGCACCATTCAACGACGCCGACTCAAATTTGAAAGACTAAGCGCTCACGCAGCGCGTTTGGTTTTTGACAAATCAACGCCCAATTGCTTGAGCTTGCGATACAGATGCGTACGCTCTAACCCGGTTTTTTCAGCCACGCGCGTCATCGATCCGCTCTCTTGCGTCAAGTGGTACTCGAAGTAAGCGCGCTCAAAGGCATCGCGCGCTTCGCGCAAAGGCAATTCCAACTCAAAGCTTTGGTGGGTCGGTGGCAACACCACCGCCTGCTGTGCGGCGTTTGCAGCTTTGCCCCCATCTAAACTGACTTGCTGTGTGGTCGGCGCCTTGACAGAACCAACTGCTGGTTTGCGCAGCAACCCCTGCTCAACGGCTTTCAGAAGCTTTTGAAGGGTGATGGGTTTTTCTAAAAATGCGTGAGCGCCAATGCGTGTGGCCTCGACCGCCGTATCGATGGTGGCATGGCCACTCATCATGATCACGGGCATGGTGAGCAAACCAGAACCGGCCCATTCTTTGAGCAAGGTCACGCCATCGGTGTCGGGCATCCAGATGTCGAGCAGCACCAAATCCGGACGCGCTTCGAGGCGCGCTGCGCGGGCTTGCGAGGCGTTTTCAGCCACCTGAACCGCATGACCTTCGTCGTTAAGAATCTCAAACAACAGGTCACGAATGCCTAACTCGTCGTCCACCACCAATATGTTTGCCATGTCTGCCCGTGTCTCTTTGCGCTTGAAAAATTATGTGTGTTGCAAATCTGCAACTTGGAATGATAACGACACTTGCGCCCCTACCACCGCACCTTCTGATTCACGGTTCTTCAAATCGACCCGCGCACTGTGTTCATCCGCAATTTTCTTGACCACCGCCAAGCCCAAACCCGTCCCTCGGCTTTTAGTCGTGACATAAGGTTCAAACGCACGTTTCAAGATTTTCAATGGGAAACCCGGCCCGTTGTCACGCACCACCAAACGCACACGCCCCGATGTGGGCACCCACTGAGTGGCAATCGAGACTTGCGGGTGATCGCTGCTGCCCGTCGCGTCTTGGGCGTTCTGTAAAAGGTTGTGCACCACTTGGCGCAGTTGCTGTGCGTCACCTTGAATGAGAGGGCACGTGGGGTCGAGTTCGGCATACACCGGCACCGCCGCGTTTTCGCTGCCATAGAGCTGCATCACGTCTTGAACCAATGCATTGAGATCCAACAATTTGAGTTCTGCCACCGGCAGGCGCGCGTAGTCACGAAACTCATTGACCAAGCGTTTCATGGCATCCACCTGATCGACGATGGTCTTGACCGATTTATTCAAAATCAAGCGCTCAGGCTCTTCGACTTTGCCCTCCAGCTTCATGGCCAAACGTTCAGCGGACAGCTGAATCGGCGTGAGTGGGTTTTTGATTTCATGCGCTAAGCGGCGCGCCACTTCGCCCCATGCCTGCGCACGCTGGGCCGATACGATTTCCGAAATATCGTCAAACACCAACAACCGCGCGTTATTGGGCAGCACGGCACCGCGTGCCAGCAAAGTGATGTGCTGGCGGTGCTCATCGGTCAACTGCACAGCAGGGCTCATGGCGGTGGCATGCAGCTCAAACGATTGCTGCCAATGGTCCAAGCCGTGTTGGCTGCGCTCACCCCAAAAACCTTCAAACTCGTCTTGCACATGCTTGGCAAATTCGGCCAAGCCCTCAATCTCACCGAGCACACGGCCTTCCCAAGCGGCTAGCGGCACACGCAAAATTCGGGTGGCCCCTGGGTTAGAGGATTGAATGACCCCTTGGTCACTCAGCACAATCACGCCAGCCGTGAGGTTGTCCAAAATGGTTTGCAAATTAGCCCGCGAGGTGTGCACCTGCTGCATGCTTCGATCTACGGCTGCGCGTGCATCAGACAACTGCTGCGTCATATCGGCAAACGAACGGGTCAAGCCACCCAGTTCATCACGGCCTTGCAGCGCGGGTTTGGGGCTCAAATCGCCCGCGGCCACATCGCGCACGCCCTCGGCGAGCATGAGCAAAGGTCGCGCCAATTGATTGCCCAACAGCACCGCCAGCAGCACTGCGCCAAACACGGCCAAAAACAAACTCAAAGTCAACGTCCCGATGTACATGCTGCGCAAGCCATCACGCCCCAAAGCACGCTCTTGGTATTCGCGATAGGCTGTCTCCACCGCCAATGCGTTGTTGACCAGGGTGGGCGGTATGGCTTTGGTCACTTGCAAAATGCGCACTTCGTCAAGCAACCCCAAGCCTGAAGGGGCGACCACCACCCACGCCCGAATGCGCGCCTGCGCTGTGCCCTGCGCGCTGGCGTCTTCCAAGCCCTCAATCACCGTGACGATGCCCTGTGCGCGAACTTGCCGAATCTGAGCCGAAGACGGTCGCACAGGATTGATCTTGAAGCGCGACTCACCCGCGCTGGCCAAAGCCTGACCCGAGGTGCTCCACAAAATCGCGTCATCGGCACCCAATTGGTCGCGGATGCGATCCATCGCCAATCCGGCTGAGGCATCGGGCAAATCACTGATTTGTACGCTGGCGTTACGTGCCTTTTGTCCCAACTCGCTGGCCAAAGTGTCGAGCGTGGCACGCCCCAAGCTCAAACCAGCATCCAGCGCGCCTTCGACCTTCACATCGAACCAACTTTCGATCGATCTAGACACGAACTGGTAAGACACGCTGTAAATCAGCAGGCCCGGTAAAAGTCCCACCAACGCAAAAGTCGCCGCAATTTTCAGCAGCAAACGGCTGCCAAACTTGCCTTGGCGCAAGCGCAAGACCAACCGCACCGACAGCCAAGCGATCACGCCCATCAACAGGGCGGCGACCACCACATTGAGGCCAAACAGTTGACGGTAATTTTCTTCGTAGAGCTGCCGGTTGTCGGTGGCTTGCGTCAACAAAAACAGCAAAACCAAACCCAAAGCCAACACCACAGCGGCGCTGATCACCAACAACCAACGGAACTGAAAGCCTGTGAGCTTGACGCGCTTATCTGGCAACGAGGTCACCGCACAGGCTCCAGCACCAAACGCATCGACTTATTCAAATTCCACTCACTCTGCCCCGTTGCATTGATTTGCAAAGGACGCGGGAGTTGGTTCAAGTCCAATTTAAAACTCACATTGATGTTGTGTTTGGCATCCAAATCGATGTCAGAGGCGCTGGCTACCGGCCATTGCGCCATACGGCGCACGGCGCTCATGGCCTCGTCGACCGTGTCATAACTTTGCGCCAAACTCATCCCCAAACCGCCCGCATTAAAAGGCCGCGGGGAGACATTCACACGCCAACGGCGCGTCAAGGGCATATAAAACAAACGCACATGGCGCTCAGCGTGCGCCACGCGCTTGTCGTAAAAATACCAACGCTCACGGAAGATGTCGACTTCGGTCACAAAATAAAGCGACACGCCTTTGAGCAACGCCTCCTCCAAGGGAAGGGGTAAATCAAAGTGCAAATTGGCCGATACGGTCACGGCGCCGTCCACCCGCTCGACCTTGAGCCCTTGTAGCTCGACAGGGGTATCCGCCCAAACAGCGCCTACGCTCAGCAGGCTGAGGGCCACAAACACGTACAGACGCAGTTGTTGCACAGCCCTCGCCCAAAGGCGGTCAAGGGGCTGGCGTTTTTTCCAACAGTGCGTAGTAAAAGCCGTCGTGATCACCGGCCAGATTGTCGGTGAGAGTGGCGGTTTGCGTGTTGTTTTGCGGTCTCAAATGGCCCAAAGAGGGCATCAAATGGGCATCGGTGTTGTGTTCAAGAAACGTTTTCAGCTGATCATCGCCTTCTGCCTTGAAAACCGAGCAGGTGCAATACAACAAACGACCGCCGGGGCGAACCATGGGCCACAGCCGTTTGAGCAAGTTTTTCTGAATCGCCGCGAGCTGCGCAATGTCAGACTCACGGCGCAACCACCGCACGTCGGGGTGGCGACGCACAATGCCTGAAGCGGTGCAAGGCGCATCCAACAAAATACCGTCAAACAAGTCGCCATCCCACCAGCCTTTGGGCAGTGCGGCATCGGCAGCGATCACATGGGCCTGCAGACCCAAGCGCGCCAAGTTCTCCACGACACGCTCACAACGCTGCGGATCAATGTCCAAAGCTGTCACTTTCGCACGATGCGGCAACATTTCCAACACATGCGCTGTTTTGCCACCGGGTGCGGCACAAGCGTCCAAAATGCGCATGCCGCTGACTTGCGCAGGCGTCAACCCCTTCAGCAGCAGTTGTGCGGCGCATTGCGCGGCGGCATCTTGCACGGAACACAAACCCGCCTCAAAATCAGGAATGTCACGCACCGATCGTGCCTGTGTGAGCACCAGCCCTTGCTCGCCCACAGGCTGCGCAATCAACCCCGCGGCTTGCCAGCGCGCTTGCAATGCGTCGCGCGTGATGCGCTGTGTGTTCACGCGCAATGTCATCGGCGCGGCTTGGTTGTTGGCACGCAAAATATCTTGCCAATGCGTGGGGTGATCCACTTCTACGCGTTTGACCCACCAAGCCGGATGGTTCCATTGGGCTTGGATGTCGTCGTCGGTGGCACGCACCAAAGCATCACGCTCACGCAAAAAACGACGCAAACAAGCATTCAAAAAACTGGCATTGGCTTGCAAGCTGCGGGTGTTTTTCGCGGCTTCCACCGCTTGATTCACCAAAGTGTGCGGCTCATAAGGCGCATTGTCGGGGTCCCACGCCAAAGCCAAGGCGGTGCACAGCAACGCATCGGGCAACGGTGGCGGCGTGCGGCTGGCCAACTGTGCACGCAAGGCTTGCGCACGCCCCAATTGACGCAGCACTTGAAACAACAAGGCTTGCACGCCGGGTCGCAAAGCAGAGGGCACGGCATCAAGTGCCGCCGTACCGGAGACACCTCGGCGCACTTGCGCCACGGCTTGCGCGACGGCTTGCAACTGCTGCCAAAGGGGCACAGATGCACCCGACGTTTGAGGTGCTTGTGTCATTCGAGAACGCGTCCTGCTTTGTATTTAAAAATTCGGGCCAGCAACACGGCTGGAAACATGGCAATGGCCTCGTTGTAGAGGCGCACCGCTTGGTTGAACCGCTGTAAATCGGGTTGAATGGCAATGCCCAGCTCACGCCAATGCTGGGTGAGTTCGGCAGGCACCGACACGTAATACACATCGGGATGCGTCAAGGCTTCCCATGCATCTTGCAAATCACGACTGGTCGCCACCAAGGCAATGGCTGACGACGGGTCCAACGGATGCTCTTGCATACGCGCCATCGCCATGGCCGATAAATTGGCGGCCACTTGCAAGCGTGTCCAATGGCTGGCACCCAACTCGGGGGCTACTGAGGTGTGCCAGCCGGAAGGTGAGGTCACGGCTGCCGTGGTCGCCTCTTGCACCAAACTTTGGTAACGCAGCATCAACTCTTCCAGCACTGCAAACTGTTTGATGACCTGCGTGCGCAAGCCCACCAAACGCTGGTAAGCCCCGACCGCCCAAAACACGAGCACAGCCACCACCGCCCAAAACCACCACGCTTCTACCATGCCGTCACCTTTGATCGGATTGTCAAAACACAGGTCCACCAACAACAAAGGCCCTTGCGGGCCTTTGTTGAGAGGGTCACTTTACGCTTCTTCGCCAGCGCCGTGATCGACTTGAGTTTCTTCCTCAGAAGACTCTCCAGCCAACTCAGCCGCTTCGGCTTCCGCAATGGCGCGGCGCTCGGCGTCGTCCATGGCGTCTTTGACCTTGCGGGCTTTGTGATAAGCCATGCCGGTACCTGCAGGAATCAGGCGACCAACGATGACGTTCTCTTTCAAGCCGCGCAATTCGTCGCGCTTGCCCATGATGGCCGCTTCGGTCAACACACGTGTGGTTTCTTGGAAAGAAGCCGCAGAGATGAACGAGTCGGTCGACAACGAAGCCTTGGTGATACCCAGCAACAAGTTGGTGAAAGTCGCAGGGACTTTGCCATCACGTTGCAACGCTTCGTTGGTGTTGAGAATTTCAGAACGCTCAACTTGTTCGCCAGCGATGTAGTTGGTATCACCCACGCTTTCGACCACAACACGACGCAGCATTTGACGCACGATCACTTCAATGTGCTTGTCGTTGATCTTCACGCCTTGCAAGCGGTAAACGTCTTGCACTTCGTCAACGATGTAGCGTGCCAACTCTTCCATACCGAGCAAACGCAGGATGTCTTGTGGGTCGGCTGGGCCGTCCACCACGCTCTCACCTTTGTTCACCACCTGGCCTTCGTGGACCAAGATGTTCTTCTCTTTCGGAATGAGTTCGTCCCACACTTTGCCATCTGGGTCGGTGATCTGCAAACGAACCTTGCCTTTGGTCTCTTTACCAAACGACACGGTACCGGTCATCTCAGCCAACATGCCCTTGTCTTTGGGCGAGCGCGCTTCGAACAGTTCGGCCACACGTGGCAAACCGCCGGTAATGTCGCGGGTCTTTTGACCTTCGACAGGGATACGTGCCAGCACTTCGCCTGGGCCCACATCCATGCCGTCGCGCACTTGAATCAGCGCACCGATTTGGAAGCCAATCGTCACCGAGTGATCGGTGCCAGGAATCTTGACTTCTTTGCCAGATGCGTCGATCAGTTTGACCTGTGGGCGCACCACTTTGGTCGAGCCGCGACGCTTAGGATCGATCACCACCAAGGTGGACAGACCGGTCACTTCGTCCACTTGCTTCGCAACGGTCAGGCCTTCTTCGACGTTTTCGAATTGAACCTTACCCGCGAATTCAGTGA
The DNA here is from genome assembly GCF_031539175.1 of Limnohabitans sp. Classification (GTDB taxonomy): domain Bacteria; phylum Pseudomonadota; class Gammaproteobacteria; order Burkholderiales; family Burkholderiaceae_C; genus Limnohabitans. The sequence goes on along the minus strand of NZ_JAVKLQ010000079.1, from coordinate 11,230 downwards.
TCACAGGACGTGTCAATGGATCCCAGTTGGCCAAGATCACACCCGCCTTCAAGGTCTGGTCGGGCTTGACCGACAAAATAGCACCGTAAGGCACTTTGTGACGCTCACGCTCACGGCCATGTTCGTCGTGAATGATGATTTCGCCAGAGCGAGAAATCACCACCAACTCGCCTTTGCTGTTGGTCACATAACGCATGGCGGCGTTGAAACCGATCACGCCGTTGGACTTGGCTTCCACGCTAGAGGCCACAGCCGCACGCGAAGCTGCACCACCAATGTGGAACGTACGCATGGTCAGCTGTGTACCGGGTTCACCGATGGACTGCGCAGCAATCACGCCGACAGCTTCACCGTTGTTGACCAAGCCACCGCGACCCAAGTCACGGCCGTAACACATGGCGCACAGACCAAAGCGTGTTTCGCAATTCAAAGCGGTACGCACTTTGACTTCGTCGACGCCTTCGGCTTCGAGGATGTCGATGTAGTCTTCGTCCAGCATCTCGCCAGCTTTGACCAACACCGCGCGAGTTTCTGGGTGCACGACGTCTTCCAACGCGGTACGACCCAAAATACGATCGCGCAAGGACTCAATCACTTCACCGCCTTCAACGATGGCGCGCATGAGTTGACCGTTTTGTGTGCCGCAATCGAGTTCGGTCACCACCAAGTCTTGCGTCACGTCGACCAAACGACGGGTCAAGTAACCCGAGTTCGCTGTCTTCAACGCCGTGTCAGCCAGACCTTTACGTGCACCGTGGGTGGAAATAAAGTACTGCAACACGTTCAGGCCTTCACGGAAGTTCGCCGTGATGGGGGTCTCAATGATGGAGCCGTCAGGCTTGGCCATCAGACCACGCATACCGGCCAACTGACGAATCTGAGCTGCGGAGCCGCGAGCGCCAGAGTCGGCCATCATGTAGATGGAGTTGAACGATTCTTGCTCGACTTCGTTGCCGTGGCGGTCGATGGTCTTCTCTTTGCGGAGTTGGTCCATCATCACCTTGGACACGGCGTCGCCAGCCTTACCCCAGATGTCAACCACCTTGTTGTAACGCTCGCCAGAAGTGACCAAACCAGACACGTATTGCTGTTCGATGTCTTTGACTTCTTTTTCAGACGCGCTGATGATGGCGCCTTTTTCTGGTGGCACCAACATGTCGTCGATCGCAATCGAGATACCGGCGCGTGTGGCCAAACGGAAACCGTTTTGCAACAGCTTGTCGGCGAACACCACGGTCTCTTTCAAACCGCACTTGCGGAATGACACGTTGATGAGTTTAGAAATTTCTTTCTTCTTCAACGACTTGTTGATGTTCGAGAAAGGCAAGCCCTTGGGCAAGATTTCCGACAACAACGCACGACCCACGGTGGTGTCGACCAAGCTTGTCGATGGGATGAACTCACCGGTTTCTTTGTCTTTGGTCCACTCGGTCAAACGCACGCTGACTTTGGCAGTCAATTCAACCACCTGGGCGTCCAACGCACGTTGCACTTCGCCCAAGTTGGAGAAGATCAGGCCTTCGCCTTTGCCGTTGATGCGATCGCGGGTGGCGTAGTACAGACCCAACACAACGTCTTGTGAAGGAACGATCGATGGTTCGCCGTTGGCAGGGAACAAGATGTTGTTCGAAGCCAGCATCAAGGTACGGGCTTCCATCTGCGCTTCCACAGACAAAGGCACGTGAACGGCCATTTGGTCACCGTCGAAGTCGGCGTTGAACGCTGAACAGACGAGTGGGTGCAACTGGATGGCTTTGCCTTCGATCAAGATCGGCTCGAACGCTTGAATACCCAAGCGGTGCAGCGTAGGCGCACGGTTCAACATCACGGGGTGCTCTTTGATCACCTCTTCCAAGATGTCCCACACCACGGCGGAGCCGGATTCAACTTCCTTCTTCGCAGCCTTGATGGTGGTCGCGATGCCCATGGCTTCGAGACGCGAGAAGATGAAAGGCTTGAACAACTCGAGCGCCATCAACTTGGGCAAACCGCACTGGTGCAGCTTCAAAGTTGGGCCCACGGTAATCACGGAACGACCTGAATAGTCGACGCGCTTACCCAACAAGTTTTGACGGAAACGACCGCTCTTACCTTTGATCATGTCAGCCAGTGACTTCAAGGCGCGCTTGTTGGCGCCAGTCATGGCCTTACCGCGACGGCCGTTGTCCAGCAAGCTGTCCACGGCTTCTTGCAACATACGCTTTTCATTGCGTGCAATGATTTCAGGCGCCTTGAGTTCGAGCAAACGACGCAAACGGCTGTTGCGGTTGATCACGCGACGGTACAAGTCGTTCAAGTCGGAAGTCGCGAAACGACCGCCGTCCAACGGCACCAGAGGGCGCAAATCAGGTGGCAACACGGGCAAGACAGACAACACCATCCACTCGGGCTTGATGCCAGACTTCTTGAACGCCTCCATCAATTTCAAACGCTTGGCGTTTTTCTTGATTTTGATTTCAGAGCCCGTCAAGTCATTGCGCAGCTTTTCGATCTCGATGTCGAGGTCAAGGCCTTCGAGCAAATCTTTGATGCCTTCAGCGCCCATTTTGGCGATGAATTCGTCACCGTATTCGATGAGTTTGGCGTCGTAGTCGTCTTCGGTCATGATCGCGAATTTCTTCAACGGGGTCATGCCGGGATCGGTCACCACATAAGCTTCAAAGTACAACACACGCTCGATGTCACGCAGGGTCATGTCGAGCACGAGGCCCAAACGTGATGGCAACGACTTCAAGAACCAGATGTGGGCGCAAGGTGCGGCCAAATCGATGTGACCCATGCGTTCACGACGCACTTTGGTCTGTGTGACTTCAACGCCGCACTTCTCGCAAATCACGCCGCGGTGCTTGAGACGTTTGTACTTGCCGCACAAACATTCGTAGTCTTTGATAGGGCCAAAAATCTTGGCGCAAAACAGACCATCGCGCTCAGGCTTGAACGTGCGGTAGTTGATGGTTTCTGGCTTTTTAACTTCGCCGAAAGACCATGAACGGATCTTCTCAGGAGAAGCCATGCCGATTTTGATGGCATCGAAATGCTCATCGGGCGTGAACTGTTTAAACAGGTCGAGTAACGATTTCATGTTTTAAATCCTTAATTTGGTTGGAGAGGCTTGATCTGTTTGGACAGCGCGCGAGCGCTGTCCAAATGCCTATCAGGCGCGGTCCAACTCAATGTCGATACCCAATGAACGAATTTCCTTGACCAACACGTTGAACGATTCGGGCATGCCCGCTTCGATCGAGTGCTCGCCTTTGACGATGCTCTCGTACACCTTGGTACGACCTTGCACGTCGTCGGACTTGACGGTCAACATTTCTTGCAGCGTGTATGAAGCTCCGTAAGCTTCCAAAGCCCACACCTCCATCTCACCGAAGCGCTGGCCACCGAACTGCGCCTTACCACCCAGCGGCTGCTGTGTGACCAAGCTGTATGGGCCAGTAGAACGTGCGTGCATCTTGTCGTCGACCAAATGGTGGAGCTTCAAGAAGTGCATGTAGCCAATGGTGGTGGGACGCTCGAAAGCTTCGCCCGTACGACCGTCAAACAAGTTCGCTTGTGTGCGTGTGGCGGTGAGGCCCTTGGCTTTGGCGATGTCTTCTGGGTAAGCCAACTTCAACATGGTGCGAATGTCTTCTTCTGCAGCGCCGTCGAACACGGGGGTTGCAAAAGGAACACCGTTGGTCAAGTTGCCAGCCATTTCCAACACTTGCGTGTCAGACAATTGGCTCAGGTCTTCCTTGCGACCGGTCGAGTTGTACAACTCTTCCATGAAGGTGCGCATTTCAGACACTTTGGCTTCGGCTTGCAACATGTTGCCAATGCGCTGACCGATACCTTTGCCGGCCCAGCCCAAATGCACTTCCAACACCTGACCCACGTTCATACGTGAAGGAACGCCCAAGGGGTTCAACACGATGTCACAAGGTGTGCCGTCAGCCATGTAAGGCATGTCTTCGACCGGAACGATCTTCGAGACCACACCCTTGTTACCGTGACGACCGGCCATCTTGTCACCAGGCTGCAAGCGACGCTTGACGGCCAAGTAAACCTTCACCATCTTCAACACGCCTGCGGGCAACTCGTCACCTTGCGTCAACTTCTTGCGCTTCTCTTCGAAGGCCAAGTCAAAGCTGTGACGGGTTTGCTCCATCGCGTTTTTGATGCTTTCCAATTGGCTGGCAACTTCTTCGTCTGCAGGACGAATGTCAAACCAATGGAACTTCTCGACCGATGACATGTAGGTTTTGTCGATGACGCTGCCTTTGGCCAATTTGTTCGGGCCGCCGTTGGCTGTTTTGCCAGTTAAGAGTTTTTCGATACGGTCAAACGCATCAGCTTCCACGATGCGGAGCTGGTCGTTCAAATCGAGGCGGAAACGCTTGAGTTCGTCATCAATAATTTGCTGAGCACGTTTGTCGCGTTGGATGCCTTCACGGGTGAAGACTTGCACGTCGATGACCGTACCTTGCGAACCTTGGCTCACACGCAGAGATGTGTCTTTCACATCGCTGGCTTTTTCGCCGAAGATCGCGCGCAACAGTTTTTCTTCGGGTGTCAGCGTGGTTTCGCCTTTTGGCGTGACCTTGCCGACCAGTGTGTCGCCGGGTTGCACTTCTGCGCCCACGTAGATGATGCCGGAGTCATCCAAACGGTTGAGTTGTTGCTCAGCCAAGTTGGGAATATCGCGTGTGATCTCTTCGGCCCCCAACTTGGTGTCACGGGCCATCACCACGAGTTCTTCGATGTGGATCGAGGTGTAGCGGTCTTCTGCCACCACGCGCTCGCTGATCAAGATCGAGTCTTCGAAGTTGTAGCCGTTCCAAGGCATGAACGCGATCAACATGTTTTGACCGATGGCGATTTCGCCGAGGTCAGTGGATGCACCGTCAGCCACCACATCGCCCTTGGCAATCTTGTCGCCGCGCTTGACGATGGGACGCTGATGGATGTTCGTGTTTTGGTTGGAACGTTGGTACTTGATGAGGTTGTAGATGTCCACGCCCACTTCGCCCGCTTGTGCTTCGGCGTCGTTCACGCGAACCACAACACGGGTTGCGTCGACATAGTCAACCACGCCGCCACGGGTGGCAGTCACCACAGTGCCTGAGTCGACTGCGGCAACGCGCTCGATACCGGTACCGACCATGGGCTTTTCTGGACGCAACACTGGCACAGCTTGGCGTGACATGTTGGCACCCATCAACGCGCGGTTCGCGTCATCGTGCTCGAGGAACGGTACCAAAGAGGCCGCCACAGAAACGATCTGAGCGGGTGACACGTCCATGTACTGGATGCGCTCAGCGCCGCACAAAATAGATTCGCCGTTGGCACGGGCAGACACCAAGTCGCCAATCAGTTGGCCGTCTTTGTCGAGCGTGGCGTTAGCCTGCGCGATGACGTATTTGCCTTCTTCAATGGCGGACAAGTAATCGATGTCCATCGTCACTTTGCCTTCGACCACGCGACGGTAAGGTGTTTCGATGAAGCCGTACTCGTTCAAGCGCGCGTACAAAGCCAAAGAGTTGATCAAACCAATGTTTGGACCTTCGGGTGTTTCGATAGGGCACACACGACCGTAGTGGGTCACGTGCACGTCACGCACTTCAAAGCCTGCGCGCTCACGGGTCAAACCGCCTGGGCCCAACGCAGAGACGCGACGCTTGTGCGTGATCTCAGCCAAGGGGTTGGTTTGGTCCATGAACTGCGACAACTGTGATGCGCCGAAGAACTCTTTCAACGCAGCAGAAATTGGCTTGGAATTGATCAAGTCGTGAGGCATGAGCGGCTCTTGCTCAGCTTGGCCCAAACGCTCTTTCACAGCTTTTTCGATACGTGCCAAACCTGTGCGGTATTGGTTTTCGGCCAATTCGCCCACGCAACGCACGCGACGGTTGCCCAAGTGGTCGATGTCATCGACTTCACCACGGCCGTTGCGCAAGTCCACCAAGATTTTGACCACAGACAAGATGTCTTCGTTGGTCAAGACCATGGGACCGGTCGACTCGGTGATGCCCACTTTAGCGTTGAATTTCATGCGACCCACGCGCGACAAGTCGTACGTATCTGGGTTGTAGAACAAGCGTTGGAACAAGGCTTGCACCGCGTCTTCGGTCGGTGGCTCGCCAGGGCGCATCATGCGATAGATGGCCACGCGCGCAGCAAATTCGTCCACGGTTTCATCGGTACGCAGTGTTTGCGAGATGAACGCGCCTTGGTCGAGTTCGTTGGTGTAGATACATTGCAGATCTTGCACGCCAGCTTCGCGCAATTTCTTGAGCAAGGCTTCAGTCAACTCGTCGTTGGCACGGGCAATCAACTCACCGGTGTCAGCATCGATGATGTTCTTGGCGATCACACGACCGATCAAGAAATCTTCAGGCACGCTGACGTGGGTGGTGTTGGACTGCTCCAACTCGCGGGTGTGACGTGCGGTCACGCGCTTGTCTTTGGCGACGATGACTGCGCCCGACTTGTCGGTGATGTCAAAACGTGCCACTTCACCGCGCAGACGCTCGGCCACAAATTCCATTTGTGCGCCGCTGTCCATCAAGCGGAAGTTGTCGTTCACGAAGAAGTTCGCGAGGATGGTTTCTGGTGTCAGGCCAATGGCCTTCAACAGAATGGTGACGGGCATCTTGCGACGACGGTCAACGCGGAAGTACAGCAGGTCTTTCGGATCAAATTCGAAGTCGAGCCATGAGCCGCGGTAAGGGATGATGCGTGCGCTGAACAGCAATTTGCCAGAGCTGTGGGTCTTACCCTTGTCGTGTTCAAAGAACACGCCGGGTGAGCGGTGCAACTGAGACACGATCACGCGCTCTGTACCGTTGATGATGAACGAGCCCTTGTCGGTCATCAAAGGCACTTCGCCCATGTAGACCTCTTGCTCTTTCACTTCACGGACCACTTTCGACTGAGGCGTCGATGACTCACGGTCATAAATGATCAATTGAACGCGAGCGCGCACAGCCGACGAGAAGGTCAGGCCACGGGTTTGACATTCGCGCACGTCAAATGCAGGCTTGGCCAAGTTGTATTCGAGATATTTCATCTCGACAAAACCGTTGTGCGACACGATCGGGAATGCAGCTTCAAATGCAGCTTGCAGACCTTCGTTGGTACGCTTTTTAGGGATGACGTCAGCTTGCAAGAACGCGGTGTACGCGTCTTTTTGCATTTGCAACAAATAAGGAATTTCCAGCACGCTGTCGCGGCTGCCGAAACTCTTGCGGATACGCTTGCGTTCGGTGTATGAATAGGCCATGAGATCTCCGGGCTTGATCTTTCAGAACTGTGAGTTGCATGAGATTACTAAGTCTCATACAACGGGCTTGGCGGCTGGCCTCTACCAGCGTTGGCGGACGGTTGCGCATTGCACGCAACCCGAACCAAGGCATCTTCTGCAGTTGGGGTCAGAAGACACTCAAAAACTGATTTAGTTGAACCTGCTTTTGGGTGTGCTCTGTAAGCACAGAAGGCTGGAGGCCCTTGCGGGACACTCCAGCCTTGTGGGAGAGCCGAATTACTTCAGTTCAACCTTAGCGCCAGCTTCTTCAAGCTTCTTCTTGGCGGCTTCAGCGTCAGCCTTAGACACGCCTTCTTTGACGGCCTTAGGAGCACCATCCACCACGTCTTTGGCTTCTTTCAAGCCCAGACCGGTGATTTCGCGCACAGCTTTAATCACGGACACTTTGTTTGCGCCGGCATCCATCAACATGACGTTGAATTCAGTCTTCTCTTCAGCGGCAGCAGCACCAGCGCCACCAGCAGCAGCAGGAGCAGCCATAGCGGCAGCGCTCACACCAAATTTCTCTTCGATGGCTTTCACCAGTTCGTTGAGTTCCATGACCGTCATGCTGTCCAGCGCGGTCAAAAATGCGTCTTTATCGAATGCCATTTTTATTTCCTAACAATTGGTTAAAACACGAAAGCTGGCCTTAAGCGGCAACAGCTTCGCCTTCGCCTTTTTTGGCCGCCAACGCGCCCAGCACAACGGCTGTACGCGACATAGGCGACATCAACAAGCCACACAACTGAGCCAACAAAACTTCTTTCGAAGGGATGCTTGCCAATTGCTTAACGCCTTCTACGTCCAGGACTTTGCCTGCGAATGCACCTGCGCGAATGACCAACTTGGTGTTGGTTTTCGCGAAGTCAGCCACCACCTTAGCGGCAGCCACTGCATCCTCAGAGAAGCCATAGATCAACGGGCCGGTCATCTGATCAGCGACAACTTCAAACTGTGTACCAGCCACAGCACGGCGTGCCAAGGTGTTTTTCAACACACTCAGGCTCACACCAGTGCTACGTGCTTTAGCGCGCAGTTTGGTCATGTCGGCGACCGTGATGCCGCGGTATTCCGCAATCACCAGCGTTTGAGCTTGGGCGGCGAGTGTGGTCACTTCAGAAATGACCGCTTCTTTCTCACTGCGATTCAGACTCAAGGTCTACTCCTTTAAATGTGTCGTCAAGCATTTGCTCTTCAACACGCCACTTTTGCAGCGACCTAACTGTCAGGAAAAAATCCATTTCAGCGGGATCGCCATCTGCGTTGGTCTTTCAATTAAGTGCGGTCAAGCCCCACACCAACGGTCTTGGATGGCCTAGTCACAACCCATAGAGCATAACCAGCCCACCACTCTGAGCAGCATTTACATACCGCTCAAATTTTGAGCGCTTATTCAGCGCTCGAATTGACAAACGTCGACTTAAGCGCCGAGTGTTTGCACGTCCACGCGCACGCCAACACCCATGGTGGATGAGACGGCCACTTTGCGCAGGTAAACACCTTTGCTGCTGGCAGGCTTGGACTTGTTCAATGCTTCGATCAAAGCTGCCAAGTTACCTTGGAGTTTGTCCGTGTCGAACGAACGGCGACCGATGGTGCCGTGCACAATACCGGCTTTGTCAACGCGGAACTGGACTTGACCAGCTTTGGCATTGCGCACAGCAGTTGCAACGTCAGGCGTCACAGTACCGACTTTAGGGTTAGGCATCAGACCACGTGGGCCCAAGATTTGACCCAATGTACCCACAACGCGCATCGCGTCAGGAGCAGCAATCACGACGTCAAAGGGCATATCGCCAGCTTTGACCATGGCAGCCAAATCGTCCATACCGACGATGTCAGCACCGGCAGCTTTAGCTTCTTCAGCTTTGGCACCTTGTGCGAATACAGCCACGCGAGCCGTTTTACCGGTACCGTTAGGCAATACAACAGCACCACGCACGACTTGGTCTGATTTCTTCGCATCGATACCGAGTTGCACAGACACGTCGATCGACTCATCGAATTTAGCAGTTGCGCACTCTTTGACGATGCCGATGGCATCCACCAAGGCGTACAACTTGTTGCTATCGACTTTGCCCACAAAGGCTTTTTGCTTTTTAGTCAACTTAGACATTTACACGCCCTCCACAGTCACGCCCATCGAACGGGCAGAGCCGGCGATGATGCGAACAGCTGCGTCCAAATCGGCCGCATTCAAGTCTTCCATCTTGGTTTTGGCGATTTCTTCGAGCTGAGCGCGCGTGATCTTGCCAACTTTGTCGACGTGCGGACGAGCAGAGCCCTTGTCCAACTTGATAGCCTTCTTGATCAACGTTGTCGCTGGAGGCGTTTTGATCACGAAAGTGAATGACTTGTCTGCAAATGCAGTAATCACCACGGGCAATGGCAGACCTGGCTCAACGCCTTGGGTCTGGGCGTTGAACGCCTTACAAAATTCCATGATGTTCAAACCACGTTGACCCAATGCTGGGCCAATAGGTGGCGATGGATTAGCTTTACCAGCTGGCACTTGCAGCTTGATGAAGCCGACGATTTTTTTCGCCATGCTTTTCTCCTTACGGGTCAAACGCTCAAATGAGCTCCCCGGGGTTAGCGACTCTTCTCAAAAGCTTGGCACCGAGTCGGGTAGCACCAAGCACTCAGATCAATTAGGTTTTTTCGACCTGGCTAAACTCAAGCTCAACAGGCGTGGCGCGACCGAAAATGGTCACCGAGACGCGAACCTTGCTCTTCTCGTAGTTCACTTCTTCGACAGAGCCGTTGAAGTCCGTGAATGGGCCGTCTTTGACGCGAACCAACTCACCCACCATGAATTCAACTTTGTGACGCGGCTTATCAACACCATCCTGCATCTGGCTGACGATCTTTTGAACCTCAGACTCAGAAATAGGCGCAGGACGATTCTTTGCCCCCCCCACAAAACCCGTCACCTTGTTGGTGTGCTTGACCAAATGCCATGATTCATCATCCATGACCATCTCAACAAACACATAACCAGGGAAAAACTTACGCTCAGCCGTACGACGCTGACCGTTTTTCATTTCAACAACTTCTTCAGTCGGCACCAAGATGCGACCGAACTTATTGTCCATACCCGCGCGCGCAATGCTTTCACGAATATTGCGCTCTACCGCCTTTTCCATACCAGAATAAGCATGAACCACATACCAACGCAAATCAGGATTGGTCGGGACCGGCACTTCAGCAGCGGCGTTGTCGATGATGTCGGTCATTATTTTTTCCAGCCCAAAATCAAGTCGTAAAACACCCATTCAAGGGTCTTATCCGTCAACCAAAGAAACAGCGCCATGATCACCACAAAGGCAAACACATACAACGTCATTTGAGTTGACTCTTTGCGAGTCGGCCAGACGACCTTTTTAACCTCACGCCAAGCATCATTACCAAAAGCCGACAACTGACGACCTGGCAAAGAAAGCGCAAACATAACCACAGCAGCAGCCAAACCCAACAGCAACACCAACCACTGAACGATCACGCCTTTGGCAGACAAGCCATAAAAGCCTGCAATGGATGCAACCACCAGAACAGCAACCGCAACAAGCTTGGCTTTATCAGCAGACGTAGAGACGGTTTCAATGTTTGCAGCAGACATGGGTCAAGATTTTCCTGTACCGTTTTTACGTTTGTGAAGACACCGAAGCCCGCCATATTGGCGGGCTTGGTCACCACATCATCCAAGGACTCAGTGGCAGGGGCGGAGGGAATCGAACCCCCATCGACGGTTTTGGAAACCGCTACTTTACCACTAAGCTACGCCCCTAGATTTAGCATTTAGGCAATGATCTTAGCAACCACACCAGCGCCAACGGTCTTGCCGCCTTCGCGAATCGCGAAGCGCAAGCCTTCTTCCATCGCAATCGGGTGGATCAACTTCACAGTGATCGACACGTTGTCACCAGGCATCACCATCTC
>NZ_JAVKLQ010000078.1:0-10350 GCF_031539175.1 Limnohabitans sp. | reverse complement strand
CGGATACCACCGGCTCAATTCGCGCAGCAGCATAGGATTAATTCAAATGCTGCTGCAAATACAAACCATCAAGTTTTGGAATAACCTTGACACATCGGACTAACTTCTAATTCAGTGGTACGGCTAGTGGGGGCAGGTCAATGTCATTGCTTGCCACACGCATCATGATGGAAGAGATGGCAAAGAATATCTCATGCCGCACATTCCATACTGTGATCCAACAAGTGACACGATGGTTGATTAACTATGGTCAAGGCGATTCCATTGAAACCATCACCATCACACACAGCGATTTGGCTGATGCGCTGGGGGTGCGGCGTGAGGCTGTCACGCTTGCGTTGAACCAAGTGGAGCAACAAGGGTGTGTCAGTTTGAATAGGGGACACATAAAAGTCAAAGACTATCAGCTGTTAAAAAACTTAGCATGCGATTGCAATTCTGAACCGACATTGAACAAAATATGGGGCGATCAAGAACTGTCAAATATTAAAGATTTGCCTTCTAAGCTTAAAAGTATCAATTCACTCTCGTTGATAAAGCCCAAATCTTTTGACAATGGTTCTACTTGAAGATATTGGGTCTTGCGATGATGAGTCAAGCTTGACCGAGTCTCTGGCGACCTCAATCTTCGGCATCAAATCGGATTGAGTCAGAGCTTCTTGCTGCACCGATCGCTTGCCGGGCGCGTTCAATTGCTTTTAATTCTGATACTTCAGAACTCAAGAAAATCACCATTTGGGTGAGTTGAATGAGTTCTGCACGCATTTCCATCAGTAGTTCTCGATCTGTCTTCAATTCAAAACTCCTGCATGCTCAGAACGTCAATTCAATTTGAAAAGGGGCCGGGTTTTATATACAACCCGATTGCTTAATTCAAGGGCGGTATCACAAAAATCATCATGGAGTGACACATTCATGAGTGTAGCTTTTCATTGAAGATCGATATAAGTAAATTATCAAATATGGAATAAGTTAAGGCATATTCGGATGGGTAAAACTGCTTTCAAAGCATGAATTGCATTCTCAATGTGTCGATGCCGTTCGCTCAAATCGCTAGGTATTAAAGGAACAGCGCCCTGACGCATATACCTTTGGATGAATTGACCGCTTCCGACCGGCTATGAAAAATTCAAAAGAATTTTTTATTCAAAGGAGCCGCGTATGACCTCGCATAAAGCCATCTTGGTGGCCAATTCATTTGTCGCTCGTTTGTTTGAGCAAAGTCATCTGCAGCAGCCTTGGGTTGAAACACGCGACTGGTGGCATGCGGAAGGTCGAATGCATGCGCGCGAGCTGGAGCGTGCACCGCTGGGGCATTCATTGGCTGGACGCGCGGGCTTGGCCCCGCACATCGATATCCGTCACCGTGAGCGTGCGGAGTTTGCCCATGATTTGGCGCTCGACTTGCACGAGGCATGGGCTACGGAAAAATGGCATGCGCTTGAAATTTTTGCGTCTAACCCTTTTTTAGGGGAGCTGCTCGCGCATCTGCGCCCTGACATCAAAAATATCGTGCACGCCACGCATCCGTTGGATTGGACGTCTTTGTCTGCTGGTGAAATGGAAAAACGCTGGCGCAAAGCGTTCAAGGTGTGATCGTGCGGACATGCAGACATGGCTGTGGCACAGAGCGACTCACCATCGGCCAGATGCGCCGCCACCGCCAAATCCGCCGCCTCCGCCTCCTCTGAATCCTCCCCCTGGGCCGCCACGGCCACCGTATCTGGCTCTGAGCAATCCTGTGATACCTAGCCACGTGGTCAGCATCGTGACCACGCTCGCGGTCAGGGCCAGTGACAACACGCCCAGCACAAACCAAGTGGCTGTGCCGACAAGGGCTGCTGTCATGATTGATCCAGCACCACGGCCAAAGATGGCCCGCAAGACGAACCCGAGGAGGGCGCCTGCCACGAGGATCCCAGTCAGGTCGGTCAAAGCTTCTGCGCTTTTGTCTGACGCAGGTGCGGGCAGCGGTTCGCCCTCTATGACGCGCATCATGCGCTGCACGCCTGCCGCGATGCCGCCTTCAAAGTCTTGTTGGCGAAACCTAGGGCTGATGAGCTCTTCGATGATGCGTTTGCAGGTGGCGTCGTTCAAGGCACCTTCAAGCCCGTAGCCCACCTCAATCCGAACAGTACGGTCGTTTTTGGCGATCACCAATATGGCGCCGTCATCGACTTTTTTACGCCCTAATTGCCACTGTTCAGCGACGCGCAAGGCGTATTGTTCAATGGTTTCGGGTTGGGTTGTGGCGACCAGCAAAACAGCTACTTGGCTGCCTTTGCGTAATTCAAATGCGGCCAATGACGCTTCTATTTGTTGTTGCTGTGCCTCGGTGAGTGTGTGGGTTTGATCGATGATGTGGCCGGTCAAGGGCGGAATCGGTACTTGAGCGTTGCTGAGTGCCGAACTCAAGCCGCCACAAAATACGAACAGCCAAGTCACCCACCTCGTGGCGGACGCGCTGGCGGCTGCGCGCCACATCACGGTGTGGCGCCTGAACTGGGGACTCGAGGTGCGTTGCCCCGAGGTTCGAAATTGACAACGGGTGGTTTGGCAATCGCTTGTTCGTTCTCGACCGAGAAATTCGGTTTTTCTTTGTAGCCCAGCACCCAAGCGGTGATATTAGACGGGAAGGAATGCACGGTGACGTTGTAGTCTTGAACGGCTTGGATGTAGCGATTACGTGCCACCGTGATGCGGTTTTCGGTGCCTTCGAGTTGGGCCTGCAAGTCAATAAACCCCTGATTTGCGCGCAATGTGGGGTAGTTTTCTGCCACCACCAAGAGCCGCGATAAAGAGCTTGATACATCCTTCTGGGCTTGCTGGAATTTTTGAAAAGCTTGCGCATCGTTCACCAGTTCAGGCGATGCCTGTATGGCCGTGGCTTTGGCGCGCGCGTCAACGACCGCCTGCAACGTACTTTGCTCGAAGTCGGCTTGGCCTTTGACCACGTTGACCAGATTAGGGATCAAGTCGGCCCTGCGTTGGTATTGGCTGAGCACCTCAGACCAGCTGGCTTTGACCTGCTCGTTGCCGCTTTGGAAGCGGTTGTAGCCACATCCACTCAAGCTCAATGTGGTGACCATGAATAACAAAGTGATCCATCGGTGAAGTGCTGATGTCATGACATACCTCAAACGGTGATTGACTGGGCATTGCGGCATCGCAATAGGTATTGCCAGATTAAGCACATCGACCAAATGGCACTGTGCGTTGGCAGACGTTTCAGGCCATCTTCTGCATCAAGTGATGAACTGTGGTTTGTGGCACAGACGTGAACACGTTGTCTCTCAACAATGGCTGGGCCCTTGCATCCAGCTTCTAGGCAAGTGGTGTCGTCCCCGTTTTTTCTTCAGGGGGATTTTGTGATGGGAAGCGGACTGAATCATGGGAAGAAACGTATGAAAACTGACAAGCAATTGCAAAAAGATGTCATGGCCGAACTGTCTTGGGAGTCTTCGATCAATGCGGCACACATCGGTGTGGAGGTCGAGCAAGGTGTGGTGACTTTGTCGGGCTACGTCGACAACTTGGCGCAAAAGTGGGCTGCCGAACGGGTGGTCAAGCGGGTCGGCGGTGTCCGTGCCGTGGCTTTTGATTTGGCTGTGAGATTGGCTGGCGCAGACAGACGTACCGACACCGACGTTGCGCTCGCCGTTGTGAATGTCTTAGATGGCGCCAGTACGATTCCAAAAGGCGCGATTCAGGTGACCGCAGAGGATGGGGTGGCCACCTTACGCGGTGAGGTGATCTGGGACCATCAACGACAAACAGCCGAGTCCTTGGTGCGCGGATTGCATGGTGTTGCCAATGTGATCAATATGGTTTCGATCAAGCCCAAGGTCAGCTTGATGGCCGTCAGGTCTGAGATTGAAGCCGCCCTCAAGCGTCGCGCGCATTTGGATGCGCAAGACATCCACATCACGGTCGAGGGCGATGCCATCACCCTTAGTGGAAAAGTTCATCACTGGATTGAGAAAAATTTGGCCATTCATTCTGCATGGAGCACGCCTGGGGTTCGCTCTGTGATCGACAAGTTGGTGTTCGTTTGAGTCTCTGTGTGGACCTTTGAATTTTCAAAGACGGTTGATGAAAATCCCAATGAAAGAGCTCGAGCACATCGACCTCAACGGCGTGACGCTGGAGGGGCTGTTGTCCTTGCCGCCAGATGCGAAAGGCTTGGTGCTGTTTGCGCATGGTAGCGGCAGCAGTCGACACAGTCCACGCAACAACTTTGTGGCTCAAGTGTTGTGCGATCACGGTTTTGGCACATTGCTGACCGACTTGCTCACCTCAGAAGAAGATGAAGATACTGCCGCGCGTTTTGACATCCACTTACTGAGTGAGCGGTTGGTCGGTGTGACCCGTTGGGTGCGCCATCATGCCTTCACGAAGCATTTGCCCATTGGGTACTTTGGGGCCAGCACGGGTGCAGCGGCTGCTTTGTGTGCGGCAGCCAGTCTGGTGCCCTTGGTGCAGGCTGTGGTGTCGCGCGGTGGGCGACCCGATTTGGCGGGGGCCAAGGTGCTGGCGCAAGTGGATTGCCCGACCTTGCTGCTGGTGGGGAGTTTGGATGAGGATGTGTTGGCGCTGAACCGACAGGCCGCGAGCCTAATGTCATGTGAGGTTCATTTGACCATCGTGCCTGGCGCCACCCATCTGTTTGAAGAACCGGGCACGCTAGAGGCTGTGGCTCGGCATGCCACCCAATGGTTTACACAACATTTGCGCATCAAGCATTGAGAGGCTCTTTTTGCAGGTCTGCGGTCAGTGCTGTCAGGGCTTGGGCATCTAGCGTTTCATGTTGTTGCAGTTCTTGTGCGGACAGCGATTTTTGGTGGGCGCTGAATGGTGTTACCCAGCGAGCAGATGTCCCGTGTCACGATCCAAACTTTGATGCATTACTTGGTTTGAGGTAGTGCATGGACAGGCGGTTTGCGTTGCAATGGGCGGCATGATCTTTACAGTGTCGTCGAGTGAATTGACCCCGCAGCCTTTGAGTTTGGCGGTCTTGCAGCAAAAGTACCTGCAGCCTGGCGAAACCCATGTGAACGATGTGTTTGAGCGCGTGGCCAAAGCCATGGCCTCGGTGGAAGTGCGTGATCAGCGTGTTCACATGGAGGCGGTGTTTCTCCAGCAGTTAAAAGCAGGTGCGATTGGGGCGGGGCGCATCATGGCGGGCGCAGGCACGGACCAGCCCGTGACGTGGGTCAATTGTTTTGTTCAACCCGTGGGAGATTGCCTGAGGGGACGCGACGCGTCGGGTTACCCAGGCATTCACGATGCCATGGCACAAGCGGTCGAAACATTGCGTCGTGGCGGTGGTGTGGGTTATGACTTTTCGCGCATCCGACCGCAAGGGGCGCGCATCAATGGCATGGGTTTGGGGGCGTCGGGTCCTTGTCACTTTATCGAGGCGTTTGACAAGGCGTGTGTAGCGCTGCAAACCACAGGCGCTCGGCGCGGCGCGCAGATGGCGGTGCTGCGCTGTGACCATCCTGATGTGTTGGATTTTATTGCCGCCAAACAAACACCAGACACGTGGTCTAGTTTCAATGTGTCGGTGGGTGTGACGGACGATTTCATGCGTGCGGTGGCGCGCGGCGAGTCGTGGGAGTTGGTGCATGCCATGTCACCAAGGGGGACATGGCATGCCAGTTCTGCTTCGACCTTTGTGCCTTACACCCGTGGTGATGGTCGATGGGTGTATCAAAGATTGCCTGCCCGAACGCTTTGGGCCGCCATGGCCCACGCCGCACATCGGAGTGCCGAGCCGGGGCTGCTGTTTCTCGACACCATTGACCGAGACAACAACCTGCGTGCGATTGAAACCATTGACGCTACCAACCCTTGTGGCGAGCAGCCGCTGCCGTCTTATGGGGGCTGCGTGTTGGGGCCCCTGATCTTGCCCGCATTTGTGCGCCACCCTTTTTGCACCTCAGGCACAGAAGCTGCGGCTGCGTTCGACATGGTGGCATTTGCCCAAGCCGTGCGTTGGCAGGTACGCGCTTTGGACAATCTGCTCGATATTGCCCGTTGCCCGTTGGCCGTTGTCTGAGCAGGCCCGTGAGGCGCATGCCAAGCGGCGCATCGGTATTGGTTTTACAGGGCTGGCAGACACCCTGATCATGTTAGGTCTGCGTTATGACCAACCTGAAGGACGCCAGATGGCGCAACGTATTGCACAGAGTTTGCGCGACAACGCCTACGCCGCATCGGTGGCCTTGGCCAAAGAGCGGGGCGCGTATCCGTTGTTTGATGTTGATATTTGCCTGACGGCGGGCACGTTTGCAAGTCGGCTTTCTCCGGCGTTGCGTGCGTTGATTCGCAAGCACGGCCTGCGTAACAGCCATTTACTGTCGATCGCCCCCACCGGCAGTGTGAGCTTGGCGTTTGCCGATAACACCTCCGCGGGAATAGAGCCTGTTTTCGATTGGACCTACACACGTCATGTTCATGCACCTGATGGACACCGTCACCGCTTCGAAGCCCAAGATCACGCTTGGCGCGTGTACCAACGTTTGGGGCGATCAGAACCGTTGCCATCCTCGTTTGTGACCGCTTTACAGATACGGCCTGAAGATCACATTGCCATGGTCGCTGACGTACAACCCTTCATTGACGGTGGAATTTCCAAAACGCTGAATTTGTCAGCCGAAACAAGTGCCGAGACTGTGGCTGCCTTGTTCATGCAGGCTTGGCATGACGGTCTCAAAGGGTTGGCTATCTTCCGGCCTAACCGGATTCGCTGCGGCGTGTTTGAACCAGGGCCTGAGCCGCCATGCGCTAGTCAGCGAAAAATATGATGATTTATGTGGTAATTGTTAATTTAATGCGTAAAGATTAAAAAATACCAATTTAAACTAATACTTAACAGTTATCTGTGTAATACTCTTGCCAATCTTTTTAACCCAGAGTGCCTACCTAGACATTGCATGTCAATGGCACGAACAGGGTTAGACGTGATATCGAATGGGTAGGAGTTAGAGATGAAACACACGGAACATGATCAAGTGGCTCAGCGCGCAAAGGTGCGGTATCGCCCTCAAATCGCCATCACGCTGGCGCTGGCTGCGATCCTTGTCTGTGTGTTTGGGTTTTTTAACTTGCGCAGTGCCTTGATCGAGAGCAAAGAGCAACTGGCGGCTTCTTTTGCGCAGCGCATCCTCTCCGCTTTGATGCTCAACGATGAACAGCAAGTGGCCTCGTTGATGAAGTCTTTAGAGGGGATTCCTGGGGTGCAAGTCGCCGAACTGGTGGCCAACAATGGTCAGACGCTGGCGAGCTACTCACGTTCAGGGCAGCCGGTTGATTACGCTCAGCAAGCACAGTTTGAGTTGGCCACCCATTTGGATGACAACAAGCTCCACATCATGGTGCCTGTGTCGTTTGATACCCAAATTATTGCCAATTTGTATTTGTCGATCGATTTGTGGGCTTCATGCGCGCCTTATTTGGTGTGGCTTGGGAGCGCCTTGTTTGTTTTTGCAGCTCTGTATGTGCTGGTCAAGCAGCGCAACATCAAAATCCGAATTGAAAAAATCACAGATCCCTCTTCATCAGGCGGCGGTGGCGCCACATTCAATGTGGACAACGCGATGCGTCAAGCATTGGAAGAGGCTGACATCACGTTGAAGTATTTGCCGATCATGCGTTTGGCTGACAAGGGCTTGTTCGGCGTTGAAGTGCTTGTGAGTTGGTTGCACCCATCGGGGCAGCGACTGAATATTTCGCCTGCAGACTTCATCGCGTTGGCTGAACAAAGCGGTATGTTTTTACCTTTTGGCTCTTGGGTCATGACAACCGCTTGTCAGCAAGCGTCGGTTTGGCACCATCAGCACGGCCCCTTGGCCTTGTCTTTGAACTTGTCAGCCAGTCAGTTACAAAACGCCGCGTTGTTGGAGCAAATTCACGACACATGTAAGGCCACTCAATTCCCGCATCAATTCATTGAATTTGAAGTGAATGAGTCGCTGTTGTTGCGCCAGCCTGAACTGATGAAGCAAGCTGTTCAAAACTTTGTCGACAAAGGCATGAGTTTGACTTTGGATCGATTCGGCTCAACCCATCAATCTGTGGCGTTGTTGCAAAGTCTGCCGATTCGCAAAATCAAGCTAGATCACAAAATGTTAGATGTTGTCTCAGAAGATGCTGAATTAAGCAGCACGCTACACATGATGACGGCTTTCGCGATCTCGATGAATGTCAACGTCATGGTGGATGGTGTCAATTCTGCTGAGCAACGTCAGTCTTTGCATGCGATGGGATGCGTTTTGGGGCAGGGAACTGACTGCGGTGGAGCAATGTCTGCAGACGATTTTTCAGCGTTTTTAGCCCATCGTTCTTTGATTGGGCCTGTGCCGATGCCCTATGTTCCAGAGCAAGCCCAACCCCAGCTTGAAGCTCATTTTCTACCGACATCAACAATCACGGCTTAATTGAAAAAGCCCCTGTGAGGGGCTTTTTAACGTGTCTGAATAAATGTTGAGTGACTTGCGAATAACGAATGGGATCGGGGTGCTGCCTTTGCCAAGTGCCGCTCGCATCTACGCATTCGAAAGTTTAAAAGCAGGGTAAAACCTTGTCCGTATCTATTGGCTGAGATAAGTAGCCCACCGCTGGGAAATGGCGGCTAATGCACGCACGCATTTGTTGCTCATCCGTGACCAAGTGAAGGTTACTCTGAACGATCGAGCTTTTACGAGCCAAGGCTTGAATGGCTGAAGGCTGTAATCCGAGGGATTGCAGCGCGGCTAGACTGAGTGCGTCTTGACCAGGCATAAAACAGGCCGAAAGTGGCAGTGCACCCACGCGCACGGGAACCCCCGAGTAGATGTCGATCAAATCACGAATGGAGACGCCAATGACGTCTGGCCCCGCATTCATCGATGCCAATGAAAACTGTTCTGAAGCATCTGCCACATTTTGTGGGTCCGTATTGCCGGTTCGTGAGCAGTGCCAAATCGGATCCGCCCATAAGGTGGTCGCGCAAGTCAAAAGGGCCCAAGTGCTTAGGCCACGGATTAAACGCTTAGATGTGAATTTCATGGCTGCAACATGGCGGTGTTGGCCGTCAAGCCCTTTGGCGCGCAATCAGGGCATTTGTCGCTTTGTTGAACATTGCGCAAAAATTTTGGCAGCTCTTGCCAAAAATCAGCAGGTGACCTGTCGGGCCGCTGTGAAAGCCACAAGGAAACAAACCCTGAAACAACAGGGGCGGCAAAGCTGGTTCCGACGCCTCGAAACTCTGTCATGGCTCGTTCCGTGCCAAAGAAATCTAAATCGTAGGTGGCAATTTTGAGCTTGTTGACACTCCAAGGCTCATCGCTGCTCAGCTTTTTCCCGCCACCAGGGGCATACACAACCGTACGTTTGTCTAGCGCAGAATAGACTTCAATTCGATTTTCCGCATCGACGGCGCCGACAGAAATAACGCCTTGGCAGTTGGCGGGTTCGGGTAAGGGTTTTTGAAAATTGTTGCCAGCGGCGGCCACGATGAAGATTTTTCGCTCAGTGAGTGTCTGTATGAGCTGCTGGAGGTCTGGGCCGCACACAGGACTACCGCCTGCCAAGCTTAAATTGATGATGCGTGCTGGGTTGGCGTTGAGCGGAACGCCAGCTACGGGTAAACCGGCTGCCCAAGCAATGGCGTCGAGCAAATCTTTGCGACTCATGCCGCAGGCGCCAAACAAGCGAACGGGTAATACACGGGCAGCGGTGTTCACGCCAAAAACCCCATCGGTCCCGTTGCCCGCGACCAAGCTGGCGACTTCTGTACCGTGTGTGCGAAAGGCGGCAGACATTAATTTATTTCCGCAACGTGCTTCGCGTTCATCTGGACTGAAGTTGGGTGAGCGCCCGCCACGTAAATTGTTCGGCGGCGAGAGCATGTCATAGCCTGGGAGCAATACGCCTGCCAAGCTCGGGTGATCGGCAATCACGCCGCTGTCAATGACGGCAACGACGATCGTGCTCAAACCGGGTTTGACGTTGTTGGTGTTGATTGCCGCTGGGGCGGGTTGCTTCGGGCGGGCAACCCCTAAATGCCACGGCGTCTCTTGCGCCATGGCCGCGCTAATGGCTAGCGTCAATGTCGCAATGAGAAATGAACCGTAACGCAGCATCGTGTTCCCTTGTTGTTGGAATAAGTAAATTAAATAATATTTATTATTTCGTGTTAATTTTAAACAAAATAGCTAATTAATTTTAAGGCGGATTCAAGGACGAAGTGCAACACGCTTTAACGAGGCATGGAATACCTCGTGAGGTGTCTTGAATCCTAGTCGCTTTCTGGGGCGATGATTCAATCGGTTTTCAATCATAGTCAATTCCTCATCCGTCACGGTT
>NZ_JAVKLQ010000077.1:0-8126 GCF_031539175.1 Limnohabitans sp. | reverse complement strand
TTTGGTATCGTTCTTCTCGGCTGAGGTGCTTGTACATTGGGCAATTTCGATTTGGCGGTTAAAGCGGCCATGATGCTCTCGCATCCTCAGCCACCTATAACCAGTTCATCTTTGTTGCACTTCGTCCTTGAATCCGCCGAAGATAAAAAGCACCAAGAGCTAATCAGTAAACAAAGAACTGGGGTAGAGCCTTTGCCTAGGCCATGGCATAAGTTTTATAAACCGAGGATCGCAGATCCATTAGGAAAGAGCGTCGAGTCGTTGGAGTCTCAAGTGGCGATCTTTAATGTGTGTCCATATCCATCAATCTCCATGCCTGACCGAGCAATCAGGTTTGCGGCAGGACTTCCAAGTGTGTGGGCCGCTCAGAAATATCTGAGGGAAGTGCTAATTCCAAATGCCAAAGCGGGAAAGATTTTTTTGGTGATAGCTAGGAAGCACATGCTATGGGGGGTGAATAACGGCATAACTGAAGACAACATTTCTTGTGTCAGAAATAGGTTCGGCAAGTTAGATGAAGTGACGGTAAAAAAAGTTCATAACTGGATGACCAGTCAAGAGCGGAGTGAATCAGCAAAAACCGAAAATTAAATAATGAACATAACGTTGCGCCCCATCCCTCACGGCTCATATGTAGCAAGTAATGCTGAAGTAATCTCATGCACCTTCAACATGGACGGCTTTACTCCAATGAATGCTGTGCTCGTTGCGCATCAAATTGAGCGAGCACATTTCACGAACAAGACGCTAGAAACTTACCACTCTGCACGGGGCTTTCGCACGTTGGTGCATGAGGATGTGAGTCCCAATGTAATTACAAGTACAGAGACTCAAAAGTGGGACAGCATCAGCGATGCACCATTTGAAATATTGAGTACAGCCGGAGCTGTTGGAAAGTACAAATCACTTTGCTTCACGCAGTTTGCGTTTGTGCAAGGACTATTCCCTGAAATTGCATTTCGGCAATTGATGCTTGCAGCGGAGTTTTCTGAGCATTTTGGAAGTCTCGAAAAAATCACTGTGGATGTAGACGAGAGGCATATCGAACAAGCAAAAGAAATTTGGCAGGATCTGAAACGAAGGCTGTGTGAGCCACTCACAGAAGACCAGTTTGCAGAGCAAGAAGTAACCTTGGTTGATAACGTCCAACTCGACCCCGTTACAAGCACAGCGTTCCTGCTAGAGCGAGCAGAAAACGGTGATGTGAAATTCATGACTCAACTCGGGCAGCACTACCGGAACCAGACGCCAATTCTTGCGTTGAAGTGGTTAGCGCTTGCAAGTGTCAGAGGCTCAAAAGTTGCAAGCTTGCTAATTGAAGATTTAGAACACAAGATGACGGATGAAGAAAAATCCGTCGGCTACAAGTTGAGCGTTTTTTGGTTTGCCGACCAGATAAAGAAAATTGAAGCGCATCGTGATTCAGAAATGGCACCTGAGTTTGTCGCGTGGATGAAGAGCACAGATGGCTTGGACATGACTCAAGAGGCGCGCTCATGAAGTACTTAATCGCGGTAGTGCTATTTCTAGCAGGAGCTTTGACTTCCAGTGCATTCGAGTGGCTTCATGAGATCACGACTATCGAGATTGCGAACGTGAGTGAGCAACCAATTCGTTACATTGACATTCGCTATCGCGGACAAGACGAAATGCAAGGGCGTATTGCCCAAGGGTTAAAGCCTAAAGAAAAAATCACGTTCAAGTGGGTAACCTTAAGCGAAGCCAGTTTTGAGTACGTCGTAACTTTTGAAGATGGTCACCAGCTTGCTCGTACTGGCGAGTACACCTCAAGAGGGCAGACCGTCAAAGATGAAGTTGCAGCTGACACGGTGACAAGCACAAGAACTGATTTATTGTTTATCTCAACCACGCGGAAAGTCACTCGAACGGCAGATTGATCATTGGGTCTAGACCACTCCCTATCGATAAGGTGATTTATGCCCTGCAGTGGCGATTCGGCATGGATAGGACGTTAGCTCCTAACGATCCTGTCCGCTTGCTTTACTATTTGGCTGTAGGTTTGTCGTTACTTATGACGCTAGTATCGAGTTCGTATTGACCTGCCTCCCGCCAGCCGCACCATCTCAAACGTCGCTTTGCGCCTTCAGCACCAAGGCGCGTTCATACAGCGTATTGCGTGCTTGTCCCGTCAGTTCTGCTGCCAGTTTGACGGCTGTTTTCAGGGGCAACTCAGCCATCAAAAGCGTCAGCACGCGGTCGTTGTCGGCACCTGACTCCACGTTTTGTACTTGCGCATGTATCACCAATGCGAATTCACCGCGTGTGCGTTGTGCGCCCGCTTGTACCCATGCAGCCAAGTCTTGCGCAGCGACGGTGGCAATTTCTTCAAACTGTTTGGTCAGCTCACGACCCACGGTCACAGGGCGCTGACCTAACGGGGCCAACGCGGCAGCAAGTGCTTCGATGCGGTGCGGCGCTTCTAGCAGCACCTGTGTACGCGCCTCTTGTTGCAGCACCTCAACGGCGTGCATGCGCTCGGTCGCTTTGGTGGGTAAAAAACCAACAAACACAAAGCCAGACGAGTCATGTGCCGGTGTGCCGCACGCGCTCAAAAGCGCCGTCACACTGCTGGCTCCAGGCAGCGGAATCACGCGATGACCTGCCTGTTGCACTTGCCACGCCAAACGCGCCCCAGGGTCGCTCACAGCGGGCGTGCCCGCGTCGCTGACGTAGGCCACGCGCTGACCTGCTTGCAGGCGGCGCACCACCTCTTGTGCCGCTTCAGCTTCGTTGTGTTGGTGCACGGCCAGCCATTGGGCCGAGGATTTGTCGATGCCATAGGCGCGAAGCAAGGTTTGGCTGTGTCGGGTGTCTTCGCACGCCAAGGTGTCGCACAGGCTCAAGGTGTGCAGCGAACGCAAGCTGATGTCGGCCAAATTACCGATAGGCGTGGCCACCACGTACAAGGAGCCGGTCGGATAATGCTGAGCCGAGGCGGCTGCATGTGCGGCGGTCAGGGCTGAATCAAAGTTGGCGCTCATCAGGGAGGGTCTATGGAGAAGCTCAAGGTCAACACACCGCGTGAATCGACCACCAAGCAAAAAGGGGATGCGGCTGAAGACCGCGCCTTGCATCACCTACAAGCGCAAGGCTTGCAGCTGGTGCAACGCAATTATCGAACGCCCGGACGTGGTGGCGGCGAAATAGATTTAATTCTTCGTGACCGCGATGGCACGCTGGTGTTTGTCGAGGTCCGCCAACGCGGTAACTTTGACCACGGCGGGGCTTTGGCCAGCATCACGCCCGCCAAGCGGCGGCGCATTGTGTTTGCGGCGCGGCACTTTTTGATGCGTTTGACCCAAGAGCCCCCTTGCCGTTTTGATGTGGTGGCGTTCGAGTCAGACGGCCTGCATTGGTACCCCGCTGCATTTGATGCCGCGTGAGGGGCACAAAAGGTATCATTCCGCCATGTTAGAGCAACGCATTGAGCAACACTTCATCGACAGTGCCGACTTGAAATACCAAGCCGCGCAAGTCTTGTCTAAACCCATTGCAGCCGCCGTGTCTGCGGTGCTGGCCAGTGTCACCAGTGGTGGCAAGGTGCTGGCCTGCGGCAATGGGGGCTCAGCCGCTGACGCGCAGCACTTTGCCGCTGAGTTTGTTGGTCGCTTTGAGCGCGAACGTCCCGAGTTGGGGGCCATTGCACTCACCACGGACAGTTCCATCATCACGGCCATCGCCAACGACTACAACTTCGAGCAAATCTTTGCCAAGCAAGTGCGTGCGTTGGGTCAGTCGGGCGATGTGTTGTTGGCCATCACGACCAGCGGCAGTTCGCCCAACGTGTTGGCCGCCATTCAGGCCGCACACGAGCGCGACATGACGGTGGTCGCCCTCACGGGCAAAGGCGGCGGCAAGATGGGGCAAGCCCTGCGCGAAACCGATGTGCACATTTGCGTGCCACACGATCGCACCGCCCGAATTCAAGAAGTGCATTTGCTGACCATCCATTGCATTTGCGATGGCGTGGACACGCAGTTGCTCGGTGATCAAGAAGGAAACGAATGACTATGAAAAATACAAGCCAAAAGCTACTCGCCGCTCTGTTGCTCTCCTTGGGCCTGTCGGCCTGTGCCCCCGTCATGATCGGCGGCATGATGGGTGGCGCGATGGTTGCCAGCGATCGTCGTACCACCGGTATTCAGCTCGAAGATGAAGGTATTGAGCAACGCAGTGCCACTGCGCGCGATGAAAACTTCGGCACCAAAGAGCACATCAACTTCACCAGCTACAACCGCCAAGTGTTGATGACAGGGGAAGTGTCCAGCGACCGTGTTCGCCAACAAATTGAGCAACTGATTGGCCGCGTCGAAAACGTGCGTTTGGTGGCCAATGAATTGGCTGTCGGCCCTGCGTCCAGCTTTGGGGACCGTTCCAACGACGTGTTGTTGGTGGCCAAAGTCAAAGCGGCGATGGTCGACAGCGAAGACGTGTTCGCCAACGTGTTCAAAGTTGTGGCCGAGCGCGGCACGGTCTACCTGATGGGCCGCGTGACCCAACGCGAAGCCACCCGTGCCACCGAGGTGGTGCGCGGTGTGAGCGGCGTGAAGCGCGTGGTGAAAGTGTTTGAGTACATCACCGAAGACGAATTGCGTGCCATGCACCCCAACCGCACGCCGTCCTTGGAGTCGAATAGCAAACCCGTGTCGTTGACGCCACCTGCGACCAGCGGTGCGGTGGTGACGCCGATCAAATAATCGGCGCTGACCATCATAAAAAAGCCCCGCAGTTCTTTGTGAACTGCGGGGCTTTTTCGTGGAGAGGCGTTTTATTTCAAGCGCTTGATCAGGCTCGAAGTATCCCAGCGGTTGCCACCCATTTGCTGCACTTCCCCGTAGAACTGATCGACCATTTTCGTGACGGGCAACACGGCACCGTTACGCTTGGCTTCGTCAAAGACCAAGCCTAGGTCTTTGCGCATCCAGTCGACGGCAAAACCGAAATCAAACTTATCGGCCACCATGGTTTTGCCACGGTTGTCGAGTTGCCAGCTTTGCGCAGCACCTTTGCCAATCACGTCGAGCACCAAGTTCATGTCGAGGCCCGCTTTAGAGCCGAAGGCGATGGCCTCACTCAAGCCTTGCACCAAGCCCGCGATGCAAATTTGGTTCACCATCTTGGTGAGCTGGCCCGCGCCCGGCTCGCCCATCAACGTGAAGGCGCGAGAGAACGCCATGGCCACGGGTTTGACCTGTTCAAACACAGCCGCATCGCCACCACACATGACGGTCAGCAGGCCGTTTTGTGCGCCACCTTGGCCACCAGAGACGGGGGCGTCGATGAAGTGAATACCGAGGTTTTTGGCCGCCGCATAAATTTCGCGTGCCACATCGGCCGATGCGGTGGTGTGGTCCACCAAGATCGTGCCGGGCTCCATGCCTGCCAAGGCGCCGTCAGCGCCGTAAATGACAGAGCGCAAGTCGTCGTCATTGCCCACGCAGCAAAAAACGATGCGTGCGCCTTTGGCCGCTTCGCGTGGGGTCAGTGCGCTTTTGGGGGCCTTGCTGCTTGCAAACTCAGCCACCCAAGCTTGGGCTTTGGCTGGCGAGCGGTTGTACACGGTCACGGCGTGGCCAGCGCTGGCCAAGTGACCCGCCATGGGGTAGCCCATCACGCCCATGCCGATGAAGGCAACTGGCGTGGACGTGGCGGATTCGTAAGTTTTGGCGTTGATGCTAGACATGGTTCGTTTCGTTAAGAGCTGGGGTTGTAAGTGCGCTGAATCATAGGGGCTGTGTGAGCCCTGCGCTGTCACCTGAGTCAACGGCTTGCGCTAGGCAGGGGCCATTCGCCCGTTCGCCCGTTCGCCCGTGCGTCTTGCAGCGCTTGCGCCATGGTTTGCATGCCATGCGCTGCGCCTGTTTGTTGTGCGCTTTGTATCTGCGCGGTTTTTCCTTCGCGAATCAGGTTGCGAATGGCCGCGGTGGCCACCAACGTTTCAAATACGGCACAGCGGGTGGCGGGCACAGTGCCGTGCAACGCTGGCGCTGCAGGGCACAGGGTTTGCGTGATCACGCCAATCAATGCTTCGCTGAGCTGAGCGCGCACCAATGCTTTTTCTTGGGCCTCAAACACATCGACGATGCGCTCCACGCTCGCTGCCGCGCTGCGCGTGTGCAAACTGGCCAGCACCAAGTGGCCGGTTTCGGCGGCGGTGAGGGCGAGGCGGATGGTGTCGAGGTCGCGTAACTCGCCGACCAAAATCACATCAGGGTCTTCGCGTAAAGCGGCGCGCAGCGCGTGCGCAAAGCTGTGGCTGTGCGTGCCTATTTCACGCTGTGTGATGACGCATTGCGCCGAGGTGTGCACAAACTCAATCGGATCTTCGAGTGTCACGATGTGTTGTTGCGTGGACGTATTGAGGTGTTGCACCATCGCCGCCAAGGTGGTCGATTTGCCCGAGCCGGTGGGGCCGGTGACCAGCAACAAGCCGACCTGTTGCAACAACTCAGGCAGCACCCGTGGCGTTTGCAGCGCCGCTAGCGTGGGCGTTTGATTGGGGATGTGGCGCATCACGGCACCACAACCGTGTTGCTGCAAAAACGCGTTGGCTCTGAAGCGGCCTAAGCCTTCCATGGCAAACGCAAAGTCGACCTCGTGCCCTTGGGCGAAGCGGGCTTGTGCGGGGGCGTCCATCAGTGGGGTCAAAAGCGCGAGCAAGGCTTCGTGTGTGAATGGTGCTGTGTTGTTGCCAAGTGGCATCAAAGTGCCCATCACTCGAGCCATAGGTGGCAAGCCCGCAGACAGATGCAAGTCCGAAGCGTGTTGCGCCACGGCGAGGCGTAGCAACGTGTTCAGGTGGGATGGTGTGGGCGGCATGCCGGGCTCCTTGTTAAAGTTGACCCAAGATGAAAAACACAGATACAGACACACAGTTGCGCGACAAGCTCCGCGTCGTGCAAGCGCGTATTGCGGCGGCTTGCGTGGCGAGTGGTCGAAGCGTCGATGCGGTGCAATTGCTGGCCGTCTCTAAAACCTTCAGCGCCGACGATGTGCGCCAAGTGGCGGCGTGTGGTCAGCGCGATTTTGGGGAGAACTACATCCAAGAAGGGGTAGACAAAATCACCGCTTTGCAAGGTGGCGCACACCCCTTGGTGTGGCATTGCATCGGCCCCATGCAAAGCAACAAAACCAAACTCGTGGCCGAGCACTTCGACTGGGCACACACCGTAGACCGACTCAAAATTGCACAACGCCTGAGCGACCAACGCCCCGCGCACCTAGCGCCGCTGAACGTGTGCCTTCAAGTCAACATCGACGGCGGCGAAACCAAATCAGGCATCGCCCCTGCCGACGTGCTGGCGCTGGCTGCCGAAATTGCCAACCTGCCCCGTTTGGCATTGCGCGGCCTCATGACCATCCCTGACCCCGTGGATGGTTTTGACGCGCAAGTGACCGTGCACGCCAAAGCGCGCGCCTTGTTTGATGACGTGAAAGCCACGCTGAACCTGCCTCAGTTCGACACCCTGTCCATGGGTATGACGGGCGACCTAGAAGCCGCTGTGCAGGCTGGCAGCACGATGGTGCGGGTGGGGACGGCAATCTTTGGTGGGCGCAATTACGCTGCGTGATTAACTATTTGACATTAGTCATGCGTGGCGTTACTATTTGTGCATGGCGATCAAGTCTTTCAAATGCTTAGAGACACAAAAGCTGTTTGATGGCGTGCGGGTGGCGCGTTGGGTCAATATCGAACGTCCCGCTTTGCGCAAGCTCGAACAGTTGGATTGGTCAAGCGTTTTGGATGACTTGCGTGCGCCGCCCGGAAACAGACTCGAAGCCCTCAAGGGCAATCGAAAAGGCCAACACAGCATTCGTATCGGCGATCAATGGCGCGTTTGTTTTAAGTGGTGCGCTGAAGGCGCATTTGATGTGGAAATCGTGGACTACCACTGAGGTGAAATGACATGAGAAAAGTTGCACCCGTCACCCCTGGCGAAATGCTGGAAGAAGAATTCCTCAAGCCCTTGGGTTTGAGCAAATATCGACTCGCCAAGGAAATTGGTGTGCCTGCACAGCGCATTGGTGAAATTGTGGCGGGCAAGCGGTCGATCACCGCCGATACAGACTTGCGTTTGTGCCGCTACTTTGGTTTGAGTGATGGC
>NZ_JAVKLQ010000076.1:0-11986 GCF_031539175.1 Limnohabitans sp. | reverse complement strand
TTGGTATCGTTCTTCTCGGCTGAGGTGCTTGTACATTGGGCAATTTCGATTTGGCGGTTAAAGCGGCCATGATGCTCTCGCATCCTCAGCCACCTATAACCAGTTCATCTTTGTTGCACTTCGTCCTTGAATCCGCCATCTCATATTTGTACGATTTAGGCTGTTTTAAAACCAGTCTTTGCCCGTGCTCGAACGTTTGCTCTACCGCTCTAAAGCCACCAATACCTTGGGTAGCTTGCATCTTTTCAACATGCTCAGTGAAGCACGCGCCAAAAATGCCCACCTCGGCATCACGGGGCACTTGCTCTACACCGAAGAAGTGTTTGTGCAATGCATTGAGGGCACGCCTGCGGCAATCGCCTCGTTGTGGGACAGCTTGCAGCGTGACTCACGCCACTACGACATTGAATTACTGGCTCGCGGCCCCTTAGAGCAGCGCCGATTCAGTGACTGGTCGATGGCGTTTTCAAGCTACCCCAGTCTCAACCGCTTCAACATGCCTGGGTTCTTTGCGGTCGACCGCGAAGGCATGAGCGAAGAAGCACAGCGTTGCGCTCACACTTGAATTCAGCATTTTTAAGCGAACTCTTCGGTATCCACTTCCGACGCATTGACCGCGTTGTAACGCGCCCCCTTCACCGTCTGCTGGTTGATGAGCGCTTCTAAGCGCTGCATTTGCTCCGGCGACAAGACCACATCGACGGCAGCCATGTTGTCTTCGAGGTGGCGGATGTTTTGCGTGCCAGGAATGGGAATGAGCTTGCTGTCTTTGTGCAGCAACCAAGCCAAAGCGAGTTGCGCTGGCGTACAGCCCGCTTCGCGTGCGATGGCTTGATAGGCGTCGAGCAGAGGTAGATTGGAAACATAAGTATCCGCACTGAAGCGTGGCATGGCGCGACGAATGTCGTTGGCAGCCAAAGTGCCCACATCACGCAAATCGCCACACAAGAAACCACGTGCGACCGGACTGAAGGCCACAAAGGTCGTACCCAACTCTTCACAGGCTTTGAGCACAGCAATTTCAGGGTTACGTGTCCACAGCGAATATTCAGTTTGCACGGCCGCAATGGGGTGCACGGCATGCGCTTTTCGCAGCGTGGTGGCCGAGACTTCACTCAGGCCAATTTCGCGAATCTTGCCTGCACGCACGAGGTCGCTCAGAGCGCCTATGCTGTCTTCGATGGGCACTTGTTTGTCCCAGCGGTGCAGGTAATACAGATCAATCACATCGGTACCCAAACGGGCCAAGCTGTCTTCGCAGTTTTGGCGAATCGCTTCAGGGCGACCGTTGATCACACGTTTGACACCATCGGGGAACGACACGCCAGCCATGCCGCCCTTGCTGCACAGCGTGATTTCGCTGCGGTGCGCTTTCAGCGCTTTACCCACCAGCAACTCGTTGGTGCCAAAGCCATACAAGGCCGCCGTGTCAAACAGCGTCACGCCAAGGTCTAAAGCGCGGTGAATGAGTGCCTCGCCCACTTCTGGCGCAGGCGGCGCGCCATAAGCGTGGCTGAGGTTCATGCAGCCTAGGCCGATGGCTGAAACGGTGTAAGGGCCGAGTTGACGTTGTTTCATGTTTGTGTGTGTGTTCGTGTCCAAGCGGGCAGCGGCGCTGAGCGGTGCAACACATTGTCATGCAACCATGTGGCGCTCTTGCGTGCACGCTCGGCCACGGTGGCCAATGGCAATTGTTGGTAGTCGTCGTTGAACACTTCAAAGCTGTAGTCGCCGCGATAACCAATACGGTCGAGGCGCAGCACCAAGTCAGCTAGCGCATCGCTGTGCACGCCCTCACCTGGAAACACACGAAACGTGCGCGCAGTGGTCATGCGGTCTTCAAATGTAGGCGTTTCGTGCCACATGAAGTCAGACAGTTGGACCAAGAAAATTTTGTCGGGATCGAGGTCTTCAATCGCATCCAGCGGCGTGTTGGCGGCAAAGATATGGAAGGAGTCGATGCCAATGCCGAGGTTGGGGCAATCGGCGCGGCAGACCACATCCCAAGACGTGGTGAACTCGTTGACCGTGCGGCCCCATGACAAACCTTCGTACGCCACTTTGATGCCCAAGGGCAAAGCCATCATGGCGAGCTTTTTCAAATCGCGGGCAATGTGGTCGAGGTCGTCGGTCGCGTGGCGTGAAGTGGAAGAACAGGCCAACAACACTTTGCTGCCGGTGGCTGCACACATCTCCAACATCGACTTGGCGATGTCGACTTTGTAGCCGTGCAAATGACCCGACAAACCTTCGAAGTCGCGCAGCACCTGAAAGCCCGTGGGACGCAAGCCACTGGCCTGCACCGCCGCAACCGCAGCAGGCACACCACCTGGGTGTGTGACCAAGTCACGCGCCATGAGCATGACTTGCGAGAAGCCTGCGTCTTTCATCGCCGACAGCTTGGCTTCTAAAGAGCCCGCCATCGTGATGGTGTCCATACCGAAACCATCGAGCAAGTTCATGGCATGCCCCTTCATTGATCTTTGTGAACCAGCTCAAACGACACCGAGCCCAAGGCGCTGCGTGTGAGCGCGCCACGGTCTTCGGCGTGCAGCTGGGTCGATTCGACGAACTCGACGCCTCGGGCTTTGAGCGCAGACACAGCGGCACCGACGTCAACGGCCCCTAGGCCAATGCGTTGCAAGCATTCGGGCGACTCGTCCGTGTCCATCCAAGGATCCGGCTCAATGAGTTGCCACAGGAAATTGCCGCACGGGCTCTTCATCAACTTGCCTTTGGGCAAGATGCCGAAGCGTTGGTCGTCGGGCACAAAACTGAAATCAAACATGTGTTCAAAGTAAGCCAACCAGTCGGCGCTGCGACCAGCACCGATGTACTGCACCACGCCAAAGTAACTCATGCCCGCGGTCGCCGCTGGGTGTTGGTCAACGGTGGGGATAGGCTTGAAGTCGATGTCGTAAATCGAGAACTCTTGCCAACGGTCCACAAAGTAAAAGCGGCTGCCGCCTGGGCCGTGAATGGCGGGGATGTGCAGCTCCATGGCTTGTGCTTGGCTGGTCACATTCCATGCGCCCAACTCCATGCAGCGGGTGTGTGCTTGCAGTGCATCGCGCACGCGGAAAGCCACGGCTGAAATGACGGGTTGACCATCGGTGGTGGCGCTCACACGGGCATCGTCGGGGCTGGCATTGACGACCAAATTCATACCGCCTTGACGGTACAAGGTGACTTCACGTGAGCGGTGACGTGCCACGGGACGAAAGCCCATGTTTTCTAACACTTGGCCCAGCGCTTGTGGACGGCTGGTGGCGTATTCAATGAACTCAATCCCCTCTAGCCCCAAACGGTTGGGCATGTCGGGCACGGACTCTCGGTGTGTGGATTGCAAGGTCATCGGGTACTCCAAGAAAAATTAGTGGCTCAAAAACTCAATAGCTCAACTGCGCCACATCGCGCAGGACTTCAGCGGTGGTGGTGGGTAAACCGAAGTATTCCAAATAAGCCGGAATTTGTTCAAACAACATGTCTGAGCCCACTTGCACGCGGCAGCCACGGTTTTTTGCAGCTTGCAAGAATGCGGTCATTTCAGTTTTCATCACCACCTCACCCACAAAAGCATCGGGCGAAATACGCGACACATCCATCGGCAGCGCATCGCCTTCGTTCATGCCCATGGGCGTGGCATTGACCACCAAATCGTGGTCGGCAGGATCGTTGGAGCCCGTGCGCACATCGATCTGAGGGTAGTTTTGCTTCAGGCGCTGCCCCAAGGCCTCAGCAGATGCGGTGTTCACATCAAACAAGCTGATGGCGGCAATGCCAGCACCTGCCAGCGACGCAGCAATGGCACAACCCACACCACCCGAGCCCACCACCAACACGCGCTTGCCCGCCAAGTCAAAGCCCTTGCGCTGCACGCCACGCACAAATCCAGCGCCATCAAACATGTCGCCCACCAAGCGGCCATCGGCCAGTTTTTTCACGGCGTTGCATGCACCGGCCACACGAACAGTGGCCGTCACCTCATCCAACAAACCCACGGTCACCACTTTGTGCGGCATGGTGATGAGCGCGCCGCAAATATTGGTGAGGTTGAATACCGATTTCAAAAACACCGGGTAGTCTGGCGTTTGGCAACCCATCGGCACCACCACCGCGTTGATGCCCGCACTGGCGAAGTACGGGTTGTAAATCATGGGCGATTTGAAGGTGTGTGTGGGAAAACCAATGTGGGCAATCAGCTGTGTGTTGCCATTGATGGAGATGCCGTGCTTGCTCATGGTGTTTTATTTAGAAGATTGAACAGCAGACACCGCTGCACGCAAGGCCAGCTCGTAGCTGTCAGCACCGAAGCCGCAAATTTGACCTTTCACAATTTCGGCAAACACCGACTTGTGACGGAACTCTTCACGCGCATGGATGTTGGACATGTGCAACTCCACCACAGGGCAAGTCAACACAGCCAAAGCATCGCGAATGGCATAGCTGTAATGGGTCCAGGCGCCGGCGTTGATCAGCACGGCGTCCACGTTGTCGAAGTAACCTTGGTGAATGCGCTCGCACATGTCGCCTTCGTGGTTGGTCTGATAGCACTCAACGTCAGCGCCCAAGTCTTTGCCCAGCTTGTGCAAATTGGCATTGATCTCATCCAACGTGATGGTGCCGTATTGCTTGGGGTCGCGTTTGCCAAACATGTTGTGGTTCACACCGTGAAGCATCAAAACTTTCATACGCAACTTCCCTTAAGAATCTTTATTCGTTCAATAAAAAAAGCTTCGCCGCATCCAAGCGGCGAAGCATCGCAAAGCCAATTACTTGGACTTTTTAGCAGGTGCAGCGGTGCGCACTTTGTCGATTTCGCCTTGCAACTCTTTGACCAAATCTTGGCCCACGGTCACACCGTGCTTGGCCGTCACAGGACGCATTTTGTCGCGCAAGATAGACATTTCTGACTCAGACAACTGAGTGACTTGCATGCCGTTCTTCTTCAAGTTGGCCAACAAACTGGCTTCCAAGTTACGTGCGGTGTCGCGTTGGAACTTGGCAGACTCAGTGGCTGCATCAGCCACCACTTTTTTCTCAGCAGCGCTCAAGGTTTCCCAGAACTTCTTGCTGATCACCACCGACTGTGGGTTGTATTGGTGGGCAGTCAACACCATGTGTTTTTGCACTTCGTACAACTTGGCACTGTTGATGGTCGGAATGGGGTTTTCTTGACCGTCCACAGCACCTTGCTCCAAAGCCGCATACAACTCTGGGAATGGCAGCGGTGTGGGGTTGGCCCCCAAAGCCTTGACCCAGTCCACGTTGATGGGGTTAGGAATGACGCGCAGCTTCAAGCCTTCGAGGTCAGACACTTTGTTGATGGCGCGCTTGCCGTTGGTGATGTGACGAAAGCCCAGCTCGTAGTAAGCCAAACCGATCAAACCTTTTTCTTCCAACTTGGCGTGCATTTTCTTGCCGAAGGCACCGTCGACCACCGCGTCAGCTTCTTTGGTGGTCGCAAACATGAAGGGGAAATCGAACACGCCAAACTCTTTGACTTGGCTGGCGAAGATGCCAGAGTTCATAGAAGCCATTTCCAATGAGCCGCCTTGAATGGCTGACACGTTGGCTTGATCGCTCCCCAAAGTGCCGCCTGGGAAGATGTTGACCTTGAGTTTGCCGCCAGAGTTCTTCTCGACGATTTCTTTGAACTTCTCCATGCCTTGCACGATGGGGTGACCCGCGCTGTTCTGGTTGGCGAACTTGATGGTTTTCACTTGTGCCGAGGCAATGCCCATGGCGGCCATGGCCACAGTCGCGATCACGGTCTTGATAAATACACGTTTCATGTCAGTGTCTCCTGATGAACTTTTGCGGTCGTACGCCCATTGAAGGTTCCACGGTCTGGCGTACCCGGACAGACCGTGGAATAAAAACTTAATATAACCAGCGCGCAGGCACCATCACGATGGATGGGAACAGCACCATCAAAAACATGACAATGAACTGCACCGCCATGAAGGGCAATACACCACGTGTCACATCATCCATACGCATGCGACCCACACCAGCCACCACGTTCAGCACAGTGCCCACGGGAGGCGTCACCAAACCAATGGAGTTGTTGATGATGAACAGTACGCCGAAATACACAGGGTCAATCCCTGCGGCTTTGACGATGGGCATCAACACAGGGGTCAAGATCAAAATGGTGGGTGTCATGTCCATCGCCGTACCAACGATCATGCACAACACCATGATGGCAGCCATCAGCAGAGTTGGGTTGCCCAACAAAGGCTCCAACAAGCTCACCACTTGTGCTGGCAAATTAGCAACCGTGATCAACCATGCAGACACCATCGCAGCGGCCACCAAGAACATGATCACAGAGGTTGTTTTGGCAGCCATGCGAAAGACGTCAAACAACTGAGACCAAGTGAGTTCACGGTAAATCACACCTGCCACAAACAGTGCATACACAGCGGCCACCACAGCGGCCTCTGTTGGGGTGAATACGCCCATGCGCAAACCCACCAAGATGATCAAAGGCAGCATCAAGGCCCAGCCTGCTTCACGCATGGCAGCAAATACTTCCGCCGTTGTCTTACGCGCTGGCGGGGTCAAATCTTCTTTGCGTGTGCACCACCACCACGTGGCCCACAAACCAGCAGCCAACACGACACCAGGGAAGATGCCTGCCAAGAACAATTTGCTGATCGACACGTTGGCTGCAACACCAAAGATCACAAAACCAATCGATGGTGGAATGATGGGACCGATCACACCGCAAGCGGCAATCAAGCCACCGCTGCGTGCTTTGTCGTGGCCCGCTTTCACCATCATGGGCAACAGCAAAGCGGTCAACGCCGCCGCGTCTGCCACGGCAGAACCCGACAAAGCCGACAACAAACAAGCGGCAACGATGGTCACATAGCCCAAGCCGCCGCGGATGTGGCCCACCAAGGCCATCGCAAAGTCAACGATGCGACGTGAGAGGCCGCCGGTGTTCATCACCTCACCTGCCAACATGAAGAAAGGCACAGCCAACAGTGGAAAGCTGTTCGAGCCTTCGATCACGTTTTGCGCCAAGATTTGCGCATCAAACATGTCCATGTGCCACATCAACGCGGAGCCACACAGCAACAAAGAAAAAGCGATCGGCACGCCCAGCGCCATGGCAGCGAGCAAAGAGCCCAAAAATACAGCGATTGTCATGATTGAATTCCTTGGGGTTTACTTGAGGGGGGCGGGAACGTCGATGGGCTCTTCTTCAGACTCGCGAACACCGATCAACTCGCTGTCAGCCAGTTCACCACGCATCAAGCGCAGCAAGTGATCCACAAGGATCAATGCACCTGACACAGCCAACACCATGCCACACGCGTAGAAGATGCCCATAGAGGCTTCCATCACCGCACTGGTGGAATCCCAGTTGATGATGGTTTGATCTAACGATCCTTTGAACAACAGCCAACACACAAACAACATCAATCCGTGACCAATCACAAAGAAGATTTTTTGCCAACGCACGGATAACTTAGACACGATGGTGTCAGACCCCAAATGCGCGCCGTCTTTCATCGCCACGATGGCGCCCAAGAAGGTCACCCAAACGAACAACCAGCGCGACAGCTCTTCCGACAAAGTGATGCCGGAGTTGAAGGCATAACGCATCACCACGTTGCCAAAAACCAAGACCACCATCACGGCGAGAGCAACTGAAATCACTAATTCGAGAAACCGACAGTAGCGATCCAAAAAACGATTAAGCATCGGAGAATCCTTGAAAAATAGGGGTTGGTACAAAATGTACAAAACAGTTACTTTGTGGATGATTAGTGGAAACCCGCATTTCAATATCGCATAACCAACTACCTGCTATTCCAAATTTGAATAACTTACGAAACGCAGCACCATCTCCACCACACTTTGGCGTCGCGCCGCCAGTGACTCGATGGTCTGTCCGTTGCGTTGGAAAATCAAGTCAAAGGTGTAGCGGTTAGAGACATTGAAAAAAGTCAGCGCTGAAATTGACGCATGGATGTCGATGGGGTCTAGCCCTTTGCGAAACACACCAGCCTTCACACCGCGTTTGTATAGGTCCTCAATGGACTGAATGGCAGAGATGTTCAAATCTTGAATCAGCTTGCTTTGGGCCAAATATTCGCCCCGCTGCATGTTCTCTGACATGACCAGACGAATGAAGTCTTGGTTGCTGTGGTGATGGTCGAACGTGAACCCGACGAGTGCTTTGAGTGCGTCAACTGGCGATAAATCCGCCAAATGCAACTCAGCCTCGGTGGCACGAATGCGGCGGTAGGCATCTTCCAACACGGCGAGGTACAGACCTTCTTTACTCCCGTAATAGTAGTAAATCATGCGTTTGCTGGTATGCGTGGCATCGGCAATCGCGTCAATGCGCCCACCCGCCAAACCTTTGGCTGCGAATTCTTGGGTGGCAACGGCCATGATGCCCGCCATCGTCCGCTCAGGATCGTTGGTGCGCTTGGGTGTCTTGCGCGCAGAATGTACCGTTTCGTTCATTTCTAAAGTATAGAACGCACAGCAGCGAGTTCCCACCAGAAGAACCCTAAGTACTGCAGTGAGAACACTCAATAACCCAACGAATAAAATGGTTACTTAATAAGTAACATTTACAGATTAAATGGTATTTTTGTACAAATAAAATATAAATATGTACATATACATACAACCATCGCTTTCAGTAAAAACAATAACGCATGTTGTGCTGATGGGCTTGATGATGGGTGGTATTTTTATATCGACAAATACGCACGCATCCGAACTTGGCGACGAAAGCAAGTGGTCTTATCAAGTAGGCGTAGACACATGGCGCCTGCAGTCGTCCGCTGATAAAGACACAGACCCTGGGTACATCTCCGAGAGCTCCAACCTACTTCTCCCAAACGCGTATACAAAATGGAACTATTCAGACACCTTTCCTTACGGCTGGGTCATGGGGCAAAAACCCCTCACAAGAGACACATCCGTCAGTTTAAGAGCACGTGTTGATCAAACACTCGGCTTGCGGATTGATGAAGCGCAGGTACAAACCAACTTCTCGCCATCGCTTGGCGCACGTTATGGCATCGTCGACTACAAAACAAGTTGGTGTCGAACCACAGAGCCAGACAACGGGTGGATGCGCGAAATAGAGACGATTTGCAGCACCACCCAATTTAGAGATGTCACCGGTGGTTCACCAGGCGCACAGCTGTACACATCGACCCAATGGGGTAGGTATCTGATTCAGAGCCAGATTGGCGCTTATCGACCTCTACTGCTTGACTACGCGCCCAAAGAGTACGGCAACTTGATCCCAAGCAACGACTACCGAGTGTTGTCGAACAAGAAAATTGGCTTGAACGTCAATCTGATCAATTTAGACACGCCCTTAGAAATGAGAATTTCTTATATCAAGGGGCATCAAACGGCCTACTCGCCTGAGCCCTATTTACTGGGTCATAACCAACAAAGCAGTGACATGGTTTATCTGGGGTTCAACCTGCCCATCACACGGCGACTGAGTGGCCGAATCACGCATTTGCAACAAATGCAAGAAGCGAGTTGTCGCTCTACGGTCGCGAAATTTGCGACCGCTTGCAACTTGAACCTCACCTTTGACAAATACGCCTCTACGCTAGAGTTTTCGTACCGCCTCGACAGCACCAACCTCTTTTCTGTTGGCATCAGCAAAACAGTATTTGAGATCAATCAAGATCTGTTCACACAAAAATACGATTTGTACTCCGCCGATCTGACAGCCTTAACGATCAAGCAAAGGGCTATCGCTTGGCGACATGATTGGGGCGAAGGCCTTTTCAGCGTGATCCAATTTATTCAATCGCAGCAACTGAATGGGCAACGAGACAACTACGTTGGGTCCACCGGCTCAGCGCTTGGTGCCAGGCTTGGCTATCAGTTCTAGACACTCC
Organism: Limnohabitans sp.; assembly: GCF_031539175.1. Lineage (GTDB taxonomy): Bacteria > Pseudomonadota > Gammaproteobacteria > Burkholderiales > Burkholderiaceae_C > Limnohabitans. Next base: position 2,084 of record NZ_JAVKLQ010000076.1, on the reverse strand, counting down.
ATGCAAAAAAAAATTATCATTTTCGGTCTCAGCATCGCACTGACTGCCTGCGGCGCTGGCAGCGGCATCGACGCTATCCCTAAGCCAAACTTGAATGTGGACAGTCTGTTGGCCAACTGGAGGAGCCTAGACCAACCATGCATTGAACTCGGTCCGCAATCTTCGTACAAAGAAACAGCCACCCATCTCTGGTGGCAAGATTTCCAAAAAATATACAGCGTGTACGACAACGCAAGTTGCACAGACCCAGCCGTAGGAAACATCACTGACACCTACCAAGCCAATTGGTCAGCCCCCACATCAACACAAACCAAAATCGGTGCAGCAAGGGTTGAACTGAGTGGGCCTGTACGCGCTGTAGAGGGCCTCACACCACAACCGACCTTCCCTTTGGGCGCCACCCCCATCTTGGCTTTGTTTTTTGCAGAAAACAATCAACTTCAGATGTACACAGGCGGATCTGCAGCAGACCTAGACGGTGAAGGCTACCCGCTAGGCTTCACAACGCCAACGGCAGTATTTACCAAATAATGAGGTCAAGCCTAAGGCGTCAGCGGGGATCACGGTAACGAAACGTCCCCATGGCCTGTGCCGCCACTTGCCCACTGGCATCCACCACACGGGCTTCACAAAAGCAAACCGAGCGTCCACCGCCTATGGCTCGCCCTGTGGCGACAAGACGTCCCGCAGCCGGGCGCATGAAAGAAATGCTCATCTCCACGGTCACCACTTCACGGGCGTAGTCAACGCGCGACAAAGCCGCATGCGCCATCGCACTGTCCAACAGCGTCATGACCACCCCGCCATGCCCACCGCCGTGGTTATTCAAAAGTTCATCTCGCAACTCGACGGAGACGACCGCTTCACCATCGTGGGCTTGTTCGCGACACACCCCCAAATGATCGGTGAAAGGCACATGGCGTTGTGGGCCACTGCGTGGCTTGTCGGTGTCAGTGGCATTATGGGATTGGCTCATGCTTTCTCCTGACGCGATGTGGCCGCAGCGGCGCTGAAATCACGCGGCCCCGTCAGTGCCAAGCCCCCATCCACTGGAATGATGGTGCCCGTGATGAAGGCCCCCAAATCACTGGCCAGCACCATGGCCATGTTGGCAATGTCTTTGATCGCGCCTAGGCGTTTGAGGGGCACACGTTGGGTCATGGCGGACAAGGTGTCGTCCGTGGGCGCCAAGCGTTTGAGCCCTTCCGTGTCGGCAATCGGCCCAGGCACGATGGAGTTGATGCGAATACCTTGTGCTCCCCACTCCAATGCCAGCACCTGCGTCAACATGTCAATACCCGCCTTCGCCGCACACACATGCGCTTGATAAGGCGTGGGAATGAAAGCCTGGCCTGCGGAGATTTGAATCACACAAGCGCCGGGTTTTTGCAAGTAAGCATGCGCCAAGCGCACGACATGAAAGCTGCCCATCAAATCAATGTCAATCACCGTCTTGAACGCGTTGGGTGACATGTCAAGCACACTGGCTAAGAAGTTACCCGCAGCGCCTGAAATCAACACATCAATCGGGCCAAATTTTTCAGCGGCCTGTGCAAAGGCCGACTCCAAGGCCGCAGGCTGTCGGACATCAGCCGAAGCACCCCACGCTTGTGCACCGGTAGACGTGAGTTGCGCCACCGCAGCATCCACCTTATCGGCGGAACGGCTGATCAACGAAATGCGCGCCCCCGCCTTCGCAAATGCCTGCGCAATGCCAAAGTTGATGCCGCTGGAGCCTCCAGCCACAAACACATGTTTGCCAGAAAAATCAAAATTCAAAGTCGTCATAAAGTTCACTCAGGTTTAAAGCCAATTTCTTTCAACATCTTGGCATCGCGCTCGAATTGCGCACGGGCATACGCCGCGTAGTCTTCGCCAGAAGTCCAGTTCGCTTGAAAGTCAAACTGTTCCAGTTGATTCAAATAAACAGGATCAAATGCTGCTTTTTTGAAAGGCGGATTCAAGGACGAAGTGCAACACGCTTTAACGAGGCATGGAATACCTCGTGAGGTGTCTTGAATCCTAGTCGCTTTCTGGGGCGATGATTCAATCGGTTTTCAATCATAGTCAATTCCTCATCCGTC
>NZ_JAVKLQ010000075.1:0-13236 GCF_031539175.1 Limnohabitans sp. | reverse complement strand
TTTGGTATCGTTCTTCTCGGCTGAGGTGCTTGTACATTGGGCAATTTCGATTTGGCGGTTAAAGCGGCCATGATGCTCTCGCATCCTCAGCCACCTATAACCAGTTCATCTTTGTTGCACTTCGTCCTTGAATCCGCCAGAAGCTTGCACGCGGTCATAGTCTTGCTTGGCTTGTACCAACTGCTGACTGGTCAGGATGTCGAGAGCGCCTAAAAGTGCTGTGCCATAACGGTTTTGTGAATTCAAAAGTTCGCTTTGCAAGGCGGGACTGATCTGTCCTTTGTCGCGTCCCAAGTCCAGCAGCCGTGTCATTTCGTAGTGCCAGCGCGAAAAAGCCGACTCATAGCCAGCGCGGGCTGGCTGCAGTTCGGGCTCAATACCGCCGGTGACCAAGGTGTCTTGCACGATGCGGCTGGCTTGCTGCATGGCGTAGGCCTTGCGCGCCAGGCGGTCAATGCTTTGCATGGGCGTGATGCTGGATGACGACAGTTCCGCCGCAAAGTCCATCAGGGCATGCTCCATCTCTTGCAGCCGTTTCATCGACACCACACGGTTTTCGTACATCCGCGAGAGCGACGATTCGAGCGCATGCATCTCAGAGCCTGTCACCACTGCCAGCGTGGCCATCACCAAGATCAAAAGGGCGCCTATCCAGCGCACGGCGCCGCGTAATGTGAAAGACAGTGTTTTGATCAGGGTATTCATACGAAAAAAGAGGACGGTCTCAACTTTGAAAGTGTTGAGTCGAATACGAAAAGTGCTTTCAAGTTTCTCACGCATTTGCGAAAGACTTGTGATCTAATCAATAAATTCGCGAAATAAACGCTCATTTTATTTAAATTTACAAAAAAAGAGAAGGTTGGTAATGGCGACGATTTTGTTAGTTGATGATGAAGACTTATTGCGAGAAGGTGTTCGCGAAATTTTGGAAATGTCCGATTTTTCAGTGATCGAAGCTTCCGACGGGCAAGAGGCTTTGCGTCAATTTGCGCTGGCTGAAAAGGTCGATTTGGTGATCACCGACATCGTGATGCCCAACATGGATGGGGTCGATTTTGTGACTAAATTGCGCGAAATGTTCCCAGATGTGCCAATTTTGACGATTTCAGGTGGCAGTCGTGTGGTGAGCGCTCGCTTTGGTTTGGACTCAGCTTTGTTGTCCGGCGCCAATGCCAGCTTGACCAAGCCGTTCACGGCCAAGCAATTGATTGAAAAAGTCAAAACCTTGTTAACGGCTTGAGGATTGGCGAGATCTACCGTCCATGAGTTCGTTGAATCTGAACCTCGCTTCTGAACCGGCAACCCCCGAGTTAGTCATTGAAGCCGTTGCCACAGGCCGCAAAGGCTTGGAGAGCGCGCGCATTTTGTTGGTCGATGACAGCGTCATGCTGCGCATGGGCTTGCGTCGTTCACTGGAAGAAGTGGGTCTTAAAAACATCCGCGAAGCCAACAACGGCAAAGAAGCCATCGAAATTTTGATGCGTGAGCCCTTCGATTTGATGCTGCTTGACATGGAAATGCCCGTGATGAGCGGCATGGAAGTGTTGGAGGTGATCCGTGAAACGCCTTACCAAGCATGGCCGCCTGTCATCGTGATTTCGGGTGGCGCTGGCAGCTCTGGCATTGACGATGCCGTGCGATGCATTGAGCTAGGCGCCGAAGACTACTTGCCCAAGCCGTTCAATCCGGTGTTGTTGCGCGCCCGTGTGACCACGTGCATCGACAAAAAACACCTGAAAGACCAGAACGCGTTGCGCATGCGCCAGCTGAAAAAGCAACATGAGCAGCTGAGTCAAGAAAAAGAAAAGACCGAGCAGTTGTTGCTCAACATTTTGCCGCGCACCATCGCCAAGCGTTTGAAAGCGGGTGAAGAGCGCATTGCAGATGCTTGTCCATCCGTCAGCGTGTTGTTCGCCGACATGGTGGGCTTCACCAAAATGACGCGCACCATCACGGCGACGGCGTTGGTGGAAATGCTGGGTGATTTGTTTTCTCGGTTTGACTTGATCACCGAGCGACACGGCCTAGAAAAAATCAAAACCATTGGTGACTGTTACATGCTCGCTGGCGGTGTGCCAGAAGCGCGAGAGGACCATGCCGAAGCTACCGTGATGGCCGCCATGGACATGTGCGAAGCCTTGAAAGAACTGTACGAGCGGACCAACGGTGCGTTGAACATGCGCATTGGTATTCACAGTGGTGCGGTGGTGGCTGGTGTGATTGGTATTCGCAAGTTCACTTACGACTTGTGGGGCGACACCGTCAACGTGGCGAGTCGCATGGAGTCAACAGGCCAACCCGGAAAAATTCACGTGTCTTCAGCCACGGCTGATTTGTTGGCTGGCAAGTTTGAGCTTGAGGCACGGGGCATGATTGAAGTGAAGAGCTTGGGTCAAGTCGAAACGTTTTTTGTTGGACCACAAATTAAAGCATCGGCTTGATGCGATGGGAGCCGCTTTGAAAACATCTGTTTGGAGAAACCAGCCATGAGTCTGCGTGACATCGTCCCTACGGACAAAGAAATTGTGATGCGTGAGGACGACTTCATCGTCTCCAAGACTGACTTGAAGGGCCGTATCACGTATGGCAATAAAACGTTCATCGAGTTTTCAGGCTTCGATGAAAAAGACATTTTAGGCGTGCAGCACAACTTGATCCGTCATCCAGACATGCCACGCGCAGTGTTCAAGTTGTTGTGGGGCAATATCCAAGAAGGCAAAGAGATTTTTGCGTACGTGAAAAACATTTGCAGAAATGGCAGTTTTTATTGGGTGATTGCCAACGTCACCCCGTCGCTGGACGAGGCTGGCAAAGTGCTCGGTTATTACTCGGTGCGCCGCAAACCGCACCCACGTGCAATCCCCGTGATTTCGGATTTGTATCGAAAAATGTTGGATGAAGAGCGACGCGCAGGCACGCGTGACGCCATCGCCGCATCCAACAAAGTGATGGAAAAGTTTTTGAATGAAAAAGGTATGAGCTATGAGCACTTTGTCCTCTCTCTTCAGTCGGCTTGAGCTGAGCCCGGCCAAGGGCTTGTGGCTGCAGGCGCTTCTGAGTGCCGTTGCCGTGGCGTTTTTGTTGGTGTTGACCAGCATGTCACCTGTCGTCATCGTTTTGGCGGTGGTGATGGTGGTGGTGTTGGCGTTGTCCATTCGTGGTCAAAACAACGAGTCAGCGTTGATCAACCGCATGAATGTGGTGTTGAGTGGTGCTGCGAACGGGGTGTTGGAGCCGCGCGTGACCAATATCACCAGCAAAGGTTCTATTGCTGAATGTGCATGGAGCTTGAACGAAGTGCTTGACCAAGTCGAGGCTGTGTTCCGCGAGTCGCTGACGGTGGTGTCTCGTATGAGTGCCGGTAACTTTTCTCGTCAGCCTCAGCCTGCAGGTTTGAAGGGGATTTACCCACAAGTGCTGCACAAAATGGCAGAGGCACAAAACAGCGTATCTCGCACGGTGAAAGCCTTGCGTTCTGCCATGGCATCTATGGCTTCGGGTGACTTCACGGTCCGATTGGATTCCAGCAAAGACCAAGGTGAGTACAAGTTAATTCTCGAGAATGCGCAATTGGCGATCAGTTCTTTGGAAGTCGTGCTCGGTCAAGTGGTGCATGTCATGGACGCCATGGTGCGTGGTGACTTGACCAGCCGTGTGCACGCGCAAGGCGAAGGTAGCTTGGGCAAACTCAAAGACGACATCAACCGCTCTTTGGATGCGTTGGCAATGTCCATGCGCAGCATTGGCGAAAACGCGCAGCAGGTGGCTGGTGCCGCCAGCGACACCAGCACAGCCATTGGACAATTGGCCGATGGCGCGCAAAGCCAAACCCACTACATCAGCGAAGTGGTCACGGCGATCCGTCAAACCTCGAGCGCTGTGAGTGACATTTCGAACAGCACCGAGTCAGCGAGCCGCCAAGCGCAAGAGTCGGCCACCATCGTGCGCGATGGTCGTGTGAAGATGGAGCAAATGGTCGAAGTCGTGAACGGTATTGCTCGCAACTCCGAGAAGATCAACAAGATCACGGATGTGATCGAGAAGATCGCGAACAAGACCAATTTGTTGTCTCTCAATGCTGCCATCGAAGCCGCTCGCGCAGGCGAGCACGGCAAAGGTTTTGCCGTGGTGGCGGATGAGGTGGGCAAGCTCGCCGCCAGCAGTGCAGACAGCACCAAAGAGATCACGCAACTGATTCAACAAGCCGTGTCCGAAGCCAATCGTGCCGTTTTGGCGGTGCGCGAGGTCAGTGGCGACATGGAGCGCATCGTGGCCAGCTCATCGCAAACCGATGGCATGCTGCAGCGTATTTCTGCGGCCGTGGAAGAGCAAACGCGCACCATGCAAGAAATCAACAACAGCGTGTCCAACCTTGAAAAAATTGCGCATACCAACTCCGCCGCATCGGAAGAGTTGGCGGCCAGCATGATCGAGTTGTCGAAAGTGGCGGACTCGACACGCCGTGAAATCGAAAAATTCAAGATCTGACGGAACACGCCATGGAACTGGTTCTCTTTGAAGTTGGCAAGGGGCGATTCGCTTTTTCAGCCATTGGTGTCAGCAAGGTCTTGGACGTATTGCCCGTGACCCCGCTGCCCTATGCCCCCGCCGATGTGGAGGGCTTGGTCAACGTGGCCGGCGCGGTCTACCTGAAGGTGGATTTGGCAGCACGGTTAGGGATGGGCGAGCGTTCGGCCGACCCCAACGGTAATTTGTTGGTGGTCACCGCGCAAAAAGACACGGTTGTGGTCCAAGTGGACCGCGTGTTCAACAAAATCAGCTTAGAGCCTGACGCCATCAAGCTCTACGACGAAAGCGACTCAGAAGCTTTGGTGCGGGGCGAGTTCATGATGCCCGATGGCATGGTGTTGTTGCTCAACGAAGCCTCTCTGGGTTTGCAAAACATGGAGCCTGTGGGCGTGCCCGAAGGCGGCGGTGGCTTGGTGGGTCAACTCGAAGTGACCAATGCTGCAGAAGCCACTGAGTTGGTTAACAACGACATGCCGACTGTGACGGTGCAAGATGGCAACGAGACCTATGCCTTCCATATGGAGGATGTCTTAGAGATTGTCGAAATTCGCGATCTCACGGCATTGCCTGGGGCGGGTGTTGAGGTGGAGGGTTTGATGCAATTGCGTGGCTCGGCTTTGCTGGTGCTCTCGCTTTCCAAATTGCTCAAATGTGAGCCCACCACGGCGCCCAAATTCGTACTGGTCGTGGCTGTTCATGGCTCACGTCTGGGCATTTCGGTGGCCGATATGGTCGGTATCGAACGCTACGAAAAAGACATTTTGCAAACCATCACGGGTGGGGACTCCCAGCTCGAAGGTTACTTGCCTGGCTATGGCGCCTGGGAAGGCCGCATGACGGGCTTGGTGGCCTTGGGTGGTTTGGTGTCGCTGGAAAGCATGACGCACTTCCGCCGTTATTTGATTCAACACGGAGTGGATATGGCTGCCATCTCAGAGCAAGAAATGAAATCTGTACGTCGCTTGCTGTCTTTCCGTTTGGGGGACGAGCGCTGCGCGTTGCCACTGTCGCTGGTGGACCGCGTGGAAGAGTACGGCTCTGCCGTTAACTTGCCCCAAGGTGATGATTCGCTCGCGGGCGTGGTGCAAATCAAAGGCGAGGTTGCGCCCGTGCTTGACATGCGTGACATGTTGGGCATCAAAGGCAAAGACACGTCTGCGTATGTGGTGGTGCGTATTCAAGGGGCCCCTTGGGCTTTGGTGGTGGACAAAGTCGATCGCGTGATTGAGATTGCCGAAAAGGACATCACGCCTGTGCGCACCAGCCAAAACGATTATTTGACCGAAGTCGGTCGTTTAGACGGCGAGTTGATCTCCTTGCTGTCTTTGGAGCCCTTGTCTAGGGCTGCCTAATTTCAAAGGAATATCTTTGTCTAAAGACAATGTCGATGATTTGATTGCGCAAATGCGCACAGCGGTGCAAAACGCAAAGGGCAGCACAGCTGCCCTGAATCACACGTTTGTGCCTGTTGCTGCGCCGGTTTCTGCGCAAACACGGTCTGATACCGCGACACAACTTGAAATCGTGAACCAGTTGATGCTGGGCGTGGAGTCACGTTTTGGCATCAAGCCCGGAACCTTGGTTGAACGCAAGTTGGTGCGTATTTTGAAAGAAATGCCCATCTCCGTGTTACGCGACTGGGTCAATTCGATGAACACCTGTTCGTCAGAGCACCCTGAGTGGCAATCGTTGGTCGAGAACTTGACTGTTCATGAAACCTACTTCTGCCGCGACCCTGATTTGATGGATATGTTGGGCAAAGACATCTTGCCTAACTTGATTGCCTCGCGTGAAAAGAATCGCCAGCTGCAGGTGTGGTCAGGCGCAAGCTCCACGGGGGAAGAGGTGTATGACCTGGCCTATATGTGCCTGCGCGGTTTGCAAAAAGCCGGTAAAGCGCGGCAACAAGCCGATGGCCGTGTGGTGCCTGAAGCGGGTTGGTCTTTGTTTGTGATGGGCAGCGATGTGTCCAACCAAGCCTTGCGCACTGCGCGCGAAGGCGTGTATGGCGAGTTGGGCATGGGGTCATTCCGTAATCTGCCTGAGCATTGGCGCGCCATGTTTGACGATGTGTCGATGGCACCGTCCAATGCCATGCCTGGGGTGCGCTACCACAAGGTGCGCGACTGGGTGAAAAACTGCGTACGCTTTGAGCGCTTCAATTTAATGAACAGCCGTCCACCCGTGCAAAACATGGACTTGGTGTTTTGTCGCAATGTGCTGATTTATTTTGAAGACTCGGTGAAGAAGTCTGTGCAAACCATGCTGGCCCGTTCGATGTCGACAGGCGGTGTGCTGGTCATGGGCGCTTCGGTGCAAATGTTGGTGCCTGAATATTTCGAGCAGCGCCTGGGCAATGGTGGTCCTTGGTATGTGCGAAATGGGGTGACCGTATGATCAAGTTGCTGATCTCCGACGACTCTGCGTTCATGCGCATCGCCATTCGAAAGATGGTCGAAGGGCATCCTGATATCGAGGTGGTGGGAGAAGCGCGGACGGGCCAGATGTGCGTCGAAATGGCCGAGGCGCTACGTCCTGATGTGATCACGATGGACGTGGAAATGCCCGTCATGGATGGTTTAGAAGCCACACGCCAAATCATGGCGCGTTGTGCTTGTCCGATCATCATGCTGAGCAGCTTGACCGAGCGCAACTCGGTCACCACCATCAAAGCGTTGGAGTTGGGTGCGGTCGATTTCATTGCTAAAAAATCATCGTTTGTGCAACTCGACATCGTCAAAATTGGCGATGAGCTGGTCGACAAATTGCGTTACTGGGCCAAGAAGCGTTCGCGGTTTTCTGCAGGTGGGTTACGCCCCGCTGTGAGCAGCGTCGATACGTCGAAGCCAGTGTTTCAGCGTAAAACTGAAAACCAAGGCGTACCGGGTTTGGTGGTGTTGGGGATTTCTACGGGAGGGCCTGCCACATTGCCGCAGACGCTCAAGGCGATGGGCAAGTTGAAATGTCCATTGGTCGTGGCGCAGCACATGCCGCCCATGTTTACCAGCGGTTTTGCCCGCCACTTGAGTACTGAAACGGGCTTGGACGTCGTGGAAAGTACCGATGGTATGGAGGCCAAACCGGGCATGGTGATCATCATCAAAGGTGGTACCGATGTGGTGATCCGTGAACCTTTTCCTGGCCGCATCATGTTGTATGAGCGCACCAGTCCTGAAGCGCCCATTCACCCCAATGCCGATGTGTTGTTTCGCTCGGCAGCGACGGTCTCGTGCCCTGTGGTGGCGGTTGTGATGACTGGCATGGGCAATGACGGCATGAAGGGCGCGCAAGAGTTGGTGGCACGTAAAGGTAGCGCCGTGTTGGCGCAGACGCCTGACAGTTGTATCGTGGACGGCATGCCGTCTTCTGTGATTGATGCCGGCTTGGCCACTGCCGTACTCGCGCCCGCAGCGTTGGGTGCACGGTTGGCTCGCATGGCAGGTGTGGGTGGCCTTTTAGGCGCATCCCTTGTTTGATTTGTTTTGAGGTGAATTGAAATGTCGAAGAAAAATATTCTGATCGTTGATGACTCTTTTGTGATGCGCGCTTTGTTGCGAGGCATCATCAGCGCCGACCCAGATTTGGCGGTTGTGGGCGAAGCGACCAACGGCCTTGAAGCTTTGCAAAACATCAAAGAGCTGAACCCAGACTTGGTGTTGCTGGACATCGAAATGCCGCACATGGACGGCATTGAGTGCTTGAAGCGTTTGCGCCTCATCAGCAATGTGCCTGTGATCATCGTGTCTTCTGTGGCTCAAACGGGCTCACCACAAGCGTTGGAAACTCGCAAACTGGGCGCGGCAGAAGTGATCGCTAAACCTTCGGGCGCCATGAGCTTGGACTTGAACGCAAAGAAGGGCCACGAGATCGTGACCGCTTCACGCAAAGTGCTCGGCATCTGATTTTTCGTTCACGAAAACATCACAGCACCACGTCATTCAGGTAATCAGCGCACAAGGGGCACAAGTCAATGTCAGATGACTTTATCGAGACCATATGGGCTCAATATGCGGTAGAAACCGAAGAGCATATTGAGGGCATTGAATCACTGTTGGTGCGTGCCGACGGTGGCGAGCTGTCGGGCGAAGAAATTTCTAGCCTCTTTCGCGCTTTTCACTCCCTCAAAGGCTTGAGCCGTGTGATGGAGTTGGGCGCGCTTGAGGCCGTCGCACATCGCGCCGAAGATTTGTTAGGACTGGTTCGCGAAGGCGTGACTGGCTTGGACAAGCTCACAGTCGACGTGCTGTTGCGAGCCTTAGACGCCATCAAGGGCCTGCGTGACATCGCGGTGGCTGAACGCTCCGATGGCCAAAAACCTGATGCCTTGTGCAAAGAGCTTGAAGCGGCATTCCGCAAAGCCTCTGGCGGCGGCGCTGAAGCGCCAGAGCCTGAGGCGCCCGCTGCACCTGCTGCGACGGTGACTCCTGCGACGCCGGAGCAAGCTGCACCCGCGGCCCCTAAAACGCCAGCGAAAAAAGCTGCGCCTCCTGAGCCTAAACAGTTGGTGAAAATTTCGGCATCTGGCACGGACGAAGATGCGCCAGACGATCAATCGATTTTCTTGCGTTTGCTGAAAAACGGTTTGCCTATTCTTGAGCAATTGGCTTTGTCGATTGCCGCCAAAGAAGACCCAAAACAAATTTTGTCGGTGGCCAATGACATCCGTCGTCCGTTGGTGTGGATGGTGCGGGCCTCAAATAAATTGGGTTACTTGGGTATCACCAAGCGCATTCAAGACATTTCGGAAGCCTTGCCCAAAGACGAAACCATCAGCCGTGAAAACGGCGAGTTGGTGGTGGACACCATCGTTGCTTTTTTGAGCGATTTGCGTAACTTGGGTGAAACCACGGGCAGCGATCTCGGTGGCGAGTCATTGAGTCAAGTGTTGTCGCGTACTCTGCGTGAAAGTTTGGACCATTTGCTCAACAGCATTGCTCAAAACTTAGAGACCTTAGAAGCCGCCGTGGCCTACGCCGATGAGACCGTGGCAGGCAATGTGTCGCAAGAGTTTTCGCGCGTGCACGCTTATCTGACCTCATTGTTTCCAGACGCCCATTGCGATGTGCCATTGTTGTTGATGGACGCCTACGCGCGTGCAGGTCGATCACATTTGGCGCTGAACAACGAAGTCATCAGCTTGACCCGTGATGCGGTGACGTTCATTCGTGACGTGTGTCAGAGCAAAGACAAAAAACCATTGCTCAATGCCGCGTTCGTGGCGCGACAGGAGGGCTTGTCGCAGCGCATGAAGGACTATGTCTGGGCGCACGACAACGCCAGCGATATGTCGGCGCAAGAGATTCAAGATTTCCATGCCTCGTTGCGCATTCCTCCCGAGTTGGCTGAGTTGCTGTCTTCAGAAAACACACGTGAGTTGAAGGACATGATCGACGACGGGTCGAAGGCCTATTTGGTGGTCGCCCATTTGGAGTCGTCAGAGCAAATTGCCACGTCATTTTTGTCGTGGGTGTCTGAGCGTGGTCGCATCATCACCAACCGGTCTGTGTTTGTGGATGATGAGAGCTGGTACGAGATGTTGTTCATCTCTAAAGGCGACTTTGCCGAGATCGATGCCGAGATCAAGCAACTTGACGCTGACAAACGCCTGATCAAGCTCTTGGGGCAATTTGGGGTGACCAGCGGCCCGGCCATGATTGAGTTTGGCGAAGTCTCTACAGAACCGAAGCCAGCCACGGCCACGGTGCCTGTAGCTGCAGTGCCTACAGCGGCTGCACCTGCGCCCGAGTTGCCTGCTGCATCGGCGCCTGTCTCCACACCAACACCAACTGTGGCACCGACTGCTGCAATTCCTGCGCCGGTTGCGGCGCCTGTGATGGTTGACACGCCAGCGCCTGCTGCTAGCGCCCCCGCCGCTGCGCCGACGCCCGCAGCACCAGCACCAGCACCAGCAGCGCCTGCTCGTGCGCCTGCACCTGCGGCTGCAGCTGCCAATGTGATTCGTGTGCCGGGCGAGATGCTCGATCAGTTCATGAACCAAATCGGCGAGATGGTTTTGGTGCGAGGCCAACTGGCCCACGTCATTGCAGACCAGCGTTTGCGTGAGCAAGCGGTGGCCTTGCGTCGCTCGAGCGATACCGGTTTGGCTGATCTGACCGGTGTGGCGCAATTGCAGCGTTTGATTGATTTGATTGACGAGCAAAACCGCCGTTTGCAAGAGACAGACACCTTGATTCAAGGCGCCTTGTCGCGCTTGCAAGACAGCGTGATGGGCTTGCGTGTGGTGCCTGTGGAATTGGTGTTCAAACGATTCCCACGCATGGTGCGCGATTTGGCGCAAGCACAAGGCAAACAAATTCGTTTGGAGCTGACCGGCCAAGAGGTCAAGATCGACAAGGCCATGGTCGAGTCGCTGGCCGATCCTTTGTTGCACATGGTGCGCAACAGTGCCGACCACGGCATTGAAACCATCGCTGAGCGCAAGTTGACCGGTAAGCCTGAAGAGGCGGTCATTCGCATTCAAGCGGAGCAGCAGGGCAGTCGCATTTTGATTCGCGTCAGCGATGACGGCAAAGGCATTGACCCTGAACGCGTGCGCCGCAAAGCGGTGGAGCGTGGCTTGGTCAAAGAAGAAGACAGCTTGTTGATGAGCCGCGATGACATTTTGAAGTTCATCTTCCGTGCAGGCTTCAGCACGGCCGATGTGGTGACCGAAACCTCAGGCCGTGGCGTGGGCATGGATGTGGTGCGTACCAACGTGATGCGTTTGGGCGGCAATATTCACCTTGACTCTGAGTTGGGGCGAGGCACCATCTTCACGATGCAAATGCCTTTGTCGGCGGCGGTTCAAGAGGTCTTGTTGGTCAATACCGCAGGGCAAACCTTGGCAGTGCCGGGTCGCTATGTGGCCGAGTTGGTCGAAATCAGCGAAGCCGATGTGCAGTCGGTCAAAGGTCGCACCGCCATCATGTTGCGAGGTAACTTCTTGCCCATCGTGCGCCTTGAAGAGCTGTTGGGCTTCAAGCAAACCAGCGAAGGTCAGCACCGTTTTGTGGTGGTGCTCTCCGATGGTCAACGTACTCTGGGTGTCTCCGTGGACGAGTTTGTGGGACGCCAAGAGTTGTTCACCAAAGACATCCACCCACGCTTGGCCGCTTTGCCGGGCGTCGGCGGTGCGTCGATCTTGGGCGATGGACGTGTGGTGCTGATTCTGGACGGTGCGGCCATTTACCGCCTCGCCGAGAACATTGGCAACCACGCGCAATTGCCCCAGTTGCCCCAAATGTCTCCAATGCCTGTGGCAGCCTGATCGGTATGGCCATTTATCTCCAAGTTCGCGCAGGTCCTTTGCAACTCTTGGTGGACGCCTTGGGCGTCCACGAGGTGCTGAGTCTGGACGACTTGGCGGTGGGCGGGCAGGGCGGTCATGTCGAGTGGCGCAAGCAAGTGCTGAACTCGGTGGCCGTGCACACCTTTTTTGGACAAGCGCAGGGCGAGCGTTTGATGGGCGTTGTTTACAGCGCGACTGAGGGCGATGAACCTTTGATGCTCGAAGTTGATGAGGTGGTGGGCTTGCGCAATATCACGGCCGCACAGTGGCTCCCCATGCCACGTTTGCCCGATGCGACCAAGGTGTTTTTTGATGCATTGATTGGCGACCTCAACTCAGACGCGCAGGTCTATCGCCTGCGACGCCCTTTGGACAGTGCATTGTTTCAGCCAGCCATTGCGGCTGACGACATCACGAGTTGAGTTCGGGAATGGCAGAACGGATGGAGTTCTGCAAATAAAGCTGAAGAAACAGTCCTTCTAAGACCGGCCGAATCAGCGAGGTTTGGCTTTGCACAATTTCTTGCAAAGACTCTGCGGTCATTTGAATGCAGACCATGTCAGTCACGGCGATTGCCGTAGCACCGCGCACGCCGCCCGTCAAAATGGCTTGTTCACCAAATGCTTCGCCGGGGCCTAAGCGAACCAGAAATGTATTGGCTGGCGGTACAAACAAATCGACTTCGCCAGATTCGATCATGTAGAAGGTGTGTGCTGCATCGCCACGCGAAAACAGCACATCGCCTGCTTTGTAGCTTTGAATGGGGAAATACGCTTCGCTCATCGCAAACTTTCAGGGGTTTGGTCCACGCCTAAGGTGCGCATGACCGTGACGCGGCAAATACTGCGCAAGCCAGCGTCCGTGGTTCGGATCTCTTCGATCGCTCGTTTGATCGGAATGATTCGGGTGTTCAACAAGGTTTCCGCTTGTAGGGTCCAACGCATGGGCACGCCTGCAATGCCTTCGGCCAAGCCAATCACTGCGCCGGGACCCATGTAAAAGGATGTGTCGCCCGCGATCACGCGCACTTGGCCTTGAAAGATGACGTGGGCTTCCTCGACCATGTCGCCTTGGCTGAACAAAGTATGACCTTTGCTGAAAATGGCACTGCGCAAAAAGCTCGACGAACGCAGGCGCGAAAACAAATGTTCTTCACTGCTGAGTTTGGTGTCTTGCTCGGCATCTGTGAGCGGTACGCCATGGCTGTCAAGCAGCCCCATCTTTGATAGTTTTTGGGTGTTGATCCCGAAAAAGAATGAATCCACGATGAAATAAACCCTGGCGGATTCAAGGACGAAGTGCAACACGCTTTAACGAGGCATGGAATACCTCGTGAGGTGTCTTGAATCCTAGTCGCTTTCTGGGGCGATGATTCAATCGGTTTTCAATCATAGTCAATTCCTCATCCGTCACGGTTT